>NZ_CP022353.1:1390000-2085000 GCF_002216685.1 Vibrio tarriae | reverse complement strand
GTGGCGCCATCATCGAGTAACGATTTGAGCTCCGCTTCTTCCATCAGGCTAAAGCCTTGGGGCAGATTGCCATCTTTCACCCATTGCGTCAGCGTCGTTTCGACCGCTATTTCAGGAATAGCAGGCACCACTGGCAAGCTACCCATGGTTTTACGCAGTAGTGCGAGCACATCTTCGGCTTTTTTGTAGCTGCCAGCATCCACTAGAATTAAGCCTTCGGTTGGCATGATCAGCACAAACGTGAGTTGGCTTTTGCTGAAGGCACGTGGCAGTAAATCAATGACGATGTCTTCTTTCAGCGCGTCTTTTTCTTTTTTCTTCAGTGGGCGGCCTTCTTCGGCTTCCATCGCTTCGACTTTGGCATTGAGCGAATCTTTGATCACCGAAGCGGGGAGCATTTTTTCTTCACGTTTCGCGCAGACTAAAATGCGGTTTTCACTGACGTGGGTCATCATGTCGCCGTGTTTACCTAGCGCGGAAACCCAACCAAACTTCTGTTTATCCTGACTGCCGCAAGGCGTAAAACGAAATTCGGCCAACTGCTTTTCCAGCTGATCGGCATTGAAGTTAACCTCGCGATTAACGCGATACACCATACAGTTTTTAAACCACATTGTTGTTTTCCCTTGGTTAGAAAGCCAGACATGATAGGGGAAGATGCTGAGAAAGTCTTAACCCGAATGCAAAAAAGAGGCACATCTTCCAGTTGTTACTTTGCTTTGCTTAAGAGGTTTGGATATATGAATTTCGCCTGAACCTTATATGAAAATTTGTTTGCAAAGGTCACAAAAGTGTCATAAACATTTCCCATAATGCATGGCGTTGGTGAAAAACAAAGGTTAATCAATTATGTCTAGAAGGATTCTGGTTGTTGAAGACGAAGCACCGATTCGTGAAATGTTGTGTTTCGTGCTTGAACAAAAGGGCTATCAGGCGGTTGAGGCTGAAGATTATGATTCGGCGATGAGTAAGCTGGCTGAGCCTTTTCCTGATCTCGTCCTGCTTGACTGGATGTTGCCTGGTGGGAGTGGCATCAACCTCATCAAGCATATGAAGCGCGAAGAGATGACGCGCAACATTCCTGTGGTGATGCTCACTGCCCGTGGTGAAGAAGAAGATAAAGTTCGCGGCTTAGAAGTGGGCGCGGATGATTACATTACCAAACCGTTTTCGCCTAAAGAGTTGGTTGCTCGTTTAAAAGCGGTGATCCGCCGTGTCACTCCGACGGCGTTGGAGGATGTGATTGACGTTCAAGGTTTGAAGTTAGATCCGGTCTCACACCGTGTGACCGCTAACGATCAGCCGTTGGATATGGGACCGACTGAGTTCAAGATGTTACACTTCTTTATGACACACCAAGAGCGTGTGTATAGCCGTGAACAGTTACTGAATAATGTTTGGGGCACCAACGTGTATGTGGAAGATCGCACGGTAGACGTTCACATTCGTCGTCTACGTAAAGCCTTAGAAGACGCTGGACATGATAAGCTGATCCAGACGGTGCGTGGCGCGGGGTATCGTTTTTCAACCAAAGCCTAAGAGGGTGTAGAACAAATCAGTATGGTTGAACGTTTAACATGGAAAAAGCTGGCTTGGGAGCTGGCTTTTTTTTACTTGCCATGGATTGTGGTGGGATGGATTTTCGGAAGCATGCCGTGGCTGCTGTTGGCAGCCACGGCTTTGCAGCTTTTCTGGCATTTGAATCATCAAATTCGCCTTTCAGCTTGGTTGTGGGATGAAAAACGTCTCACCCCACCTTCTGGAACCGGGAATTGGGAGTCGCTGTTCAATGGCATTTATCGCTTGCAGCAGCGCCATCGTAAAAAACGCAAAGAGCTGACTAACCTTATTCGCCGTTTCCGTAATGGTGCGGAATCGCTTCCCGATGCGGTGGTGGTGTTTCGCAGCGAAGGCAACATCGTCTGGTGTAACCGCCTTGCGCAGCATTTGCTGGGTTTTCGTTGGCCTGACGATGCCGGGCAGCCGATATCGAACCTGCTGCGTACGCCGGACTTTATCAAATACCTCAAGAAAGATGATTTTACCGATCCGCTCGAAATGCGTTCGCCGCTCAATAGTGATCGCATGCTGGAACTGCGGATAGTGCCGTACACCGAAGGTGAACACCTGATGGTGGTGCGTGATGTCACTCAGCTTAAACAGCTCGAAGGCATGCGCCGTAATTTCTTTGCTAACGTTTCCCATGAACTGCGTACACCGATGACGGTGTTGCAAGGCTATCTGGAAATGACCGAAGATCCGGATGTGCTCGCGGGCCCGATGTGGAGTAAAGCCCATGGTGTGATGACCGAGCAGCTCAACCGGATGAATAGCTTGGTGAACCAACTGCTGACGCTTTCAAAAATTGAAGCATCGCCGATGGTCGAACTCGATCAAGTCGTCGATGTGCCAGCCATGTTAGAAGTGTTAGAAAAAGAAGCAGTGAGCCTCAGTGGTGAGGCGCAGCATAAGCTGCATTTTGAGGTGGATAAGAGCCTTAAGGTGCTGGCGGATGAAGATCAGCTGCGTAGCGCGATTTCGAATCTGGTGTATAACGCGGTTAAATATACCCCGCCAGGCGCGCAAATTGATGTGCGTTGGTATCGCACTGGCAAAGGCGCTTGCCTCGAAGTGGAAGATAAAGGCGAGGGGATCGAGCCGCAACACTTACACCGTTTAACAGAGCGTTTCTATCGCGTCGATAAAGCCCGCTCTCGTGATACGGGCGGTAGTGGTTTGGGGCTCGCGATCGTGAAACACGCGCTTGCACACCATGACACGCATTTGGATATCTACAGTAAAGTCGGTGTCGGCAGTAAGTTTTCGTTTGTTTTACCTAAGCGGTTGGTGGCGAAAGGATGAGCCGCATGCTAAGTCGCGTTGGTTGGTTGAGTTCATTGGTTTTGGTTTCATCCGCCGCTTGGGCGTTGGATGAAGCACTGCCACACTATGAAAAAGTCAGCGGTATTTCGGGCAGCTTGTTGTCCGTCGGCTCGGATACTCTGGCGGGCATGACCACGCTGTGGGTGGAGGAGTTTCAAGCCTATTACCCCGCAGTGAATGCCCAAGTGCAAGCCTCAGGTTCGGCCACGGCGCCGCCAGCGTTATCAGAAAGCACGGCGCAGTTTGGCCCGATGAGCCGCCCAATGCGCAGCAGTGAAGTTGCCGCGTTTGAAGCCATGCACGGCTACAAGCCAACGGCATTGCGTGTGGCGATTGATGCGGTTGGGATTTTTGTACATCGGGATAACCCGATCAAAGGGCTGAATTTTCAGCAGTTGGATGCGATTTTTTCCGCGACATTGCGCTGTGGTGCCACTCAGCCGATTGTCACTTGGTCTCAGCTTGGTCTGCCTTATGATTGGGCAAAGCGCAATATTCAACTGTTTGGTCGCAACTCGGTATCCGGTACCTACGGCTATTTTAAGCAAAACGCGCTGTGCCAAGGGGATTTCCAAAACCGAGTCAATGAACAGCCGGGCTCGGCTTCGGTGGTGCAGTCGGTTGCCTCTTCAATCAATACGCTCGGTTATTCAGGGGTGGGTTATCGTGTTTCTGGGGTGAAGCTGCTGCCGATTGCCCGTGAGGGAAATGACTATGTTGAGCCGACTCAAGCCAATATTTTGTCGGGGGCTTACCCGTTATCGCGCTATTTGTACGTGTATGTGAACAAAAATCCTAACCGAGATTTGTCGCCGATTGAGCGCGAATTTATTCGCTTTATGTTTTCACGGCAGGGACAGGCCTTAGTTGCGAAAGATGGTTATTTACCGATCACGGCGCTGGTGGCAGAGCAAGAGTTAGCCAAAGTTGGCATTGAGCCAATCATCGACTGAGTGATGAAATGAAAGCGCCCAACTTGATTTGGGCGCTTTCATGGAATTGCAGTGTACGAGGCTGACTTAAAACAGCAATTGCCAGCCGACTTCACTCCAATATTCTTGCTCTGTTTGTAAGTCAGCATGCAACAACTTATTGTTTTCCAGCCAATCTGGCTGCTCACACTCCAATCGCCACTCATCATCTTTGGCGGATAGGGTCAATGGTGGTAAAGGGTCGTCGTTGCGTTGCCCATTAACCACAATCGCCAGTCGTAGGACTCGTATTAAGCCAATAATGTGCTTTTTCTTAAACAGGCTAAAGTCATCCAGCTCATTCAATTTCAGCGATTTACGTTGGAAACGTGCCAAATTGGAGAGCACGAGTTGTTGTTCGCTGTTGAAACCTGCCATGTTGTTATGACGCAAAATATACGCGGAGTGACGATGAAAGCCTTGTAAATTAATGCTCAGCCCCACTTCATGTAGTAAAGCGCCCCATTCGAGCAGATCGCACAGCTCACTGCCTTCTGGTAATCCCAACTCATTGGCGACTTGCGCCAAGAATTCACGCGCGTGACCTTTGACTTTGGCTGCATGCTCTAAATCGACCAGATGTTTGGCGGCCAGATTTTCAGTCGTGCGTAAACGGATATCGGAATACTTGAAGCGATCTTCCATCTCATACAGCAGACCTTCGCGCAAAGCACCATCCGAAAAATGCATCTCTTTGATGTTTAAACCATGAAAGACCGCGGAAAGAATGGCAACGCCCGCAGCAAACACGGGTTTACGATCATCGGTTAAGCCGGGCAGTTGTAAATCATCAATGCTGTCCCATTCGCAGAGTTTTTCAATTAACTTGCTCAGGCGCTCAAAGGTGATGAGTCCATCTTCATGGCCTTGTCCAATTAACACTTCATGAATCGCTTTGATGGTACCGGAAGAACCAAACGCCATTTGCCAACCTTTCTTACGGTATTTGCTGGCGATGGATTCTAATTTTTGCTCACTGGCGACAATCGCTTGGGCAAAGTTTTTACGTGACAGCTTGCCATTGGCAAAGTAACGCTCGGTAAAGTTGACGCAGCCCATCTGCTTACTGTTGAGCAGCTCTGCTTCAAAGCCTTTGCCGATGATCATTTCCGTGCTGCCGCCGCCAATATCTACCACCAGCATAGAGTCTGCTTGGGGTTGGGTATGGGCAACTCCCAGATAAATCAAACGGGCTTCTTCAGAGCCGGGGATGATTTCAATCGGAAAAGGCAATACTTCGAGAGCGCGTTGAATAAACAGGTTGGCATTTTTGGCTTGGCGCAGAGTGTGGGTTGCGGCAATGCGTACATTACGTGGCTCAAAGCCTTGTAAGCGTTCAGCGAACATCGCCAAGCACTCTAAGCCACGTTGGATCGACTCTTCATCGAGATTTTTTTGTTCATCCAAGCCCGCAGCAAGACGAACACGCTGCTTATGGCGGCTAATCAATTGGAGATCTTGATCGACCACCTTGGCGACCACCATATGAAAACTGTTCGAGCCCAGATCGATGGCAGCGATTTCTCTTGCGTTACTGACTACTGTTGTCATTGGTTTCTTGTTGCCCTTTTGCTTTACGAGTCTGCTTCTCGACATTCTTAAGATAGTCGTAAATGGCAATCTGAGAGCGTACTTTTCTGCGATTACCACGTTCTACGTACTGATTGCTCATCTCTTTGTCGATGCGACGCGCTTTGACTGTATCAATGAACTGAATATTAAGGATGTCAATGATACGCTGTTTGAGTCGTTCGTCACGAATTGGAGCCATGACTTCAATTCGGTGATCAATATTGCGCTCCATCCAGTCTGCCGATGAGATAAAGACCTGCGGATTGCCATCATTATGCACCACTAACACGCGAGGGTGTTCGAGGAAGCGGTCAATAATACTGATGATCTCAATATTGTCACTCACGCCTTCCACTCCGGGGACTAAAGAGCACATACCGCGGATGATCATGCGGATTTTGACTCCAGCGGCACTTGCACCATACAGCTTATTGATCAATCCCTTATCAACGAGATTGTTCACTTTAAGAGTGATGGCGGCTTTTTTGCCCGCCTTGGCGTTGGCGATTTCACTATCCAGTAAACGATAAATTTGGGTACGTGAATTACGCGGCGATACGATCAGGTGGTTAAACTTGACGGGGCGGAATGGGTTTTCAATGTAACCAAATACGGCACGGACTTCAGCGGCGAGCTCTTGGTTGGCGGTGAGCAAGGCAAAGTCGGTGTAAATGCGCGCCGTACGTTCGTGGAAGTTGCCGGTACCAATGTGCGCGTAACGAACGAATTCATCCCCTTCTTTACGGGTAATAAGCAGGAGCTTGGCGTGAATCTTCATTCCCGGCACACCGAAAATAACGTGTACGCCCGCATCGGTCAGAATGCGTGACCACTCAATATTTGCCTCCTCATCAAAACGAGCTTGCAGCTCAACCACCACCACCACACGTTTGCCGTTGTGTACTGCATCGACCAGCGAGTTCATCAATTTGGAGTCTTTGGCTACACGGTAAATGTTGATTTTGATGCTGACGACTTTCGGGTCAAAAGAGGCTTGGCGCACAAGCTCAGTCATGTGCTCAAAGCTGTGATAAGGGTAGTGCAGTAAAATATCTTGTGCGCGAATCGCATCAAAAGCATTGGCATAGCCTTCAAAGTCAGCACAAGTCATCGGTGGTAAGGGTTTGTTTTCTAAATAATCTCGGCCGACATTAGGGAAAGAAATAAAGTCTTTAAAATTGTGGTAGCGACCGCCAGGGAGAAGGCTGTCGTAGTGGGAGATTTTCAGTTTGTAGCATAAGAATTTGAGCATGGCTTCAGGCATGTCGCGCTCATACACAAAGCGCACTGGAAGGGCAGTTAAGCGCTGGCTTAAGCCTTCTGACATCTGCTCGAGCAAACTGTACTCCACTTCGTGACGCAAATCGTACTCGGCATCGCGGGTCATTTTCATCGCGTAACCGTTTAGCGCATCGTACTCGTAAAAACCGCAGAAAAGCTCATCCAGACAGAGACGAATGATGTTATCGAGCAGAATAATGGTTTTGCGCCGTTTGCCTTTTTGCTCTGGCAGCATGACAAAGCGAGGTAGTTGGTCGGTTGGGATCTCGATCAGCGCGTATTTAAACTCATCACCACTGCGCATTTCGACCGCAATGTAAGCGTACTCGTCTTTTAAAAACTGCATCACGTCAATGTCATCACGCAGCATGATAGGGGTAACATGTGGCAGGACTTCTTTGTGAAAATACTTTTTCACCCACTTGAGTTGGATGTCATCGAGTTGCGTTTCGTTGACCAAGAAAATGCGCCGTCTGGCCATTTCTAAAATCAATTCGTTGTAGAGGTTGTCGAAGTCTTGGTTGAGTTTGAGGGCTTTGCTTTGCATGCGTGAGAGGAGGTGTTTAGAGGTATCACTGCCACCCCGTTCTCGATTGATTAAGATCTGCCGTTTTACATCGGCAAAACGCACTTTGTAAAACTCATCGAGGTTATTGGAGAAGATCCCCAGAAAACGAATCCGTTCAATCAATGGAACGGTTTTGTCCGCCGCTTCTTGTAGTACGCGTTCGTTAAATGAGAGCCAACTGAGTTCCTTGTCGATGTACAGCTTATCCGCACTCATACTTTTACCTTATGCCGTTTTGAGTTGACGTTATCATCACTAAAGAACTGCAAACTAAGTGATTTTTGTGACACTTTTATTGCAGTGCTTTTAGTGTCATAGAGTTGTTTTGATTTCAGTAATTTATTGTGAGCTGTAATATAATTGTCACCCAACGGAAATATTATGACACTCCCCAAAACTATAGGTAATCCTAAGCATGGTCAGACAGCCATTTTCATTGAAAGAACGTGATCGCGCGCGGTTAGTGAAAGACCGTGTGGTGCGTTTTGCAGTGACTTGCGGTGGCGTCAGTGTTTTGGGGGCTTTGGTATTGATTTTTATCTATTTAGCCATGGTTGTGGTGCCACTGTTTGGCGATGCAAAATGGCGTGGGGATGTTGCGGTTAAGACGGTTTCGACAGCAGATCCGTTACTGATGACTATCGGTGCCTACGGTGAAAACGCGTTTTTGATGTCGAATGATGGCGTTGGGCAGTTTTGGTCATTACGATCCGCCAGCGATCAACCTATCCAGACCCAATCCTTAGGCTTTACGCCTGTATTGTGGGCACAAACACCCGCTGCTCAAGGCTGGTTTGCATTGGTGGGGCAGGATAACCAAGTGGCCGTTGTGCATCCGCAGCTCTCCCATTCAATGACAGCGCAGGGGCGTGAATTCACCCGAGCTTGGAACGTTTAGCCTTGCCGGAAGCGTTCCGCTTAAGTGAGCAGCCTCTGCAACAATTCGCTTTTGCCTTAACTGCGGAAGAGCTTATTTTTGCCACGTATGATAACGCGCAGCAGATCCAGATTTTGCGTTTGGATCGCGTGACACAACAAGAGATTAGCCGTCTGAGTTTAAGTGTGCCGTTCAGCGATCTCAGCCAGTTACTGCTGACCCCAGATGGTAAGACCCTGTATTTGCGTACCCGATCTGAGCTTGTCGTCGCATTACTGGATAAGCAGGGTTATCAGATCCGCGAAATCGTCGATCTCAGTGAAGGAGATAGCCGCCATCAAGTCACGCAACTCTATTTGTTATCAGGGGCATTCTCTTTACTGGCGGTGCACGAAGATGGTCTGGTGTCACAATGGTTTGATGTGCTGCGCGATGGTCAGCGTCATTTAACCCATATCCGCAATTTTAAGCTCGCCTCAGAAGTGCAGTTTTTGTTGCCCGACACCAACACGAAAGGTTTCTACAGCTTCTATCGCAATGGCACTTTGCAAAGCCATTACACCACGAGTGAAAAGTTGGTGCTGTTTGAGCGTGCTTATCAACGAGCGCCACAGTTGGTGGCGATGTCAGAGAATCAAGCCTATTTGGCGAATTATGACCAAGGGAAAATTCGGTTAGCGCAGGTGGAAAACCGAAACCCTGAAATCTCCTTTTCTGCGTTGTGGCAAAAAGTGTGGTACGAAAGTTACCCTGAACCAGAGTTCGTTTGGCAATCCACTGCAGCAACGGACGATTTTGAAGCTAAGTTTAGTTTAGTGCCGATTGCTTTTGGCACCTTAAAAGCCGCCGCCTTTGCCATGTTGTTTGCGATGCCGATTGCGGTATTGGGCGCGATTTATACCGCCTATTTTATGACGCCTTCGATGCGCCGAGTGGTGAAACCGACCATTGAATTGATGGAAGCCCTACCCACGGTGATTATCGGCTTCCTCGCGGGTTTATGGTTTGCGCCGTTTGTGGAGAGCCATTTGCCAGCGGTATTGGCGCTGATGATTTTGTTACCGCCTTCAACCATAGTGCTCGGGTTCATTTGGTCGCGCTTACCCAAAGCTTGGCTGCGCGGTATCCCCAGTGGTTGGCATGCGCTGATTTTAATCCCAGTGTTGATTGGTATATCAGCCCTGATTTTGTCTTACAGTGGTGAGCTGGAAAACGCTCTGTTTGCGGGTGATCTGCGCGTGTATTTAGCGCAGCACGGTATCGGTTACGATCAGCGCAATGCGCTTGTTGTTGGTTTTGCGATGGGGTTTGCGGTGATCCCAACCATTTTTACCATTGCGGAAGATGCGATTTTCTCAGTGCCGAAACATCTGTCGGATGGCTCTTTGGCGCTAGGGGCGACACCATGGCAGACCTTGATTTATGTGGTGCTGCTTACGGCAAGCCCCGGGATATTTTCGGCGATCATGATGGGGCTTGGGCGTGCCGTTGGTGAGACCATGATAGTGCTGATGGCCACGGGCAATACCCCGTTGTTGGATTGGAATATTTTTGAAGGCATGCGAACCTTATCGGCGACGATTGCCGTAGAACTACCGGAATCGGAAGTGCAAAGCGCCCATTTTCGTATCCTATTTTTGGCCGCGCTGCTGCTGCTGACTTTTACGTTTGCGGTGAATTCCCTAGCGGAATGGGTACGTCAACGGCTACGAGAAAAATACCGTTCTTTATGATGGAGCAATATGTTGAATTGGTTTAAATCCGGTGCTCCGTGGATCTGGCTGACAGGAGGAGCCGTCAGCGTCAGCTTGATTGCGGTACTTGGCCTATTACTGGTGATTGGTTGGCGTGGCTTAACCTATTTCTGGCCAGCGCCCTTGCTTCAATGGCAAACCCCCGATGGAAAAACCGTGGTGGGTCAACTGTACGCTCGTGAAAGTGTGCCGGTTAGCTATTTAAAAGAGATGAATTTACCGCTACCAGAAAAAGTGGAAGCGGCAGGGTTGGCGACACGGCTCAATATCAAAGTCGCTAATCGAGATCTGTATGGCTCTGATTTTATTGCTTTACTTGAGTTTGAAACCGAATTTAAAGGCGCGCCCCAAGGTTGGGCGGTGATTGAGCGCAGCCGAGGCGGGCAACTGTTTGGTAAACCGCTTCGCTTCGATTCTACGACCGGCGAGCTGGATCTGCCGCTAGAGCGCCATCTGCGTCAAGCATTGTTAGAGGCTGAAGCCATTCGCGATCAAGTGGATACGATGGTTGAACAGCAAGTGCGGGTGATCAGTAGCCAGCTAGAAAAGTTGCGCTTGGAAAAACGCCGTAAGCAATTGAATAACCAGCTTAGTGATGAGTTTTTACAACAGTATGTGTTAAGCAAAAGCCGTTTAGAGAAAGAGCTCGCACAGGTTCAAACTGAGTTAGATGCGCTCCGTGCACCGTTAGAAAAGCAATTTCTCTATCTTGTGGATATGCAAGGAGAGACCGTCTCCGTCCCGCTGAGTGAAATTTTGGATTTCTGGTATCCTAATGATATGAATTTTGCCCAAAAACTCGCGGAATGGGGCAAGCAAGCGTGGCGTTTTTTATCGGAATCACCACGGGAGTCAAACTCGGAAGGGGGCGTGTTTCCGGCCATTTTTGGTACGGTGTTTCTGGTGATCATCATGTCGATCATCGTCATGCCTTTAGGCGTGATTGCGGCTATCTATCTGCATGAATACGCACAAGAGGGCGCGTTCACGCGGATTATTCGGGTGGCGGTGATCAACTTAGCGGGCGTGCCCTCCATCGTATATGGGGTGTTTGGCCTCGGCTTTTTTGTTTACACCATAGGCGCTTCAGTCGATAACCTATTTTATGCTGAGCGTTTGCCGACTCCGACCTTCGGGACACCTGGGTTGCTGTGGTCTGCTCTGACGCTAGCCGTGTTGACGCTGCCTGTGGTGATTGTGGCGACGGAAGAAGGGCTTTCACGCATCCCGATTTCGGTGCGTCATGGATCATTAGCACTAGGCGCTACCCAGTTTGAAACCATTTGGCGTATTGTGCTACCGATGGCAAGCCCTGCGATCATCACCGGATTGATTTTGGCGATCGCCCGCGCAGCCGGTGAAGTGGCTCCGTTGATGCTGGTTGGCGCGGTGAAATTGGCTTCCAGTTTGCCTGTGGACGGGGAATTTCCCTTCATCCATCTTGAACGCAAATTTATGCACTTGGGTTTCCACATTTACGATATCGGTTTTCAAACCAACAATATTGAAGCGGCGCGGCCACTGGTGTACGCCACTTCATTTTTATTGGTCACTGTAATTGTGGCGCTCAACTTAACGGCGATCAGCATTCGTAATAACTTACGCGAAAAATACCGAACTTTGGGGCAAGACTAGTTATGTACTCCGCCAATCCTACTTTGGGCTACTATGTACCGCCGTTGGACGTGAATAATCTCACCGATCAGCAGACGGCGATTTCGATTGAGCACTTAAGCCTGTATTACCAGCAAAGTCGTGCCTTGAGTGATATTTCCATGCGTATCCCCAAAGGTCAGGTTACGGCGTTTATCGGCCCCTCCGGCTGTGGTAAATCGACGCTTTTGCGCTGCATTAACCGGATGAACGATCTGGTGGAAGGAACGCGTGTTGAAGGTGAGGTGAAATTGCATGGCAAAAACATCTATCATCCGGATGTGGATGTGCCAACGCTGCGCCGCCGAGTCGGGATGGTATTTCAGCGCCCGAATCCCTTTCCTAAATCGATTTATGAAAACGTGGTGTATGGACTGCGTTTGCAGGGGATTAAAAATAGCCGTGCGTTAGATGATGCGGCGGAGCAATCTCTGCGTGCAGCGGCGTTGTGGGATGAAGTTAAACATCGTTTGCACGAAAATGCGTTTGGTTTATCGGGCGGGCAGCAGCAACGTTTGGTGATTGCCCGTGCGATTGCGATTGAACCTGAAGTGTTGCTGCTTGATGAGCCAACCTCAGCGCTTGATCCTATCTCGACCTTGACCATTGAAGAGCTGATCCACGATCTTAAAACCAAATATACCGTGGTTATCGTCACTCATAACATGCAGCAAGCGGCGCGCGTGAGCGATCACACCGCCTTTATCCATATGGGAAAGTTGATCGAGTACGCAGATACTGACTCTATTTTCACCTCACCATTGAAAAAGCAAACCGAAGACTACATTACGGGGCGATACGGTTAAACCCTTTTTCAGCCAGTTTAGTAAGGATATGCCATGCAGTTCGGTCGACATATTTCAGGTCAGTTCAATGTGGAATTGGAGTCCATTCGTAGCCAAGTATTGACGATGGGCGGCTTAGTCGAGCAGCAGTTGACCTTAGCCATGCAGGCCTTGCATGAAGATGATGAAAAACTGGCACGCCGTGTGATTGCCGACGATCACAAAGTCAATGCGATGGAAGTCTCGATTGATGAGGCGTGTACGCGCATTATTGCCAAACGTCAGCCGACCGCTAAAGATTTGCGCCTTATTATGGCGATCATCAAAACCATTACCGATCTTGAACGGATTGGCGATTCTGCGACTAAGATGGCTTACATCGCCCTCGAGCGTCCACCGGCCAAACAGCACCAATTCCAAGTTTCACTTGAGCCTTTGTGTCGCCAAGCGATCGCTATGTTGCATCAAGTGCTTGATGCGTTTGCGCGGATGGATGTAGAAGCCGCAGCGGAAATCTATAAACAAGATGATAGGTTGGATAAAGAGTACGAGGCGGTCGTACGTCAGTTGATGACCTACATGATGGAAGATCCGAAAAATATTCCACATATTCTGCAAGTCATCTGGTCGGCGCGTGCGATTGAGCGAGTTGGCGATCGCTGTCAAAACATCTGCGAATACATCATCTACTTTGTGAAAGGTAAGGATGTGCGCCATCTTGGCGATCAAGGCATCGACGATGTACTAAAAAAGCCGAGTTTGTAAGCGGCGCTATCCGTCAACTTGCCGCAGAGCAGCAAATTGACGGAGTTTGTAGGTAGAGGATTAGTAGCGCTGTGGAACAAAGGTTTGATCTTCGATGGGGGGGCGTACGTAACCTTGCTTATTGATTTCTGGCAGAGTGATCGGCGCATGCTCAATCTCTTGATACTCAACACTACTGAGTAGGTGGCTGATGCAGTTGAGGCGAGCGCGCTTTTTGTCATCCGAAGGCACCACCCACCACGGGCAGTGTTTGGTATCGGTGTAAGCAAACATCTCATCTTTAGCTCGTGAATAGGCGGCCCAGCGCTGACGAGATTCAAGATCCATCGGGCTGAATTTCCAGCGTTTGAGTGGCGTATTAATCCGCTCGATAAAGCGCCGCTCTTGCTCTTCATCGGATACTGAAAACCAGTATTTGAGTAAGATGATCCCAGAACGTTGCAGCATGCGTTCAAATTCAGGGCAAGAGCGCAGAAATTCTTGATACTCTTCATCGCTGCAAAAGCCCATCACTTTTTCGACTCCCGCGCGGTTGTACCAACTGCGGTCAAACAAGACAATTTCACCACCGGCCGGAAGATGGGCGACGTAGCGCTGAAAATACCATTGGGTTTTCTCTTTTTCGGTGGGTGCGGGGAGGGCTGCGATTCGGCAGACCCGCGGATTGAGTTTCTCGGTGATGGTTTTGATCACCCCACCTTTTCCCGCGGCATCGCGTCCTTCAAAAATGACCACTAGCTTGAGTTTTTCTTGTTTCACCCACTCTTGCAGTTTGACTAGCTCAATTTGCAGCAGCTCTAATTCACGTTCGTAGACTTTCTTATCCAATTTCGCCATCGCATTCTCTCCTTTGCTAGGTTAAGCATAGCAGTGAGAGCGGCGAAGTTCCGTGGAGGACGATCGTATTACGTCATTAATGTAGGACAGAATTGAGTGCCGCCAGAGCGTGTACGGTTTGCTGTAACGCATCGCGGCTGGTAACAGGGATAATAAAATCATCACAGTCCGCCACGCCCATTTTGCTCTCCGAGCGAATAAACTGCATCTCGCTCGGACGCGTGGTTTTCGCGGATAAATGCAGCTCATTGACCCCTGTAGCTAAAGCAATTTCAGCCACATTCTGCGCATTGACCCCAGCACCAGCCATGATTGAAATGCGCCCAGCACTCTGTCTGACCAGTTGCGCTAAACGTTCAATACCCAGATAAGCGTTGCGCGCCAAGCCTGAGGTCAGAATTCGTTCACAACCGAGCGCAATGATCTCTTCTAACGCGTGTTCAGGGTTTACACAGTGGTCAAATGCGCGGTGAAACGTCACACCTAGCCCAAGAGAGTGGGCAAGCTCGATTAAAGGTTTGCTGCGTTTCACATCAATCGTGCCATCGGCATTGAGTAACCCTAGTACCACACCTTGTAAGTTTGCTTGATGCGCCGTACGAATATCCTGCGCCATAATGCTGAGTTCATCGTCATGATAGAAAAAATCCCCTTCTCTTGGTCTTATCATGGCGTAAACCGGAATCGATGACACTCTGCCTGCGCTGTGCATCAACCCGGCACTAGGGGTTAATCCACCGAGCGCAAGGGATGAGCAAAGCTCAATACGGGTTGCGCCTCCCGCGATGGCGTTATGCAGGGATTCGATATTGTCGATACAGACTTCAACTTGATATTTCATCAGGTTAACTCCGATTGGATAAAGGAAATGGCAGTATCATAGCAGCAGACATCGCGCAGGATGCGCAAGAATAGGGGTAAAGTTTAAGACCCGGATTACCCATTTATCCCCTTCCTATTTGAAGCAGCAGGGGGGATATCCCATTCCTGCGGCTGTTTAGCTGCCATTACATAGCAAGTCATTTCGTTTAAGTGTGGGACAGATTAGGTGAAATGAAGAATAGAAAAAGCCCAAAGCAGTGCTTTGGGCTTTTGATGACTTTACTTCTTAACTGATTGGCGTAGCGTTTTCGCTTTATTATTTCCAACCACCCGTGTTGAGCGCGGGGTTAAGAGTCTTATTTTAGGTCAGCTGAGTATTGAGACAGGAACGCTGCAACGCCTTTTGGAGATGCTTCCATACCTGCTTTGCCTGCTTCCCATTGTGCTGGACACACTTCACCATGAGTTTGGTGGAAGTTCAGTGCGTCAACCATACGTAGCATTTCGTCGATGTTACGACCCAGTGGCAGATCGTTCACTACTTGGTGACGAACCATGCCTTCTTCGTCGATCAGGAATGAACCACGGAAAGCCACGCCAGCTTCTGGGTGCTCTACATCGTAAGCTTTACAGATTTCGTGTTTAACGTCTGCAACCAGTGGGTATTTCACTTGACCGATACCGCCGTTTTCAACAGCAGTGTTACGCCATGCGTTGTGAGAGAACTGAGAGTCGATAGAAACACCGATCACTTCTACACCTTTAGCAAGGAAGTCTTCGTAACGGTTGTCGAAGGCAATCAGTTCAGATGGGCAAACGAAAGTGAAGTCTAGTGGGTAGAAGAAAACAACCGCTTTCTTACCTTTTGTAAATTCTGCGAAGTTGAAGTTATCAACGATTTCACCGTTACCAAGAACAGCAGCTGCAGTAAAATCAGGGGCTTTGCGACCAACTAGTACCATTTTTTTGCTCCTAAGCAATTTTGTAAGTACTGAACTATGTGCGTTGAGTTCATAATTCAGTCCGTGAATAACGAAGAGAAATATAGTACAAAGTAGACAAAGTAAAAAATGAATTAATTAGATTAAGTTAATCGAAAAAAACGATAATCCTTGGTAAGGTCAAGTGCTCCTTGGGACGATGATGTTTTAGACGCGGTTTTTGATGAGAGGATGGAAGACGTATGAACAAATGGCCAAGCCTCAAGCAGTTATCTTATTTGGTGACACTCTATGAAACCCGCCATTTTAGTGAGGCGGCTGAGCGCTGCTTTGTCAGCCAATCGACCTTAAGCAAAGGCATTCAAAACCTTGAAGAGTTGGTTGGTTGTTCCTTGTATGAGAGGCAGGATAAGAAAAGCCCCTTGGTATTTACTCGAGTCGGAGAGTTGGTGGTTGAGCAGGGACGAGAATTGCTCGCCAAGGGACAAGATTTAGTGGAACTTGGCAAACTTTGCCAAGGTGGCACTATGGAAGGGCAATTGCGTTTGGGTTGCATTCCAACCATTGCGCCCTTTTTGTTGTGTGATTTAGTCCAAGAGATTAACCAGCGTTATCCCAAATTACACTTATTGCTGCGCGAAGATACTACGGCAAATTTGCTTTCCGCCTTGCGCAGTGGTGAGTTGGATGTGTTGATCCTCGCCTTGCCCGTCGATATTGGCAATATGGAGAGTTATGTGGTGGGGCAAGATCCGTTTCGTATGGTGATTAGCCGTAACCAAGTCAATCAGATCCGCGTGCCGATTCGTTACGCCGATCTGCCCGACGAGTCGGTGTTCCTACTCGAAAACGAGCACTGTTTAACTGAGCATGCGGTATCGGCTTGTAAGCTCACCGCTAAAGAGAAGATTAATCCATTTACCGCGACCAGTTTGCATACCTTAGTGCAAATGGTGGCCAATGGCTTAGGTACCACTTTTATTCCGCAAATGGCCATCGATCACGGTTTGCTGGATAACCAAAATCTGGTGGTGATCGATCCTCCTGGACAAAAAGCTTACCGAGAAATCGGCCTAGTGTGGCGTCCAAGTTCTTCCCGAATTCACACTTTTCGCCAGTTAGCTGAGATAGTGGCTGAGCTGTTATAGCGATTGGTCGTAGTGATAAGTCAGCTATGGACTAGTGAAAGCGCATTGTCAACGATGCGCTTTTTAGCATTTTATGCGGTTAGTGATTTTTTAATTGTGAAATTTCACAAGTCAAAATTGGTGGGGCTTTCATAAAATTGTAAATATTCACAATGTGAATTTTACATACCCTGACCGTAACGCTGTTTTAATTACAGACGATGGGTTTCGCTCTAAGCCAGTCATTACGACCTTTTATACCGTAAGGATAAATTTAAACACTTGTTTAAGTGCTATTTTCAATGTCAATTTTCTTGTAATTAAATTACGTAATAAATTACGAATTTTGGTGTGTGATTTGTGTGGAGGTGGCAACCGAATAAAACTTCGAATTTAACCTGGGGTTAACTTTTGCTCTTTCTTGTTGGTGCTTTGTGGTTTAAGGTTTATTGGCGTTGTTAAGACTTATGTCTAGTGCCCGGAGTCTTGCAAAAGTGCGCAATTTAAGTGACTTTAAATCACAACGGATAAGCCAACTGAATAATGAAAATTTGTAGTTTTAAAGTTACAAATGTTCTTGGTGAGTGTTTCAAGGAAGGAATTTATGTCAATCAATACTGCTGAATTAACCCAACACACCACGGAAACCCAAATCACCCAAGGCAAGCTTGCTGTGGTGGGTACCCTTTCACCCGAACATCAAGCGATTTTCCCTGTCGAAGCCCAAACTTTTTTACAGCAACTTTGTGAGCGCTTTGCGCCGCGAGTTGATGAATTACTGACCTTGCGTGAACAAAAACAAACGCTTATCGACCAAGGCCAACTACCTGATTTTCTTGCCGAAACCAAAGATATCCGTGAAGGAA
This sequence comes from Vibrio tarriae, assembly GCF_002216685.1. NCBI lineage: Bacteria > Pseudomonadati > Pseudomonadota > Gammaproteobacteria > Vibrionales > Vibrionaceae > Vibrio > Vibrio tarriae. Next base: position 2,067,298 of record NZ_CP022353.1, on the reverse strand, counting down.
GCTGGAAGATTCTCGGCATTCCAGACGATCTGCAAGATCGCCGCGTAGAGATCACGGGGCCAACCGATCGCAAAATGGTGATTAATGCACTGAACGCGAATGTGAAAGTCTTTATGGCTGACTTTGAAGATTCGATGTCGCCCGCGTGGGACAAGGTGTTGGATGGGCAGATCAACCTGCGTGATGCGATTCTGGGCAGCATAAGCTATATCAATCCAGACAATGGCAAACGTTATGAACTCAATGCCAAACCAGCAGTGCTTATCTGCCGCGTGCGCGGCCTGCATCTCAAAGAAAAACATGTCACTTACAACGGCTTGGCGATTCCCGGTTCACTGTTCGATTTTGCGCTCTATTTTTACAACAACCATCGCGCACTATTGAAAAAAGGCAGTGGCCCTTATTTCTACCTACCTAAGCTGCAAGCTTATCAAGAGGCGCAGTGGTGGAGTGACGTGTTCCATTTCACGGAAGATTATTTTGGCTTAGACACTGGCACCATCAAAGCAACGGTGTTGATTGAAACTCTGCCTGCGGTATTTCAGATGGATGAGATCCTCTTCTCACTCAAAGAGCACATTGTCGGTCTGAACTGTGGGCGCTGGGATTATATTTTCAGCTACATCAAAACCTTGAAAAAGCATCCCGACCGCGTATTGCCGGATCGCCAAGTGGTGACCATGGATAAGCCTTTCCTCAATGCGTATTCCCGTTTGTTGATTTACACCTGTCATAAACGCGGCGCGTTTGCGATGGGCGGTATGGCGGCATTTATTCCAGCCAAAGATCCTGCGGTCAATGAGCAAGTGCTACAAAAAATTCGCGGCGACAAAATGCTCGAAGCGACCAATGGTCATGATGGTACTTGGGTTGCTCACCCCGGTTTAGCGGATACCGCGATGGCGGTGTTTAACGAAGTGCTTGGTGAGCGCAAAAACCAACTCAATGTAAGCCGAATGGCCGATGCTCCGATAACTGCGGCCGATCTATTGGCACCTTGCGATGGGCCACGCTCTGAACATGGCATGCGCCACAACATTCGTGTTGCGTTGCAATACATCGAAGCATGGATTTCTGGTAACGGTTGTGTGCCGATCTACGGCTTGATGGAAGATGCGGCGACAGCGGAGATTTCACGCGCTTCGATTTGGCAATGGATCCAACACGGCAAAACGTTAGATAACGGGCAAGTGGTCACTAACGAACTGTTTCGCGACTACCTCAAACAAGAGATTGAGGTGGTGAAAAGCGAAGTGGGTGAGTCCCGTTTTGCACAAGGGCGTTTTACTGAAGCGGCCGAATTGATGGAGCGCTTAACGACCAGTCAAGAGCTACCGAATTTCTTAACCATACCGGGCTACGACTACTTGCCGTAGGCCTCTATAACACCAGTAAGGTGAAAAAACACCAGTAACGTGAAACCACTTTACGATCAGCGAGCGCAGTACTGATCGAACAAGGAATCGAGCTGCCAACAGGCAACCAATATACAAGAGGGATAGATTATGACACTGACTCGTCGCCAACAAATTGAAGCACTAGAAAAAGATTGGGCAACCAACCCACGCTGGAAAAATGTGAAACGCACTTACACCGCTGAAGAAGTGGTGAGTTTGCGCGGCTCGGTTGTACCAGCCAATACCATCGCCCAACGTGGTGCAGACAAACTGTGGGAACTGGTGAATGGTTCAGCGAAAAAAGGGTATGTGAACTGTTTGGGCGCACTCACTGGCGGCCAAGCGGTGCAACAAGCCAAGGCGGGCATTGAAGCGATTTATCTCTCTGGCTGGCAAGTGGCGGCGGATAACAACACCGCAGGCACCATGTATCCTGACCAATCTCTCTATCCAGTGGATTCTGTACCTTCAGTGGTACGCCGCATCAATAATGCGTTTCGTCGCGCTGACCAAATCCAGTGGTCAAACGGCAAATCACCACAAGATGAAGGCGGTATTGATTACTTCCTACCGATCGTCGCGGATGCGGAAGCCGGTTTTGGTGGCGTACTCAACGCTTATGAGTTGATGAAATCCATGATTGAAGCGGGCGCTGCTGGCGTTCACTTTGAAGACCAATTGGCTTCGGTGAAAAAATGTGGCCACATGGGCGGCAAAGTGTTAGTCCCGACTCAAGAAGCGGTGCAAAAACTGATTGCAGCACGCTTGGCTGCCGATGTTGCAGGCACGACTACGTTAGTGATTGCTCGCACTGATGCTAACGCCGCCGATTTGCTCACTTCAGACAGCGATCCGTACGATGCCGATTTCGTGACCGGTGAGCGTACTTCCGAAGGTTTCTACCGTGTACGCGCGGGCATTGACCAAGCGATTTCTCGCGGCTTGGCTTACGCACCTTACGCAGATTTGGTGTGGTGTGAAACCGCGAAGCCGGATCTTGAAGAAGCGCGTAAATTTGCTGAAGCGATTCATGCACAATACCCAGACCAACTGTTGGCTTACAACTGCTCACCTTCGTTCAACTGGGAAAAGAATCTCGATGCGAAAACCATCGCCCATTTCCAGCAAGCGCTGTCGGACATGGGTTACAAGTACCAGTTCATCACGTTAGCGGGTATTCACAACATGTGGTTCAACATGTTTGAGTTAGCGCACGCTTACGCGCAAGGCGAAGGTATGCGTCACTATGTCGAAATGGTACAGCGTCGCGAATTTGAAGCAGCATCCAAAGGTTATACCTTCGTGGCGCACCAACAAGAAGTGGGGACGGGTTACTTCGATAAGATGACCAACACCATTCAAGGCGGCAATAGTTCGGTGACGGCCCTGACCGGCTCAACCGAAGAAGATCAATTTCACTAATTGATAATCCACCATTCTGTGCGAACCTTGGCGGCCGAATGGCCGCCTTTTTTAAGGTGAGCGTTTACTCTGTTTGAGTATGGCTATCCCATTCCTACATGCCGCTACAAATCGTTTGGCCGAGCCGAGAATGAATCGGGTGATGGCTTGACTTATTGCTCCTCATCCAACTCATCGGGTTCACTCTCTTCCTGAAGCTCAAGCAGATTGATCGCAATTGTCACGAAATCACTGTCGGTAATGATCCCAACTAACACGTCTTTGGCGACGACAGGCAAACAGCCAATTTTGTGTTTTTGCATGTAAATTGCGCTTTCTTTGAGCCCCGCTTGCGGCGCGACGCTCGTAACATCGGTGTGCATCACCTCAAACAACGGAGTTTCAAAGGTGAGGGCATCGCCTTGGGCACTGCGCTGTAAGCTGGATTCCTGAGCCGCCAACAAATCGCGTTGGCTGACGATACCCAGCAACTTTTTATTCGCATCCACAATCGGCACGTGGCGGATATCCAGCGCCTCCATAAGATGTTTCGCATCGTTGAGCGTGTGAGTCCGCAATAAGGTGTGCGGGTGACGCGTCATCATGTCTTCAACTTTGATCATAGCCAACTCCTTTCTGCGCAGAGAACCATCGGAGCCGGGGTCTCTAACCCCTTTTCCCATTAACGCTTTCTTATTTAACTATAGTGTGATTGGCCAGCAACTTCTGCGAAGTGAAACCGAAATATGCGGATTGTTGAATCCGCTGGCGAGCCTGATGGCTCTTTACAAAAGGTTACCTTGCGAGAGGTGTATCACCACGCAGCATTCCTGTATCTTGAGCGCACTTAGGTATATACTGGCGCGCCGCGAAATCGGGCGACGATACTGATCACTTAATCAAGAAAGAGCCATGCAAGTTTCAGATTTTCATTTTGAACTCCCAGACGAGCTGATTGCTCGCTACCCAAAAGCAGAACGTACCGCGAGCCGCTTGCTACAGCTTGACGGCAACAGTGGTCAACTGGTGGATGGCACCTTTAAAGATGTCCTCGAACTGGTTGAACCGGGAGATCTGCTGGTGTTTAACAACACGCGAGTGATCCCAGCACGCATGTTTGGGCGCAAAGCCAGCGGTGGCAAATTAGAAGTGTTGGTAGAGCGTATGCTCGATGAGCACACGATTTTAGCGCACGTTCGTTCATCAAAACCGCCCAAACCGGGCACTGAACTTTATTTAGGCGAGAACGATGAGTTTCATGCCGTGATGCAGGCGCGTCACGATGCGTTGTTTGAAATCCGTTTTACTGCGGAAACCGTGGTATTGGATATTCTCAATCAAATTGGTCACATGCCGTTGCCGCCTTACATCGACCGCCCTGATGAAGAGACGGATAAAGAGCGTTATCAAACGGTGTACAACCAAAAGCCGGGTGCGGTAGCTGCCCCAACTGCGGGTTTGCATTTTGACCAAGCGCTGCTTGAGCAGATCCAAGCCAAAGGCGTTGAGTTGGCGTATGTGACACTGCATGTCGGCGCGGGAACCTTCCAGCCTGTGCGGGTGGAAAATATTCACGATCACCATATGCATGCGGAATACGTTGAAGTGCCGCAAGAAGTGGTGGATGCGATTGCGGCGACCAAAGCGCGTGGTGGTCGAGTGGTTGCTGTGGGTACCACCTCAGTACGTTCACTCGAAAGTGCGGCGCAAGACGCGCTGCAAAAAGGCACCGAGTTAAAGCCTTTCTTTGGTGATACCGAAATCTTCATCTTCCCGGGGTATCAATACCAGTTGGTCGATTGTTTGATTACTAATTTCCACTTACCAGAATCAACCTTGATCATGTTGGTGAGTGCGTTTGCAGGTTATGAGCACACCATGGCCGCTTATGAACATGCGGTCAAAGAGCAATATCGCTTCTTTAGTTACGGCGATGCGATGTTTATTCGTAAGCAGATGACTAAAGCGTAATCATCCCTAATCACTTGGCGTGGTTACTTCAGGTGGCAAGGGATAACGAAAACGAGTGCTGGCAGTAGCCAGAAAAGGTGCAGACCTTTTTCGCAGGGAAACGCGACCGCTCCGCAAAGAGCCTTGTTGATGGCAATAAGGCTTGAATTATCGACCTGCTGAGAGCGTAAGTTCGCGCGATTAGGTGGGTAAAAATGGTCAGACTGTTTCTCTGACATTGGAGGCTTCGTGAAATTAAAATTTGAACTGAAAAAGAAAAACGGTAATGCCCGTCGTGGTCAATTGATTTTTGAACGCGGCACAGTGCAAACCCCTGCGTTTATGCCAGTGGGTACTTACGGCACGGTAAAAGGGATGACCCCTGAAGAAGTGAAAGAGACTGGCGCACAAATTCTGCTCGGTAACACTTTCCATCTCTGGCTGCGCCCTGGCCAAGAAGTGATGAAAATGCACGGTGACTTGCACGATTTCATGAACTGGCAAGGTCCTATCTTGACTGATTCAGGCGGTTTTCAGGTATTCAGCTTAGGCGATATCCGTAAGATCACCGAAGAAGGCGTGCATTTCCGTAACCCAGTAAACGGCGACAAAATCTTTATGGACGCCGAGAAATCGATGGAAATCCAAAAAGATTTGGGTTCAGACATCGTGATGATTTTTGACGAGTGTACGCCATACCCAGCGACCCACGATGAAGCGAAAAAATCGATGGAAATGTCTCTGCGTTGGGCAAAACGTTCACGTGACCACTTCGATAAGCTCGAAAACCCGAACAACCTGTTTGGTATCGTGCAGGGTGGTGTGTATGAAGATTTGCGTGATGTATCGGTAAAAGGCCTGACGGAAATCGGTTTTGATGGTTATGCTGTGGGTGGTCTTGCGGTGGGTGAGCCGAAAGAAGACATGCATCGTGTACTGGAACATACCTGTCCACAACTGCCGGAAGACAAGCCACGTTATCTGATGGGCGTCGGTAAACCGGAAGACTTGGTGGAAGGTGTGCGTCGTGGTATCGACATGTTTGACTGTGTGATGCCAACGCGTAACGCACGTAACGGTCACCTGTTTGTGACGGGTGGTGTGATCAAGATCCGTAATGCAGCACATAAAACCGATACAACACCACTGGATCCGCATTGCGACTGTTACACTTGCAAAAATTATTCGAAGTCATACCTGCATCATTTGGATCGCTGTAACGAAATCCTCGGTGCACGCTTGAATACTATCCATAACCTGCGTTACTACCAACGCTTGATGGAAAGCATTCGTAAAGCGATTGATGAAGACCGTTTTGACCAATTTGTAGCCGAGTTCTACGCGCGTCGTAACCGCGAAGTGCCACCACTACAAAAAGACAAAGCCTGATTTCGTGCACTGGGTTGGATTTGCGTGGTAAGCCGCTTGAATTCATCCCTGTGCATCCCAATAGAATCAACATTAAACAACAATAACTTAGAGGACGTTTCTCAATGAGTTTAATTTCTGTAGCACATGCCGCAGGCGAAGGTACCCCACAAGGTGGCGGTTTTGAAATGATCATCATGCTCGCGATGTTCGCAGTGATCTTCTATTTCATGATCTACCGTCCACAAGCTAAGCGTGTCAAAGAACACAAAAACCTGATGGCTGCGATGGCAAAGGGTGACGAAGTGCTGACCTCTGGTGGTCTAGTAGGTCGTATCACTAAGATTGCTGAAGACAACGCTTACATCACAATCGAGTTGAACACCAACAACGAAGTTGTGATCAAGAAGGACTTCGTGACTGCAGTGTTGCCAAAAGGTACGCTGAAATCTCTTTAAAACAGCCATAGGATCCTCGCTGTGCTAAACCGTTATCCGTTATGGAAGTATCTGATGGTGGTGTTTACCATCGCCATTGCAGCCTTGTATGCACTTCCAAATATCTACGGTGAAGATCCAGCTATCCAAATTACAGGGGCGCGTGGCGCCTCTGTTGATATGTCAACGCTGGATGCTGTCACCTCTGCGCTCGATAAAGCGCAGCTCTCCAAAAAATCCATTGCTCTTGAGAATGGTTCAATCTTAGTTCGTTTCAATGATACGGATACGCAAATCAGCGCCCGAGATATCATCAGTGAAGCACTAGGTAATGACAAAATCGTCGCGCTCAACCTTGCAGCCTCTACACCGGACTGGCTTGAGTCGATTGGTGCTGCACCAATGAAACTGGGTCTTGACCTGCGTGGTGGTGTGCACTTCCTGATGGAAGTGGACATGGATGCGGCGATGGAAAAATTGGTCACTCAACAAGAAGAATCTTTCCGTAGCGATCTGCGTGACGAAAAAATCCGTTACCGTGCTATTCGCCCGCTATCCGATGCGGTTGAAGTGACACTGCGTGATGCAGAACAGCTTGCGCAAACCAAACTGCTTCTTGAGTCGAAACATCGTGACATGACTTTTACGACTTCAGAAACCGATGGCCGTTTTGTGCTGCTGGCTAAGTTTACCGAAGCTCGCTTGCAGGAAATTCGTAACTACGCCGTTGAACAGAACATCACCATTCTGCGTAACCGTGTGAACGAATTGGGTGTGGCTGAGCCTCTGGTTCAACGCCAAGGTGCGACACGCATCGTGGTGGAGCTGCCGGGTGTACAAGACACCGCGCGTGCTAAAGAAATCTTAGGCGCGACCGCCACCCTTGAGTTTCGTGAAGTGGACGATAAAGCCGACCTTGCCGCTGCGGCAGCAGGACGTGCGCCTGCTGGCAGCGAAATCAAGTTCGATCGTAATGGTCGTCCTGTAGTGCTGAAAAAGCGCGTGATTCTGGGTGGTTCAAGTATTACCGATGCAAGCTCAAGCGCTGACGAATATGGTCGCCCACAGGTGAACATTTCGCTCGATAGCGAAGGCGGCAACAAGATGTCAGCGTTCTCGAAAAAGAACATTGGCAAGCTCATGGCGACGGTATTTGCTGAATACAAAGACAGCGGTAAGCGTTCTCCTGAAGGTAAAGTCATTCTGACCAAGCATGAGGAAGTGATTAACCAAGCGACGATTCAGTCGGCATTGGGACGTAACTTCCGTATTACTGGGATTGATTCACCGGCAGAAGCGCATAACCTTGCTCTGCTATTGCGTGCCGGTGCTTTGATTGCGCCAATTTCTATCGTCGAAGAGCGCACCATTGGTCCATCAATGGGTCAGCAGAATATCGATATGGGTATTCAGGCCTGTATTTGGGGTATGGTGGCGGTAATGCTGTTTACGGTTCTTTACTACCGTAAGTTTGGCATGATCGCTAACATCGCACTGATGGCGAACTTGGTACTGATCATTGGCGTGATGTCGATGATTCCGGGCGCAACCATGACCTTGCCGGGTATTGCCGGTATCGTGCTGACGGTCGGTATGGCGGTCGATGCCAACGTACTGATTTTCGAGCGTATCCGAGAAGAGCTACGCGAAGGAAAAAATCCGCAGCAAGCGATTCATCAAGGTTACGCTAACGCATTCAGTACCATTGCCGATGCCAACATCACCACCTTAATTACGGCGATCATTCTGTTTGCCGTTGGTACAGGGGCGATTAAAGGCTTCGCAGTGACGCTGTCTATCGGTATTTTAACCTCTATGTTTACCGCGATTGTGGGTACACGTTGTATCGTGAACCTGCTGTATGGCGGCAAACGTATCAACAAACTGTCGATCTGAGGCTGGGGTAAGTTATGTTTCAAATCCTAAAAGCAGACAAAATGATCGACTTCATGCGTTGGTCGAAATTCGCCTTCGCCTTGTCGCTGGTGATGATTGCCGCATCGATTTTTACTCTGTCTACCAAATGGCTCAACTGGGGGCTGGATTTCACGGGCGGTACTTTGATTGAAGTGGGCTTTGAGCAGCCTGCCAATCTGGAGCAAATCCGTAGCGCCCTTGAAGCGAAAGGCTTTGGTGATGCTACCGTGCAAAACTTTGGTTCTGCACGTGATGTGATGGTACGTCTACGTCCGCGTGAGGATATGGCGGGTGAGGCGCTGGGTAACCAGATCCTCGCGGCGATCAAAGAAGGCACGGGCGGCAACGTTGAAATGCGCCGTATCGAATTCGTTGGCCCGAACGTGGGTGATGAGCTCACTGAAGCGGGCGGCCTGGCGATTCTGGTTTCTTTGCTGTGTATCTTGCTCTACGTGTCAGTACGCTTTGAATGGCGTTTGGCTGCAGGTGCGGTGCTGGCATTGGCGCACGACGTCATCATTACCTTAGGCATCTTCTCTATCTTACAGATTGAAGTTGATCTCACGATTGTTGCAGCATTGCTGACAGTTGTGGGTTACTCACTCAACGATACTATCGTGGTGTTTGACCGGATCCGTGAAAACTTCCGTAAGATGCGCAAAGAAGAACCCGCAGAGATCATGAATAGCTCAATTACGCAAACTTTGAGCCGTACTTTGATCACTTCAGGTACCACTTTGTTTGTGGTGATTGCCCTCTTCACTCAAGGTGGAGCAATGATCCACGGTTTTGCGCTGGCCTTGTTGCTGGGTATTACCGTTGGTACTTATTCTTCTATCTATGTGGCATCAGCACTGGCGCTGAAACTCGGGATCACCCGTGAGCACTTGTTGCCTCCACAAGTGGAGAAAGAAGGCGCAGAGTTGGATGAAATGCCGTAGGCATCTCTTTCATCGATAAATAAAAAACCGCTGCTAAGTCAGCGGTTTTTTTATCAAGCTTGGTTAGCTATGACCTGATTGATCATGAAGCAGTAGGCGATCGGTTGATAGAACAAAAAAAGCCCTGCCATAATGACAGGGCGATATCAGCTGTGACGGAGCAGATATTATTTCAAAATTGCGCTGTTACCGTTTTCACGGATGTGCTGCAGAATCGCTTTCACACCACGTGGGCTTGATGCCACGATGTTGCCCGATTGCATGTAATCGGTGCCGCCAGCAAAGTCAGTCACAATGGCACCCGCTTCACGAGCAATCAGTTCACCTGCAGCCATATCCCAAGGTTTTAGGCCAAGCTCAAAGTAGCCATCAACGCGGTTTGCAGCTAGGTAGCACAGATCCAGTGCGGCTGAACCAGTACGACGGAAATCTGCACATTCAACAAACATTGCAGAGAGGATCTTCATGAAAGATTCTGAGTGCTGTTTTTGTTTGAATGGGAATGCGGTGGCCAAAACTGCGCCTTGCAGATCTTTGATTGGTTGAACGCGAATACGAGCGTTGTTGAGCTGTGCACCTGCACCACGTTGGGCAGTGAACAGTTCGTTAGTCATTGGGTCGTAAACACAAGCGACTTCAGTCTTGCCTCTAAAGCGTACCGCAATAGAAACAGCAAAGTGAGGGAAACCTTTTACAAAGTTAGTGGTGCCATCCAGTGGGTCGATGATCCATTGCACTTCCTTATCTTTACCTTCGATAAGGCCGCCTTCTTCTGCAATGATGCAGTGCTCAGGGTAAGAGCTTTTGATGGTTGAAACGATAATCGCTTCTGCTTCTTTGTCGACGTTAGTCACAAAGTCGTTGCTGCCTTTCTGAGTAGTTTGAATCTTCTCTGCGTTTTCCAGAGATTTGGCAATATGGTTACCTGCTTTTCGCGCGGCGCGAATAGCGATATTTAGCATTGGATGCATACGAGTTTCCCAACGGATGTTAAAGAACGAAAAAGCGGGCAGCAGTATACCAAAACAAATCAAAAAAGGAAGTGGTTATTTTTTGTGCGCTTAGTTGCCCGTCAAGGTAAAGGGTCTGACCATTTTGGTCAGGTTTGTGTTAATATCCCGCGGCTTTGTTTGGAGTACATTTTAGCAAATGATGTTAGAACACGTGAAAGTCGTATTGGTCGGCACAACTCACTCTGGAAATATTGGTTCGGCCGCTCGGGCGATGAAAGTCATGGGGCTGAGCCAGATGGTGCTGGTCGATCCGCAGTGTCAGGTTGATGCTCAAGCGATCGCGTTAGCCGCGGGGGCAAGTGAAATTGCACTTAATGCGCAAATTTATCCAACGCTGGAAGCCGCCGTTGCTGATTGTGGGTTAGTCGTGGGCACCAGTGCGCGTTCACGTACCCTTGAATGGCCAATGCTTGAGCCACGCGAGTGCGGAGAAAAACTCATCAGTGAAGCCAACCAACATAGTGTGGCTATGGTGTTTGGTCGTGAACGCACTGGCTTGACCAATGAAGAGCTGCAACTGTGTCACTATCACGTATGCGTGCCTGCGAATCCAGAATACAGCTCACTGAATTTAGCAATGGCGGTACAACTGCTGAGTTATGAAGTGCGGATGGCCTATCTTGCTTTGCAGCAGAGCTCGCAAAGCAGCACATTGCAGGAAGAGTATCCGTGTCATCAAGAGTTGGAGCGTTTTTATGCCCATCTTGAACAAGTGATAATGCAAACCGAGTTTATTTCTGCGCAGCAGCCGGGGCAGGTGATGAATAAACTGCGCCGCATGTTTACGCGCGCTCGGCCAGAAGCTCAAGAAATCAATATCTTGCGCGGGATCTTAACGTCAGTACAAAAGTCAATCTCACGCAAAGAATAAGCTTATAAGTCTCAGGGTTAAATACCTGACTAAATTAGTCAAATAAATACTTGACCAAAAGAGTCAAGTATGGAAAACTTCCAGCCACATAAACAGTGTGGATACGGTGTGATTATGAGACTGACATCTAAAGGAAGATATGCGGTAACAGCCATGTTAGATGTGGCTCTGCATTCGCAACAAAACCCAGTACCGTTGGCGGACATTTCTGAGCGCCAAGGCATTTCTCTCTCGTACTTAGAGCAGCTTTTTTCTAAGTTACGTAAAGCGGGCTTAGTCGCCAGTGTGCGCGGTCCGGGCGGCGGTTATCGCTTAGGAATGGACTCATACGCCATTTCTATTGGTACTGTGATTGCCGCGGTTGATGAATCGGTCGATGCGACCAAATGCAACGGGAAAGGGGATTGTCAGGGGGGGACTCGATGCCTGACTCACACACTGTGGCGTGATCTCAGCTCACGCATTACGGATTTTCTCAACAACATCACGCTCGGTGAGCTGATGATGGATAACGAAGTTCTCGAAGTTTCAGATCGTCAAGATCTTCATCTTGCGGTCAGCCAAAGGGTTTCGCAAAACAACTCAAACACAGTCACCATTGGTGCTGCGCCTTTTGGTATTAATGTTCGCTCATAGCGGCAAGGTTTACACTGGAGTAGAAAATGAAACTGCCTATTTATCTAGATTATTCAGCGACATGCCCGGTTGATCCGCGCGTAGCTGAAAAAATGGTTCAGTACATGACGATGGATGGTACCTTCGGTAACCCAGCTTCGCGCTCGCACCGTTATGGCTGGCAGGCAGAAGAAGCGGTAGACACTGCGCGTGAGCAAATCGCAGCCCTGCTGAATGCAGACCCACGTGAAATTGTGTTCACTTCGGGTGCTACTGAATCTGACAACCTCGCGATCAAAGGTGTTGCTCACTTCTATAACAAGCAAGGCAAGCACATCATCACCAGCAAAACCGAACACAAAGCGGTACTGGATACCATGCGCCAATTGGAGCGTGAAGGCTTTGAAGTGACTTATCTTGATCCAGAAAGCAATGGCTTGGTTGATCTGGCTAAGCTTGAAGCCGCGATGCGTGATGACACTATTTTGGTTTCTATCATGCACGTGAACAATGAAATCGGCGTGGTGCAAGATATCGCAGCGATCGGCGAACTGTGCCGTTCACGTAAAGTGGTGTTCCATGTTGATGCAGCGCAATCCGCGGGTAAAGTGGCGATTGATGTCCAAGAGATGAAGGTTGATCTGATTTCTCTTTCTGCGCACAAAGCTTACGGCCCGAAAGGTATTGGTGCTTTGTATGTTCGCCGTAAACCACGTATTCGTCTTGAAGCACAAATGCACGGTGGTGGTCATGAACGTGGTTTCCGTTCTGGTACTCTGCCGACTCACCAAATTGTGGGTATGGGTGAAGCGTTCCGTATCGCGAAGGAAGAGCTGCAGCAAGATTACGATCACGCACTGAAGCTGCGTAATCGTCTGCTTGATGGCATTAAAGATATGGAAGCCGTGACCATTAACGGTGATCTGGATCAGCGTGTACCACACAATCTCAACGTCAGTTTTGCGTTTGTAGAAGGTGAATCTCTGCTGATGGCACTGAAAGATCTGGCCGTATCGTCAGGCAGTGCATGTACTTCAGCCAGCCTTGAGCCTTCTTACGTATTGCGCGCTCTGGGTCTTAACGATGAACTGGCACACAGCTCAATTCGCTTCTCTTTTGGTCGTTTCACGACCGAAGCAGAGATTGATTATGCGATCGAACTGATCCGCGTAGCAGTGGATAAACTGCGTGCGATGTCTCCACTTTGGGACATGTACAAAGACGGCGTAGATCTGAACACGGTTGAGTGGGCACACCACTAATCATTCCAAGGTTATAAAGGATTCGAGGTAACGAACATGGCATACAGCGAAAAGGTCATTGACCATTACGAGAACCCACGTAACGTTGGTTCATTTGATAAAGAAGATCCTTCTGTAGGCAGCGGCATGGTTGGCGCACCTGCGTGTGGTGATGTAATGCGTTTGCAGATCAAAGTATCACCAGAAGGCATCATCGAAGATGCAAAATTCAAAACTTACGGCTGTGGTAGCGCAATTGCTTCTAGCTCGCTAGTGACTGAGTGGGTGAAAGGCAAGAGCATTGATGAAGCGGCAGCGATCAAGAACAGCGAAATCGCCGAAGAGCTCGAATTGCCACCGGTGAAAATTCACTGCTCAATCCTAGCCGAAGATGCCATCAAAGCCGCTGTTGCGGACTACAAGAAAAAGCATCAACACTAATTCGTTTGGGAGCGTCGAGCGCTCCCACCCTTTAATTTATTGAAATCATAAGGTTGAAGTATGGCCGTCACTCTTAGCGAAACCGCAGCAAGCCGAGTAAAAACTTTTCTGGATAATCGTGGAAAAGGCATCGGTTTACGTCTTGGTGTCAAGACAACTGGGTGTTCGGGAATGGCGTATGTGCTCGAGTTTGTTGATGATCTCAACGAAGAAGACCACGTATTTGAAAGCCATGGTGTGAAGGTGATCATTGACACCAAAAGCATGGTCTATTTAGATGGCACTCAACTCGATTACAAAAAAGAAGGGTTAAACGAAGGCTTTGAATTCAACAACCCAAATGCCAAAAGCGAATGTGGTTGTGGTGAAAGCTTCAACGTTTAACGGTAACTGACCATCGAGACTGTTCTCGATCACAGGACCGCTATCAAGATGAATTATTTTGAATTATTTGGGCTGCCGATCCAGTTTGAACTGGATGGTAGCCTTCTTTCTTCTCAGTTCAGAGCGTTGCAGAAACGATTCCATCCGGATAATTTTGCTACCGCTTCTGAGCGTGACCGCCTAATGGCAGTGCAGCAAGCCGCGCAAATTAACGATGCGTATCAGACACTGAAAGATTCACTCCGCCGCGCGGAATATCTTTTGTCGTTACAAGGCATAGAAATGAACGCTGAGCAGCAGACGCTGCAAGATCCGATGTTTCTGATGGAACAGATGGAGCTACGCGAAGAGCTAGAGTCCGTGACGGCTTGTGCAGATCCAGAGGCCGCCTTAGTCGCTTTTGACACTAAGGTAAGCGCGATGCAGCGTCATTATCTCGCACAGCTACAAGGCCAATTAGCTCAAAGTGAGTGGTTAGCGGCGGCTGATCAAGTCAGAAAACTCAAATTTATTGCCAAACTCAAAAATGAAGTAGAACGAGTCGAAGACCAACTGCTTGGCTAATTCAAGATTCAAAGGAACAACTGATGGCATTACTTCAGATTGCAGAGCCGGGGCAAAGTTCGGCACCACACCAGCATAAGTTGGCTGCGGGTATTGATTTAGGCACCACGAATTCACTGGTCGCTTCTGTGCGCAGCGGAACCGCAAGCACACTCGTCGATAGCCAAGGGCGTAGTATTCTCCCCTCAGTGGTGAACTATGGTGCTGATACGACTCGTGTCGGCTATCCCGCTCGTGAACAAGCTGAAACCGATCCGCACAACACTGTGATTTCGGTAAAACGTCTGCTTGGACGTTCACTGCAAGACATCTACCAGCGTTATCCTCATCTGCCTTACCGCTTCAAAGCGAGTGAGAAAGGCTTGCCGATTGTGCAAACTGCGCAAGGGGATAAAAATCCCATTCAAATCTCTGCCGATATTTTGAAAGCCTTGGCAGAACGTGCCACCGCCACCTTAGGTGGCGAATTGGCGGGAGTGGTCATCACAGTACCTGCGTATTTTGATGATGCGCAGCGGGTTGCCACCAAAGATGCTGCGGCGTTAGCGGGCTTGCATGTGCTGCGTTTACTCAATGAGCCGACAGCCGCGGCGATTGCTTATGGTTTGGACTCAGGCCAAGAAGGGGTGATCGCGGTCTACGATCTGGGCGGCGGCACCTTCGATATTTCGATTTTACGCCTCTCGCGCGGCGTGTTTGAAGTGCTCGCAACCGGTGGTGACTCTGCACTGGGCGGTGATGATTTTGACCATCTGATCGCCGATCACCTGCAAGCACAAATCGGACTCACCAGCTTAACCGCTGAGCAGCAGCGCGCGCTGATTAACGCCGCGACACAAGCCAAGATCGATCTAACAGAACACATGACGGCTGAGCTGAATGTGCTTGGCTGGCAAGGTACGCTTACTCGTGAAGAGTTGGAAAACCTGATTGCACCATTGGTGAAAAAGACACTACTTTCTTGCCGCCGCGCATTGAAAGATGCCGGTGTTGCAGCGGATGAGGTGCTCGAAGTCGTGATGGTGGGCGGTTCAACCCGCACACCGTTTGTGCGCGAGCAAGTGGGGGAGTTTTTTGGCCGCACACCACTGACCAGCATTAACCCAGATGAAGTGGTCGCGATTGGTGCGGCGATTCAGGCGGACATTCTGGCCGGTAATAAGCCGGATGCAGAAATGTTGCTGCTCGATGTCATCCCTCTCTCTTTGGGGATTGAAACCATGGGTGGTTTGGTCGAAAAAATCATCCCACGCAACACCACCATTCCTGTTGCTCGCGCGCAAGAGTTTACCACCTTCAAAGATGGGCAAACGGCGATGAGTGTGCATGTGGTACAAGGGGAGCGAGAAATGGTCGATGACTGTCGCTCTCTGGCACGCTTCTCACTCAAAGGTATACCACCGATGACGGCAGGTGCTGCGCACATTCGCGTGACTTATCAAGTGGATGCGGATGGTCTACTTTCCGTGACGGCTTTGGAAAAAAGCACCGGTGTACAAGCAGAGATTCAAGTCAAACCATCCTATGGTTTAAGCGATGACGAAGTCACCCAGATGCTCAAAGACTCCATGGCCTATGCTAAAGAGGATATGCTGGCGCGTGCGTTGGCAGAGCAGCGCGTAGAAGCGGATCGCGTGATTGAAGGCTTAGTTTCAGCCCTGCAAGCGGATGGTGATGAACTGCTGAACGAGCAAGAGCGCCAAACTTTATTACAGGCGATCGAGCGCTTGATTGAACTGCGCAATGGCGATAATGCGGATGCCATTGAGCAAGGAATAAAAGACACAGACAAAGCGAGCCAGGATTTTGCGTCAAGACGAATGGATAAATCGATTCGTAGCGCACTGGCTGGCCACTCCGTTGACGAGATTTGAAGAGATTACCAACATGCCTAAGATTATTGTTTTGCCTCATGAAACCCTTTGTCCGGAAGGCGCAGTGTTAGAAGCGCAAACCGGGGAAACGATTCTTGATGTGGCACTCAAAAACGGTATCGCTATTGAGCATGCGTGTGAGAAATCGTGCGCTTGTACTACTTGCCACTGTATCGTTCGAGAAGGGTTTGATTCACTGGAAGAGAGTGATGAGCTGGAAGACGATATGCTGGATAAAGCTTGGGGTCTGGAGCCAGAATCTCGTCTCAGCTGTCAGGCTCGAGTGGCGGATGAAGATCTCGTTGTCGAGATCCCGAAATACACGCTAAACCACGCAAGCGAAGATCATTAATTCTTAGCCTCGGTCGCTGCCGAGGTAAACCAATAGGAAGGCTAACCATGAAATGGACAGATTCACGCGATATCGCGATTGAGCTGTGTGACAAGTTTCCCGATGTCGATCCCAAAACCGTACGTTTTACCGATCTGCATCGTTGGATCATGGAGTTGGAAGATTTTGAAGATGATCCGAATCATTCCAACGAAAAAATCCTTGAAGCCGTCATTCTGTGCTGGATGGATGAGTTCGAGTAATTCATCACGTGCAAAATGAAGTGAGTGGTCAGTCAATATGACGCTTGCTTTGTTTAGCAGGGAGAGAAACCCCACAGAGTTAACACTTCTTAGCAAAAAATGCGGACCACTTGGTCCGTTTTTTTATTCGGTTGACATTTTGCCTCGACATAATGCTAACATCTTGGCGATTTAATGAGATGGCACAGGCAAAGCCAATATTTAAGACAAGGAGAAACCATGTCTACACAGATGTCTGTATTTTTGAGTACTCAAGCTGCCCAGCCTCAGTGGGGAGAAAAAGCGCTCATTTCTTTTGCAGAGCAAGGTGCAACCATTCACCTGCAACAAACACAAGATTTCAGCGCGATCCAACGCGCAGCTCGTAAGTTAGATAATCAAGGTATCCGCACGGCATTCCTGGCTGGAGAAGGTTGGGATCTGGAGAGCATTTGGGCTTTCTATCAAGGTTACCGTGATGCGAAAAAGCGCAATACCGTCGAATGGAAAGCGTTAGCGGCTGCTGAACAAGCAGAGCTAGAAGCGCGCATTAAAGCGACGGATTGGACACGCGATATCATTAACAAAAGCGCGGAAGAAGTCGCGCCACGCCAATTGGCGACCATGGCAGCAGAGTTCATCAAATCGCTTGCGCCTGACCATGTTTCTTACCGTATCGTCAAAGACAAAGATCTGCTCACTGAAGGGTGGGAGGGGATTTACGCTGTAGGCCGTGGCTCTGAGCGTACGTCCGCGATGCTGCAACTCGACTACAACCCAACGGGCGATGAAAATGCACCGGTATTCGCGTGTTTAGTCGGTAAAGGCATCACTTTTGACTCGGGTGGTTACAGCTTGAAACCTTCCAACATGATGTCAGCGATGAAAGCGGACATGGGCGGCTCAGGCATGATCACTGGTGCGCTCGGTTTGGCTATCATGCGCGGCTTCAACAAGCGCGTGAAACTTATTCTATGCTGCGCGGAAAACATGGTTTCCGGCCGTGCGTTGAAGCTTGGTGACATCATCACCTACAAAAATGGCAAAACCGTTGAAATCATGAACACCGATGCGGAAGGCCGTTTGGTGCTGGCCGATGGTCTTATCTACGCCAGTGAACAGAAACCGCAATTGATTATCGACTGTGCAACCTTAACCGGAGCGGCGAAAAACGCGCTGGGTAATGATTACCACGCACTGCTTTCTTATGATGAGTCGCTGAGCCAACAAGCATTAGCTGCGGCAAAAGAAGAGAATGAAGCGCTGTGGGCTCTGCCTTTAGCTGAGTTCCACCGTGAAATGCTGCCTTCTAACTTTGCGGATCTGTCAAACATCAGTAACGGCGATTATACGCCAGGAGCCAGTACCGCAGCGGCTTTCCTTTCCTATTTTGTGGAAGGCTACCAAAAAGGTTGGTTGCACTTTGACTGCTCAGCTACGTATCGCAAGTCAGCCAGCGATAAATGGGCTGCAGGAGCTACGGGCATGGGCGTGAAAATGCTCGCACGTATTTTGATGCAGCAAGCATAAATTTAAAGGCAGCTTGTATAGCTGCCTTGTTTTTATTAAGAGAATTAAAACAAGCACAATAAACAAAAGGAAATTTTATGGCTCTAGAAAGAACGTTTTCGATCATTAAACCGGATGCGGTGAAGCGTAACTTGATTGGTGAGATTTACCACCGTATTGAAAAAGCCGGTTTGCAGATCATTGCAGCGAAAATGGTTCACTTGTCTGAAGAGCAAGCAAGCGGCTTTTACGCTGAGCACGAAGGCAAACCGTTTTTTGAACCTCTGAAAGAATTTATGACTTCAGGTCCGATCATGGTGCAAGTGTTGGAAGGTGAAAACGCCATTGCACGCTACCGTGAACTGATGGGTAAAACCAATCCAGAGGAAGCGGCTTGCGGTACGCTGCGTGCCGATTATGCACTGAGCATGCGCTATAACTCAGTACACGGCAGTGATAGCCCAGCATCGGCCGCTCGTGAAATTGAATTCTTCTTTCCAGAATCAGAAATCTGCCCTCGTCCATAGTCTTTAAGACAGATTATTTAGGCTCCCAGTGTGGAGCCTAAATTTTGCACAAAATATAACCTGTCTTGAATTAACACCTTAGAAAAGACGCGGTTTTGCAGCCCTTGTTGTTGCTGAATAAAGGCTGTACAATTCGCGCCCTTAATTACTGTTCCGTCTTCCTGAGAGGCCCCATGACCACAGAAAAAGTCAATCTACTCGATTTTGACCGCAAGGGTTTGCGCACGTTTTTTGCCGAAGAACTGGGTGAGAAAGCGTTTCGTGCCGAGCAGGTCATGAAGTGGATTTATCACTTTGGTTGTGATGACTTCGATCAAATGAATAACATCAACAAGCAGCTGCGTGAAAAGCTCAAAGCCAAGTGTGAGATCCGTGCACCTTATGTCTCGGAAGCGCAACACTCGGCGGATGGCACCATCAAGTGGGCAATGCGTGTGGGTGATCAGGATGTAGAAACGGTTTACATTCCAGAAGATGATCGCGCGACCTTATGTGTATCTTCCCAAGTAGGGTGTGCGTTGGAATGTAAATTCTGCTCAACGGCTCAGCAAGGCTTTAACCGTAACCTACGCGTTTCAGAAATCATTGGTCAGGTTTGGCGTGCAGCACGTGAAATCGGCCTAGAGAAAGAAACAGGGCGTCGTCCTATCACTAACGTGGTGATGATGGGCATGGGTGAGCCTTTGCTCAACATGAAAAACCTCATCCCTGCGTTAGAAATCATGCTCGATGATCTCGGTTTTGGTCTTTCTAAGCGCCGTGTGACCGTTTCTACCTCTGGTGTGGTTTCTGGTTTAGAGCAGATGATTGGCCAAATCGATGTGGCTTTGGCTATCTCATTGCATGCGCCGAATGACAAGCTGCGTAGCGAAATCATGCCGATCAACGATCGCTGGAATATCGAAGCGTTTTTAGAGGTGGTGCGTCGCTATATTGCATCCTCAAATGCTAACCGCGGTAAGGTGACCGTTGAGTATGTGCTGCTGGATCATGTGAACGATGGTACAGAGCATGCTCACGAGTTGGCGGAATTACTGAAAGGGACGCCTTGTAAAATTAACCTGATCCCGTTTAACCCTTATCCGGGCTCACCCTACAAGAAGCCAAGTAATTCGCGTATCGATCGTTTCCAAAAAACCTTGATGCAATATGAGCATACCGTCACCATTCGTAAAACTCGTGGTGATGACATTGATGCGGCATGTGGGCAGTTGGTGGGAGATGTTATTGATCGCACTAAACGAACCAAAGCCAAACAATTTGATGGACAAGCGATTCCAGTGAAAACACTGTAATTGATGTTATAAGATAAGCCAGAGATGTTTCTCTGGCTTTATTTTTGCCTAATATGGCAACAAATCACTGCGTTTAAATGTCAAATCAAAGAAAAACCTTGAGCTAACTGTGATTTATTGGCCATTTCTTTATTGTTTAGTCAACAATATCTATTAGAATGAGGCAAATTTCTCAAACTTGATTTGAGCTATACCCAAGCGACGCGCTAACCGATTGCACCGATTAAGCCAAGTTGTTCCATTACTACCTATAATCAAAAATAAAAGTGAATGGCCCAGCGGCTTAGTCCTGACTAAGAGATTGAAATTACGGATGAATACTGAACAGCAAGATTACAACCAAACTGAGACGACCGAGCAAGTAAATCAACCTGCCATCGAGAAAGTTGCTCCCGGCACTTTACTCAAGCAAAAACGTGAAGATTTGGGGCTGACTCAGCGCCAAATCGCTGACCGCCTCAGATTACGCCTTTCTATTATCCAAAGCATTGAAGAGAACCGTTTTGAAGATGGTCAAGTCGCCACTTTTACTCGCGGTTATTTGCGTTCGTATGCCAAAGCGGTGGGTATTCGTGAATCTGAGATCTTGTGTGCTTTTGATGACAGCTATTGCCAAAAGCCAGAAGTTCAGCCGGATATGAAAAGCTTCTCGAAAAAGACCAAGCGTCAGTTGCACGACAGTCGAATCATGCTGATCACTTGGGTGATCTTAGCGGTTATCGTCGGCATGTCGACCTTGTGGTGGTGGCAAAATAGCCAGAAGAACAGCTTAATCCCGGATAAAACAACCATTGCGCCTAGTGCTATTTCGGATATTCAGTCTAGCAATGACGCCAGTCTTGCCAATGAAGACTTTGCAACCGTTCCTCCACTCAATGAGCTACAAGATGCGGCGCCTGCCAGTGAAGAGGCACCGATGAGCCAAGAGTCTCTTTCTGGTGAGGCCAGTGAATTGACTCCGCCAGCACCGAATGAAGCTGATGTGGTGACAGATAAGCCTGTGGTTGAAGAAACGGCGGCGGCACTGGTAGCACCTGCTCAGCCTCAAGGACAAACTCCAGTTCAGTCTCAAGCTCCAGCGGCGGCTGCGCCTGTGACTCAAACTGAAGCGGTGCCTAGTGCACCTAGTCAACCTGTAAGCTCTTCCACTGAGAACGCTTCCGCACTGCTGGTAATGAATTTTTCTGCCGATTGCTGGATCCAAGTCAAAGATGCCACTGGCAAAACACTGTCAACGGGTGTGAAAAAAGCAGGGCAGAGTGTGAGTTTGAGTGGCCAGCGCCCTTATAAATTGGTGTTGGGTGCACCAGAAGGGGTTTCAATCACATTAGCGAGTGAACCCGTCGACCTTTCTGGGTATACTTCCGGCAAAGTAGCAAGATTGACCTTACCTTAGAAAAATGTCTATGCAACATGAGTCTCCTATCAAACGTCGCCCCTCGACACGTATCTATGTGGGCGACGTTCCTATTGGTGATGGTGCGCCCATCGCCGTACAGTCAATGACCAACACCCGAACCACTGACGTGGCTGCCACGGTTGCGCAGATCAAGTCTTTGGAAAAAGTGGGGGCGGACATTGTGCGTGTTTCGGTTCCGACTATGGAAGCTGCCGAAGCGTTCAAACTGATCAAACAACAAGTCTCTGTGCCTTTAGTGGCCGATATCCACTTCGATTATCGTATTGCGCTAAAAGTGGCGGAATATGGTGTGGATTGTCTACGCATCAACCCGGGCAATATCGGTAACGAAGCGCGGATTCGCTCAGTGGTGGATTGTGCGCGCGATAAAGGCATTCCGATTCGAATTGGGGTCAATGGCGGCTCGCTAGAAAAAGATCTGCAACTGAAATACGGTGAACCGACGCCAGAAGCCTTAGTGGAATCGGCGATGCGTCATGTGGATATTTTAGATCGCCTCAACTTTGATCAGTTCAAAGTCAGCGTAAAAGCCTCCGATGTTTTCCTTGCGGTAGACTCCTATCGACTGCTGGCGAAAAAGATTGATCAGCCTTTGCATCTTGGCATTACTGAAGCGGGTGGCGCGCGTGCTGGTTCAGTGAAGTCAGCCGTAGGCCTAGGTATGCTGCTTGCGGAAGGTATTGGCGATACGCTGCGTATTTCGCTGGCGGCCGATCCGGTAGAAGAGATCAAAGTTGGTTTTGATATTTTAAAATCGCTGCGCATTCGTTCGCGTGGCATTAACTTTATTGCGTGCCCAAGCTGTTCACGTCAGGAGTTCGATGTGATTGGCACCGTGAATGCCCTTGAACAGCGTCTGGAAGACGTGGTAACTCCAATGGATGTTTCGATCATTGGTTGTGTGGTGAACGGTCCCGGCGAGGCGGAAGTGTCTCACTTAGGCTTGGCGGGCAGTAATAAGAAAAGTGCGTTCTATGAAGATGGTGTGCGCCAGAAAGAGCGATTTGATAACGATGATCTCGTGGCTCAACTGGAAGCGAAAATTCGCGCCAAAGCCGCGCGATTGGATGAAAAA
Source organism: Vibrio tarriae (assembly GCF_002216685.1). Lineage (NCBI taxonomy): Bacteria > Pseudomonadati > Pseudomonadota > Gammaproteobacteria > Vibrionales > Vibrionaceae > Vibrio > Vibrio tarriae. The sequence continues at coordinate 2,044,485 of NZ_CP022353.1, read as the reverse complement.
AATCGCATCGATATCAAGCACGTAGAACAAGATTAATCTCAACGATATAACGGTAAGAATTGTGGCAAAAACTATTCAAGCAATCCGAGGCATGAACGATTGTCTCCCAACCCAGTCTCCACTTTGGCAAAAAGTGGAAGGCGTGGTGAAAAATGTAATCAGCGCTTACGGTTACAGTGAAGTTCGTATGCCAATCGTTGAGATGACTCATCTATTTAGCCGCGCCATCGGTGAAGTGACCGATGTGGTGGAAAAAGAGATGTACACCTTTGAAGATCGCAATGGTGATAGCTTAACGCTGCGACCTGAAGGTACGGCGGGCTGTGTGCGCTCTGGTATCGAAAATGGTTTGCTGTACAACCAAGAGCAACGCTTGTGGTACATGGGACCAATGTTCCGTCACGAACGTCCGCAAAAAGGTCGTTACCGTCAATTCCATCAGTGTGGTGTTGAAGTGTTTGGTTTAGATGGCCCCGATGTCGACGCTGAACTGATCATGATGACGGCACGTCTGTGGCGCGAATTGGGTATTGCACAACATGTGCGTTTAGAGCTCAACTCGATTGGCTCTCTAGAAGCTCGCGCTAATTATCGCACCGCTTTGATTGACTATCTGGAGCAGTACCAAAACGTACTGGATGAAGATTGTAAGCGCCGCATGTACACCAACCCGCTGCGTGTGCTCGATTCGAAGAATCCTGATGTTCAAGCGATTTTAGGTGATGCCCCTCAGCTCTCTGATTATCTCGATGCTGAATCAAAACAACATTTTGCTGGCTTGTGTGAACTTCTGGATGCGGCGGGTATCGAATACACGGTAAACCAACGTTTAGTTCGCGGCCTTGATTATTACAACCGCACGGTTTTTGAGTGGATCACCGAAAGTCTGGGATCACAAGGTACCGTTTGTGGCGGCGGCCGCTATGATGGCTTGGTTGAGCAACTGGGCGGTAAACCAACCCCTGCGGTAGGTTTCGCTATGGGCCTAGAGCGTTTAGTGCTGATGATGGAAACACTCGGTAATACGGATGTCCGTCGCAGCGTAGATGTGTATATGGTGACTGCAGGTGAAGGCACCATGATGGCGGGAATGAAGCTTGCGGAACAGTTACGTGAGCAAGTGCCCGGCCTACGTGTGATGACTCACTTCGGTGGCGGCAATTTTAAAAAGCAATTTAAACGCGCGGATAAAGTGGGCGCGGCGATTGCCTTGGTTTTGGGTGAAGATGAAGTTGCAGCCCAAACCGTTGTGGTAAAAGATTTGGCGGGAGGCGAGCAGAATACTGTTGCCCAAGCTGAAGTAGCTAAACTACTGGCACATTTAGCCTAATTCTCCTGCAGCACGTTTTAAATAAGAGGACAGGAAGTGGAACTCTACGATACTGAAGAACAACAAGTTGAAGCGATCAAAGATTGGTGGAAAGAGAACGGCAAAGCGGTGATCTTTGGCGCGGTAATTGGCCTTGGTGGCCTATTTGGCTGGCGCTACTATCAAGACTCTGTGGTTGCTGCGCAAGAAGCAGCATCGCAAAGCTACAGCAAAGCGATTGATGCACTGCTGGCAAAAGGCATTGAATCAGAAGGCACTATCCAAACCTTTATTGATACCAATAAAGAGACCGAATACGCAGTTTTGGCTGCGATGCAGTTAGCCAAAGCTCAAGTAGAAGCGGGTCAATTGGATGAAGCGTTAGCGCAATTGGAGTGGGCAAAAGGGGCAACCAAGGATGCTGCACTGAAACCTTTGCTGACATTCCGTGTTGCTCGTCTACAGGCTGAGCAAGGTCAATTTGATGACGCATTAACTCAGCTAACCAGCATTCAAGATAAATCTTGGGCTGGTCGAGTGGCAGAGCTGCGCGGTGATATCTTGATGCGTAAAGGGGATAGTGCAGCTGCTTATGCCGCTTACACCGAAGCGCAACAGGCAGAGGATGCTAGCCAAACTCTGCAAATGAAACTGGATGATCTCGCGAAGTAAGGGCACTCCCTGATGAAGAAGCTGTTCAATCAAGTGCTGGTCGCTGCGGGTGTGTTAGCTCTGCTCGCGGGTTGTGCTAGTGAAGAAGAAAACGTCATTATGGCGCCGTTGCCTGTCGTCAAAAGCGAATTTACGCCGAAAACGCTGTGGAGCGCTTCGGTGGGCGATGGTGTTGGGCACTATTTCTCAAAACTGGCTCCTGATTACGCTTACGACAAAGTCTTCGTGGCGAGTCGAGATGGGGTAGTAAAAGCACTTGATCCGCAAAACGGTAAAGTGATTTGGACCACGGATCTTGAGATTGAAGGCTCGGCACGCTTGTCCGGTGGTATTACCGCAGCGTTTGGTAAATTATTCATTGGTAGCGAAAATGGCGTAGTTAATGCTTTAGACGCAGAGACCGGCGAACCGCTATGGGCTTCAGCGATTGAAGGCGAAGTGTTAGCCGCCCCCGCGGCAGATAACAACATCGTTATCGTGAACACCAGCCGTGGTGCTCTGATTGCGCTTAACCAAGAAGATGGGGCGCAGAAATGGACGATCAGTACGGAAGTGCCTAACCTCACGCTGCGCGGCGATAGCCGCCCAACAGCGGTTGCGGGTGGTGTATTCTGGGGAACCCCAAGCGGTCGTCTGGCGGCAGCGATTGCTGAACGTGGTCAACTGATTTGGCAACAACCTGTCGGTCAGCCAAAAGGTGCAACCGAGATCGATCGTCTTGTCGATGTGGATGCCTCCCCATTGGTCATCGGTGGTACCTTGTTTACGGTAGGATTTAACGGACAATTGATCGCGATCGATTTACGTTCAGGCCAGCCAATCTGGAAACGCAATTACTCGTCAGCCACCGACATGGCGACGGATGGTAGCCGTCTTTATCTGGTTACCGATAAAGATCATCTGGTAGCGGTCGATACCCGCAGCGGTACCGAGCTTTGGAGCAATACTCAGTTAGAGCATCGTTTGCTCACTGCGCCAAAAATGATTGACGATTATTTGGTGGTCGGTGACGCGGAAGGTTATCTGCACTGGATTGACCGCAATAGCGGGGAATTTATTGCCCAGCAACTGGTTAATGATAGCGGCTTTGCGGTGGGCCCGCTGGCGCTAAATGACGGTTACGTCATCGTGACTCGTAATGGCCAGATAAAGAAGCTGACGATTCAACAATAAACTGTGATATGATTCACACGCGGCTCCTGGCTGGAAACAGTTAGGAGCCGTTTTATTGCCAGTGGCATCAGATTGATGGAGAGAAACTGCCCATCATAATGATGATAATGAAAGTGGTTATAGGTAAAAATTTAGCGCTTGTGACAGAGTGTTTACCTATAACTACATAAATGAAAGTTTGTAGAGGTTGTTATGGTACCTGTTGTTGCTCTTGTTGGGCGTCCAAACGTCGGTAAATCGACGCTGTTTAATCGACTCACTCGCACACGGGACGCATTAGTCGCGGATTTTCCCGGCTTAACGCGTGATCGCAAATACGGTCAAGCTAAGTTGGGTGAACACGAATTTATCGTGATCGATACTGGCGGTATTGATGGCTCTGAAGAAGGCGTTGAGACCAAAATGGCACAGCAATCGCTCGCTGCGATTGACGAAGCTGATGTGGTGCTGTTTATGGTAGATGGCCGCGCGGGTCTGACGGTCGCAGATGAAGCGATTGCTCAGCATCTGCGCCGCATTGAAAAGCCAGCAATTTTGGTTGTGAACAAAGTGGATGGTATCGATGCGGATGCCGCTTCGGCGGAGTTCTGGCAACTCGGTATGGATCAGATGTACCAAATCGCCGCCGCGCATGGCCGTGGTGTGGGCGCATTGATTGACCGTGCGCTGAATCCGTTTGCTGAGCAAATGGAATCTGAGCAAGCTCAACTTGAAGATCTGACCAACGAAGAAGATCCAGAAGAAGAGCAGCTAGAGTACAGCGAAGAAGAAGCAGAAGCCGAATACAAGCGCCTGCAAGACTTGCCGATTAAACTCGCGATCATCGGTCGTCCAAACGTGGGTAAATCAACACTGACTAACCGCATTCTGGGTGAAGAGCGAGTGGTGGTTTACGATATGCCGGGAACCACGCGTGACTCTATCTACATCCCAATGAAACGTGATGAGCGCGAATATGTGTTGATTGATACTGCGGGCGTGCGTCGCCGTAAGCGTATCAATGAAACCGTTGAGAAGTTCTCGGTAGTCAAAACCTTACAAGCGATTGAAGATGCTAACGTGGTACTGTTGGTGGTCGATGCGCGTGAGAACATCTCCGATCAAGATCTTAGCCTGCTTGGTTTTGCTCTAAATTCTGGCCGCTCCATCGTGATTGCGGTGAATAAGTGGGATGGTCTGAGTTTTGACGTCAAAGAACACGTGAAGAAAGAGCTCGATCGTCGACTGGGTTTCGTTGATTTTGCACGCATCCACTTTATTTCTGCACTGCATGGCACAGGTGTCGGTCACTTGTTTGAATCTGTGCAAGAAGCGTATCGCTCTGCAACCACGCGTGTGGGAACGTCTGTACTGACTCGTATTATGAAAATGGCCACCGATGATCACCAGCCACCTATGGTGCGCGGCCGTCGTGTGAAATTGAAATATGCACACGCGGGTGGTTACAACCCACCAATCATCGTGATCCACGGCAACCAAGTGAACGAGCTGCCAGATTCATACAAACGTTATTTGATGAACTATTACCGTAAATCGCTAGAAATCATGGGTACCCCGATTCGTATCCAGTTCCAAAATAGCGAAAACCCATTTGAAGGTAAGACGAATAAAATGACCCTCTCACAAGAGCGACAACGTAAGCGATTGATGAGCATGGTGAAAAACCGCAGAAAATAATTTATAAAGCCCAAGTTTACTTGGGCTTTTTTGTCTCTGAAGGAGAGAGATACATGACCTATTGCGCAACAGAAGTCACCTTTCCACAAGGAATTACGTCACTAGAAACTCAAGTGATGTTGCTTCAGGCTCATCAAAATGGAATGGATGTTGTTACCTACAGTACGCCTTTTCACCCTGTCAGTCATATTTGGCCCGATCATCCTGCTGACCGTGGAATCTTAATTTGGCAAGGTCGTGAGTATGCCGTCACTGACTGCGTCGTGGGGGCGATTAAACAAGCCTCGGGTCATTTGTACGTTGGAAATGATATCCCCGTAAAACGTGAAGAGAGCGGCTGGCTCTTTGTGGTCGTTCATCGTCTTGGCGAAGTCATAGCCACATGCCAAGTGGGCGATAAGGTTCAGTTGCAAGTCGATACCCAATATCAAGCGAGTTTAAGCCGAGGTCATAGCGCAGGGCATTTAGCTTATTTAGCGCTCAATAAAGTCTTAGCACTGGGGTATTGGCGTAAAGATGCAGAGCGTAAAGACCCGCAGGGTTATTTTGACTTCAACAGCTATGCCCAAATCTCAAGTGATGTTACTCCTGATTGTTCAACCGATGTCTATCGTTTGGGGAAAACACTGCGTAAGCGCGGTTTAAATAGTGATGATGTGCTGAGATATTTAAGTTTTATAGAACAAAAGACTAATGAACAGCTTGCGCAGTGGCTAGCTTTAGCCAGCCCAATTCGTCTTGAGTGCACGGGCTCAACTTTGACCGATTCACGTTATTGGGAATGTGACTTACATGAAGCCAATATCGCACGAATTCCTTGTGGAGGCACACACTGCAAGGGTTTAACCGCCTTTCAGTCGATCCAAGTGACACTGAAACAAGTCGATGAACAGCATATTGAGGCAGTCACTTGCGCGCAGCCCTCAGAATCTGAGTGATCTTTTCACTATATTCTGTCAATCGCCTTAAAACACAAAATTTATGGTTTTTTAATCTGTTTAAAATTGAAATGCAGGATATGTAACTTATGCTTTCGGTGGGTGGTTATATAAAAGTTCTTTTCATGGCAGATCGCTGATCAAAACCTTTTGAGCAGAAGATCCGGTTAGGATCCTGCTTAAAAGAGTATCAGTTATTGGTTAATTAAGTCGCATCGATCTGAGTAGGCGTGATAAAGATCATGGCGTCGGATCCCATCTCGATGAATTATGTGACACAACGCAAAATGATAAGGAGAGTGCTATGGACAACCCATGTCCAACATGTGGCCAAGAATTAGAATGGACAGGTCAGTACCACTGCAGTGCTTGTACGGTAGATTACCGTAAAATCGGATTTTGCCCCGAGTGTGACAGTGAATTAGAAAAGCTGCAGGCTTGCGGTGCGGCGAATTATTTCTGTAATCAGTGTAATGAGCTGAAATCGAAATCCAAAATCCGTTTTGTCTTCCAACCGCTTAACGGGAATTCACAGTAGAGAGAATCTCACCATCCATTAACTGGGTGACTAAAGTGTCACCCGGTTTCACTTGGGCGCTTTGGCGCACTAACTCACCTTGTGTGGTACGTGTCACCGAATAGCCACGGGCTAAGGTTGCAAGAGGGCTGACCGCATCCAACTTTTCACTCAACAAAGCGAGTTGATGGCGTGATTGGATCAAATAGCGTTGGATCGACTGATTTATTCGCTGCTCTTGCTGGATCAGATTAAAACGCTGCTGGCGGATCAAGTGAATAGGCGAATGGAGCTCTATCTTATGGCTTAAGCGATTCCAGCGTTGCTGCTGAGTTGCCAGACGTTGCTGCATCTTTTGCTCAAGACGCAGGCTGAGTTCATCAAGTTGCTGCTGCTGGCGCTCTAAACGAGCTTGAGGATGCTGTTTATCGAGCTTGTGCTGTAAACGGGCAAATTGCGTATCTTGCTGCGCCAAATAATGGCGCATGGCACTAGCCAGTTTGGCTTGCCATTGATGGAGTGCTTGCTGTTTATGGCGATGATCACGGCTGACCAATTCCGCCGCTGCTGATGGGGTAGGTGCACGCACATCGGCGACAAAGTCAGCGATCGTCACATCGATTTCATGGCCTACTGCACTGATAATTGGGATTTCACTCGCAGCGATAGTACGTGCCACGATTTCATGGTTAAAACACCACAAATCTTCCAAAGAGCCACCACCACGACCGACTATCAACACATCGCACTCGGCGCGTGTATTCGCACGACCAATCGCTTGGGCGATTTGAATAGCTGCTTCTTCACCTTGTACGAGAGTGGGGTAGATCACCACAGGCAGATTCGGGTCACGGCGCTTGAGCACGTGCAAAATATCGTGCAAAGCCGCGCCAGTCCGTGAGGTGATAATCCCCACGCAGCGTGGATTTTCCGGCAATGGCTTTTTACGCGTCTGAGCAAAACAAACCTTCGGCGGCAAGTTGCATCTTCAGTTGTTCAAACTGCTGCTGTAGGCGGCCATCCCCTTCCGGTTGCATGCTTTCAAGAATAATTTGGTAGTCACCGCGCGGTTCGTAAAGAGAGAGCCGAGCTTTAACTAACACTTGCTGACCACTTTTCGGTTTGAAATTCACCAGACGGTTATTGCCCTTGAACATGGCGCATTTAACCTGCGCTTGGCTGTCTTTTAGGGTTAGGTACCAGTGACCAGAAACGGGAGCGGAGAAGTTTGAAATTTCACCCACCAACCAGACGATCCCCATTTCATTTTCCAGTAATAAACGGACTTCAGAATTTAAACGGGAAACGGTGTAGATATTTCGATTGGCGAGGGAAGAAGACAACGCTGATTCCTCAGACGTGGGTATGGAAATTAGCCGCAATATAATACATATCAAGGGGTGGAATGCAAATAAAAAATGAAAAAATGTGTGGTCAACCGATTGCCTCGGGCGTATAATCCGTCCGCAATATCAAATATAAATCCCTTTATTACGCGAAACGATGAAGTGGATTTCCGTTGTTAACACTCCTGTTGTGAGATATTGCACATGCTACGAATCGCAAAAGAAGCTCTAACCTTTGACGATGTTTTACTCGTCCCTGCTCATTCCACCGTTCTTCCTAATACTGCCGACCTTCGCACTCGGTTGACCAAAAATATTGCGCTAAACATTCCTATGGTTTCTGCGTCTATGGATACTGTCACGGAAGCACGTCTTGCGATCGCTCTGGCTCAAGAAGGCGGCATTGGCTTTATTCACAAGAATATGTCGATTGAACAGCAAGCTGCTCAAGTTCACCAAGTGAAAATCTTTGAAGCAGGTGTGGTTACTCACCCTGTGACGGTTCGCCCTGAACAAACCATCGCTGATGTAATGGAATTGACCTACCACCACGGTTTTGCTGGTTTCCCTGTTGTGACTGAAAATAATGAACTGGTTGGTATCATCACTGGCCGTGACGTTCGTTTCGTTACTGACCTCACCAAATCTGTTGCCGCAGTAATGACGCCAAAAGAGCGTCTAGCGACGGTAAAAGAAGGCGCAAGCCGTACTGAAGTGCAAGAAGAGATGCACAAAGCGCGTGTTGAGAAAATTCTGGTGGTGAATGATGAGTTCCAACTTAAAGGCATGATCACCGCGAAAGACTTCCATAAAGCCGAAAGCAAACCAAATGCATGTAAAGATGACCAAGGTCGTCTGCGTGTTGGTGCTGCTGTTGGCGCTGCTCCAGGCAACGAAGAGCGTGTTAAAGCCTTGGTTGAAGCGGGCGTTGACGTTCTGCTGATCGACTCTTCTCACGGCCACTCGGAAGGTGTTCTGCAACGTATCCGTGAAACTCGTTCGGCTTACCCACACCTTGAAATCATCGGTGGCAACGTGGCGACCGCTGAAGGTGCGCGCGCTCTTATTGAAGCGGGCGTAAGCGCAGTGAAAGTCGGTATTGGCCCTGGTTCTATCTGTACTACTCGTATCGTAACGGGTGTGGGTGTTCCTCAAGTTACTGCTATTGCGGATGCGGCTGGCGTGGCTGAAGAGTTCGGTATTCCTGTTATCGCAGACGGCGGTATCCGTTTCTCTGGCGATATTTCTAAAGCGATTGCTGCTGGTGCATCTTGTGTGATGGTGGGCTCTATGTTCGCAGGTACTGAAGAAGCACCGGGCGAAGTCATTCTGTTCCAAGGCCGTTCTTACAAAGCCTACCGCGGTATGGGTTCACTGGGTGCGATGTCAAAAGGTTCATCAGATCGTTACTTCCAAACAGATAACGCGGCAGACAAGCTTGTTCCAGAAGGCATTGAAGGCCGTATCGCTTACAAAGGTCATCTGAAAGAGATCATCCATCAACAAATGGGCGGCCTACGCTCTTGTATGGGGCTGACTGGCTCTGCCACGGTAGAAGATTTGCGTACTAAAGCTCAATTTGTACGTATCTCTGGTGCGGGTATGAAAGAGTCTCACGTACATGACGTGCAGATCACGAAAGAAGCTCCAAACTACCGTATGGGTTAAGCGTAAACGTTTGCTTTAATGCTTGATGACTGAATGTGAGGCGAGTAGATTCGCCTCCGTTTTAAGACTTCCTGTTTTTAATACTTGGCTGATAAGACTGCTAAACAATGACTAAGAATATTCATGACCAACGAATTCTGATCCTTGATTTCGGATCCCAATATACCCAGCTGGTTGCCCGTCGCGTGCGCGAAATCGGTGTGTACTGTGAGCTGTGGAGCTGGGATGTGGAAGAGGCGGACATTCGCGAATTCAATCCAGATGGCATTATTCTTTCTGGTGGCCCTGAAAGCGTGACAGAAGCGAATTCACCACGAGCCCCACAATATGTGTTTGACAGTGGCGTGCCAGTATTTGGCGTTTGCTACGGCATGCAGACCATGGCTGAGCAGTTAGGTGGCCGTGTCGCGACCTCTGATGAGCGTGAGTTTGGTTATGCTCAGGTGAAAGTTTCTGGCGAATCAGCGCTATTTAAAGATCTTGAATTGACTCAAGACGTTTGGATGAGCCACGGTGACAAAGTGGTCGAAATTCCAGCTGATTTCGTAAAAATCGGTGAAACCGACACGTGTCCATACGCAGCGATGGCCAATGAAGAGAAGAAATACTACGGCGTGCAGTTCCACCCTGAAGTAACCCACACTAAAAATGGTTTGCAGATGCTGGAGAACTTTGTTCTGGGCGTGTGTGGCTGTGAGCGTCTGTGGACTTCTGAATCTATCATTGAAGATGCCGTTGCGCGTATTAAAGAGCAAGTGGGTAACGATGAAGTGATCCTTGGCCTTTCTGGCGGTGTGGATTCTTCTGTGGTTGCCATGCTGGTTCACCGCGCGATTGGTGATCGCCTGACTTGTGTGTTCGTGGATAACGGCTTACTGCGTTTGAACGAAGGTCAGCAAGTGATGGATATGTTTGGGGACAAATTTGGCCTCAACATCATCAAAGTGGATGCAGAAGAGCGTTTCTTGAAAGCACTGGAAGGCATTGATGAGCCAGAAGCGAAACGCAAAACCATCGGTCGTGTGTTTGTTGAAGTGTTTGATGAAGAATCAAAAAAACTCAGCAACGCTAAATGGTTGGCGCAAGGTACTATCTATCCAGATGTGATTGAATCAGCGGCTTCAAAAACAGGTAAGGCGCATGTGATCAAATCTCACCACAACGTGGGTGGTTTGCCAGATGACATGAAAATGGGCCTTGTTGAGCCACTGCGTGAACTGTTTAAAGATGAAGTGCGCAAGATTGGCCTTGAGCTTGGTTTGCCTTACAACATGCTTTACCGCCACCCATTCCCAGGCCCTGGCCTTGGTGTACGTGTACTGGGTGAAGTGAAGAAAGAGTACTGTGATTTACTGCGCCGTGCAGATGCAATCTTTATTGAAGAGCTGCATGCAGCGGATCTGTACAACAAAGTTTCTCAAGCCTTTACTGTGTTCTTGCCAGTGCGTTCAGTTGGTGTCATGGGCGATGGTCGTAAGTACGATTGGGTTGTATCACTGCGTGCAGTCGAAACCATCGACTTTATGACCGCACATTGGGCGCACCTGCCTTATGAGTTCTTGGGTAAGGTTTCAAACCGCATTATCAACGAGGTGAATGGCATTTCACGCGTGGTGTATGACATCTCCGGTAAGCCACCAGCAACGATTGAGTGGGAATAATGCTCCTTTAAGAAAGGTCTGGCACTAACAGGCACCAAATCATACTTAAGTCCGCGTAATTGCGGACTTTTTTTGCTTTTAGCTTAGTCATTTTTGGTAATGTCTGGCAACGCCAAGCACGGTTTGACCGTGGTATTTTGATGGGTATGATTCATCGGTAATGCCATGGATTACGCCCGATACCATGCTGAGTGTTTTTGATGGGGCATGGTATTAAATTTATATATCTATCTGTTTTTGTAAAGATTAATCTCTAGTTTTTAGAGGTTTTTCAGCATGGTATCAAACAAGAATAATAGGTCGAAACATGCTGACTGATACCAAGCTACGCAATCTCAAACCCAAAGATAAACTTTACAAAGTCAATGACCGTGATGGTCTCTATGTTGCTGTCACTACCGCAGGCTCTATCTCTTTTCGCTACAACTACTCGATCAATGGCAGACAAGAAACTATTACCTTTGGTCGTTACGGAGTAGGAGGCATCACGTTAGCTGAAGCGCGTGAGCGTCTCAATGAAGCGAAGCGAATGGTTACTGATGGAAAGTCACCTGCCAAAGAGAAAGCACGTGCTAAGGCGAGAACGAAAGATGCTGAAACCTTTGGTGCCTGGGCTCAGAAATGGCTGCGTGGCTATCAGATGGCCGATTCTACCCGGGATATGCGTCGTTCAGTCTATGCACGAGAGTTAGAGGGCAAATTTGGCAATCAGAAGCTCACCGAAATCACCCATGAAGATCTGCGAGCACTGACTGATGCGATAGTAGAGCGTGGCGCGCCCGCAACGGCTGTACACACGCGTGATATTGTACTCCAGGTGTATCGGTGGGCAATTGAGAGAGGGCAGAAAGTTGAGAACCCGGCAGACCTGGTGAGGCCCGCAAGTATCGCGCGGTTTGAGCCAAGAGACCGAACGTTAACACCGGCTGAGATTGGTTTGATGTACCGCTATATGGAAAAGGTAGGAACCACGCCTTCGATTCGTGCTGCGGTAAAGTTGCTTTTGCTGACTATGGTACGTAAAAGCGAGTTAACCAATGCAACTTGGAGTGAAATTAACTTTAGCGAAGCGTTGTGGACAATCCCTAAAGAAAGGATGAAACGACGTAACCCGCATCTGGTGTTTTTGTCACGCCAGGCGATGGATATTTTGATCGCCTTGAAGACATTTGCCGGTGGATCTGATTACATTCTTCCTTCTCGTTATGACTCCGATGCCCCAATGAGCAGTGCGACAATGAATCGTGTATTAGCTCTAACGTACAAGGCTGCGCAGAAGGATGGGCAGTCACTAAGTAAGTTTGGCCCGCATGACCTACGTAGAACAGCGAGTACATTGCTGCATGAAGCAGGGTATAACACTGACTGGATAGAAAAATGCCTGGCGCACGAACAGAAAGGGGTGAGGGCAGTTTACAACAAAGCTGAATATCGAGAGCAACGTGCATCAATGCTACAGGACTGGGCTGATATGATTGATGAGTGGACAACTTAACACGTTGAGTAAATATAGAGTGGGGAGTTGAGCCCCACTCATTAAAAGTCTCTTTAAGGGCACTTTACGGTATTTAATTGAATCAAGTTAAAGGTAGTTATTAATGGTCTCAATATGGTGCATCATACTTAACTTCTTAGGTACACCTAAGGCGTGATACGTCCCGTTTACGTGAATTTTAATATACTCTTGAAACCCGAGAGTGTTTTGATCAAAGCTAGGTGTAACATTAGCAAAATCAATCATTTCCTGCAGAGCCTCTTTGAACTTACCAGCAGGGTCACTTTGATCATTAGGATTTTTGGTCGATAGGCTATGCTTAACGTACATATTACTATTGGATTGTTCTATGTATGTAATGTGAAGTGCAATAACAAAAGCAGGCCCTCCAGATGTAGACCAAGCATCATCAATTGTTAAGAAATCTCCAAATCCGATCTGATGTTGGATCATTGGGGTAGTGTACGCCACATGAGCATCTGAGAAGTACTGCGGTGTTCGACTGTAATCTGCATTTCTTGGTTTGGATGGGAAAGAGCTATCAACAATTACGCTACGTGGTAATGAGTTTCTGAAAGCGTGCGAGTATCTATTCAAGTTCTGGATAATATTTGCAACAGAATTGCTTGTATAGGGAGTGATATTTGATTGTATATCTTCCTGTAGGTACAGGGAGAATGGAACGCTGTCGTTGATTAATTGTTGTAGTAAAGTTTTGCTGTATAGAATATTTTGGTTGTGTAGTCTTATGCATGGAATAAAAGATACAGTATGTTTAGATAATTCAATGTTTAGAAAGTCCGGAGAGTCACTCGCTAAATCACCTACTTGAGGGTTTACGATAACATGAGGTACAATATTATGATTGTTTAGTACATCGATCGTTGTGCAAAGACGATCGATGTTGTCGTTAATAGGCTCAATTACAGGGCTAACCTTGGTTGAATTAAGTCTCGGAGCTACTTCTTTCAGTGCCGCTAGCTCAAACTGCTTCCCTCTCATATATGGAAAATACATCATAATCCTCTCTATTAAACTGATTGCATTTAAATAGGGATGATATGATGTTGTTCTTATCTTTTTTGTGAATGCTGTAGCTTATTCCAAGATTTTTCATAGATTTTGGTAGTTTGGAGATGAATTTGTGATCATTTCGACGGTATTTTTTAAGTACTCGCTTGAAATGTTTATTAGCTTCAGCTTCATTCAACGAACAAAATATTTCTTTGCACTCGCTAAATAGCTCTGTTGACGGGCAATCGGGAACAGATCCTGTGACTCTATGCGCAATGTCGGTATACTCTTCTTTCCTCAAAGTATGAAACATTAATTCAGCATCAAAATTCTTGTTTTGAGGGGCCTCTATTTTCTTACTCAACTGATTTCTCTTGTTTGATAATAAAATACCAAAGAGAGGCATATCCTTTTGAATTTTTATCAAGGCACTTAAATGCGTCTCGTGAGTAACAACGTATGTTTTATCAAAGGAGGAAGTGTAAGCGGACAACTGCTCGGGAAGTCGCTTTAAGGAGTCAAATTTAGTTTTTATTTCGTAGCACGTAGAGGACCCGTTAATGATCACACAGTCCGCTTTGTTGGTGCCAATACGCAATTCACTGAGCATGCTTGCGGTGTTCATTGAATGAGTCCCTAGCAAAACATTGTTAGCAATAATGTTTTTGATAACATATTCATTAGGGTAGTGCTTACAAAGGAGTTTGTACGCTTCTTCAAATAATTCAGAAATACTTTGTACATGGGATAGTGTAGGGAAGTCACTAGCAATGTCTTGCACAAGGCTCAGATCTCCTTGAGCAACTTTAGTTATGTTTGTACTGGTAAACATCTTTGCTAGTTGCTTGTAATTCATGGTTATATCCGATGTTGAGTTACTTAAAAACTCTTTAATCTATTGCATATAATAGTCTTAGAAAGGCGATGATTCTAGAGTAAAGACAATGCGAACTCAACCTGATAACGTTAGTTTTGGGACTACCTAGAGATGCTAACAACAAGCTCATGAAGGCACACATCCAAAAGAGAAACTGTTAATAATTTAAGACTAGCTTTAGTTTCCGCTTGAGTTAATTTTTACTTTTATTTATCTCCATGAGTTTAGTATTTCTGAGTCAAATTTTAGCCGCTAAAATTTTGCCAGTTCTTCTAGTCTGGTAAGAGAAACTCATCGCGAATTGTTCCTAGTGCTTTGGAAACAGCTTGGTGAGAAATTTTATTACCACCAAGTTCAGTTAGTTTTTGAGCAACCACCTTCTGACTAAGGCCTTGATTTATCAGAGCTAGCATTCTTTTTTTATTGTCAGTAAGTCTTGAATCTACCATTCTTCGGGCTATGTTACGTAAAGCTCCTTCATCATCAGGTCCTAAAGCTGAACCTACGGCAGTTAAGTCATTTGAAATGGCTAGTAGCTCCTCGTAACTTGATTTATCTAAAGTAACGGGATTGGAATACGTCGTTCTTACATATTCAAAGAGTGCATCGGATTGCTCGGGTTTGATAGCCTTGTCTTGGAGATAGTAATAAAAATACTCATCTATAAGTTTATCTCCCGACATAGCATTGTAGCGATCTGGTTGAGCTACTTGGCGGCGTAATCTTAAAACTTCCTGATCAAACTGTTTGGAAGAGCGTTTCGCTTGCTTGTACATTGCATTCCAGGAACCATCTTGTAGCTTAGGTCTGTGACTTAAGCAGTAAGTGTGGCTAAGAACAGCTCTCTTTTTTTTCCCTTCGGCATCTTCCTCATTCTCAAGAAACTGGTCTTCAACCCATTTTGTCATGAATAAAGAGAATTCAGTTGGGCTCCCACAGAAGGCACACAAACTCCTTCTTCGCTCAGTGTTTAAGTAAATATCAGGTGCCAAATTTGACCTGTTGGGTCTTTTACCTTCGCACAGCGAAAACAAATTCTTAAGAGTTTCCTGAGTCGAAATGTATAAATTTCGCTGTTCAGTATATGAACTGTTGTCTACAAAATTACGAAGATAGTGGTGAATTTGATCCACGGTATACCGAAAACCTCCAAACTTAATCAGATCGCTGTAGCTACATTGAGGAGGATATATTGGTAAGAGTTCCAGATAATCAGCTGGAATTTTATCTATAAATTCGCAAGTCGCAGGGTCAATTAACTCTTTTATTAAGCTGATAATGTTGTGGCTTTTTGATAACTCCGAGTATGAATGCCATTTTTCTCTAAATTGATGAACAGCAGCGGCTACGGATTTATCGCAACCGTCCCATATGGGTATGTAGAAATCTCCCAATCGTTCTTCAACTTCCTTTTCTTTATCCACTTTCATTCAACCTATTTGTCCAATGCATGTACGTAATCTACTAGCAAAGCCTGACATTATCTAGCAAAGAATTAAGAGGAGGACTAGTTATGGAGCCATGGACAAACAAAACACTAATTAACCGAAAAACATTGTTAAAAATGATTCCGTTGTCTGATCGAACCATCTATAACCTGGAACAGCGTGGTGATTTTCCTCGTCGTATTGTTCTGACCAGCCGAAGTGTTGCTTGGGACTTGGCTGAAGTGGAGAACTGGATAGCAGAGAAGCGCAGGTCTGCGTTAAAAGCCGCAAGACCCGGTTTTATTTGGTAAGTCTGAGTCCACATGACGATTAAATATGTAACGGATGTTCAGGCTAGGGGAACCACTAGACAAAAAAGTGTCTCGGTTACCTGTGGAAAGCTAGAGCTAAGCACGAAACATATAGACAACATCATAGCAATCCAGGAGTGCAGCGCTCAGGAGGCTAATGAACTCGGTTTTATCGCTCGGCTTTTGATTCAAGCAACCATACCGCATAGCAAACCCCAATCGAATGAGTGGAGTCGCAAGAATGGTAATTTCACAATGCACATGATGGCCCCCTCATCTGTAGGTTTGCCTTACGGTTGCTATGCACGTTTGCTTCTGGTTTGGATGACCACTCAAGCAGTAAGAAACAAGTCCAGATTGGATAAGGGTTATATCGGTGAGACAGAGGCGCGTAGGCTTGAATTAGGGAATTCTCAGAGAAGCTTTATGGCCGAACTAGGGTTATCGGGAACTGGGGGGAAAGATGGTTCTATTCCGCGTTTGCGTGAGCAGATGAGTAAACTTTTTAAAACCACCATTAGCGTTATGTTTACGGAACATAATGAAGGTGATGAATATATTTCTGAGGATGAGATTGGTGCCAGAGTAGCGGATGTTTCACATATATGGTGGAGCACAAAGCATCCAGATCAAAATTCATTATGGGGCTCTTGGGTAGATCTGTCGCCAAAGTTTTTTCAACTGATAACAGATAAACCAGTTCCTCTAGATATGAGGGTATTACGGTTGATTAAGCGTTCTCCTATGGCTCTCGATATATATTGCTGGGCAACATACCGAGTCAGCTATTTAAAACGTTCAACAGTCATTCCCTGGGAAGGACTAATGGACCAAATAGGAGCCAATTACCCTAATACTCCTCAGGGACATCGAGATTTCAGAAAACGGTTTCTCGATGGGCTTAAAAAGGTTCAGTATGCATGGCCAGAGCTAGATGCTACTTCAACCGAAAAAGGATTGCTTTTGAAACCAAGTGCTCCACAAGTACCTCGACGGACAAAGCGATAGAGTGAACGGTATGAAACAGTATGTACGCACCATTCTAGATGTTATTAAGCCTGGGTATTTAGAAAGTTATCCACGCATGTTCTGTCCCGCTTTAAAGGGGGTATTTTGCGCATGTTCTGTCCCGGCTTACGCATGTTTTGTCCCTGAGTGCGCATGTTCTGTCCCGCGAAGTGCCAAAAAGTTTTTTAATAACAGGTGGTTGTAGAACTCCCTATAGTACTTTCCTGTAGGTATACCTATATAAAAATTAACCTGTAGTTAAGCAAACAAATATTGTGGATAAGATTTATAAAAATAAACTGCTTAAAACTGTCAATGAAATCATTTTTTGGGAAGTTATGTATTTTCAACCACATGAAAATAAAATGTTTTTTATTCTTTTTTTCTTGGCGTCTAAACATTCATTGACACTTGAGGGGCAGTTAAACACGAAGGC
Source organism: Vibrio tarriae (assembly GCF_002216685.1). Taxonomy (NCBI): domain Bacteria; kingdom Pseudomonadati; phylum Pseudomonadota; class Gammaproteobacteria; order Vibrionales; family Vibrionaceae; genus Vibrio; species Vibrio tarriae. Next base: position 2,026,956 of record NZ_CP022353.1, on the reverse strand, counting down.
TTTGAATTTAGCCTAGAGCGGAAAGTGTTAGGAAAGCTGTGTTTTTCTGTGTCGTGATATTGGAGTAAAGCCAACACGCATAAATCGCTGTAGACCGCTATTTTAGCGCTATTGAATCATTATAAGTGCGCTGTCATATCGCTATAAGTATCGGACTTATCGGGTAAACATGGTTTACACGGGAATAAACAGTTAAATGCAGAGAAATGCACAAGGGCATGCATAACTTTCCGTGATAAAACCAAAGTTGAAATGCGGGCAGGATGTGTGAAGTAGGCCCTCCATGCAAGCATGGCGAAGCCTCTTCACTTATGACTTATTCGCACCTTCGGCACTCAACGTTAATCCTGCCCTGCGGGGCCAGAAAGAGGAGGCAAAGCATGGGGAACAGCACGAACAAGAACACTCGAAAGAATAGCCCACCGATTAAGGTTTACTGTCTGCCTGAGGAGCGTGAGTTGATCGAATCGCTGTCTGTGCAAGCAGGTCTTAGTACTTCTACTTATCTACGTGAAGTCGGCCAAGGTTATCGCATTCAAGGTATTACCGATGCAGAACAGGTACGCAAACTGGTAAGAGTGAATGGTGACTTAGGGCGTTTGGGTGGTTTGCTTAAGTTATGGCTTAGTAATGATGCCAAGGTAGCGAATGTGGGAGTCAATACAATCTTAGCTGTGCTTAATCGTATTGAAGCGACGCAAGATCAAATGAGCTCGCTTATGGAATCCATTCTTCGGCCGAGGGCCGATCAATGATAGTCAAGCACGTACCGATGCGTTCGCAAGGTAAGTCTGACTTTGTGGGCTTGGTGAATTACATCACCGATCACCAGAGCAAAGAGCATCGACTTGGTAACGTTCGTTTAAATAACTGTGAAGCGGAAACCGTGCGCGATGCGATCAGCGAAGTGTTAGCAACTCAATTCGCGAACACCCGAGCGAAGAGTGATAAAACCTATCACCTCATAGTGAGCTTCCCTAATGGTGAACAGTTAGAAGCGCATACTTTGGCCGCGATAGAAGAGCGCATTTGCCAAGGCTTGGGTTATGGAGAACATCAGCGTGTCAGTGCTGTGCACAACGATACGGACAACCAACATATCCATATCGCGATCAATAAAATCCATCCCACGCGCAATACAATCCATGAGCCTTATTACCCACATAAAAAGCTAGCGGAAATGTGCGAGGCCATCGAGCAGGATTTTGGTTTGCAGCAGGATAATCACATACCGCGCAAGCGCGGGGCCGAATCACGTGCGATGGATATGGAGCGGCATTCGGGTATTGAAAGCTTAGTGGGGTGGGTGAAGCGCGAATGCATGGACGAGATTAAATCAGCCAGTAGCTGGCAGGCGTTGCACCAGGTCATGCAGGACAATGGTTTGCAGTTAAGAACCAGAGGAAATGGTCTAGTGATCGTTGCCGGTGGTGAAGCGATCATCAAAGCGAGCACCTTGGGACGTGAGTTTTCTAAACCCAAACTCGAAGCGCGCCTTGGTCCCTTTGAAGCGACTGCATCGGATTCTGTTAAGCCGAGCCGCCAATATACACACCGACCTGTTCGCTTGAAGGTGAATACCACCGAGCTATATGCCCGTTATCAAGCAGAGCAGAAACATGCCGCAGAGAGTAAAACGCAAGCCCTTGAACAGGCTAGTCGTGATAAAGATCGACAGGTTGATAACGCCAAGAGGAAAGGGCGTGGCCGTCGCGCAGCGATTAAGTTAACCGGTAGCAATAAGCTTACTAAGACGCTTTTGTACAAACAGGCCAGCAATGCACTGAAAAGCGAGCTTGAGCGCATTCACAAGCGCTACCAAGAGCAACGGCAAACGATATATCAAAGCAATAAACGCCAAGCCTGGGCGGATTGGTTAAAAAGCCAAGCATTGCAGGGAGATAGAGAAGCCCTCAAAGCGCTACGTAGCCGAGAGGCTGCACAAAAGCTTAAAGGCAACACACTGAACGGGGATGCAGTTCAGGCCGAGCCCAAAGCAATGGTCGATACGATTACGAAAAAAGGCACCATTATTTATCGAGCAGGTAACAGCGCCGTGCGTGATGATGGTGAGCGTCTACAAGTGTCGACGGCTTCCAACCAAACCAGTGTCTTAGCTGCGCTAAAGGTAGCAATGGATCGTTACGGTAAACGTATTACCGTGAATGGTTCGCCTGAGTTCAAGGCGCGAGTAATCAAGGCGGCGGTAGATGGCAATCTGTCTATCAAATTTGCCGATCAAGGACTAGAACGCCGTCGTCAGGCATTAATGGCCCAGAATAAAAGGGCCAAGCGGTCTGATAAGCCTGGCGTGTTACCGATTGGCAAAGTGCCACCTTCACGCCGTGGCTGGTTGCAAAACCTATCTCAGTTAGAGGTCTTAGCGATACAGTCAGGTCCTGTACCTGAAAAAGCGGCGGTCATGCCAGCACTAGAGCAGCGTAAAGCTAAGCTCCAAGCTGAGCAGGCTGCTAAAAAGGCGAAACGACAACATAAGAGCCGATCACGTTGATGTGATGGCAAAGGAATCGACGGAAGCCCTAACCGCTTCGGTTGGTAATAACACCGATGTTTAACCCTATTTGGCCGCGCGTTTTACGGTGTCGCGCAGGTCGGGCGCCGGGATAGTAAGTGGCGAGCTATCTCTGAAAAGGCCCACATTCACCGCTGGCAACGGTAGGAGTAGGGAGCGAGCCCTACAGGTTGGTGAATGCAACTTTTAGTCATAACAACTAAGAGTAAATGATCATGCTAAAACGAAAAATTTTAGCGGCTAAAATTCCCGTGCTTGCCATCTCCTTGGCGTTAAACCTTTCTAATCCTGTATATGCGGGGATTCCGGTTGCTGATGGTACGAATCTAGTTCAGAACATCATGTCGGCAATGGAAGCTGTTACACAGACTGCTAAACAAATTCAGCAGTATCAAACCCAGTTGCAGCAGTACGAAAATATGCTGCAAAACTCGATGGCCCCGGCTTCTTATATTTGGGACCAGGCGCAGCGCACCATCAACGATCTGAACCAGGCGACCAACACACTCGCCTATTACCAAAACCAGCTTGGTAGCCTCGATGCTTACCTAGGCAAGTTCCAGGACGTGGCCTATTACCGCAGCTCGCCTTGTTTCTCGTCGGCGGGATGCAGCGATGCCGAACGGGTCGCTATGGCCGAGAACCGCCGCTTGGCATCTGAATCGCAGAAGAAGGCCAACGACGCGCTGCTTAAGGGCCTGGAGCAGCAGCAAGACAACTTGCAGGCCGACGCTCGACAGCTCCAGCGTCTGCAATCTGCCGCCCAAGGCGCGGACGGCCAACTGGCCGCCATTGGTTACGCTAACCAGCTCGCTAGCAACCAGGCCAACCAGCTCCTGCAAATCCGAAGCCTGTTGATTGCCCAGCAGAATGCCGTTGGCACTCGAATGCAGGCGGATGCTGACCGCGAAGCTCAATATCAAGCGTCTCGTGAAAGGTTGTTCGATATGGGCGAGCCAACCGACCGTTCAGAAAACAGGGGGTTTTAATCATGAAGAAAATCACCCGACTTTTTATCGTTAGCGCGTTGGCCTCTTTTGTTCTGGTGGGGTGCGGTGAAGATGACGGGCCAAACCCTGCAACGATCAACTGTGACAACCCGAACCTGACGAAAGAGCAGAGGGAAGAAGGGAACTGTCTTTGGGATATGGGCGAACCCACGGATCGCTCCAAGAACAAGGGGTTCTAATCATGAGCAAGATATTCATTCGACTTGTGATGCTCCTAGCAGTTGTACTGACTTCGCAAACTGCGTCAGCGGCCATTGAGCCTAATGGTGTCTTGGATGAAGTGGCCGTGCGTTTCATGACGGCCAGTGCTACTTGGGGCACGGTAATTACAAACTATGCCGCCTGGCTGTTCTGGACGCTGGGTACTATATCCCTTGTTTGGACTGGCGGGGCCTTAATCCTTAAACAAGCGGATATAAGGGAGTTCTTTGCCGAGTTCGTGCGCTTCATCCTGACGTTTGGTTTCTTTCTCTGGTTACTCAGAAACGGCCCAGACTTTGCGACGTCAATCATCGACTCGTTGAGAATGATCGGTGCTCAAGCCGGTGACCTTCCGAGAGACCTAACCCCGTCAGAGCCTATTAGTATTGCGTTCGACATTATTGTGAAAGCTGGTGAGTCCTACAGCATCACAAGCCCGATAGATAACTTGTCTATCTTCTTAATCACGCTGGCAATTTTAGCATGTATGGCGGTAGTGGCGGCCAATGTGTTGTTGGCCTTGGTGACGGCTTGGATATTGATCTATGCCGGTGTCTTCGTGCTGGGTTTTGGTGGTTCGCGCTGGACTTCAGATATAGCAATCAACTACTTCAAAAGCATATTGGGCGTTGCTTTGAAGTTGATGACAATGACGTTGCTCATTGGCATTGCCATGTCGATCATGGACGGTTTATATGCCGATCTATCCAATGATGCCCCTATGCGTGAACTGCTGGTGATCTTTGTCGTTTCACTGGTTCTAGTGATGCTCATTCACTCGGTTCCCAATGTGGTCGCCAGCCTGGTTCCTGGAGGCGGCGCGGCGGCAGGTGCAGGCAGTATCAGTGCCGGAGCGATGGCCGGAGCGGCTGTTGCCACTGGTGGTATGGCTGCCGGTGCAGCAATGGCTACCGCCGGTGGTGCGTCTGCTATTCAGGCTGCATTTGCAAAAGCAGGTGAGAACGTAGCGAACAATACTGACGTTATGTCGAGCCTGGGTGGAGTATTTAGCGGTGGCGGCGATTCTGATGAAGCTGGCTCCTTCTCCCAAGCCTCTGGCCAATCCTCTGGCGGCGGCTTTAAAGGCAGCGCTGTAAAAGCGGGTCGTATTGCTGCGGATACCGGTGCTAATTTGATGAAGGGAATGGGTGATATGGCCGGGGATAGAATCAGCGGCACTGCTGGAGGCCGTTTAGCCAGCTCGATCAGAAACCGTACGAAAGATGACGGGGATAGTGATGACCAGGAGGGCGACTGACGACGCTTCACCTGCATTTGATAACGACAGCTTGGGTGGTGTGGGTACTGACTGGATGAATCAAACCTGCGGCTTTGATGGCCTATCCAGTGAGGATCAAGAAGAAGCCCGCCAAGCACACGAAGAATGGCAAGAGCGCGACCCGGAAAAGCACACCTTCGACGTTGAGGACTATGTGTCGTATGCCCAAGAACGCCAGCAAGAGCGCAACGAAGAGGTTGCCAGTTTTGTTAAAAAAGGTCGCATGGCCTAACTAAGTAAGGATTACTGATTATGGAGTTTAGCTTTCCACCTCAAAACCTTGCGGAGGTATTTGGTTTCTTCGCAGTGATGTTCATTGTGATGCTGGCCTTCTATTTTTTGGGGCAGTGGCTGCACAACACCGGACACGGCCCGAAGATGAAAGCCATTGCCGACAAAATGGAGGTATTCCAAAACAGGTTGGCCGGGCGTGTTTACAAGGACATGACAAGATCGGTCGATCAAATCGACAAAGTGAGACGCTGGCCGTTTGGCCTACGCAAGTAGTTAGAAAGCACACGGGCCAGTGATGGTGCACCGGCCCGCATTTCCACATACCACCTGACAGAGAGGTGACACATGACAACCACACATAATATCGAAGTTCAGCAAGCAATTCATCAGGCAGCAACCAAGCTGGTCGCCCTGGAGTTCATCGACCAGGAAACTGCCCGGCAGATTTCGCCCGTCGCGGAAGCGGTCGCCAATATGTTCACGATCCTGTACTACCAGGCCGAAACAGGCCGGGCGACGCAGGAGGACTTCCAGGAGGCGTTAGCCACCATCCGGCAGTATGCCCAGCTAACCACGAAGAACGACAGTAGAGGCGGCTACGGGCCGCCTATTGTGTCTTTGGTGGTGTGTAATCGACGGGCGTTAAATCGTCCCCCTCTCCGTTAAATCGGCCCCCCTTAACGGTCACGCCTGCTTCGGTCTTGATGGTTTGAACGCCAGGAACGGGGTGGCTGGGGCGGTGTGTAATAGACGGTTGTAGGAGAGGAATAAAGATTCATACTACAAAGTCTGAGTCACGCTACAACTGAGTAATAAAGTATCATACTGGTTGTCTTGAGCATCTACAGATTGAACTGTCCCATTCAAACACGTTTCTGGACAAAACTGTTTTAGGAAGCTTGCTAATTTAGCTTTTCATAAATAAGTTCTGGTATTGAAAATTGGCCACTAGCTACCGACTCATAACTCAAAATAATCCGCAGTCCTCACCATCATCATCTCACTTCTGCCACTGTTGGCGAAAAATTCGAACAAGTCTACTTGACCTGTCTACAGCTCTACGGTTCATACTATCCAAATACTAAGAACACTTAGGTCAAATCTCACATGTATTTGATTTCTGAACTGGCGGCGAAGGCGGGTATCTCTCGCACCACCTTACTCTATTACGAGAAGTTAGGGCTGATTAACGGCCAACGTCTTGACAATGGATATCGCTATTACAGCGAAAACGATTTGCAGCGACTGTTATTGGTTCAGCAACTTCAAAGTGCAGGACTCTCATTGAAAGAGTGCGAACAATGCTTGGACGCGAAGTTAAGTAGAAGCTTATTGGAAAATCGGCTGACGCAACTCAACCATGAAATTGATAAAAAAATCCACGCCCGTGAGTTGCTACTGGCGTTACTTGGGGAACGTCCACAAAGAGAGTTACACCATTCCCTGAGTCAAAGTGCGCCTAGCGCTTACTTAAACTGGTTAAGTACGCAGGGTTACAGTGAAAAAGAAGCGCTCAGATTAAAGTGGTTATCAAAAGATATGAACGAACATGAGAGTTACATGAAAGATTTTATGACGGTCTTTGCAACATTAGAAAGATGGGGGCCAGGGAGTCACAAGGACTCTTTAAAAGCGATTTCGTTGATGTCGCCCCAAACAATGACCGATATTTTAGACATTGGTTGTGGTGCGGGCACCTCAACATTACTGCTAGCCGATAACAGTACCGCGCACATTACCGCCGTGGACAACGAGCCGATTGCCATCGAACAGCTCAATAAGAAAATCCAAAACGCACAGTTGCATGAGCGCATTTCTCCTGTTTGTGTCTCCATGACGGAACTGCCTTTTCAGGCAAAGAGTTTTGATGCCATTTGGGCGGAAGGCTGCGTCTACATTATGGGAATGGAGAACGCACTAAAGCAATGGAAGCCGCTGTTAAAAGATAATGGCGTGTTGATGGTGAGTGACTTGGTGTGGCTGACCGACTCTCCCAACGAAGAGACAAAACAGTATTGGCTGGCAGACTACCCAGACATTCAATCGATACCTAAACGGCTCGCTCTGTTCAAAAAGCATGGCTACGATGTGATCGAACACTTCTCATTGGGCGTCGATGCATGGCAAAACTACTGGCAACCGCTGCAAGACCGAGTTGAGGAATTACAAGCTGTTATGCCTGCGTCCCAAGCATTGCTGGACATTAACAAAGAGATTTCGATTTACCAGCGATTTGCCACAAAAGATTTTACCTATCAGTACTTTATTTTAAAACTAGCCAAGAGATAGACGCATGAAATACGCATTGTACAAACAAGAACAAACTCAAGAAATTATCACACTGTTCAATGACACATTTTCGGATTCAGAAGGCAAAGAAGAAGGCGCGTTAATTGCGAAACTGGTAGAAGACTTTCTCACGTTACCAACCCAAGATGACGATCTGTATGTATTTATTGCGCAAGATGAACATGAACGCATTGTCGGTAGCATCCTTTTCTCTCGCCTAACCTTCCCGAATGGTGAAAATATCTTCCTTTTATCCCCCGTTGCCGTTGCGACAGATTGTCAGGGGCAAGGTGTAGGCAAAGGGTTAATCCAATTTGGCTTAGCGGCACTGAAAGAAAAAGGCGTCACCGTTGCCATTACCTACGGGGATATCAATTTTTACTCAAAAACAGGATTCGAACCCATCAGTCAGGATGTGATCCAAGCTCCGCTAGACTTGTCCTACCCTGATGGTTGGATTGCACAATCTTTAGTCGGTGGAGTGATCCCTCGCGTTGCGGGTAAGCCAACATGTTTACCCGCCCTCGACAATCCCTATTATTGGTAGGTGGTGAATATGAACGCTCCTTCATTACTAGAGTTAGGTATGCGACCTTTTTTCCAGCAGCAACTGTCTTTAGAAGAGTTAGAGAACGGCTCGCTCGGTCGAATCATCGAACATCATAAATCTGAGGTTGTTTTGATGAGTGACAACGGGACGTTGCGATTGAATCTCCCGCCGAAACTCGAAGCGGTATGCGTGGGCGATTGGGTTGTGTTCGATCACGAACGAATACTTCGTGTGCTCGAAAGACAATCCTTATTCCAGCGCAAAGCGGCTGGCAGCACTCTCAAGCGACAGCTAATCGCAGCCAACATTGATTGTGTATTTATCGTCAGTTCATTCAATGAAGATTTCAGCTTAAATCGCATTGAGCGCTATTTGGCTTTGGCCAATGAAGCAGGCGCTCAGCCCGTGATTGTGCTGACAAAAGCCGATTTATGCCCTGATCCTGATGATATTCGTGAGCAAGTACAAAAGCTTGACCCGTTATTGAGCGTTCACTGTGTTAACGCGTTGGATAGCCAAGACGTTTCTGTATTGGAAAATTACTGTCAGAAAGGCAAGACCATTGCGTTTCTCGGCTCCTCAGGTGTCGGGAAATCAACACTGGTCAATAGCTTACTTGGCCACCATGAAATGGAAACTGGCCATATTCGTGAACAAGACAGCAAAGGTCGCCATACCACTACCCATCGTGCGATTAAATGGTTACCCAGAGGTGGTCTGTTAATGGACACGCCAGGAATGCGAGAATTACAACTGAGCGATGTCAAAGAAGGGATTCAACTCACCTTTGCCGATATTGAATCCCTCGCATCTCAATGTCGTTTTAGTGACTGCCTGCATGAGAATGAACCAAGTTGTGCGGTCAGAGAAGCAGTAGAAAGCGGAGAGCTATCCTCTAGGCGATTAGACAACTACAAAAAGCTACTGCGCGAAGAAGCCCATAACAGTGCGACATTGGCGGAGAGAAGAGCGAAAGATCGCGCGTTTACCAAGATGGTGAACTCCGTTCAAGAGAAAGCGCGATCGGCGAAAAAGTTTCGATAACCATTTAAAGAATCATCATTAATCACAAACCATTGGCTCTTTATTGATCATCTAATCAAAGTACTTCTATATACAGAAAAATATTACTTTTAGTAAGGCAAAATCGTATTAACAAAGTGTGAATGAGTATTTACCCTAAACAGCAACGGGGCACTTTTGAGTTAAGAAGTGCCAACTGTTAAAGTTCTTGATGTAATTATTTCAGCGCTTTTACTAAATTAGTAAATTATGAATAACTAAAGGTATGGATAATCGACAGAGATGAACAGTATTAGTGATACGAATCAATACTGCCTGTGAGCGCTTTAAAACGCTCACAGGATAATTGTATCTTGAATTAAGACATAACCCTTTAATCTAATATTTTAGCGCCAAGCTTAAGCGTGGCGGCGATATTGCGAGCGGTACGAGTCAGATTGTTACTCGCCTCGTTCAATACTTGTTCTAGAGACTGTGGTGATCGAACGGTTCCGAATGTGCTTGTGATGGTGCTGTATAAGTCTTCGATTTCATGACCAAGGGAACCTGCAATACCAATGGTTGGAATACCTTTGCTTTGTGCAAGCTTAGCAATACCAAAAGGCGTTTTACCTTGTAAAGTTTGGTTATCCATCTGACCTTCACCAGTAATCACAAGATCTGCTCCTTCTAGTACTTTGTCTGCCTCTAACACATCCAATACCATTTCAATGCCTCGTTTGATTTGAATATCAAACACCAGAGATAATCCCAACGGCGAACCTCCAGCCGCACCAAAACCTTGGGAATCTGATTGATTAATCTGAGTATGACTAGCGCTCACAGAGGCAAAATGAGAAATTGCGCTATCGAGTGATTGAACCAACTCAAGCGTAGCGCCTTTCTGCGGGCCGAAGACATAACTAGCTCCGTTCTCACCCACTAGCGGGTTTACCACATCACACGCCACGATAAACTCAACGTCTTTGCTACGTGGGTGGATGTCGGATAAATCAATAGTCGCGATTTCTGCTAGCGCTGCGCCACCACGATTAACTTCATTTCCTAGACTATCAAGCAGTTTAGCTCCAAGAGCTTGTGCAATACCCGCTCCTGCATCATTGGTTGCACTGCCACCTAAACCTAAGAGAACCTTAGTCACACCGAGATTTAAAGCCTCTTTAATCAGCTCACCGGTACCAAAACTGGTGGCAATAGCAGGGTTACGATCTTCTGAAGTGATCAAATCTAGACCAGATGCGGCGGCAAACTCAATCAATGCCGTTTGACCATTGTCCAAAAGCGCCCAAGTAGCCATAACAGACTCACCCAATGGCCCCATCACTTGTGATTGGCGTACTTCGCCTTCAAGCCCTTGCAGTAGCACTTCTACGGTACCTTCACCGCCATCTGCCAGTGGCAGATGAACATACTCAGCGTCAGGTAGCACCTGAGCAAAACCAGCCTCAATGCTTTCACATACTTGCTTGGCCGTTAGGGACTCTTTAAATGAATCAGGAGCAATAACAATCTTCATTGTTGTTCACCTTGTCCGTCCTATTGCGAAGACGGAACTCAGAATAATTAAAACTTAGCCTGAAATGACGTCACCAGACATAATGAATGCTCGTTGCCCCGTATATAAAAATACCCAAACGAATAAAGTACGTTTGGGTATTCGGAGCGAGTCAATGCGCTAACCGTAAGGGGGAAGTGAGCACATTGAGGAACTAATTACTAATACCAGTTTGTCTTATGCAAGTTCTGGCCAGTAACCTTTGTTTGCTTCAATCAGCGCATCGAGTACTTTACGTGCTTTTTTCGCATCGCCAACCGTGCGGTTTAGCGTTAGAGCTTGTAGTGCTTTGGTGTAAGAACCTTCAAACCAAGCTTCTACCGTTAGACGCTCGTAAGCGAATTGGTTTTCAATCATACCTTTGTAGAATGTAGGGATCTTACCCACACCGTATGGGCGAGGACCGTTGATGCCAAGCTCAGCAGTCACTTCAACCATAACATCGTTGTCTAGGTTTGCTACTAAACCGTTATTCTCAAGGATCACCACGAACTTACGCTTTTGGTTGAATGCGATTGACTCTGCGACTTCCACGATCATATCGCCGTGCGCATCGTTATGTACCACACTAGAGTTTTTGGTTGTACCATCAAGCACAGCTTGACGACACTCTTCAAATACACGCTTTTCACGACCATTCATTACTTCGTTTGCTCGAGTAAATTCAGGATCCAGTTTAGATAGCTTATACTCTGGGTATAGGTAGTACTGCAGGTATGTATTCGGTAGATAATCTGGGAAATCACGTAGCATGTCAGCAACTGCTGCGTAAGTGTCTAGCCAAGATTGATCGCGTTGCTCTGCATCAACAGGAATGAAGCCATTCTCTGCAATGTAGGCTTTTAGTTTAGGCGCAAGATCTTCACCTTGTTGATTGTATAGGTGAGTAAACCAACCAAAGTGGTTCAGGCCAAAGTACACTGGATCAAATTCGTTTGGATCAACGTTGAGTAGGCGACCGTATGAGCGCAGCAAGTTTACTGGTTGGTCACAGATGTTTAGAATGCGATCATCATGTGGGAAACGTTTTTTCAGTGCATCTGCAACGATAGCCGCTGGGTTGGTGTAGTTTAAGATCCAAGCCTGTGGTGAACGCTCACGTACATCTTCAACCATTTGGATCATGTCGCCAATCGAACGCATACCGTAAGCAAAGCCACCAGGACCACACGTTTCTTGACCGATAATGCCCATTGATAGTGGAATTTTTTCATCTTTCTCGCGCATTTCGTAGCCGCCTGTACGCATTTGGCAAAGTACGAAGTCAACATCTTTATACGCCACGTTCACATCAGTTGTGTATTCAAACTCTAACTCTGGGTAATCCTCAGAGAAAAGTAGTTTCGCATATTCACCAATCGTTTCTTGACGTTCTGCGTTTACATCAAACATGACTAGACGGTTTAATGGGAAGGTGTCTTTACGTTTACATAGTGCTTTTAATAGACCTGGAGTCCAAGTTGAACCACCACCGACAAGAACAATATTGAATGCTTTTTTCATCTTACTTCTACCTAAATCAAATCTGGGAAATGGCCCCTGCCATCAGGAGCGATAATTAAAATGGATTAAATTGCGAGCGCTTTTTTCACATTGTTAGCGATGCTTTCCACTTGTGGACCGTAGATAACTTGCACATCCACATCGCTTGCTCGCTTAACGCCTGATGCGCCGGTTGTTTTTAAAAAGTCATCTTGAACTTTGCTGATATCGTTCACTTTGACGCGTAGGCGAGTGAAGCAGTTATCAACCAGTTGGATGTTGCTTGAACCACCTAGACCTTCGATGATACGTGTCGCTTGTTCTGATGCATTACCCACTACTTCCGTGCTGCTTTCTTCTTTTTCACGACCTGGTGTCGCGACATTGAAGCGCGTGATCACCATGCGGAACACGAAGTAGTAAATTGGGAAGTAACAAGCGCCTACAAGTACTGCGAACCACCATTGAGTTTGCGCACCACCAAGAACACCGAATACAAATAGGTCAATCACACCACCTTGCACATTACCTATCATCACGCCAAAGAGATGCATCAGGGCGAAAGACAAACCCGTCATGATGGCGTGAAAAACAAACAGTAGTGGGCTAACAAAGATAAAGCTGAACTCTAATGGCTCGGTGATACCTGTTGTAAAAGAAGCTAGAGCGCCTGCAATCACTAGGGCTTTAACACGAGTTTTGTGTTCATCACGTGCGCAGTGGTACATCGCAAGCGCCGCACCCGGTAGAGCGAACATCATCACAGGGATCTTACCTTGTGCAAGGAAACGTGTTGCTTCTTTAACAATCTCATTGTCAATACTGCCTGGATGAGTTAAGGCATAGTTAAAGATGCTCAATGCACCTACTACGCTTTCACCGTCTGCGTTAGCAATACCACCGATAGGCGTAAAGCGTACCGTTTCATTTAGAATGTGGTGTAAGCCTGTCGGGATCAGTAAGCGCTCAGTAAAGGCAAATAAGAAAGTACCAAAACTGCCTGCTTGACCAATGAACTCACCAATTTTTGCAATTGCCGCACCAATGGTTGGCCAAATTAACGACATGGCAACACCAACAAGAGGTAGAACAACGACGGTAATGATCGGTACAAAGCGGCGACCACCAAAGAAGTTAATCGCCGTTGGTAACACAATGGTGTAGAAACGGTTATGCAGAGCGACAGTAACGAGACCTGCAATCACACCACCAAGAACGCTCATGTGGTAAGAAAAGATACCCAGTGTGTTACCAAATTCAGCGGCAAACATCATCGCAGCCGTCTTATCCATGCCTTGCGAGACAAGATAAGCAACAGATGTGGTTTGTGGTGTTAATCCCTGAGCCAATAGTGAGTAGTTCACCCCTACGTGCATTGAGATAAAACCAATAATTGCAGCAAATGCTGCGGTTGGTTTCTCTTGTTTCGCTAAGCCGATAGCAGCGGCTACAGCAAAGAAGAGTGGAAGGTTGCCGAACAGTGAGCCGGCAACCTTACGGATAAACCCCAATATCAATTGAACAACTTCAAGTTGGTTGAATGATTGTCCAGTGATGTTTGGGTTCTGTAAGGCGGCGGCTAAACCAAGGAAAATACCTGCGGCGGCGATAACCGAAATCGGCATCATCAACGCTTTTCCTAGGTCTTGTAGCTTAGGACCTAAGTGTTTCATCGTGTGATATCTCCATATCAACATTTTTATTATGGTGTTGATTAGATGTCCTTTATGTATAGTTGTCTATACAACCATGCCTTTTATGTGAGGTTAATCACTAACCATCTTTCAAGTGTCGATAATCACTAAATGATTAAGCTGTTATTAACATTTTCATTAATAGCAGTTGTATAGTTGTGTATTCAAGTTCAGCGAGATAGGATAAGCCGTCTTCAAACAAGGGGGAACGCATGATAGACAAAGAATCTCATGTTCCTATCTATCTACAAATTGAGCGCATTCTCACGCAGCAGATTGAACAAGGCATCTTACATACCGGAGATTCCATTCCATCGGAAACGGTACTCGCTGAGCAATACAAAGTATCACGAATGACAGCACGTAAAGCAGTCGACTATTTGGTTCGACAGGGCGTGGTTGAAAGGCAGCGTGGACGTGGCACATTTATTTGTCAGCCAACCCAAGAGCTTAAGATGGCTCTGCCACTAGATAGGCACTTAACCTCTAGTGAAGTTGCTACCTCGCTTAACTCACCGATTAGTAACAAACTGCTGCATCTTGAGAAGATTGAAGCGCCTAATCATATTGCCCAAGAGCTTGGTTTAGAGCCTGGTAGTTTGGTTTGGTATATGAAACGGTTGCGTTTGGTGGGGGAGATCCCTTTTGTATTTGAATCATCTTATATGCTCGCAGAACCCATGTTTGCCGATCTAGAATCGCGTCATTTAAATAGCTCTAAATACAGCTATCTTGCAGAGAAAGGGCAAAAGGTCGGCGGTAGCCAAAAACGTATTCGAGCCGAGTTACCATCTGAAGAAGTGCGCATGCTATTGGGATTGAAACGAGATGAGCCAGTGCTGTGCGCTCATAGTATTGCGCGCCTAGAATCAGGCCAAGTGTTTGAAGCTTCCGATATCTATTATAATCAAGAGCATTATACGTTTACTTTAGAAGCAACAAGATAACGAATAGCCCTTAAAACATTCTGTCAAAAATAAATCGCGAGATGAGACTGACCTATCCTAAAGATACTATTAGCTTACGAGGGCATAACATAACTCAAAGGTGATCAATTTGACCTTCCATGGATCACAACGAGTTGCCTGAGGTCGAGATATCCTTGAAAGCGCAGGCACAGACGTAAACTAATTGAATTGCCGCCGACTTGATAGACACGTTTTAGCTAGATGGATGTAAAAGGATTACTTTTAGTAGGGCAAGCACATATGATCAGCATGTGAATGAGTATTTACTCTGGCTGATAATGGGGCACTTCTGAGTTACGAAGTGCCAACCATGAAGGTTCTGGACAATTCCGAGTTACGACCCATTGAGCACTCTGTCTTAACAAATAATTGCTGGTATAGCAAAAATTTGCCAAATCAAATTTTAGTTAATGATCATATCTCGTTGACTAACTTCTACCAAATTATCAAACTCTGATACTCGTGCCAAAAATGCGGGTTTCTGGATGCTAGGAAGCGACTTCGCGATAGGTAAATCGGCTTTCATTGCATCCACAGGACGATTGCGAACTAAAACTTCAAAGTGTAAATGTGGTCCGGTTAAGCGGCCTGTCGCCCCGGCAAGAGCGATTTTTTGCCCACGTTTTACACGTTGACCTTTTTTCACCAAGATTTTATCCAAGTGTAAGTAACGCGTTTTGTACACGCTGTTATGTTCAATCACTAAATAGTTGCCGGCATAAGGGTGTTTACGAACCGCAATCACTTTTCCATCCCCTGTAGAATAAACCGGCGCACCAATTGGTGTCGCGAAATCCGTTCCGTTATGTGGAGCTATTCTTCCCGTTACTGGATGCTTACGCTTAGGATTAAATCCAGAGGTGACTCGGCGGTATGCCTTATCGACAGGATAGCGGTTAAATGCTCGCTCCAAACTGTTGCCAGCTCTATCATAGAACCGTCCATCCTCGGCTAAAAATGCGCTGACTTCACCCTTCGCTAACTTAAAAGAAATCGCCTTAATCTCACTGTTACCGGTGTTGTGTTCACCTAAATATTGCTGTTTCACTAATATATCGAAACGGTCACCGGCTCTAAGGGAACGAGAAAAATCAATCTTATCTTTCATCACCTGCGTGATATTTGCAACTTGGCTTGATGTCAATCCCACTCGATGGGCCGAAACCGAAAAGCTTCCGTTGATTTCTCCCGAAAATAAGATTTCACGCCATTCCCCTGAAATTTCCTGGAGTTCGTAAGAGAAGGAACCATCGTTTTCTCTAGTGTAGATAGCCTTCTCTACAAGACTCATATGATAAATTAGCTGGCTCAATTGCCCCATGTCATCCATCACTAATTCAAGTTCTTCTCCGGGCTGAATCATGTCTAGCTGGAGATGGTCAAGATCAACCGAGAGAATTTGCTGCAAAATACGATAAGGGACACCCAATTGAGCGAAGATATCACTAAGCGTGTCTCCCACTTTTACCATGTAGTGTATCCGTTTAGGTTGAGGTAACAGGGTCAAACTGGTATCTGAGGGCACTATCATCTCTGATGATGGCGGTTGCGATGTAGTAACGCTTTGATTGAGTGGAACGCTGTGACTATCTTGATTTGGCTCATACATGGTAGGGAGAAGCAAAGCGACCGAAAAACAAAGTACAGCAACGATTAAAGCAATAAATCTAAATTTACCCATGAGAAACTAAATATCAACACCTGTTTTGTTATGTTATAACATATCTCGTTTTAATTCTGCTTAGTTTTGTCAGCGTTTATTCAATTTATTCGATTGGCTTAGAACACACCTCAATCAACTCGTTCTCTTTGAAAGGGCTCAACAATGAACAAACTTAATTCAGTACTTATCGTTGCAGGAACACACGGAAACGAGCTTTCCGGTATCTATTTACATAAACTAATCAAAGAAAAACGTTACTCTGTCGAGAGATCAACTTTTTCTGCCGATTCGATCATCGCCAACTCCGAAGCGGTAAAGCGCAACGTTCGTTACATCGATACCGACTTAAATCGCGAGTTCTCAGTAACGAATAACAAATGTTGCTCCGATTTGCATGAAAGCAAGATTGCACATCAATTCATTGAGCAATACGCAAACCAAGAAAAACAGTTGATTGTTGACCTGCACAATACAACAAGCAATATGGGAGCGACGTTGATTCTGCTTTCTAACGATGTGTTCTATCGGAAATTGGGGGCGTACGTTAAACAGCGAATGCCGTCGGCACATATCCTTTTCGAAGAGCGAAAAGAATGGCAAGAGCAACCTTACCTTTGTACTGCTGGGCAATATGGGATAATGGTTGAAGTCGGGGCACAAGCACATGGTGCGCTAAAGTACGACACCTTAGAGTTGATGAAAAAGATGCTTACCGCAGTATTGGACTATGTTGAAAAACACAACCTCAACCAAATAGGCTTACTGAGCGAGTATGACGCCTTTTTTTACACCGAAGAAATCAAGATTCCACTTGACCAAGAGGGTATGCGACAAGCCTTAGTGCACCCTACTATTTGTGGCAGAGATTTTGAGGCGGTCAAGCCAGGAAACCCAATTTTAGCGACTTTCGCTGGTTACGATATTCATTGGAATGGACAAGGGGATATTTACCCGCACTTTATCAATGAGAGCGCCTACAACAAAGCCAACATTGCAATGGCTCTCGCGGAACAACGTCGTGTTTCTCCTGTATAACTCCAAGATGCATCTTGGCTGTTCTTGACTGTAGGTAGCGCCAACAAATTGAGTCTAGTGGGACGGTTCCTGAGCAACACCACAAACATGTAAGATAAGTAAATCCATGTAAGCAATACGGTTTTAAAACGTTCTTGCCTACATGGTCAAATTACAATATTGGAGAAATGCCGTAATATTGCCCACCAATAAATGTGAACCCCAGCATCATCAGCAATACACCACTGATAAATTGTAGAAAATAGCCTGCATTCGCCCAATTTGCTTTGTTATTCCCTTTCGATGGGGTCAAATAACGCTTGACCCATTGCTTACCGGTTAAGGTCATTACCGCAATGATGGATGTTGTAAATGCAGTACCTATTGCCATGACTATCGCGCTAGCAACTCCCATCCAGTACAACCCAACCATATTGGCAAACAGCAACACCATAATGGCGCCTGTACAAGGACGAATCCCAATACTTGCAACAATGCCAACATACTCTCGCCAAGTTGCAGCATTGTTGATCGCTTGTGCACTGGCAACATGTTTATGTCCACATCCACAACTTTCCAGAGTAGCTCTATGTGGATTGGTCAATGCAATCGGCGTTCGCAGAGTCGAAGAATAAACAACGGATTTTTTGTCGAGACGCGACTGTTCTGAAGAAGCACTCATCGTCAGTGGCATCATACGGACGAACTTAATTTTCGCAGGTCTCATCGTACGGTAAAGCTGGTTGGCAGCTTTCCAACAGATTGAACATCCAAGCATCACCACTAATGCAAAACTCAGTGACACAAAAAAATTTGCTTGTTGATTAACGACTCGCATTGAGGCATTGAAGCCCCACAACAGAATACTCACCAGCACAATCGCCACTAGTGCCTGACAAAATGCAGAGAGGATGGTTAAGGCTAAGCTAGTTTTGACTTTTGTGGGGTGGGTCGCTAAGTAAGTCGTGACAATCACTTTGCCATGCCCAGGGCCTAACGAATGAAGCATTCCATACAGAAAACTCACGCCAACCAAATAACCTCCGGCCAGCCACGGTTGAGTTTGTGCATCGTATAATAAATCTGCAAGTTCGCTATTCACTTCCCGTTGCCACTGTAAACTCGCTATTATCAGTGAAGGCCACGCTAGCCAGAATTGATACCCACTGATCATCACCAAGGCACAAGCCAAAAAGGAAAGAAGATAGCGGCGTCGGTTTCGCGTTAAACGGTTCATTTCATTACGCTGTGAATGTGAATTCATCAGTATCATTCCTATCTCTGATAGTTTATTGGTCATTGCGTTTAGGGGACACTTGTGCAGTGAAGGTTCGCTGTTTGAGTAAAGAGTTGACCCAACGCATAATCAGGATCTGCATCTGCTGGGAGAGACATCGCGTAGTTCATTTGCTCTGGCGTTGGATTGGGTTGTGCCAGAGTCAATCGGCATTGCCGCGAAAGCTCGTCAGACAATTGAATATCGCTGACAGATGTCCAAGCCATATCAACGTAATAACTCGGGTCAAAAATCAGTAAACGTAATGAATCGCTTGTAACGGGTTGGGGCTTGGAAAGTGGTAACTCAAAGTTCAGCACTAACTTTGCTCGATTACGCGTGAGCTTTTCACTGTGTGCGATACTATATTTGACAGGCGTATCCCCATCATAAAAATAAGTGAAGTAATGCTCATACAACATATTATCCAGTACCGAGACGGCTAACTTGCGCAGTGTCTCCTGTGCATGGTTAGGTGACATATCTTCACCATCAAGCATATAGGCGGATGTCATCGGGTCAAAAGTCCACTCCATCTTAAAACCCGTAATCATCCCATCGCGGCCTTGGATGTATGTTTTCATCTCAACCCATGAGTGAGGATGAGCCTGAACTGTACAGGCATAAAATGCGGTGACTAACCCTAGAAGGCGACATAAGTACCGTAAGCGCAGATCTAAAAGAAATCCCATTAACATATTTAGAAAGTAAGGCATGGTGGGTAGCAGGGATGTTTTTTCTTCTGGGTCATGATGTCTTCTCTAAACATCGAAATAATCGATCTTCAAATTGGTCATCTAGACCGGAAGAAATCAGTTCAATTCGGCTTTCTGAACACTCGTCTAGTTCAAACTCTGTGAGTCCATCTGAGGTTAGGTTGTAACCAAAAATACCGCTTCCCGTGATAAAAACCGCTTTCATTCGTTCGAGCTTGAGGTCGAGCAGCAACAATCTCAGCTTTTGATGATCAAACACTTTTTCAGCGGAGATACGCCAACCGATACTGTAGAAACCCTCTCCCTGGTTGGTTGCTTTTAGAATGCCGCTCTCGGGTATAAGCAACTCAGGAACAAGCGACTTTTTCTCTCGTTCACGGT
This sequence comes from Vibrio tarriae, assembly GCF_002216685.1. Taxonomy (NCBI): domain Bacteria; kingdom Pseudomonadati; phylum Pseudomonadota; class Gammaproteobacteria; order Vibrionales; family Vibrionaceae; genus Vibrio; species Vibrio tarriae. The sequence continues at coordinate 2,007,088 of NZ_CP022353.1, read as the reverse complement.
AAACAACAGAGGGCGTTTTTTTCACATCAATACGAGTCGCTCCCTCAAATTCATGAAAAGGGATAGCGCCATGTTCAGCGAAAATCACTTTTGTTTCCCGCAGACCGAGCTTTGCTATATAAGCCGTCAGCTTTTGCTCATCTTCATCTTGATAGAGATCGCGCTTATTACCTACCACTGTATCTGCGATAGCGATTTGCTGGTTAAACGTTTCATACTCAGTGTACTTAGGATCCGATAGTTTACGTGCATCGACTAAAGTAATGTTTTTTTGCAACGCGAGAATTTGGCGATAGTACTCTGTCGATAGCACTTGAAGCACTTCTTTAGGATGACCAAGGCCTGTAGGCTCAATCAACAATCGATCTGGCCTTGCTTCAGACAATAATTGATTTAAGGCAATTTGCATCGGAAGACCTGCTGCACAGCACATACATCCCCCGGGGACCTCTCGAATAAACACTTGGTCTTGTTGTTTTTTTTGGCCTTGTAACAAGCTGCCATCAATACCAACTTCGCCAAATTCATTGACTAATACAGCCCAACGTTCATGACTTGGTTTATGGGCCAATAAGTGCATGATTGCCGATGTTTTCCCCACCCCGAGAAAGCCTGTGATGATGTTCGTCGGCACTCGCGAAATTAGAGGCTTATTAAAGTTCATTGGCAATTCTCCGATAGCCTTGGACTAGCTCATGGTTGGCAGAAACGACGGATTCGGAAAAAGCTGAATATTCTGGTGGCACTTTAGAGATACTCTCTAAATCAAAACCGACACCAATGTTGGTCATCGGCGGCACATGGAAACAAGCGGGTAAATCGAGGCCATCAACGACACAGTTATGACGAATAACGCACCTCTCACCGATGATGCTATTGAACACGACGGAGTTGAAGCCAATGAACACATCATCACAAACCTGGCAAGGACCATGAATAATCGAACGATGAGCGATGGATGAGCGCTCGCCAATGGTCACCGCAGCCCCTGCCTTAGAATGAATAACGACACCATCTTGGATATTGGTATCACGTTTGATGACGATAGCTTCCATGTCTCCATGGTTATTAACTTCGTCAGCTCGGATAACGGCATACGGTCCAATAAAAACGTTATCCTCAATAATGACTTTGCCACAGATAATAGCGGTTGGATCAATAAAGGCTGTTGAGGACACCTGTGGCATATGGCCCGTTGGGTTTCTTCTTAACATAGTGCTTCCAGTTTGTTCATGGTTCTTGCTTTGCGATAAGCCACTTAACGATTGAAGGATAAACGCATCGCTGCGGCTGGTTTATCGATGACTTTGTTATTGGCATAAACTAGCGCGCCATTGACCCAAGTCTTTTGAATTTGAGCTGAAAATTCATGTCCAGCAAAAGGCGACCAGCCACAGTGATATAAACTGTTTTCGTGGCTAACTCGTGTTGGGGTATGAGCATCAACTAACACCAAATCAGCGTAGTAACCTTCGCGAATAAAGCCTCTGCCTTGAATGCCATAGCGAATGGCTGGATTGTGCGCGGTTTTTTCGACGACTTGAGTCAAACTCATATGGCCCAAAAGAACATGATCGAAGAGTGTAAGTAACGCATGCTGAACCAACGGCAACCCCGCAGGCGCCTGCTCGTAAGGCACTTGTTTTTCTTGCCAAGTGTGAGGCGCGTGATCTGTTGCAATGATATCTATTAGACCTGTATTTAACGCTGCCAATAGCGCGTCGCGGTCATTAGGGGATTTGATTGAGGGATTGCATTTGATCAGGTTACCGAGCTGCGCATAATCTTTGCTACTGAACCAGAGGTGATGGACACAAGCTTCCGCGGTGATTGATTTGTCTCGAATATCACCCGCGTCAAACAGCGCCAGCTCCTTCGCCGTTGTGATGTGCAGCACATGCAGTTGGCTGTGGTATTTTTTGGCAAGTTCTACCGCATAAGAAGATGAGACGTAACACGCCTCTTCGTCACGCAAAATGGGATGGTCTTCAATGGTGAACTCTGACTTATTAAGTCGTTGCTTTTGCTGATTTTGTTTAATAACAGTCCCACTTTCACAGTGAGTAACAATGAGTACTGGAGAATCACGAAAAATTGGCTCTAAGGCTTGCGGGTCTTCGACCAGCAAATTTCCCGTCGATGCCCCCATAAACACTTTCACACCACAATGCTGTTTAGGGTTAAGCTGTTTGATTTGTTCTAGATTGTCTTCGGTTGCACCAAGGTAGAAAGAATAATTCGCAAACGAGCTGTCTTTAGCGAGAGCAAACTTGCGCTCTAACGCATCAATAGTCGTCGTGGCAGGACTAACATTAGGCATTTCCATGTAGCTTGTGATACCACCTGCTACCGCTGCCCGCGACTCGCTTGCAATTGTGCCTTTATGCGTCAGCCCTGGCTCTCGGAAATGCACCTGATCGTCAATCATGCCTGGCAGTAAATAAGCCCCTTGAGCATCAATGATGACGCCCCCTGACTGTGAGGTGATGTCGCGGCCAATGCGTTCGATATGCTCATCAACAATACGTAAGTCGGCTTCAATGATGGCACCCTCATTGACTATTCGGGCATTTTTAATCAATGTCGTTGGCATAAGTCCTCAAGCTTCCGGAATATTAGGGAAATAAAAGAAAGGGCATAAATGGTCGTCGTGAAAATGTCATTCACAACCAAGTTCCCTAGATTGTTTTATGGAACAGTCGTCGCAGACACAGGTAATTTCAAATTGAGGGTTGATGACGGTGTAGCCTTCTTGCCTTGCGTTTGCTCGTATGCTGGAAATAACCCGAGCATTAATTATTACTTCTCTGACCTTGCCACATTCCGCGCAGATCAAGAACTGAGTAGCACTATGCTCATGATTACGTTCGATATGAGAACAGACTATGTATTTGTTAGAGATATTGAGCTTATGAACGAAATGTTCAGCCACAAGAAAGTCCAATATCCGATAAACCGACATCGCTTGGATCTGCTGCGAAAAATGACAATTGCAATAATCAACTATTTCATAGGCGGAAAGCGGCTTATTAGCATGCAGCAATACGCTCAAGACCAACCTCCGTTTGGTCGTAAGTTGCTTACCTCGGACTAGGCAGATTTTCTCTGCCTGCTCCATAACGCCTTCGATATCTCGCATTTTTCTAGATAAAGTCCAGTGTAAGCAATAATCGCCGCTCGTCCTGTCCGACATGTGGAGAACGATGTATCAGCCCGCCATTTTCGTTGCCTTCCCAGCCACTGCCTTTGAGTAAGGCGACATCACCGGGCTGCATTTGTCGTATTGACCTGTCAGAATCGTACAGACCCGACAGATGATCAGGTTGACCAAGACTACCTGCACCAAGTTTAGTGCGATCAATAACGTCGTTAGTCAGCCACTCCGTCGCTCGGCCGGTATAAGTGGTGACCAGTCTGCAAGGCACGCGATCAAAGTGAAATTTCGGGCACATTGGGCTGTCTAAACGAGTTAACCTCAAACCGGCTTCTTTCACATCAAACAAACAGCAGAACATATCGACGATTAAGGCAATATCTTCACTCAATGCATCCGCGCACACATAGCCCTCTAACTTGCTTCGCACCCATTGTGCAGCATCATCTGGCGTGACACTTTGTACCAGTGCCAATCGAGGCTCCTGAGCCAACATCAGATCAATGTTTTTCGTCAGCTCTTTTGAGAGCGTTCGCTGCCATATGGCAATATTGTGCTCTGGTCTGTAGATGTCGCTAAGTATGTGCGCTGATGTTGATATCGCTATCGATGACGCACCTTGGACAGTGGCCGGATCCTCAAAGATATCAATGCTCATACCTCTTCCTCCCAGGCACTAAAAGGATCCGGTAAGGTTTGCCACAATGCTTTACCCGCAAGCAGTTCTTCTTCTGTCAGCAGGCATTGATCAAGTGCTTCAATCATGGCGGCCTTGTCTAGGCCTTGACCAATAAACACCAGTTCTTGGCGCATATCACCAAATGGCTCAACCCAGTTTTCTTCTATGGCTTTGAGATATTCAGGGTCAGTCGGCCATTGCTCTTTAGGGATGGCTTTCCAAAACATTCCGGCAAAACCATAATGAGCAATACCGCCCGCTTGATTCCACTGCCCGGCAAACTCAGGGCGAGAAGCCAACCAGAAATATCCTTTTGAGCGGATCAGCTTTCCAAAATGAGTGGTACTGTGTAGAAACTGATAAAATTTTTCAGGGTGAAATGGACGTCGTGCCTGATAGCTAAAACTGCTGATACCATACTCTTCGGTCTCCGGAACGTGTTCACCTCGCAGTTCTTTTAGCCAACCCGGTGCTTGCTGTGCGCGTTCAAAATTAAATAAGCCCGTATCCAATACATCAGATATATCCACTTGCCCATTTTGTATGGAAATAATGCGAGCATGTGTATTTAGCGTTCTCAAAATTGCTTTCAAACGCTCGACTTCTTCGGTAGGAGCGAGATCGGTTTTACTGATCAAAATGACATCCGCAAACTCAACTTGATCTATCAATAAGTCAGAAACACTGCGATGGTCTTCTTCGCCTAAATGCTCACCGGTCTCTTGAAGAGATTGCGCGGCTTCGTAGTCACGCAAAAAGTTCACTGCATCTACGACTGTCACCATGGTATCTAATGTGGCCACATCAGACAGTGATACGCCATTTTCGTCAGCAAAGGTAAAAGTTTCAGCCACGGGGAGTGGCTCAGAAATACCGGTAGATTCAATAACGAGATTATCGAAGCGGCCTTCTTGGGCCAGTTTGGTCACTTCTATCAACAGATCTTCACGAAGCGTGCAGCAAATACAGCCATTACTCATTTCCACCAATTTTTCTTCTTTGTGATTAAGCGATACTTCGTTTTTCACCGTCGCGGAATCAATATTGATTTCACTCATATCGTTAACAATCACCGCGACTCTCTTGCCTTCGCGATTATTGAGAATATGACTGAGCACAGTCGTTTTTCCTGCCCCAAGAAAGCCGGAAAGTACAGTCACAGTGATTTTTTTCTGACTCATTTTGCTCACTCCAAAATTGATATAATTATTTTATGTTTCTTGTCGACGCTCTGTGTTTGCTCGCAACTTATGGCGGACGATCCAAATAGTGCTCGATAAAATAAATAACACAGTTGCGACACAAACCATTGTTGGTCCCGTCGGGGTATCTAGAAGATAAGAGGCGCGTAGACCAATCACACTGGCACTACTGCCAATCAGCGCAGCCAGTATCACCATCATTTCAGGCGTTTGACTAAATGGCCGAGCTGTCGCTGCTGGAATGATAAGCATGGCGACAATCAGCAATACGCCCACTACTTTAATAGCCACAGCGACCACAATGGCGAGCGCGATAGTGAGAATCAGTTGCTCTCGTTTTGGTGAAAAACCACTCGCCAATGCCAGATCTTTATTTAGCGTCGATAGAAGAAGCCCAGACCAACGCAATCGAATCAAGCCAATCACTAATACCGTGCCTGTCCAGATAATCAGTAAATCCGTTTTACTCACGGCCAGAATGTCGCCAAACAAGTAGGCCATCAGATCCATTCGAATACCGGAGAGAAAAGAAACAGCCACCAGGCCAAACGCCAGTGCCGAATGCGCCATTACTCCTAACAGCGTATCCATCGCGAACCCTCGACCCGTGAATGAAGAAACCGTGATAGCCATGAGTAACGCAATAAACAATACGCCAGGGAAAATCGGCAGCGAAAAAGAGAGCGACAATGCGACACCCAGCATCGAAGCATGAGCCGTTGCATCACCGAAATAAGCCATGCGGCGCCAAACAATAAAGCACCCTAAAGGCGCCGCGGCCAACGCTACACCCACACCAGCCAAACCTGCGCGCCAAACAAAATCATCCAACATGTAATGAGCCTCTGCGAGAGGGGGGGGCGAAGTTCTGATGTCGATAGACGCCAAGGACATCATCGTCGTCTAGGCCAAAAAGTGCTTTGTATTCTGAAGATTGACTAACCGTTTCCGGAACGCCTTCACAACATACACGGCCGTTTAAACAGATAACGCGGTCGGTTCGTTTCATCACTACATGCAGATCATGGCTGACCATAATGACAGCGCAGCCGCTCTCCTGACGAATGGCATCGATTTGTTGATAAAAGCCCACAGTTCCACGTTGGTCGAGCCCTTGTGTCGCTTCATCCAGCAGCAGTAGAGACGGTTTATCTAGCAATGCTCTAGCTAGTAAAACTCTTTGTAATTGTCCGCCGGATAAGGAGATCAGTTGCTGTTTTTCTAAATCTTCGGCGCCTGCTTGTACTAGCGCCTCCTTAATAGCCTGTTTTGAATGACGCAATGGTAATGTTAAAAATCGGTTCACCGTCATCGGCAAAGTTTCATCAATGTGAAGTCTTTGTGGTACGTAACCTATCTTCAAGTTGTCAGCACGAATCACGTGACCACTCATTGGTAGCACTGACCCAATCAAAGTTTTCAATAACGTTGATTTCCCAGAACCATTGGGCCCTACAATCGTTACGATTTCGCCCTGAGTCACCGACATATTGACACTATCCAAAATCAGGTGTTGCCCAAACCGGACAGACAACGCTTGTGAAGAAATCAACATCTACTTTCTCTCATTGTGATGACTACTCGCTGCGCGATAAATTTTTAAACAGCAAAGTATAGGTTTCTCAAACCCACGGATACGTTATAACATAACAATTAATGTTTTCAATATGTACCATGTTTGATTAAAAATAATCAGGAGAAAATCATGCTCAAACAAGCCTTGTCTGGAATTGTCATCGCTTTAGCAACGGCCTCTCAGACTTATGCTCAAGTCCCGAAAGTGGCCGTAGACATCGCACCGTTACATTCTCTAGTGACACAAGTAATGTACGGTGTGGGTGAACCCGACTTGCTTATTCGTCCAGAAGCATCACCTCATGACTATCATCTACGCCCATCAGAAGCCAAAGCGCTTTCACAGGCAGACGTCGTGTTTTGGGTTGGAGAAGGGCTAACACCTTGGTTAGCAAAACCACTTTCAAGCCTAGCAAGTTCAGCGACTAAGGTTGAAATGATGGAAGTCGAAGGAACCACACTGTATGGCTTCCGAGAAGGTGCAACATTCGAAGCGCATGTACATAGCGAAGAGGGACACGACGAACACAATGAACATGAAGAACATGATCATGGCGCACATCATGATCACCATCATCATGGTGACCATGACCCACACGTCTGGCTAGACCCTAAAAATGCTGAGGTTTGGGTAGAAGCCATCGCCAGTATATTGTCTAACGTTGATGCTGAACATGCGCATGTGTATAAAGACAATGCAAAAGAAACTATCATTCGTTTACAGCAATTGAATGCTGAGATTAAAAAACAGGCCCAGTCACTCAATGGTATCAAGTTTATTGTATTTCACGATGCTTACCAATATTTTGAGCAGCGGTTCCAACTACTAGCATCTGGCGCGATTTCTATTTCTGATGCATCAAAACCGAGTCCGGCACGCATCTCAGAAATTCGTCAAACAGTGAAAGATTTAGGTGTTACATGCGTGTTTACCGAACCTCAATTTAACCCTGAATTGGTTAACACTGTGTTTGAGAAATCTACAGTAACCACAATAGGTACAATGGATCCTATTGGTGCGAACATCGCTCCAGGTAAGGATCAATACCGATCTTTACTGATGGCGATGATAAGTAGCCTTAAGCAATGCCATCGTTGATAGAGCATTCGGAATTCTTTGATACCGCATTATTTTCAACGATAACAATCTCTTCTACTCGAAACAATTACCACCTTCAGGAGAAGGTGGTTTACCCCTCTTACGAAAGCTATTTGTTGAGCACAGAAACTTTTCACTTTATCAGTGTATTCGAGGACAGTGAGCTGCACCAGCAGGGCTGGGCACTTCAATTGAATAAGTATGAATAGGGTAAACAAAATATAAATGAGTAAAAGCTCTAACGCATAAAGGGGCAAAAGCGTGTTTTGGGTTTTAGCAACAAGAGTCAGTACCACTTACACTGACTCGATATTGAGGTAGCGTTACTTGGTCGAGGATTTGCTTGGCTTTAAGCTCGGGGTGTTGCCTGGAGTTTTTTTGTTGTCACGTCGACGTTGATCTGGCTTGCCGGTCGACTTGGCTATTGGTTTTGGCCCTGGTTTCAAACCCATGATTTGATCCTTTTATTTAACGAGGTTATTCCTCGTGTATAATCTTTGGGCAGTGTTGATGGCTTTCAAGATGTGTATGAAAAACAATCTAAAAGTATCCCCAATATTTCTTGCTGGTAACTCATGTTTTGATGCGTTTTAAAATGTACTGCGACAAGTTGGAGGCACAAGATGGATAGAATTACCTCGGGGCCACGGCGGCTTAGTGTTGAAGAGATACAAGAGCTTCGTCGCGATATGCAAGAATCCTCAGCTTGGGGTAAAGCCGAATTAAAACGTCGACGGGCCGCAAAAAATCAAAAAAATTCTGTGCATGGTATAAATGATGGTATCGAGAAAGCTCGCCTTTCTAACTAGCTGTTATTTAGGTTGATTTTCTGCTCGTTGATATTCGAGTGGGAAAATTTCAATAGCATGGATTAATATTCCGGAGAAAGTATATAAAACCTCAGGCATTGCCTGAGGTTTTTTTATTTGCAACAGAATCTGTTGTTTTTGTATTTCCGTTCAAAAACTCACTGTAGCAAGCAGGTGTACGATTTACATCGCTCTGAAATGGCTCGCATTTCTAGCTTATTTCTTTATTTTTTCTATTAAAAAAGTTATCGCTAGGCCTACTCTCAAATGGATTTCCAACTTGAGAGAAGGACTTTCACCTATGTTTAAACTGAAACACACGGCGTGGTGGGTAGCCATTGCTTGCGCATTACCCGCACAAGCGGCAATGAACATTCAACCTGACCCACTCAATCCGGGTGGCTATGTGGTAGCCAAAGCAGATGTTGCTGCGGCCGAGCAAGCAAAAACCGCGAATCCTATGTATGCCATATGGTCCAGTGCATTAGCTACTAGACCGAATACGGTTGTTGATGCGATTGAACCGGGGCTGGCGACAAACCCTGATAACGTGAAACGGGTTGAACGCGTATTTCCTGAGTCTGAGTGGAATTTCCTCACTCACATGGCGGCGCCTGAATATACCTATACCCGTTTTTTGCGTGCGATTGGTAAATTCCCAGCATTTTGTGCTGAATATACCGATGGCCGCAATTCTGACGCGATTTGTAAAAAATCCATCGTGACCGCTTTTGCTCACTTTGCTCAGGAAACTGGTGGACATATCGCGAAAGACAACATTTCTGATAACCCATTAGCTTTGGAAGAATGGCAGCAGGCCTTGGTGCATGTGCGGGAGATGGGCTGGTCTGAAGGACAAACGGGCTATACCACAGGGTGTGGCCAGAATGATTGGCAGAATAAGAAGTGGCCTTGTGCAACGGGTCAGGGATACTTTGGCCGTGGTGCAAAACAGCTTTCTTACCACTTTAACTATGGTGCTTTCTCTGAAGCCATGTTTGATGGTGATGCGACCGTATTACTTAATAACCCCGGTTTAGTGGCGGATTCATGGTTGAACCTTGCCTCTGCAATCTGGTTTTTCTTGACTCCTCAAGCACCGAAACCGGCGATGTTGCACGTGATCGATCGTACTTGGGTTCCTTCACAACGTGAAATTGATGCAGGGATTGGCTACGGTTTCGGTACCACAATCAATATTATTAACGGTGGTATTGAGTGCGGCGAGCAGAACAAAGACAAAGGTCAGCCGGTTAACCGTATTCGTTACTGGGAAGGCTTAGCGGCGCACTATCAAATTCCTATCGAAGCGGATGAGAAGAATACCTGCTGGCAGCAACTGCCTTACGGCAGCCTTAACCTCAATGGTGCGACCGATGTGCTTTACACCAACTGGGATGGTAACTGGAAATATTACCCAGATCGTCCGGGTGGTTACTCGTTTGAGTGTGAGTTGGTCGGTTTCCAAACTGCGTATTCTGCTTTAGTGAAAGGGGATTACGAGAAGTGTGTGACTAACCTGTATGGCTCACATGCGAGCTGGCCCAAAGTTCGTGTAGTGGAAAAACTCGATCCATTACCGACCGATCCAACCGAGCCACCCGTGGGCGGAGCACCTGCGTGGGATGCGAGTAAGGTATACACGGGTGGAGAAAAAGTGAGTTACAAAGGCGCGATTTATCAAGCCAGATGGTGGACACAAGGTAATGCTCCAACTTTAGGTGGTCCTTGGGAACTCGTTTCTGGTGAGTCAACTCCACCAACGGAACCAACACCTCCGCCGACCGAGCCGGTACCGCCAACTGAACCTGTGCCACCAACCGAGCCAACCCCTCCAACTCCGATTCCACCAACAGAACCTTCGGATGCGATTGTGTGGCAGCCAGGAGTAACCAAGGTCGCGAATGGCGATAAAGTGACCTACAACGGCCAATGCTTTATTGCTAAGAACAACCCAGGCGTTTGGGAGTCACCCACTCAGTCTAACTGGTTCTGGGATAAGGCATCCTGCTAACTTATTGTATTGAATATATTTATTGCATCGCTCAATTTAGGTTGGGCGATTTTTTATCCGCATCTGTAACTAGCTGTTTCAACAATCTAAGTTTCCAATAAGATCTTTTTTCTTTTATCTGCCTGTTGATTAAAATCCGCGCGTAATTTTTACAAACATTTTTGAATTCACACTCTGAAGGTAAGTTCACATGTCAACTAAGCTAGCCAACCCAGCACCTCTTGGTCTGATGGGTTTCGGTATGACAACCATTCTGCTTAATATCCATAATGCAGGCTTTTTCCCAATCGACTCAATGATTCTGGCCATGGGTATTTTCTACGGCGGTCTGAGTCAAGTTATCGTCGGCATCATGTGCTTTAAACGTGGTGACACCTTCGGTACAACCGCATTTACTTCTTACGGTCTATTCTGGCTGACGTTGGTTGGCTTGATCGTAATGCCACACATGGGTCTGCCTGCAAGCCCTGCTCCTTTCATGGGGTGGTACTTGGCTCTGTGGGGGATTTTCACTGGCTTCATGTTCATTGGTTCTCTGTGCTACCCAACGGCGAAGCAAGTGGTGTTTGGCTCTCTGACCATCTTGTTTGCTCTGCTGGCTGCTCGTGATTTTACAGGCAGTGAACTGATTGGCACTATCGCGGGTTTTGAAGGCATCTTCTGTGGCGCGAGCGCTATCTACTTCGCTATGGCACAAGTACTCAATAATGAATACGGCCGTGTTGTTCTGCCAATCGGCGAAAAAACGTGTGCAGCCAGTGAAAGCGCAAGAGCTTGCTGCATAAGTTGATATTCTGGGAACGCATAAAGGGTTAGCCATCGGCTAGCCCTTTTTTTTGCTTTGTTACCCGTGAGTCCACGCTACGTTGCTACGTGTTGGGTGAGTGAACAAAGCCGGCTAAAAAGTTAACTCAGTAGCAAGACGTCACAAAGTTGCGGGGCAGGGGAAGGTGAGATCGAGTAAGATCGCTCAAGTGTGATCAGGATAAAAACGGATGAGATAATGCTGCGAGATTACGACCTAAACCTACTGACAGTGTTTGATGCTGTGATGACGCTAGGCTCAGTGAACAGATCGGCAGAAAAGTTGAACATGACTTCCGCTGCGGTTAGCCAAAATTTGACTCGTTTACGTGAACAAGTGGGGGAGCCTCTGTTTGTCCGGCAAGGGCGTGGATTGCAGCCGACTCAGCACGCACTCAATATGCACAAACACATTTCCGAAGGTTTAAGTGCGATTCGTTTTGGCCTTGAAGCGGATGCGAGTTTTGACCCTGCAACTAGCACTCGCGAATTTATCATCGGTGGACAGGCGTATTTTGATTTGGTCGTGTTGCCGCAACTGCTGCAAAAAATCAGCGACATCGCTCCGCATATCACGGTCAATTTAAAATCCTATGAAGATGACCATTTCACTCCCAGTCAGGTGCTGAGTGAGCGAGAAGCCGATCTATTTTTAGCCTTACTTCCCATCAGCCATCCTTCGATTATCACCACTCAGATCACCGAAGAAGCTTTAGTAGTGGTGTACTCCAAAAATCATCCTCGGCTAGGGAACTCCTTAAGCTTTGAGCAGTTTTTTGCTGAAAAACACACGGCATTAACCAGTCGCCGTTTTGGGAACTATTTGTTTTCCAGCTTGGTGGATCAAGCACTGCCAGCGCGTAGAATCCATTATCAAAGTGATTCGATGTTGAACCTTATGGCGACCGCATCGGTGACGGATCTGCTGTGTTTTACGCCTAAGCGTTTGGCCGATATGTGGGCAGAAAAACTGGGGTTATCTATTCAGCCGTTACCGTTTGACATTCGTGCCGTTCCAACGTTTATCTGTTGGCACAAAGCCAAACAACAAGACAAAGGCTTGATCTGGTTGCGTGAGCAAATTGAGGCTGTGCTCTGTTAATAGTTAAGCAATGCTTAACTATTGATTATCGTTTGGCGAATCGTTCTGAAGCAATTTCTCTCATATTCTTGTCCCTGTTCCCTAATGACTCAGAAAGAGAGATATCCAATGAAAACAGTCTGTAAACCTACCTTGTTGGCTGTATTGGTTGCCACCTCAGCACCAGTTTTGGCCCATTCTTTTACTGCAGAAACCAAAGCGCCGAGTGCAACCACACAGGCTTTTGCTGCAGAGCAACGCAGCACGCTGCCATTTGCTGATCAAGAAGATTTCAAACTGGTCGAGAAAGGTTTGATCGCACAGCAAAAAGATCTCCAAATCAAAGATGCCAGCGGCAAGGTGGTTTGGGAACTCGGTAATTACAGCTTCCTATTGGATGGGCGTGACTACGACAGTATTCACCCAAGTTTACAACGCCAAGCTCAACTCAATATGCACCACGGTCTGTATAAAGTAACTGATCGCATTTATCAGGTTCGTGGTTACGATTTGGCGAACATCACCTTTGTGAAAGGGGATACCGGTTGGATTGTGTTTGATCCTCTGACGGTTCCTGCGACATCAAAAGCCGCTCTGGATTTTGTGAATCAAGAGTTGGGTGAGCGTCCGGTGAAAGCCGTAGTTTACAGCCATGCGCATGCTGACCATTTTGGTGGCGTGAAAGGGATTGTGAGCCAAGAGCAAGTGGATCGTGGTGAAGTGCCGATCATCGCGCCAAAAGGTTTCTTAGATCATGCAGTTGCAGAGAACGTATTGGCGGGGAACGCCATGTCGCGTCGTACCACGTACCAATATGGTAACGTGTTGCCGAAAGGTGCCACGGGGCAAGTCGATGCTGCGATTGGTAAAAACGTAGCACAAGGTGAAGTTAGCCTGATTGCACCAACGAAAGTGATCACTGAACAAACGGAAACAGTGGTGATCGATGGTGTGACCATGGAGTTCCAGAACACGCCGGGAACCGAATCGCCAGCGGAAATGAACACCTACTTCCCACAGTTTAAAGCCTTGTGGATGGCAGAAAACACCGTGGGTGGTTTACACAACGTCTACACCTTACGTGGTGCGGAAGTGCGTGATGCGCAAGCATGGAGTAAATACATCAATCAATCGATTCATATGTACGCGAAAAAGGCGGATGTAATGTTCGCTTCACATTCTTGGCCACGTTGGGGCAATGACAACATCAACTATTTCCTACGTAAACAGCGTGATATGTACGGTTACATTAACGATCAGGCGCTGCGTTTGGCTAACCATGGTGTCACCATCAATGAGATTCAGGATGAATTCCATGTTCCTGATGTGCTAGCGAAAGAATGGTATAACCGCGGTTATCACGGTAGCTACCATCGCAATGCCAAAGCGGTGATCAACAAATATCTGGGTTACTTTGATATGAATCCAGCGACCTTGCGCCCGCTATCACCTACCGATGCGGCACCGAAATACGTGGCGGCAATGGGCGGCATGGCCAATGTTCTCAAGCAAGGACAGGCTGCGTTTGATCAAGGTGAGTACCGTTGGTGTGCGGAGATTGTCGATAAAGCCGTGTTTGCAGAGCCGAGCAATAAGCAAGCGCGTTACTTGCAAGCCGACTGCTTAGAGCAATTGGGTTACCAGAGTGAATCTGCTGGTGAGCGTAACACCTATTTGATGGGTGCTTATGAGCTGCGCAATGGTCTACCAACCGTCTCAGCGACGAAAACGGCCAGTGCGGATATGGTGGTGGCGATGGATACCGAACTGTTCCTTGATTACCTCGGCGTACGTCTCAATGGTGATAAAGCTGCGGGAGTGGATTACACCATTAACTTCGTTCTGCCGGACGTGAACGAGAAATTCTTGGTTGAACTGGAAAACGCCCATTTGAATAACTTAAAAGGTATTCAATCGGATAAGCCAGATATGACATTGACGCTGAATCGTTCTGAATTGAATCAGGTGTTGATGGGCAAAACGACCATTCAACAGTTAGCTAAAGAAGGCAAAGCGACGATAGAAGGCAACGCCAAAGCGCTGACCGATATTGCTGGAATGCTAGATAACTTCGAGTTCTGGTTCAATATTATCGAACCGAAAACGAAGTAACCTTCACCTTGAGTTGAAAAATAAAGGGTTAGCGAATGCTAACCCTTTGACTTATTTATGTTGTGTTCACTGCTTTTTCTTATAGTGAGCTAGTTTGCTCTACCCTTTGGGTCTCTTTCACTTCCGCGGTCGGTGCTTTGCCCGTTTTGCGAAGGTATTTTCCTTCCCAGTATGTCGCCCCCTTGATGCCAAGCTTCACTGGGTTGAAGGTAAATTCGGTCACGCCTTGTTTTTGTTGGTCTTCATAATCCTTTAGTGCTGCCATGGTTGGCTTAGACATAAAGAAGATAATGATGATGCCGACGATGTTGAGCCATGCCATCAAGCCGACGCCCACATCACCTAAAGCCCACGCCAAGTTGGCGGTTTTGACCGTACCGTAGAACACGGCGGCCATGAGTACGATTTTGAGCACAAACATCAAGCCATCGACTTTGAAGGTACGGCGGATATAGGCCACGTTAGTTTCGGCGATGTAGTAGTAAGCCAAAATCGTAGTGAAAGCGAAGAAGAACAGCGCAAAGGCCACGAAAGGCTTACCAATGCCGGGTAAGGCACTATCTACGGCAATTTGGGTAAAGGCTGGGCTGCTGGCAATGATGTCCGCTGGCAGGTTTTGCACAAGGAACATGCCTTCACCCGCGCCGTGTACGTTGTAGGCACCCGTGATCAAAATCATGAACGCGGTGGCTGAACAGACCATCAAGGTATCAATGTAGATAGAGAAAGATTGTACTAAACCTTGCTGTGCTGGGTGCTCTACACTGGCTGCCGCTGCCGCGTGTGGACCAGTACCTTGACCTGCTTCGTTAGAGTAAACCCCACGTTTTACCCCCCAACCAATCGCGGCACCTACGCCCGCCATGGGTGAGAATGCATCGCCCACGATCATCGCAACAATGCGTGGCACTTCACCGATATTGAGCAGGATGATCACGAACGCAGTGATGATGTACGCCAGCGCCATAAAAGGCACCACGATCTGGGTAAAGCTTGCGATACGTTTTACGCCACCAAAGATAATGAAGCCAAGTAGGATTGAAATCACCGTACCGGTGAAAATTTTGGCAAAACTAAAGGTGCCGAGTGCGGTTTCAATCATTGGACCTGAGCCAAATGCTGACTCAACGGCGTTGCCGATACTGTTAGATTGCACGCCAGGCAGCAACACCCCACAAGCAAAGATGGTCGCAATGGCGAAGACCCAAGCGTACCATTTTTGACCCATGGCTTTTTCGATGTAGTAAGCGGGGCCACCACGGAATTCACCGTTGTCTTCTTCTTTATAAATTTGCGCCAGTGTGGATTCTGCATAAGCGGTGGCGGCACCAAAAAACGCGACGGTCCACATCCAGAATACCGCACCTGGGCCACCGAAACCGATAGCGGCGGCAACCCCAGCAATGTTACCCGTACCCACACGGCCTGAGAGTGATACGGCGAGCGCTTGGAAAGAGGAGATCCCTTTTGAGGATTCTTTATTATTCAGAAGTAGGCGCCACATTTCGAAGAAGTGACGAACCTGTACGAAACGAGTCAGAATGGAATAAAACAAACCAGCGCCAAGGCAGAGATAAATCAGCGCCGGACTCCAGATGATTCCATTCAGAAAATCAACAAATGACTGCATAAGTAGTTTCCCTGTAGATGAGTTGTTGTGTTTATTGTGTCTGTTGTGTGTTCGATATATTAAACTTTTTGTAACTTAAATGTTAATTTTTTTATCTGGCAAAGAATGGATGCGTGACGCTGAACACAAAAACTGTTTATTCGTTGTACAACGGGCTGAGTATTGGAGGGGGTGTGAATTTTTGGTCAATCTGGTGGGTGATATGTGCTAGATAAAAATTTTATGCTTTGGTTAAGTCGGATAAAAATAAATAAGAAATGACCATAATTTAGTCAGCCTATTGGAGTTTTACACTGTGGGTGGTATGCGGATTGTGAGAGATGGCTCTGCCATGCTCGTGCAGGCAGAGCCAAAAAAGCCGCGTATTTAAGATGCTTTCGGATAACGGAACAGATCTAGCCCCAAACGGCTGAGCGGGCTTTCGCCATGGGTGAGCACATCGGCCAGAATACTGGCGGAGCCGCAAGCCATGGTCCATCCCAGTGTGCCATGCCCAGTATTGGTATAGAGATTGGTATAGGGAGTGGCACCGATGATTGGTGTGCCATCGGGGGTCATGGGGCGAAAACCGGTCCAGAATTGCCCTTTTGCAAAATCGCCGCCGTGCGGAAACAAATCACGCGCGACCATCTCAATCGTCGCTTTACGTGCTTCTGGAATCGCTGGATCAAAACCCGCTAACTCAGCCGTTCCCGCCACGCGGATCCGATCGGAAAATCGAGTCAGCGCAACCTTATAGGTTTCATCCATCACGGTCGACTGTGGCGCAAATTTTTCATCAATAATCGGTAAGGTTAACGAGTATCCTTTTACTGGGTAGACTGGAATTTCAATCCCCAGCGGTTTAAGCAATGAGGTCGAATAACTGCCCAGTGCGACTACATAAGCGTCCGCTTTGAGCAAGCCTAAATCGGTTTGGACACCGATGATCTTTTTGCCTTCATAGACCAGTTGCTGAATGTGGCAGTCAAAATGAAAACGTACACCCTGTTGCTTGGCCAGCTCGGTTAGCTGTTGGCAAAACAAGTAACAATCGCCCGTTTCGTCATCCGGCAGCCATAGGCCGCCCACCAGTTTTTCCTGCACAGGGGCGAGCCCCGGTTCATGAGTCAGACACTGGGCGACATTCAGCAATTCAAAACGTACGCCACTTTGCGCAAGAAGCTGCATGTCTTTTTCAATCGTAGCTAACTGCTTTTCATCACGAAATACCTGCAAAGTGCCGCGTTGGCGACCTTGGTAATCGAGCGAATAGGTTTGATTGAGCGCTTTTAAACACTCGCGGCTATAGTTGGCAATCGCCAACATCCGCGATTTGTTAATTTGGTAGCGCGACAACTGGCAGTTGAGCAGCATCTTGCCCATCCAGCTCAGTAACGCAGGATCAAGCGAGGGTTGGATTTTGAGTGGTGCGTGTTCTTCCAGCATCCATTTCAGTGCTTTTTGCGGAATGCCCGGCGCAGCCCAAGGGGAAGAGTAGCCATAGGAGATTTGCCCTGCGTTCGCAAAGCTGGTTTCTTCGGCGCTACGTGGTTGGCGATCGACGACGGTGACATCATGGCCTGCCTGCGCAAGATACCAAGCGCTGGTTAATCCGACCACACCACTACCTAAAACCAAAACTTCCATCATTGACTCCTCGCTTAATTTTCGGCTCAGTGTCTAAGGTTTACTTTTCATTAACAATCGATAAAATCTATCACCACCCTTTAGTTAAACTAAAAGCAGCGCCATGTTAAAAAGCCCGCAAGTCGCCAGTTTGCATACTTTTATGCTGGTCGCCCAATACCCAAGTTTTAGCTTAGCCGCCGCAGCTTTACACCTTACGACGGGAGCAATCAGCCAACAAATGTTGCAGTTGGAAGCGCTGCTTGGTTTTAGCTTGTTTGAACGGCACTCGCGCGGGGTGCGTTTAACCGAGGCGGGGCGAATCCTGCTGACGACGGTGCAACGTAACTACCAAGATATCGAGCAGACGATCCGCAGTTTAGTGCCATCAACGGAGCGAAAAGAGATCCGGCTGAAACTGACGCCGTCATTTGCGTTTAAGTGGCTAGTTCCGCGGCTAGAAGATTTTTATCGTCGGCATCCGGAGATTCAGATTCAGACGTTTGCTGAAGGCGCGTTGGTGGATAGTGATCGACGTGATTACGATCTGGCGATTGATTATGGTGCGTTACCTTACCCGAGGCGAGAAGCGCAGTTATTGATGGAGGAGTGGTTATTGCCCGTGATGAACGCGAACTATCTCGCTGCCCATTCTTGGTTGCAACAGGATTGGGCAAACGCAGAAAATTGGCAGCAGGTCGTGCTACTGCATGATGCGATGCCGTGGGCGAATGCGGCACGCGACCAAGAGTGGCACTACTGGGCTCATCAGATGGGAATTACCTTGCCTGAGCGGCGTGATCACTACTTCAACCGCACGGATATGGCGATGTCAGCTGCAGAGGCCGGGGTAGGGATTGCAATGGCGCGTACTGCCTTACTTTCAAACGAACTCGATACAGGGCGTTTGGTTACCCCCTTTGCTCCCATTCGAGCCAAGGCTGGCTACTTTTTGATTACTCACCAAGCCACTGACGCGACGCAAGTTTTTTGCCAGTGGCTACAAGCGCAAATTCCCTCCACACTTACCCAAAACGATGTTAACCAACCTTGATTGTGTGCGTGGCGACTCGGAATGGTTCATTTTTTTAAGGGCGAAGTTGTTCGAAGAAATCGACCTTATTGTGCAAATTCACGAGCTGATATTCTGCACTTCTCAGCGCTATGCTGACCACATTATCCATTATCTTGTTAGGAGTGATTATGTTCCATGCCCATGTTTATTTTGATCCAGACCAAGCGATCGTCGCTGAACGTTTTCGCCAACAAATTGCCCGTGAACGCCATGATGTGATCGCTTTATTTGGTTTAGTGCCGCGTCGCGTTGGTCCGCATGTTAAGCCGATGTTTGAACTGCATTTTCGTGATAACCAACACGGCCTACTGGAATGGCTAGAGGAAAATCGTGGTGCGCTGAGCGTACTGATCCATCCGGTATCGGGCGATGATATCTATGATCATCAAGACGATCGCATCCACTGGCTTGGCGAGCCGTTGGGTTTAAATCGTACGATTTTCCGTTACCTCCAATGAGAGAGTTTGTTTGTCAGATTCAAGGGAAGGATTTTCCCCTTCCCAAGTACCGATCACCAAATGAGTTAAGAAATCATCCATTGGCATTGGCCGGGCATAAAAGAAACCCTGCATATAATCCACCCCTCGTGTTGCAAAGTAGTCGACTTGTTCTGCTGTCTCAATGCCTTCGGCAACGGTTTTCATTTTTAAACGATGAGCTAAGTCCAATAAGGTATCCACAATGTGGCTGGAGACGGCATTGGAGCCGATCATCCGTACGAAACTCTGGTCGATTTTGAGTACATCAAACTGAAACTTCTGCAAATAATTCAAGCTTGAATGTCCTGTTCCAAAGTCATCAATGGCGATCCTAACGCCAATTTGGTTCAACTTCGCAAATAGCTTATGTGCTTCTGCAGTATCTTCGATTAACTCCCTCTCTGTTAACTCTAATGCAAGCAAAGAAGGGTTATCGAAGGCACTCAAAAAATTCTGGCAATCTTTGACTAGATTGGAACTTACGCAATGTTTGGCAGAAATATTGAAACTGATATGGAAATCAGACGGAATTTTCGATTGGTACGGAGCCAATTGATCTCGCACTTTAGACATCAATTGAGAAGTCATCGGGACGATGAGTCCAGACTCTTCGGCTAATGGGATAAAAAGATCCGGACGAATCAAACCCGATGTCGGATGATGCCAGCGCATTAACACTTCAGCACTTGCTAAGCGGCCATGGATATCCATGATAGGTTGGATATAAGGCTCAAATTCTTGTGCCTGTATTGCACGACGAATCTCTGGATCGAGAGCATTAATTTGCCCTTGTCTCCAAAAGGTGTAAACGCTGGAACTAAAAGACATCAAGAGCAATAACCATAAACTGGTGTGTTTTGCGTCAATGAAATAGTTCCAGTAGTCCTGCTTGGTGAGAAAAGTACTCAGTGAATATGGATATTTCCGAGATGTTTGCTCAATGGTTGTGGGCACAGAACTATCTGTGATGACGCCTTTATCGTTAAACCAGCGCTCACCTATATGTAGGCTTGTACTGCCGTAGCTTTTGATGAGCGACAAAATATTCCGGATGTAGTAACTACTGACACCAGAAAAAACGGTACCCTCAGGATAGTCGCGGTAAAAAATTAAAGCCGAGTGGTTAGGTGAGAGTCTGTCACCTTGTAGCAATAATAATTCATCATTAAGGCCAATCGGTTCATTGATTGGGCGCACCCCTTTTCCTCCTAGTGAATCGCAGTAAATATGATTGCTTTCACTTAAATGGATGCTACGCACATCAGGCGTAATGGTCACTAAATCGGCCAAGTAGGGTTGAGCATCGTTGCAGGACATTCGCAAGTAGGGCGCTGCACGCTCGGTGGCGATTTCGGCATGTTGTACCAGAGAATCCAGCAGAGTATTCCCAGCTTTTAAACTGTTACGAATATCATTTTTGAGGTCATGGCTAGTTTGCCAAGTGATCAGTAGTAAACCAATCATTAAAGGTAATACAAAGGCCCCAAAGGAGTGAATGCTACGTCTAATGAAGGTTTTATCGAAAAAATCCTGCATGTTAGGACTCGCTTATTTATTCGGTTTGCGCTGTTCCTTGGCAGTGAGATAGGCTTTGTTTTCAAAATTTATTGTTACTTATGTCTAGGTTTTATTCAATTTATTGCATTTTGTTTTGACAGAAAATTAACCGACCAATTATCGGTATATAACGGTTAAAACAAGATGCCAAGGGCATGAAAACAAGATAACCACATAAAAACCAATAAGATTTTTTCCGCTACGGCGAATTTTGAATCGCTTCATGCTTAGACAAGCCAAAATCCATTGTAATAGAGCGACTCAATAGCCACAGTGGTGATGCGATGTTAGTAAGAAAGGTTTCTAAAGATTTAGCTTCCGCCGAAGCGCGCCAAAATTGGTTGGCGTATTGGCAACATTTTAGCCGTGATAGCCAGGCATTTTGTGCTGAGATTAACTGCTTAATTCCATCTTCTCAGGCGATGTTGGTGAAACGTGATAAGGATGAAGAAGGAGTATTTGTGATTCCACTTTGTCAGTGCCATAGCAACAACTTAGAAGGAATTTTGGAAATAGGGGATACGACCGAAGTGATCCCCTTCCATTACACCTTATAGCTCATGCCATATAAATCCGGCATAGTGGCGGGTAGGTTAGCGCTTTTGGTAAAGCCGCTCAGGACGACCTACCCGACCATGTTGAATACAGGCCTCCAGAAAACCGCTGGCCACACAGTATTCTAGATAACGTCTAGCCGTGGTTTTGCTAATTCCAATCGCTTGTCCTAACAATTCTGCGGTATAGGCGGCTTGCGGTTCATGGTGATAAATCTCTTGGATTTTAATCAAAGTCAGCTCATCAATGCCTTTGGGTAATCCATCGAGTTGCTCGGTTTTGGCTTGAAAATTAAACAGCTCATCGACGTGTCGCTGATTGACGCTGTCATTGGCGCGCAAAGAACTGGTATATTTCAGATAACGTTCGAGAGAGTTTTGTACTCGATCATAAGCAATCGGTTTTAACAGATAATCAAATACCCCGCAGCGTACCGCTTCGCGTACTGTCTCCATATCGGAAGCGGCGGTGATAAAAATCACATCTGGCGCTTGAGGTTGGTGAGTCAGCTCCTTTAAAAGCTCAATGCCTCGTCCATCGGGCAGGTAGTTATCCAAGAAGATCAGTTTCGGCTTAAGAATGCGCACCATATTGCGTGCTTCGCTAATATTTTGCGCAACGCCCACAGGACGAAAGCGAGCCGTCTGCTTGAGATAAAAACTATGTACGTCGGCAATGCTTGTTTCATCCTCTACGATTAGTACGTCGATTAATTCCATCATAATCAAACTCTTATTATGCCCTTTCTGCAAGTGGCGGAAGGTTTTCCGCCGCAAGCGTTTGGGGGCGATTGGGAATAAAAATAGAAAAAATAGTCCCTTTAGGCTCTGCACTGTCGATAAGTATCGATCCATGAGCCTGAGTGACAAATTGGTGAACAAGGTAAAGTCCGATACCGTGTCCTTCTTGGTTCTTGCTACTCACTCCCTTGAGAAACAAAGTTTGGGCGATGTCGGCCGAGATGCCGTTGCCGTTGTCCGCCACTTCAATCACCAGCTCCTCACCGTTATCGGTCAGTAGCAGGGAAATGATCTTATTGCTGTCTGGATTTTTAAGCGTGGCTTCAAACGCGTTATCCAGCAGATTACCGAGTACCGCCGCGAGTTCATCTGATGTCATGCACTGTGGTTCTTGATGCAGATGCGACATAGGGTCGAACTCTAAACAAAGCCCGAGTTCTCTGGCGCGGCAGTATTTACCCAGCAGTAAACCGGCGATCACTTTGGGATGAAACGTCTGCGCGATGAAATCAATCAATTGCTGCTGCTCTGCGGTTTCACGGCGAATGGTTTTGACTGCTTCATCGTACGCACCAATTTGAATTAAGCCGCCGATGGTGGAGAGGCGGTTGGCAAACTCGTGACTCATCACGCGCAGGTTATCGTTATGCTGGCGGATCTGGGTGAGCTGCGAGGTCAATGTATTGAAATCGTTGCGGCGGCGAAAGCTCACCACCCAACCAATTTGTTGTTGCCCTGAATTAATCGGCACGCGGTTTGCCACCAAGGTTTCACCATTGCAACTGATCAGTTCATCCTGCTGGTTAGCACTGTTTTGTTGTGCCAATTTTCCAAACGGGCTCGCGCCCATAAAAAAGCAAGTCGGAGTAATGAACTCTTGAACATTAC
This sequence comes from Vibrio tarriae, assembly GCF_002216685.1. Classification (NCBI taxonomy): domain Bacteria; kingdom Pseudomonadati; phylum Pseudomonadota; class Gammaproteobacteria; order Vibrionales; family Vibrionaceae; genus Vibrio; species Vibrio tarriae. Next base: position 1,984,027 of record NZ_CP022353.1, on the reverse strand, counting down.
GGCCAATCAAATGATTCGGTTGGTGGGCAATACCTAAAATATTCAGTGCCTTAGCATTTACGGAAAGGATTTCCCCTTTCAAACTAATCGCCACGATACCTTCATACACACTTTGTAAAATCGATTGTTGTAGGTTGAGGTTCATGGCGATCTCTTCCGGCTCCATATTGAACATCTGTTGTTTGATATGACGGGTAAACACCCATGCACCTAAGGCCGAGAGCAGCATTAAAATCAACAGGGTCAAAATGACCGGATAAGAATAAAACATCAACCAACTGCTGATGTTATCCAGCAGATAGCCGACGGAAACGACACCAAGAATTTCTCCTGAGGGGGCAACAATCGCGGCTTTACCACGAATAGCCCAACCTAAGCTGCCTTTTTGAGTGGAGGTGTAGTGTTTGCCCTCCTTCAATGCACGGATGTTATCGCCCCCTCGCATTGGTTGTCCGACTTTACGAACATCTGGGTGCGTAATACGAATACCTTGAGAATCGCCAACCACAATAAAATCGGCATCTGAAATGCGCTGTAGCCGATTAATCTTGTGCTGTACTTCGCTAAAGCGATTTTCTTGGATAAGTGCGATGATGCTGGGGTCGGTTGCAATTTCACGTGCTTGAATTAATGCCTTGGTGCTGATCTGATCTTCTAAAGTCTCACTTAATGTTTGATGAAAAAAACCGGCAACCAGCGAAAGCTGGATCACCACCATAGCCACCAAGAGTGCGCAGACCCTTTGTTGAAACGAAAGTGTCTGGCAGACCTTGGTGTGTAAAAATTGCGTGATGGATATGTTCATGCCGGTGAGTCTATCCCTGCTATAAATGAGGCTTATTGATTGGGGTCTAATAAACCCCAACCAATTATGTTTACCCCATCACATATTTGATCATAACCCCAGCGGCGACCGCTGAACCAATCACCCCTGCGACGTTAGGCCCCATGGCATGCATCAGCAAAAAGTTCTGCGCGTTGGCTTCAAGCCCGACCTTGTTGGAGACTCGCGCTGCCATCGGTACGGCCGAAACCCCAGCCGAACCAATCAACGGATTGAGTTTGGTGGTGGTGAAACGGTTCATCAGTTTCGCCATCAAAACCCCAGCCGCCGTGCCCACACAAAACGCTACAATACCGAGCACTAAAATGCCGATGGTTTGTGGTTGCAGGAACTTATCTGCCATCAGCTTAGAACCGACGGATAAGCCAAGGAAAATGGTCACTATGTTGATCAGTGCATTTTGCGCAGTGTCGGATAAACGTTCCACCACACCACATTCACGCATCAAGTTACCAAAGCAGAACATACCCAGTAGTGGCGTTGCCGAAGGCAGCAAGAAGGCAATCAAAATCAGCAGTAGAAGTGGAAAGCCGATTTTTTCCAGCTTGTGTACCTGACGCAGCTGCTGCATCTGAATTTTGCGCTCTTCTTGCGTGGTCAGCGCACGCATGATCGGCGGCTGAATCATCGGCACTAACGCCATGTAGGAGTAAGCGGCGACGGCAATCGCTCCCAATAATTCTGGTGCGAGCATACTCGATACGTAAATCGCAGTTGGACCATCAGCGCCACCTATGATGCCAATTGCGGCGGCTTGCGCCACGCTAAAATCCATCACCCCTAAACTGCTTAATGCCAATGCGCCCAATACGGTAGTGAAAATACCAAACTGAGCCGCCGCACCGAGCAGCAGGGTTTTAGGGTTAGCGAGCAGAGGACCAAAGTCGGTCATCGCCCCCACACCCATAAAGATGATTAATGGGCCAGCGCCAGAAGCAATCGCAATGCTGTAAAACAGATAGAGCATGCCATCGCTGTATTGGTACTGTTCGGCGAGCAAATGCAAGGTGGTCATCTGCAGTGGTGTTGCGCTACTCAAGGCTTGCTTGATGTCTGCTGGCATGTACGAGCTGAGTTGCAGCACTTCTGAAAAGGCTGCCATCACTTCTGGTTTGGCCGCATACACGGCATTCTCCACAGCTGACATGGCAAGCCCGGCATCGGGAAGATTCGAGAGGATTCCCCCAAAACCGATAGGTACCAGCAACAATGGCTCAAAGCGTTTGACGATGGCGAGATAGAGCAGCACTAACCCAACAAGGATCATGATGCCCTGTCCCCATTGAAGGTGGAACAGGCCAAAATCACGCACCATGGCTAAAATATTTTCCATACTTTCTGCCTCTGATTACGCCAGTACCAACAAGGCATCGCCGACTTGCACCGCATCGCCTTCATTGACTTCGATGGCACTGATCACTCCGGCACGTGGTGCGCGGATTTCGGTTTCCATCTTCATTGCTTCTAAGATCAGCAAGACATCGCCTTCGGCCACTTCATCGCCCGCTGCAGCATGAATTTTCCAGATGTTGCCAGAGAGCGGTGCCGCGAGATTTTCACCTTCTGCTGCACTCGGTGCTGGTGCGTGGCTAGCCTGCGCTGCTTGCGCGACATGCGTCAGGTCGCCGCCTTCATCTACCTTAACTACATAGCTTTGGTTGTTGACGGTAATGGTGTAGACGCCGTTGCTTTCCACAGGCTGTACTTTGCTTTTTTCTGTTGGCGTTTTAGTTGTGCTGGCTGGACTTGTCGCTTGTGGCGCAGGTTCAAATGCATCAGGGTTATGACGATTCGCGAGGAATTTCCAACCCACTTGATCAAACAGCGCAATCGTTAGTACATCATCAATCGCATTGTCGGCGAGTGTGATGTGTTGCTCTTTGGCTTTCTGCAACACACTCTCTTGCAAAGTGGGCATTTCTGCAGCAATCAAATCAGCAGGGCGGCAAGTTATGGCTTCTGCGCCCGCAAGCACGCGAGCTTGTAGTTCTGTGTTAACCGGTGCTGGCGTTTTGCCGTATTCGCCTTTCAGTACTCCGCTGGTTTCTTTAGTGATGGTTTTGTAACGCTCGCCCATCACCACGTTGATCACCGCTTGTGTACCCACGATTTGTGAGGTTGGGGTCACCAAAGGCAAGAAGCCGAGTTCTTCACGTACGCGTGGGATCTCTTCGAGCACTAAATCGAGTTTATCCAGCGCGTTTTGTTGCTTGAGCTGGCTTTCCATATTGGTCAGCATGCCCCCAGGGACTTGTGCTACCAAAATGCGCGCATCACTGCCTTTCATCATGCCTTCAAAGGCGTGGTATTTTTTGCGTACATCACGGAAATAATCCGCAATCTGTTCGAGCTTAGCGATATCCAATCCGGTGTCGTAGCCAGTGCCTTGTAAGGTGGCGACCAGTGATTCGGTCGCAGGATGACCATAAGTGCCACTCATGCTGGAAATCGCGGTATCAACCCGATCCACGCCCGCTTCAATCGCTTTAAGTAAAGTCATATCAGCAAGGCCGGCGGTGGAGTGGCAGTGCAGATGCAGCTCGACATCCACTTGTTTTTTCAGGGTAGAAACTAATTCTTCAGCGGCATACGGGGTCAAAATGCCAGCCATATCTTTCAGGGCAATCGAGTCGACACCCAGCTCCGCCAGTTGCTGCGCCACATCGACCCAAGTTTGTAAGTTGTGTACAGGGCTGGTGGTGTAGCAGAGCGTGCCTTGCGCATGTGCGCCCATCTTTTTCACCGCTTGCAGCGCTTGTTGCATGTTACGCACATCGTTCATCGCATCGAACACGCGAAATACATCCATGCCGTTTTTCACCGCACGCTCAACAAAGGTGTCCACCACATCATCCGCATAGTGACGATAGCCAAGCAGGTTTTGCCCACGCAGCAGCATTTGCAGAGGTGTATTGGGCATAGCTTGTTTGAGCAAGCGTAGGCGTTGCCATGGGTCTTCGCCTAAAAAGCGGATACAGCTGTCAAAGGTCGCGCCTCCCCAACATTCCAAAGACCAATAGCCGATTTGATCTAACTGCTGCGCAATCGGCAACATGTCGTCAATCCGTAAACGGGTGGCAAAAAGAGATTGGTGAGCATCGCGCAATACGACATCCGTAACACCAACGCGTTTGATCGCCTGAGTCATCTGTAGTTTCTCCTTCACTTAAGATAGTTTTTGTTGTGTTTTATGGTGATGGACGGCGGCAGTGAGCACCGCGAGCAATTCACCTGGGTTTTTGTCTAGGTTTGGTTTGGCCTTGTTGGCCGAGGCTTTTTTGTTGGTGGTTTTGGCTGGCACTTCAGGCGGGGCAAAACGCACAATCAAATGCGACATCGAACGGGTGGCATACACCAAGAAAATCAGAAAGATGAACACAAAGCCCATCCCCAGCGTCAGTAAATTAATCCCTTCGAGGAACAGTGAGGTTGATTGCATGGTCACTTCCAGTGGTAAAAACAGGGTTGAAAACGGAGATAAAAAAAGAGGCGCGCTAAGCGCGCCAAATAATCCCAAGGAGCAGGGGGGTTAAACAAACATACCGAACACCACGCTGGCGATAACGAGCACAATGCCACCACCCAGACGTGAAGAGATTTGTGCGTAAGAGAGCAAGCTCATACGGTTAGAAGCTGCAAGCACTTCAAGGTCACCTGAACCACCGCGGTTCGCCATACATAGGCCTGCAGTGATAGAAGCTTCAACAGGGTAGAAGCCCATTGCCCAGCCACCTAATGCCGCACCGACAATCGCACCAAGTACAATCACACTAGCAATGATCACGTTAGCAAAAGTGAGTGCGTTGATGATTTCAGCCAGATCGGTGTAAGCAATACCAACGCCGACCATCAATAGCCACAGCATCTGTTTTGAGAAGAAATTCGACAGACGTTTCGCACCTTCTTTGATTTCATCACTGCACAAACCCGCCGCGTTAAGGATGGCGATGATCACCACCATGTAAGCAAAGGTGTGGATTTGGATGGTGCCAAAACCAGGCAGAATCTCTTTCGATAGCGCATAAGAGAAGGTGTACACACAGGCTGCCAACATCAAGCCGATAGCAATTTCACGGTGAGTGACGTTGAGGGTTTTCGCTTCTTCGCTCACATCCAGCTTGGTGCGACGTACCAGCTCACCATTACCAGTCAGTGAAGGCATTTTTTCGCCGATGATATTGATCACCGCTGCGGCGACGATGGCGACAATGTTGGCAATGGTCAGAATCGCGATTGCAACCGAGTAGTACTGCTCTTTAGATCCACCCGTGACCGATTCATAAATTTCGGAAAGAGGGATAGCGCCCGCACCATTACCACCACCCATAATCGGTAGCACGTACAGCATCATGATGCGATCCGGAGAGATTCCAAATACTAGGCCGATAGCGATACCAAACATTGCTGCACCAGCAACCGCGGCGAGAATGGTTGGAATGTAGCCAGCCAGAGAACGGATCAGCAGTTTACGGTTGACCGCCAGAATAGAACCAGTGATCAGCACTGCGATGAACAGATCCAAGAACTTGCTCTTATCCATCACTTCGGTCACGGTTTTGATTTCTCGGTCACTGAGCCAGCCCATATGGACGAACCAAGCGGCAACCAAGAAAATCATTACCGGCGCACCGCCGATGTATTTATTAAAAATCGGTAGACGTTTGCCGACTTCGCCAAATATCGCGCCGATGACAAACATAAAAGCAAAACCACCAACCAGACCGCTAGGTAAAGTGTCAGTAAAATGAGCGGCTAATACAGTGACCAGTAAAAATAAAAATAAAGGGAGTGGGGTGCCAAATATTTTGGTTTGGCTTAGATTAAATCCACCTACTGTTGCGGACTTTTTATCTAAATGTAGAGTTTTCTCGTTCATAATTCCATGTCCAATGAGGTTATTAAGACGTTTACTACATTAAATAAAATATCCATTAATAATTGTGAAAATAGTCATTCAAACCAGTGGCTTTTAAAATCTCAATGGTTTTTATGATTTAAATTTAAAATGGTGTATAAAATCAATGAGATAGGAATTAAATTCATTAAAACCATAAAGAGCGTTAACGGCGGGAAATAAAGTGATTGCCTTCATTAAACCTTTTCGTCTGAATTTAGATAATAAAGCCAGAAAAAATAGGTGAGGAAGCCGACCATGGTGGATATTTATACCTTCTCGCGAGTTTCAACCAAGAATAAAACCAAGCTATTGCAGATTAAAGAGTTCCTTTGCCAACATCAGCTCACGGTAGATGAGGATGTCGAACATTTTGTAGTGGCTTATGGCACAAGCCAAATCATCGCTTGCGGTGGAATTGCTGGGCATGTGTTGAAATCCATTGCGGTTTCTCCTGCGCTGCAAGGTACTGGTTTTGCGCTCAAACTGATGACGGAATTAACTAACTTCGCTTATGAAATGGGGCGATTTTCATTATTTCTGTTTACTAAACCAGAAAATATTGATTTATTCAGACAGTGTGGTTTCTTCTTGGTTGATAAAGTAGAACCTCATATTGCTTTATTAGAAAATAGCCCAAACCGCCTTTCAGTTTATTGCAAGCAGTTGCAGTTATTAAAAATGTCTGGCCGTAAGATTGGCAGCATTGTGATGAATGCGAATCCATTTACTTTAGGTCATCAATATTTAATTGAACAAGCCTGTGAGCAATGTGATTGGGTGCATTTATTTGTCGTGAAAGCAGAGAATAAAGATTTTTCTTACGCTGATCGCATGGCCATGATTAAGGCGGGTAGTAAGCATTTATTGAATTTAACTATTCATTCTGGCTCAGATTATATTATTTCACGCGCGACCTTCCCCAGTTATTTTATTAAAGATCAGCAAGTCGTGAATCAATCACATACAGCGCTGGATTTAAGTATATTCCGCCATTCAATCGCGCCAGCCCTTGGTATTACTCATCGTTTTGTTGGCAGTGAGCCGATTTGTACGGTGACGCGTCACTACAACCAAGCGATGCGCCGCTGGTTGGAAGAAGAGCACGATTTAAGTGCCCCGATCACCGTGGTGGAAATTGAGCGTAGTCAGCAAGCTTCGCAGCCGATTTCAGCATCGCGCGTGCGTTACTTGCTCAAACAATTTGGCGTTGCCGCGATTGCGGATCTCGTGCCGAAAACGACCTATTCCTACCTTTGTCAGCACTATGTGGAACATTCGCTACAGGCAGCTCCACAACTGTTAGCAGTATGAGCACAGTGTTGACATTGTTTTATCCAATAACTCATTAACAAGGTTGTACCCATGAAAATTGCCCATCCCGCCTTTGCGGGAACACTGGAATCCAGTGATCTTCAGGTTCGGATTGAACCCAATAACGATGGCGGTATTGAACTGGTGTTAGACAGTACCGTAGAGCAGCAATTTGGTCATGCGATTCGTCAGGTCGTACTGCACACCCTCGAAGCGATGGAGGTGCACGATGCTCTGGTCACCATCGAAGACAAAGGCGCGCTGGATTGTGTGATCCGCGCGCGCGTACAGGCCGCAGTGATGCGCGCTTGTGATGTTCAGAACATTGAATGGAGCCAGCTATCATGACCAAACTTCGTCGCAGTATGTTATTTGTGCCGGGCGCGAATGCCGCCATGCTCAGCAATACCTTTATTTATCAACCGGATTCGATCATGTTCGATCTGGAAGACTCGGTCGCGCTGCGTGAAAAAGACACCGCGCGGATGTTGGTGTTCCATGCGCTTCAACACCCTATGTATCAAGAGATAGAAACCGTGGTGCGGGTCAATCCGCTCGATTCTGAATTCGGTATCAAAGATCTCAATGCCGTGGTGCGCGGCGGAGCCAAAGTGGTACGTCTGCCGAAAACCGATAACGCGAACGATGTGATTGAGATGGAAAAAGTCATCGAACAGATCGAACGTGAATGCGGACGTGAAGTGGGCAGCACGCGCATGCTGGCCGCGATTGAAACCGCGCAAGGCATTAACAATGCGGTCGAGATTGCTTTTAGCTCACGCCGCCTGATTGGGATTGCGCTCGGTGCGGAAGACTATGTGCGTGATTTACGTACGCAGCGTTCAGCGGAAGGGATTGAGCTGCTGTTTGCGCGCTGCTCGATTTTGCAAGCGGCGCGTGCAGCAGGGATCATGGCGTTTGATACCGTGTATTCCGATGCCAATAACGAAGAGGGATTCCTGCGTGAAGCGGAGCACATCAAGCAGCTTGGTTTTGATGGCAAGTCACTGATTAACCCGCGCCAGATTGACCTGCTGCACAACGTGTTTGCCCCAACGCAAAAAGAGGTCGATCACGCCATCGCGGTGATTGAAGCGGCAGAAGAAGCGGCTGCGAAAGGGCTGGGCGTGGTTTCTCTCAACGGCAAAATGGTCGATGGACCCATCATCGAACGCGCACGTTGGACACTGCAACGTGCTGAATCCGGCATCAAACACTAAAGGTCATCTCATGAGTATCAATACATTAAATAACCCTCTGTCTGTGCTGGAAGTGGAACGCTACGCGTTGACACCTTACACCCAAGCGCACGCGATCACGCCGCATCTGCTGGATGAGCCAACCAAAAAAAGCCGTAAGGTGAAAAGTTCGATCCGTGAAGCGATTGTCGATCTTGGCTTAAAAGATGGCATGACCATCTCTTTCCACCATGCGTTTCGTGGCGGTGATAAAACCGTCAATCTGGTGATGGAGGTGATTGCTGAACTGGGGATTAAAAACCTCACGCTCGCCTCAAGCTCGCTCACGTCTTGTCACTCGCCTTTGATTGAACACATCAAAAACGGCGTAGTGAGCAAGATTTACACCTCAGGGATCCGCGGAGCGTTAGCCGACAGCATTTCTAACGGCCTGCTTGATGAACCAGTACATATTCACTCGCACGGTGGTCGTGTACATCTAATCCAAAGTGGTGAGCTGTACATCGACATGGCGTTTATTGGTGTGCCTTGTTGTGATGAGTTTGGTAACGCCAACGGTTTTAAAGGCAAATCCAATTGCGGTTCACTTGGCTATGCCAAAGTCGATGCCGAGCACGCTGAAAAAGTGGTGATGCTGACTGAAGCGATCGTCGGCTTCCCGAATTTCCCTGCATCTATTACTCAAGACCGTGTTGATGCGGTGGTGGAAGTGGCGGAAGTGGGCGATCCAAGCAAAATCGGTGGGGATGCCACGCGAATGACCACTAACCCGCGCGAGCTGCTCATTGCCAAACATGCCGCAGAAGTCATCGAACATTCGGGCTATTTCTATGATGGATTTTCGATGCAGACAGGCTCGGGTGGTGCATCGCTCGCGGTTGCGCGCTTTTTGAAAGAGAAGATGCTGCGCCAAGACATTCGCGCTTCTTTCGCCCTAGGTGGCATTACCGCAACCATGGTGGAAATGCATGAGCAGGGGCTGATTGATTATTTGCTCGATGTGCAGTGTTTCGATTCCGTGGCGGCGGGTTCGTTAGCGCGCAATCCGCATCATCTGGAAATTTCCGCTAACGAGTACGCCAACCCAAGCTCGAAAGGGGCGGCGGTGGATCGACTGGATGTGGTTATCCTAAGCGCACTGGAAATTGATACCCAGTTTAACGTCAACGTCATTACTGGATCTGATGGGGTAATTCGCGGCGCTTCTGGCGGCCACTGTGACACGGCGGCCGCGGCAAGTTTGTCCATCATTGTGGCGCCTTTGGTGCGTGGCCGCATTCCGACCGTGGTCGACAAAGTCACCAACGTCATCACACCAGGGTCCACCATCGATGTGCTGGTGACGGATCAAGGTATCGCGGTCAACCCGAGTCGTCCCGAGTTGAAAGAGCGTTTCATCGCGGCGCAACTGCCAGTGGTGGAGATTGAAGCGTTGCAACAGCGCGCCGAGTTGCTGACGGGCAAACCGCAAGCGTTGCAATTTGAAGACAAAACCGTTGCCTTTGTTCACTACCGTGACGGTTCGATCATTGATGTCATCAAACAGGTAAAAAGCCTATGAGTTACCATCCGGATCTTTCAGTCAGTCTGGACCAGTTACTTCTGCGTAAAGAAGTGCGGGTTCGGCAGCAAAGTGAGTGGCTAAAACGCCATTCACTGCCTCTGGTTTCTTTCACGGTTAACATGCCGGGCGCAGTAAAACTGTGCCCAGCGAGCCAAACCGTGATGGATGCAGGTATTCGTGCCATTCAAGAGCTCTGTCAGAAAACGGGCTGGCGGCAAGTGGCTTGTCAGTTGTTGGTGGAAAAAACCGGACCGGAAGCCTTTGTGGTGATTCAGGCTCCGTCAGCCAGCATGCTGAAAAAAGCCATGATGAAGATTGAACGCGAACACCCGCTGGGGCGACTGATGGATCTGGATGTACTTGATGTCGATGGACATATTATCTCGCGCCAAGGTGCGCAGCTGCCAAGACGGCGCTGCCTGCTGTGTGAACGAGATGCCGTGATCTGTGCTCGCTCGCGGCAGCACAGTGTCGAGGCTTTGCTGGCGAAAATTGAGGAGATGACTCATGACTATACCTGCTGCGCTTGATCTTCTGTTCGAACTCCCCAGCCAAGCCTCAACGGCTTGCGGCGAGAAAACCTTCAGCTTGCCCCGCTTAGTGGGGCATCTGGCCTACCATGCCATGATGTTGGAGGTGCATCTCACCCCTAAACCGGGTTTGGTGGATACCGCCAATAATGGTGCACACCGCGATATGGATCTCAACACTTTTATCGCCAGTGCCGAGGCGATTGCGCCATATCTACAATCTTTTGTCAGTGCAGGTTGGGAGTGTGCGGGAAATCCAGCCGCCCAGTTGTTGACTGCGTTGCGACCCATTGGCATAGAAGCTGAGCAAGCTATGTTTGCAGCGACTCAAGGGGTGAATACCCATAAAGGGATGATTTTTATTTTGGGGCTCATTTGTGGCTCGGTAGGATGGCTCAAAGCCAATCAACTCAAAATCGATGCGCAGCATATTGGCGAAACCATTCGTCAAGCGTGCCAGTTTTTGGTTATCGATGAGCTAAAAGCGAAGCGTGAATCGTCTCCTGAAACCGCAGGCGAGCGGATTTATCGCCAATACGGTTTAACCGGTGCACGTGGAGAAGCCGCTTCTGGCCTTGCGATGGTGATGCGACATGCGCTGCCAGCCTATCAAACCTGTTTAAACCAAGGGGCAAGCACCGAGCAAGCCTTGTGGCATACCTTATTGGTGCTGATGGCCAATAATAACGACAGTAACCTCGCCGCCCGGGGTGGCTTAGAAGGGCTACGTTTTGTGCAAGAACAAGCCCAGCAACTGCTCGGCAAAGGCGGTTTCTTGTATCAAGAAATCGAACAAGCTCTTACGGCGCTCGATAGTGCGCTGATTGAAAAACATTTAAGCCCCGGCGGTAGCGCAGATTTACTGGCCGCCACTTGGCTTATTAACGAGTTAGTGCAGCTATTTAAAGTGCGCCATTGATCTCTCTCGCTCATTTCTGAGCTACGCCCTGTTAAAAGCAGGGCGTTTTTGATCCCACTGAATATCCCACATGTTTTGCTGTACCCACTGGTTGGTTCCCTTACGCGCCCCTTTAGCTCGTGAGGGCTTTGCACTATAATTCGCCGGCATTTATCTCGGACAGCACCATGATTTCGAAAACCCAACTCAAATTAATTCGCGCTTTAGGGCAGAAGAAACAGCGCAAAGCGCACGGCTTATTTCTGGTTCAGGGCGAGAAAAACGTCCTAGAGCTGACCAACAGCACGCTGAACGTACAACACATTTTTGCGACCGCCGAGTTTCTCGCCGAGCACGCACAAGCCTTAGCCGGTTTCGAGAGTATTGAGGCAACCTTGGATGATTTAACCAAAGTCAGCACCTTGGTGAGCAACAACGCCGCGATTGCGGTGGTGGCGATCCCACATATTGAGGTGCCTAAAGCACAAGGGTTGATGATTGCGTTGGATGGCGTTTCCGATCCCGGTAATTTGGGCACCATTATTCGTGTGGCGGATTGGTATGGCATTTCGCACATCATCGCCAGCCAAGATTGCGCCGACCCGTATAACCCGAAAACCATCAGCGCCACGATGGGCAGTTTTGGCCGCGTGCAAGTCAGCCAAGTGGATTTACCTGACTACCTAGCCAAGGCGAATTTGCCAGTGTACGGTGCATTTTTGGAAGGGGTGAGCGTGCATCAAACCGCCTTTAAAGCGGAAGGAATTTTGCTGATGGGCAGTGAATCTCACGGTATTCGCGAGCAAGCGGCGCAGTACGTGACGGATAAGATCACCATACCAGCCTTTGGTGGAGCTGAATCACTCAATGTCGCGATGGCAACGGGGATCATTATCGATAATATTCGCCGTCAGCATAGTTAATACATTTACCTAAAACGAATATACCTAAAACAAAAAAGCGTCGGATCATCCGACGCTTTTTTCATCTCTAGGCTTTTTGTCTTAAGGCGCTATGGTCTTAAGGTAATGCGGTCTTAAGGGATTGCGCGCTCAAGCTCGCGGCTGGTTTTACTTCTCCAGCATATCCAGTTTGTTCGGCACACCATCCCACTTTGCGGCGTCTTCCATCGCCGGCTTCACTTCGGTCAGATTTGGCCAATGCTCCGCCAACTCGGCGTTGAGCTCGATAAAAATCCGTTGGTCACCCACCAATTCGTCTTCCTGAAAAATGGCTTGCGCGGTACATTCCGGCACACACAGCCCACAGTCGATGCACTCAATCGGGTTGATCACCATAAAGTTCGGCCCTTCATGGAACGCATCCGCGGGGCATACCGCCACACAGTCGGTGTATTTACATTGGATACAGTTATCGGTGACGACAAAAGCCATGACAATTCGCTCTATCTAGTTAGCCGTTTCGCACACCTACAGTGTACGCAAAAATCAAGAACGGGGATGATACTGCGCCGCCGCTAAAATTCAACCCAAGCCGTTTCGATGGTGGGCGTTTCCTGCCCGAATCTTAAGACAAAGCTTTTAATATGACAGTGGAGGCGAATTCTCGTAAAATGCGCGCCATTGTGAGCCGCCACGCCAGTGGTGAGGCTAAGACACCCATGACCCACGAGACATCCCATGATACGTTTAACTGAACTTAAGCTGCCTCTCAACCATGAGGAAGGCGCGCTGCTTGATGCCATTGCTGCCAAGTTGAAAATTCCTGCTCAGCAAGTCCTCTCTTTCACTCTGTTTAGACGTGGCTACGATGCTCGTAAAAAAAGCGATATCCAACTGATTTACACCGTTGATGTGGAAGTGGCGAACCCAGAAAAACTGCTCGCCAAGTTCAGCAAAGATCAGCACGTGCGCCCAACGCCGGATATGTCCTACAAATTTGTCGCCAAAGCACCTGAGAACCTACCTGAGCGTCCACTGGTGATTGGTTTTGGTCCTTGTGGCCTGTTTGCTGGCTTAGTGCTGGCGCAAATGGGCTTTAACCCGATCATCGTTGAGCGCGGCAAAGAGGTGCGTGAGCGTACCAAAGATACCTTCGGATTTTGGCGTAAGCGTACTTTGAATACCGAATCGAACGTGCAGTTTGGTGAAGGTGGTGCAGGTACGTTTTCCGATGGTAAGTTGTACAGCCAAGTGAAAGATCCTAACTTCTACGGCCGTAAAGTGATCACCGAGTTTGTTGAAGCGGGCGCGCCAGAAGAGATTTTGTATGTGAGTAAGCCGCACATCGGCACCTTTAAACTGGTGACCATGATTGAAAAAATGCGCGCGAAAATCATCGAATTGGGTGGTGAAATTCGTTTTAGCACCCGCGTTGACGATATCCACATGCAAGATGGGCAAATCACCGGCGTGACACTCTCCAACGGCGAAGAGATCCAATCTCGTCACGTGGTGCTCGCGGTCGGCCACAGTGCGCGTGATACCTTTGAGATGCTGCATGCGTGTGGTGTGTACATGGAAGCCAAGCCATTCTCAGTCGGTTTCCGCATTGAACACAAGCAATCCATGATTGATGAAGCGCGCTTTGGTCCAAGTGCGGGGCACCCGATTTTGGGCGCGGCAGACTACAAACTGGTACACCATTGTAAAAATGGCCGCACCGTGTACAGCTTCTGTATGTGTCCGGGTGGCACGGTAGTGGCAGCAACCTCTGAAGAAGGTCGAGTCGTCACCAACGGCATGAGCCAATATTCGCGTGCCGAACGTAACGCCAACAGCGCAATTGTGGTGGGCATTTCGCCAGAGCAAGATTACCCAGGCGATCCGCTGGCGGGCATTCGTCTGCAACGTGAACTGGAAGCTAACGCTTATAAACTGGGCGGCGAAACTTATGATGCGCCTGCGCAGAAAATCGGTGATTTCCTGAAAGGCCGTAACCCAAGTGAACTGGGCGATGTACAGCCTTCTTTCACTCCGGGCATCAAGCTTACCGACCTTTCCAAAGCGCTGCCTGCCTTTGCTGTAGAAGCGATTCGTGAAGCGATCCCTGAGTTTGATCGCCAAATCAAAGGCTTTGCTTCTGAAGATGGCTTGCTGACTGGCGTGGAAACGCGTACTTCATCTCCGGTGTGCATCAAGCGCGGCAAAGATTTCCAAAGCATCAACCTGAAAGGCTTCTACCCAGCCGGTGAAGGCGCCGGTTATGCGGGCGGCATTTTGTCAGCAGGGATTGACGGCATCAAAGTCGCGGAAGCAGTCGCACGCGACATGATGGCGCAGTTCGCAGGCGAGTAAGACTTACAAATAAAACTAAAGGGCTCAGTTGAGCCCTTTTTTGATCTTGATGGATTAAAGCGAAGCGATTACTTGCTGCGCAGAAAATCTTCCATCTTATGACCTGTGATGCTGGAAAGGCTTCTAAACAGATAGAACAGCGCGCCCATCATCAAAATCGTCACCGGCAGTGAAATCACCGGAAAGCTCAGCGCCGTCATTTTACCGATCTCTTCGTTAAACGCTTCCGTACCCGCAGGGCTTTTGACAATCCACTTTGCCAAGCCATAGTTGAGCACGGCTGAAACAAAAAACGAGAACGCAATCAGATAAGAGCTGACATTCAGCCGACGCTCAAATTCCGCCTTCTTCTCTGGCGTGCTTAACGCGCTGTGTAGCTTGTCGTGATCGACAATATCTTCATTGAGCAGCATTTTACGCACTAGCGGATAACCAATCAGATTACTGACCACCAGAATCACAAAAATCAGCCCCGGAATCGCCGCTTCTTTAATCGCAATATAAGCAGGGTCGAGTTGCAGCAGGCCAATGCCACCGGTGAGCAACACGCTAATCATGCCGAGCGCTGAGTAAAAATTGACTTTGCGCTCTTGAATAAAGCTGTAAACCCCAAACAGCAGGGGAAAGGCTAACGCGGCCACCAATGCCCACGTTGGGCCAAGGTTATCTTCACCGCTCATTTTGCTCAAAATCACCACTGGAATAACAATGTTGATCAGAACATTACTGAGTAAGCTTTGGTTGGATTTCATACAAACAACTTCCTAGTGATTGAGCGCACAGTATACGAATGAAGCGGTTTGACTCAAGCCCATTGATGGCGGCGGGTTGGGTTAATTGTAAGCAGGTGTTGGGCAGGTTTACGATAGAGGGAAAATCATCTAGTTCCATAATTCTTGGTTGATAAGCTGGTTGACTATGTTCAAACACAGTTGTTTATGAAAGCCACTCAGAGATAAGAATGGACATTGCTAAGCCAAAACATTGTGTGATTGATTTGGTATTCGTGGATCTGTTGCTGAATGAGTTAAGCTAGCGAGGCTAATGCGTAGAGATCATTGAAAACATGAGATAAATACAACCTAGCAGAAATGTAAAAACACAAAATGGATTAATGGAAAGGCGTAATATTAATCAATATTGATGTTAATTCAGCTTTGAGAATAAAGGAGTAGCATGCAACAAGTCGGAATTTATGAGCAGCTTATAACGCAGCTTATCGAGAGTCGCATTGACCGAGAGCGATTCTATGTCGGTGAACGTGAGCTCAATAGTAGTGAAGCATCGACGTGGTTATCTCGTTTCCTATCACACATTCTTGAGTATGCGATTGAGTCTGTCCCCTCAAGTGATGATCGTCTGCAACAGCAAATTGCTTTATCCAATCAATTGTTACTGTGGCTAAAAACACAAATTCAAGATAACGATTTTATCGAAGACAATTTGCTTGCCAGTCAGGGTAAAATTCTGACCGCGCTCTATGAGCTCGAAAATCCTGTCTCAGCCGATTTAAAAAATTATATTAACGACATTTTTCCGTTAACAGGCTTAAGCCAAAGCGAGCTGTTTTGTGGCAGTAATGCTGGATTGTCGCTTGAATCTGAATTGAAGCGAGAGATTCTGTCTGCGGATAAGATTTACTGGTTAGTGTCATTTATTAAGTGGGCAGGAATACGGATTTTTCGTAAAGAATTAGAAGAGTTTACGTCTAGTGGCCGCGAGCTAAAAATCATTACTACCTCATATATGGGGGCGACAGATGCTAAAGCGGTAGAATATCTGGCGAGCTTACCTAATACCGAAGTGAAGCTGAGTTACAACACTGAGCGTGAACGTTTACATGCAAAGAGCTATCTATTTTTACGCAACACGGGTTATCACACTGGTTATATCGGATCTTCCAATCTTTCCCATTCGGCGTTAACCAATGGCTTAGAGTGGAATTTAAAAATTACTTCGCAAGAAATCCCACACATTATCAATAAATCATTGAGCACCTTTGAAACCTATTGGGCTTCTCATGATTTTGAACATTTCAATGGTGATGCGAAAAGCAGTGAAAAGCTCAAAAAAGCCTTGAACCAGCAGCGCAGAGATTTTGAGGCTAGTCCCACGCATTTCTTTGATATTTCGCCGTTTCCGCACCAGAGTGACATATTGGAGCAATTGGCTGTAGAGCGTAGTGTTCACCAACGATTTCGCAATTTAGTGGTTGCGGCAACTGGCACCGGAAAAACCTTGATTTCAGCTTTTGATTTTGCTCGTTTTATTAAAGCAAAGCCGCAAGCTAATTTCTTGTTTGTCGCTCACCGAGAAGAAATATTAAAACAAGCCAGATCTGCGTATCGTGGGGTATTGCGTAATGGTGCATTTGGTGAACTTTGGGTTGGCGGACATACCCCAGAGCACTATCGACAACTGTTTGTTTCTATCCAAACCATGAACAATCAGCTGGATCAGCTTAATCTAACCGCTGACTATTATGACTACATTGTGATTGATGAGGTGCATCATATTGCTGCGACTAGCTATCGCGCGCTGCTGGAGCATTTTTCCCCCAATATATTGCTCGGCTTGACTGCAACACCAGAGCGTCATGATGGCGGTGATATTTTAGCGGACTTTGGTGGTGTGATTGCCGCTGAGATCCGTTTGCCGGAAGCCATTAATCGTCGTCACCTTTGCCCATTTCAGTATTTTGGTATCGATGATGATACCGACCTTCGTACCATTCCTTGGAGCCGTGGACGCTATGATATTGGGCAACTAACCAACCTTTATACTCACAACCAAGTTCGTTTTAACAAAATCTTACTCAGTATGCAGGAAATCCTGACAGATATTAGCAAAATGAAAGCGCTAGCTTTTTGTGTGAGTAAAGAGCATGCCCAGTACATGACGCAGCAACTCTTATTAAAAGGCATTAAAACGGATGTGTTGACCAGTGATAACTCCCACGAGCGGCAACAAAAGCAGCAGGCCATTCGTTCTGGCGACATAAACGTGCTTTGTGTGGTCGATATCTTCAATGAAGGTGTCGATATTCCCGAAGTCGATACGTTATTGTTTTTGCGCCCGACAGAAAGCCTCACGATTTTCTTGCAACAGCTTGGCCGAGGTTTGCGTTTAGCTGACGGAAAAGAGTGCTGTACCGTGTTGGATTTTGTTGGCAATTCACGCCCTGAATATGATTTTGCCAATAAATTTAGGGCTTTAGTGGGTAAAAGTCATCGCGCGATCAGTGAAGAGATTAAACAAGGGTTCCCCCACGCGCCACTGGGTTGCCGCATTGAGTTGAGTAAGCGCACTCAAGAAATGGTACTGAGCAATATTCGTCAAGCCTCATTAACGTTGAAACGCCTAGTCGCGATGATCCGCCAATATCCTCAGCATTCCACACTGCCGTTAACGTTGTCGAATTTCTTAACTTTAAATCCTCACATCGACTTGAATGAGCTTTATAAGCGAGGGAGTTGGTCGCAGCTAGTTCAGCAAGCTAAAGATGAAATCAACGAAAATTCAGTTGAAGAAGAACTGTTGAAAATGCTTAGAAAGTCCATTCATAACCGAATTTTAACCTGCGATGATCATGCCTATTTAAGTTTCTTAAAACAGCTTTGCCATAACAACTTCGCAATAGAAGATTCGAGTCATCGTTATGCTTTGATGTGTCATTACGATTTCTGGCAGAAAACGGGACCTGAATGTTGTTTTGATTCGATTGAGCAGAGCTTAGCAAAACTGAATGCCTGCGAGTTAAAAGCAGAACTATTGGACGTTGTTAACTGGCAGAACGCTCAAATCAAGCATGAACAACCAGCAATGCAGGCTTTGCCTGAGGTTTCATTGAGGCTGCATGCGCGTTATGCACGTGAGCAAATATTGGTAGCATTTGGTGCGACCACGTTTGAGCTCCAGCCGCCAGCACGCGAAGGTGTGTTTGTGCTCAAGGATCAAAATATTGAACTGATGTTTGTCACTTTAGACAAAAATGAAAAGCAATTTTCGCCAACCACTATGTATCACGATTACGCGATAAACGAACACCTCTTTCACTGGCAGTCGCAAAACAGTGCAAGACCTGATAGAGGGCGCGGTTTGGAGTACATCCTGCATCAAACAATGAGTAAGCGTCTGTTTTTATTTGTGCGTGAACGAACCAAAGATGAATACGGTCGCACTATGGGTTTTGTTAATTATGGTGAAGTGGACTATGTATCGCATACAGGTTCACAACCGATGAGCATTACTTGGCAGTTGAGAGAGCCTATGCCTCACTTTATGTGGCAACAAGCGGCTAAGTTAGCTATCGGATAACTGTCATATTGATTGAGTCATTGATTAGAATTACCAAACGAGGTTCATCCAAGTTCAAATATCATTTAGATCAAGATGAGCAAAATAGCTTGTCGGATTCATTTCAAAAGCAAATTTCTGATTGGTATCACTCGGTCAGTCAAGCGCTCAAATACCCACTCTGGCGCGAAGTTGGAGAGTTAGCCGGCGGTGTGCAATTGGCAGTGAGATCGCTTGCTTATGTTTTTTTGCAATGATGGGTACACCAGACTAACACGATAAAATCAGTGTACCTTTTAGTGTACCTAAAAATCAAAGCTGTCATGGAATAGCCATAAATGCTAAGTGATTGATTTTTTGATGTTTCAGATAAGAAAAAAGACGTCCGGAGACGTCTTTAAACTATGATTTGGTGGGCTGGGGGCGTTGAAGTGGTTTATCATTTTTCATAAATTCAGTGACTTATATCGATGTTACCAATTTGGTGTTGCATAGGATGTTACATCAATTTCCTGCTTCAAAAGGAACTGAACCCGCGTCCATGTATTCCTAAATCATTTAAAAATGCTAGCTTGTTATCGCAATTCAATCTAAATAAATAGAGCTGACATGGAGCAATTTACCCATCCTCACCATCCATTAAGAGCGATTTTAACGCATCGGGAGAAGAAGGCAGTAGCCCGATTTTTAAGCTAAATGGTTTGAATACCTTGTTGAGAATCTCTGTATTGTAGCTGCCCCGATCATTCTCTATGTCTGAGAGTGTTTTTCTTGAGACATCGACAAGTCTTGCGAATACATCCTGTTTGAGTCCCAGTATATTAATGCGTAGACTTTTCAGCGCTTGGCCCTGTGTTAGCTCTCCAAGCAACAAGTGTCTGATGATTTTGTTTGCCTCGGTTTTGCGCTCTGCTGCACTTACTGCTTTGGCGTTTTTTGAGGCTTTCGATCTCGTTGGAGTATCGAGTGGTGTTTGCTCTTTGATCGAATGAGTTGCATTCTTCCCAACCTTGGGCTGCTGTTGATTTCGGTTTGCTCTTAGACGAGCTATCGTATCTTGTACGGACTCTTTATTGCTTGGCTTCATAGTAGCCCCCATTTAGTGAGCTTTTCTGATAAATAATTAAGTCCAACGGCTGGCATCTCCAAGATTTGTTCTGGTACTCCTCGTAAAGCGAGTCTCTGCTTTAGGCCTACGCATTTACTTGCAGTAATTGCTAGCTCTTTTAATAACACTTCCTTTGGCACCAGATCAGATAAGGTGTCTGCAATGCCGACAAAGTCGTAAGTTCCACCAACCTCTAGTGGGGCTTTCCATTTTGTTGTTCTTGGAATTCCTGCAGGATCGGCTTTCATTGGTGCGAAATCGTAAATGGGAGCAAGCTTTATGACTCCATCACCCTTTAAGAATGAAGTATTTCTGCCATGGTTATCACTATTACCAAACAAGATGTTGAGTAGATCTCTCTTCACCCATTCAATAACGAAAGCTTGGGTATCGAACCTATACCCTTGGTGTTTAACCATATTACTTTCAGTAATTTTTTCTATGAGAGTTCGGATTGTTGTTTCGTGATCAAGAGTGACCCCAGCGCCTTTGTTCAAAATGGAATACACAGATTCCATGCCAAATCTCTCTATTTGTTGATCAATAATTTGAACATCAAATCGAGGAAGCCATAAGGAAGGGTAGTTTAATCCTTCCTCCAAGCGCATACCGTCGGTGGAGATCGTTTCAACTCCCATTTCAGTTAGCTCGTGGTAGAAGTAGAACTCAGCTCTTAGAATATTACAGTCGATGGTGCTTCTTGAGCCTCTAGGGTACTTTACTAAGTAATGTAAGTCGTGGTTGCTATTGTCATCTTGGTATGGATCAATCCATATTTTTTCGCTGCCAGATCCATGATCGAAACTACATCGGAGGATCAGTTTTGGCGCTTCACCTCCAGCCCCAGTTGCACCACCTGCGGCTGCCCCTCTTTGTTGTGCGTAGTCGAGGAAATCACCAGCTCGATTTTTAACATCATCAACAGAGAAGTAGAGGTTGTCTGCGACTTCGTAGCGTTCAGGAAGGGAGTCTTTTATTCTTAAGTTACCAATAGGCGACATCGTGCCAAACTTGAGCAAAACATAGTCTTGTTCATCAGAACTAAGATCTTCAATATCTAGGTGTTTGACCCAGTATCGTCTACTAGCGCCACTAGGCATAATATCGTCTAGAAACTTTAACCATCTAGGCTTACCCATGTCATCAAAAAAGAATGAGACAGGGTGGTTTAGTGAAACAGCGTGAAAGTCATCTTTATCGTAATGTTCTAGCGCATAGTCGCTGAGGTAGTTGAGTTCAGTCACTCGGAAATTATGTTGGCTACTTTTAGGGAATGAGATGATACCAATATCTATCCATTCACCTCTGATAAAAGCTTGTACGGTTAGCTCTTCCATCGACAACACCTCTACTTATCAATGAGTAAAACTTTACTCTTAAAGCCATTTTATTTCAAGTTGTGAGTAAAAAATTACTCATTAATGTGTATGGATACTATTTATGAGTAAATTATTACTCATGACTTGTGAGTCAAAATTTGTTGATGAACAGGATGGATTGTTTTAGCTATGTAAAGCTGCGATAGGGAGCGGGGCGTTAATTGTTTGTTCAGTGATGCAGGTTGTTCGTAATAAATGAACAGTTGCCTTAAATGAACAAAGTGAATGAGGAGATTGAGAATGGCTGCTACATACAAAAATACAGTTTATACACTTTAATGCGCGTAAAAGTGTTGCTGGCTGTGCAGATAGATGATGAATCTGTTCATAATTCCTAGTGCCTTATTCACAAGGTGATCAATACCTTCAGCGACATGTTGGCGCATTTCTCTTGTTTTCTCTCTCGCAGATGCGAGAGTAATGTCAGGAAAAGCACCAAGGCTGATGTTCTTGCGTTTTTTAGTTACTGGGTGGATGTAGTTGAAAATCCAAAGTTTTGCGCCATTCGGCTTTATACGTAAGTACAGACCGTTGCCATCGGCAAGCGAATATTCTTTTTCTAAGGGCTTAGCTTTGGTTACTTGAGTTGGTGATAAGGGCTTGATTTGCTTAGCCATTTTAATGGTTCCTTTCTGATGTAACACCAATTTGTGTTGTTATTGGTTAGTGTTACGCAGAATGTTACTAAATGACTGAGATTAAGTGAATCTCGATGAGACGCCCTGAACCACTTAAAGCTAGATAGGACAAGGGTTTAGAAAAGAAAACGGGACGTCCTGAGACGTCCCGTTACTAGTGATTGGTGGAGCTGGGGGGAGTTGAACCCCCGTCCGAAAACCATTCATCTTTGGTACTACATGCTTAGTCGATCTTTAATTTCACCACCGCCTGCGAACCGACACGCTAACGAATGGCTAACCTGAATTGGATCTCGCGCTTCATCCCTCAGGTGGGGGAATCCACGCCAGCTTGATTTGGTTTGACCTTCCTGATTTCCCCGTCTTACAAGCGGAAGCTAGGGAGGAAGGGCTCTGAGCAGGGTATTAAGCTGCTAGTGCGTAGTTTTCGTCGTTTGCGACTATTTTTTTGCGGTTTGTTAACGAGGCCTACCGCACCTCGGCATGCACCTCAGACTGCAAAATTCCCGTCGAATCCTGAATCAGCCCCAGAGGTAACGGGTGCATAGTACCAGAATAAGTGCTTCTGTCTAGCTCCCATTTTTCAAGTGGTTACTATTAGCGCAACGCGCTCTTCATCACTCGATCTTTTTGGCGTTGCCACTCTTTTTCTTTCAGATCTTCACGTTTGTCGTGCAGTTTCTTACCTTTCGCAACGCCAATTTTGATTTTGACCCACGAACGAGACCAGTAGAGTGACAATGCGGTTAGTGTCATCCCTTCACGGTTGATACGGCCAAACAGGTTGTCCAGCTCGCGGCGTGAAAGTAGCAGCTTGCGGATACGGGTAGGGTTGGCTACCACGTGAGTGGAGGCTTGCTGCAACGGAATGATAGTCATACCGGAAATGAACGCTTCGCCATCTTTGATGTAGACGTAGCTTTCTGCAATGTTGGCTTTACCTTGGCGAAGTGATTTGACTTCCCAGCCTTGTAGCTCCATGCCAGCTTCAAATTCATCTTCGATGAAGTATTCGTGGCGAGCTTTTTTGTTCAGCGCGATAGTGTTGCTACCCGCTTTGGTATTGGTTTTCTTTTTTGTCATAGTGGGCGCATTATACGGATTGGTCAGCGGTTAGGAAACGCTTTTGTTTGCCGTAGCATACGGTTATCTGCGCGATGACTCAAGCGCTGTATTGTGTTGTGCGAGCCTGATGGCTTGAGGTGCTGGGGGGATGAAAGTACAATCCGTTTTCCCAAGCTGTTTGAGTCGTGGTAAGGAGTGAAAATGAAACAAGTGAGTCGTTCTGCCTTGGTCTCGTTTAGTGCAGAGCAGATGTTTCATTTGGTCAATGATGTGGCGCGCTATCCTGAGTTTTTGCCCGGTTGTTCGGGTTCTCGTGTGCTGGAGCAGAGTGAGGCACATATGGTGGCATCGGTGGATGTTTCAAAAGCGGGGATCAGTAAGACGTTTACCACTTCGAATCAATTGACGCCCGGGGTGTCGATTGCCATGAGCTTGGTGGATGGGCCTTTTAAAACGCTACGCGGTGGATGGTTTTTCACTCCGTTGGATGAAGCCGCGTGTAAAGTTGAGCTGCGTTTGGAGTTTGAGTTTTCCAGCAAGATGATTGAGTTGGCGTTTGGCAAAATTTTTAATGAATTGACCGGCAATATGGTGAATGCGTTTACTCGCCGAGCAAAACAGGTGTATGGAGAGTGATGATGAGCAGTGAAATGATTCATGTTGAAGTGGTGTATGCGTTACCGCATGAGCAGCGTGTACTCAAGCTGGTGGTTGAGCAATCGGCAACGGTGGAAGAGATCATCCGTACCTCAGGCATTTTGCAGATGTATCCTGAGATTGATCTGACGGTCAATAAGGTGGGCATTTTCAGCCGGAATGTGAAGTTGGATGCTAAGGTGCGAGATAAAGATCGGATTGAGATTTATCGCCCATTATTGGCTGACCCGAAAGAGATTCGCCGTAAGCGTGCGGAACAAGCCAAAGCTGCTGCTAATCAAAGTTAATGTGACGGCTGAAGAATCAACACCAAAAAAAGAAAAGGCTTGTGAAAGCCTTTTCTTTTTTAATCAGCAAAGTGCGCTTAGTTGACGCCTTCGAAGAAAGAATCGCCAGCAGGGAAATCTCCCGCGACATTCACGAGCTTGCCACCATCGTTAAATTTCACGATCAGGTTCTTTTGTACCGGATCGTTATGGCCTTGGGTGTGGTGGTAAATGTAATACCAAGTATCTGGGTAGCCATTTTCAACCAACATAGGTGAGCCGAGAACAAAACGAACTTGATCTTTGCTCATGCCAAACTTGAGCTGATCAACGGATTGTTGATCAACATAGTTACCCTGATTGATATCGATTCGATACACCAAGCGCTCTAATAAAGAGCAGCCGGATAAGGCGGTGACGGCAAGGGGAAGGGCGATGAACCACTTAGTAAACTGCATTGTTAAAACTCTCTGTCCCTCAGGGCTAAAAACTTGGCTGATAATAAACAAGCTCAGAGCAGATGTAAAAACCTCGATCGTGCTCTGAGCCTATTGAGACTGTGAATTTTGAGTTTGGTTGCAAAGCTGAACAAAAAATCCAGTGATGCGATATGAAATTAGGCTGCGATTAATAGCTCTTTAGCATTCGCGAGCGTGGATTCGGTAATTTGGCTCCCTCCGAGTAAGCGTGCCAGTTCAGCAATGCGCTGTTCCTGATCCAATTTGAGCATTTGCGTTTCGGTTTTGCCTGCTTTGGTCTGTTTGGCGACAAACAGTTGATGGTGTCCACAACCTGCCACTTGTGGTAAGTGGGTGACACACAGTACTTGAGTCGACTCGCCCAACTTACGTAACAGTTTACCGACCACGGCTGCTGTTGGCCCTGAAATACCCACGTCAACTTCATCGAAAATCAGGCTTGGAGTATCGACCTTCTGCGCAGTAATCACTTGGATCGCCAATGACATACGTGATAGTTCACCACCAGAGGCCACTTTGGCGATGGGTTGCAGCGGTTGACCCGGGTTCGTCGAGACTAAGAAAGTCACGGCATCAAAACCTAATGGCGATGAGTGCGCGCTGTCTTGCAGCACTTCGATTTTGAATTGCGCTTTTTCCATGCTCAGCTCATGCATGCTTTGGCTAATCAATTTATCCAATTCTTTGGCATAGCGAACACGAGATTTGTGCAGTTTGTCAGCGGCCGCAACAAAGGTTTGGTAGAGCACGTCGACTTCACTCGCGAGTGCTGACATTTTCTCGTCAGAACAATCTAGCTGAGCAATTTGCTGCAAGAGCGCTTGGTGATGCTGATACAGCTCTTCTGGCAGTACATGATGTTTACGCGCGAGCGACATTACTTTCGAGTAGCGCTCTTCTACATACGCCATGCGTTCAGGGTCGACATCAATCGAATCCAAATAGTTGCGTAGTTCATGGTAAGTCTCTTCAAGCTGAATCAGCGCCTCGGCCACCATAGAAGGGAGCGCTGTCAGTTTGCTATCCATTTCAGCCAGATCAATCAGCGTATGGCTAACACTTTGTAAAAGGCCTAAGGCGTTTACTTCTTCCCCTTCATTGAGCAGTTCAATCGCGCGTTGGCAGTTGAGTGCCAGATCGCCGCTATTGGCTAAGCGTTTATGCTCTTGTTCTAGCTCGACAAACTCATCCTCACCGAGAGCCAATTCGTTGAGCTCTTTGATTTGGTATTCTAAAAGTTGTAACTGTGCCTGATTTTGTTGGCTATTTTCGCGCAGCTGTTTGAGTTGATTGCTCGCTTGACGCCAATTTTGATAGGCGTGACGCGTGGCTTTGAGCAAGTCTGCATGACCTGCGTATTGATCAAGCATGCTGAGTTGATATTCCGGTTTCATCAGTTGCTGATGTGCGTGTTGACCATGCACATTGATCAGCAGTTGCCCCAATGTTTTGAGTTGAGAGAGCGGAACTGGGCTGCCATTAATAAAGGCTTTAGAGCGCCCATCTTTGGTGATGATTCGGCGCAGAATGCACTCTTTGCCTTCAAGCAGTTCATTATCTTCTAACCAACGGCTGGCGAGCAGATTGTTATCCAGATGAAAGGCGGCGCTGACTTCGGTTTTATCTTCACCTTGACGCACCATGCTGGCTTCGGCTCGACCACCGAGACATAAACCTAAAGCATCAATCGCAATGGATTTACCAGCACCAGTTTCACCGGTGATGGTGGTCATTCCTTTTGATAATTCGAGTTGTAGTGACTTTACGATAGCGAAGTTATTGATACTTAAGTGAGCCAGCATGTTTGCACCTGTATGATTAACCAATACTGTATGTTTAAACAGTTTATACTGTTTCTTTATACAGTAAAGTCACTCAGGTAAAATTTTTTGGTCACTTTTACGCTCTATGAGCAAAATCTGTGAACGAAATCAAAACAGTTTGCTCGACCAGCCAAGCTTAGTGCGCAGTACGTGGTAGTAACTGTAGTCTTGAGGGTGGATAAGTTTCAGCACATTGGGGCTTTGATAGATGTGGATTTCATCACCAGGCGACACAGGTAATGAGACTTGTCCATCACAGCTCACTTCTTGAGTGCCGCGGTTTTCAGGGGAAACCACCAGTTTAATGCGTTGATTTCCGCCCACCACTAATGGGCGGCAGGAGAGGGTATGCGGAAACATAGGCACTAAAGTAATGGCATTCAGGCTTGGCGAGAGGATCGGGCCTCCGCCGGAAAGTGAATAAGCAGTCGAGCCGGTTGGGGTTGAGACAATTAACCCATCGGAGCGCTGAGAGAAAGCAAAGTTATCATCAATATAGACTTCAAATTCAATCATATGCGCTATTTTTCCTGGATGAAGCACGGCTTCATTCAAGGCGGCATTATGGCTTTTCACTTGACCGTGGCGATGGATTTCCGCTTCAAGCAAAAAGCGAGTTTCTTGCAAATAGTGACCATCCAACACTTCTTGTAAGCGCTGTTGGAAATCTTCTGGGTTTAAATCGGTCAAAAAGCCTAAATTGCCACGATTAACCCCGATCACACTGATATCAAAGCGGGACAACACGCGCGCAGCACCAAGCATGTTGCCATCGCCACCGACCACAATCGCCAAATCGGCTTTTTTGCCCAGTTCAATCAGGCTTGCAAAATGTTCGGTGGGTAAATCGGTCAGAATTTCCCGTAAACGATCATCGATAAACACGGTATATCCGAGCGATCTTAGCCAGTGGTAAATCTCTTTATGAGTTTGAATGGCTTGTTGATCGCGCGGTTTTCCAATGATGGCAAGAACGTTGAACGGCTTTTTCATAAGGTTTCCAACCGATTTAGGCTTGAATCAGAATTCATCGTCCCCATAATAAGGGCAAGTTGTGCTTTTATGCGAATTTTTGTGTTGGGAAATCGACGATTAGACGATTTCTCCTGACCAGTATGAAGTGAATTTTGGAGATATCATGAGCAACGAAGAGATCAAGAACAAAGACGAGCAGCTGCAACAAGACGCGGTTGAGACTGAAGCTGAAGTTGTAGGAACAGATGCCGATATCGACTGGAACCAAGCCGCTGACGAAATCGATGAGAAAGAAGCGAAAATTGCTCAGTTAGAAGCGGCGCTGCTTGTGAGCGAAGAGCGCGTGAAAGAGCAGCAAGACAGCGTACTGCGTGCCCGCGCGGAAGTCGAAAACATGCGTCGCCGTAGCGAGCAGGAAGTGGATAAAGCACGTAAATTTGCGCTGAGCCGCTTTGCTGAAGAGCTGCTGCCAGTGATTGATAACCTTGAGCGTGCGATTCAAGCCGCCGATGGTGAAGTTGAAGCGATCAAACCTCTGCTGGAAGGTGTAGAACTGACGCACAAAACTTTCGTTGATACGATTGCTAAGTTCGGCTTGAAAGAGATTAACCCGCACGGTGAAGCGTTTAACCCTGAATTCCACCAAGCGATGTCGATTCAAGAAAGCGCCGAGTATGAGCCAAATACGGTGATGTTTGTGATGCAAAAAGGCTATGAACTGAATGGCCGCGTATTGCGCCCTGCCATGGTGATGGTGTCTAAGTAAGTTCAATCTTGTTCTGTACACGGATTTTGGCGAACATGTGGCCATGCTTCATGGTGGTTTGGCAAAATCGTTGAATCCTTCTTTTAAAAATTAAGGGCTTACGTAAATGTAAGCCCTTTGTTTTTTCAGCCATTTAATTTGTTAATTAGGCGTACCCAAACCGAACAAGCTGTCGCAAGGGGTATGGCTTAAATTAATGTTGATGATCTTCTTTAGTTGTTCCAAGCCAAGTGATAGAACCAGGAACAAAGCTCAATTGATGCTCTTTGATACTTGGTGTTGAGCTGACGGTCACCTCTAACAAGGTACTGTTGGCTGGGTTTGTAACGATAATATTACCTGTACGTTTATCCTCCGCTAGCTGGATGCGTTGTCCGTTGGCGAGCGTTGGTACTGTGTCCCATAATTTGATGCTGTGGATCTGAGTGAAATTAGTCGCGGCATTAAACACTTTCAGTGCACCGGTAGAGCTGACGATGATGAGCTTATCCTGGGTTGCATAGTAAGCTAGGGATCTTTCATCCGCGGATGATTTCCACGTTACCTCTTTGAGTTGACCTTGAGAGAGATAAAATGCTTGAAGTTTAGAGGTAACAAATAGCAGTTGGTCAGCGGAAGGGAAGCCGATTACGGTTCCAATGCGAGTGTCTACTTCCAAACTTGCTGGGTTCGGCAGTTTGGTAAATTGCGGTGTAGTGTCTGGATTATTCACTATCATCACGCCATCATCACATCCAAAACCTAAGTAGGTTTTTGCTTGCGCACTGCCGTGCAGCTCAGGGCAGAGATCAGTGGCTGCGCTCAATTCATGGAAATGATCGCCATGTAATTCAAGTGCCACCACTTTATTCGGCAGAGGTTCCGGGGTGGTGCTGTCGACAATCCCAGTAAAAACATGGTCACCAAAAATCTGCGCTGTACCGTGAACCGGATAATCGAATGTGTAACGCGCCACTTGAGTTGCGTTGGCTATCGTCGCATCGGTTAGAACACTGAAACTGGCATTTTGTGTCTGATTTCCATCCCAAAAGAGCGCCACACTACTACTTGCAAGATCATAATGTGTAGGTTTCGGTCCTTGATAATTGCTAGAAAGTAATACCGGCGGTTGGGAGTGTACGTGGAAGTGATCGCCATGTGCTTCGGCGTAGATACCGCCATCAATGATTTCGACTAAATCGAAATTTCGTTGAAGGGCTAAAGCGTAGCGACCATCAGGGCTGGTTTTTAGTCCCGACGGTTTATTTTGTATCGTAAATTGTGCCAACGTATCGAGAGTTGAACCATCCATCACATAAATGCTGTTGGTATTGAATTCGTTGATGGCGAATCGACTCATGTTTATCTTTTTCTCTACAACGGGTGCAGATACTGCCCCTGAGCCGGGTTTTGTTGCTTGTGTTGCATCTACACTATTACTTCCCTCTTGGCATCCGCCAATTGCGGCCAGAGTTATGAGCCAAATCGGCATGTGTTGCATCTTTTGCATTGGGCTAAATTTCATCGAGTATTCCTTTCTGTTAGTTAAATAACTATTCATCAAGTTGATATGTATCATGATTGACATAGTGTCATGTTATAACATAACATTCTGTCTCTTCAATATATTTGTTAATGATTATCATTTGTTCTAGAGGGTTTTATGAAGGGTTTACAAATCAGTAAGTTATTGGCCGCATCACTAGGTGTTATCTTGGCTAATCCAACTCTGGCGCAAAATAGTTTAGATATAGGTGTCGTACTTGATGGAAGCTATCAAAATGAGGCTCGCCATTGGGGATCCCGTGATGAAGGTTTTGCTCTTGGCCATTCAGAGTTGGTACTAAGTAGCAATATTGATCATCATTTTAAAGGTCAATTAGTGTCCGTATTGGCAAGCCATGGCGGTGAGACAGAATTAGAACTTGAAGAAGCTTGGATAGAAACACTGAGTTTGCCTTTCGGGGCAAAATTGAAAGCGGGGCGCATGCTTTCTAACATTGGGTATTTAAATAGTAAACATATGCATGAAGATGCTTTTGTGGAGCGGCCTGCCGTATACCGCGCGTTACTTGGCGGACATTATTTTGATGATGGCGTGCAACTAAGTTGGTTGCTGCCTACAGATTTTTATTTACAAACCAGTTTTGAGATATTAAGCGGTAAGTCGATTGATGCAGGGTATAAGGATCCGGTTACTCTCGGTGTTTATACAGCGAATCTACAGATAGGTGCAGATCTCGGTGTTGAACACAGCTGGCGTTGGGGATCAGTTCTCTCTACAATGCGAATGGGCGACAATTCTCCGCTGAGCATACCCACGCTGCACACAGGCATGCTCATGATCATGTCCATGATCACGCCGGACATTCACATGGCCCTTCATTCACTGGGCGAAACCTCTACGGTACGGATTTCACCTGGAAATGGGCACCGGAAGGGAATTATCGCCAAAGTAACGTTAGGGCTACCAGTGAATTCTGGTATCTAGACAATCGATTTGATGAACAAATGTCAAAAGCCCCTGGAGCGGAGCAAAATGCTCATGGTTGGTATGCTGAACTGGCTTACCAATTTTTACCGAGTTGGACAGTGAGCACTCGTTATGGAGAAATGCGTACAGTAGATGGCGATGTACATGCGCATATTGATCATTTCCATGGTGAGTTTTCTCGTGATGACCTCAAGGAATTGGATTTGGCGCTCGATTGGCATGCCTCCCATTTTGGTCGCGTACGTGGCCAAGTGACTTACGAAAAACAAATTCATCGCGATGAGACACTATTTAGTTTGCAATACGTCATGTCTTTTGGAGCTCATCATGCGCATGCGTTTTAACTGGCTAAGTGTATTTGCCCTATTCAGTTTTCCTAGCGTAGCTAGCCTAAATGTCTTTGTTTGTCAGCCTGATTGGGAGGATTTGGTTCGCCAGCATGCGCCAAGCGCGCAAATCTACTCCGCGACGACAGCGATGCAAGATCCGCACTACATTCAAGCGAGGCCATCATTGATCGCGAAGATGCGCAGCGCCGATTTGGTCGTCTGCTCGGGGGCTGAACTTGAAATTGGCTGGCTGCCTGAATTGCAAAGACAAAGCCGCAACCCCAAAGTGCAACCGGGGCAAGCGGGTTTATTTTGGGTGAGTGACTACGTGGATGTGCTTGATAAACATGAGCATGTCGACCGCGCGATGGGCGATGTTCATGCACACGGTAATCCTCATGTACAGTTTGCTGTCGCCGATATGCCAGACATATCGCATGCGTTGGCCAAGCGTTTGTCGGAGATCGACCCTGAAAACCAGGCTTTGTATCAAGGCATGGGCTTGCGCTTTCGTGCAGATTGGCAAAAGCGAGTCTCTGCATGGCGTGAACAGGGCAAGGCATTACAAGGTATGCGAGTGGTTGGGTACCACCAAACCCACCGTTATCTGTACGCTTGGTTGGGTGTTGAACAAGTTGCAGATTTGGAGCCAAAGCCAGGGTTACCCCCTACAATGGCACACCTGAATGAACTCGCTCGGACGGATTTTAGTCAAGTCAGTGGCATTGTGTATTCGAGCCATCAGCCAGTTGATGCCGCGAATTGGTTGGCTCAGCGCAGTCAGTTACCGATTGTTCAACTCGCTCAGAGCGTAGGGGGCAGAGAGAATACCGACAGCTTAGTCGAATTGATCGATGACAGCATTGCCCAGTTACTCAAGTTGAGAGCGGAGCCATGACCGAGTATAGCTGGCTGATCGCGCCTATTACGATTGGCCTTTTTGCACTGGTTAGCAACATCATTTTGGGGCGGCAAGTGCTACTTCGTGGCGTGGTGTTTATTGACCTTGCAATGGCTCAAGTCGCCGCGTTAGCTATGGTCTTGGTTGAACTGTACACCGGCTTAGAAATCAACGTCTTTATCAAACTGATTGCATCGTATTTGCTTACCCTTCCGACCGCTTTACTGTTGGTGTACTTAGAACGCCACCTTGCTGCACATTTAGAAGCCTTGATCGGGCTGCTGTATGTGGTTGCAGCTTGCTTGGCGGTCAATCTCATCAGTACTCAGGCGCATGGTAAGGAATTAATTGATTCCTTGCTCAATGGCAGGCTGCTGTGGGCGGATACTCGAGACATATGGCCTGTGGTCGTTGTGACGATTATTTTGTGTTGGGTCAATTGGCAAAAGAGTGCTTGGCTAACCGGGCCGGCATTCTATGTATTATTTGCACTTGCGATTCCCCCGTTGGTGATTAGCCTAGGCGTCTACCTTGAGTTTGCTGCGTTAATCATGCCAGCCTTGTTTGCGCTGCTGTTTAAGCCTAGCCAATACTGGTGGGCTGCTTTCGGGATTGGATTGACGGGCGGCGCTATCGGATTTTTCACCTCGTTATGGTGGGATTATCCGCTTGGACCCAGTGTGGTGATTGCGATGGCAAGTTTTGGTATTTTGGGAGCCCTCTGCTATTGGCGCTTGGCGGTGGTTAAACGACCTTATTTTTGCGTTAAGCAATAATTAAACATTCATCCACACATTGTGACGTTCAATTTCAGTCACCTTGTTGAATTTATGATGATTAGCGAAGCCGATTGGCTTCGCTTTTTTATGCCTTAAAACATAATAAATTTGAATTTTTTTCACTTTTACCCTTGAAATGGCTTTTGAAGACCTTATTTAAGGGGCATACGAGAAGCAAACAAGCCCGTTTTGGTTTGTGAGTAGGGGTTGAAACCCGATTCTCCATCCCCACATTAGGGGTATACAAATCGAACATAGAATTTTTTTGGAGATAGCCTGATGGGTAAAATCATTGGTATTGACTTAGGTACTACAAACTCATGTGTTGCTGTGTTGGACGGCGACAAGCCTCGCGTAATTGAAAACGCAGAGGGTGAGCGTACTACTCCTTCTGTAATCGCCTATACAGACGGTGAAACTCTGGTGGGTCAACCTGCAAAACGTCAAGCAGTCACTAACCCACAAAATACGCTATTTGCAATCAAGCGTTTGATCGGTCGTCGTTTTGAAGACGAAGAAGTTCAGCGCGATATCAAAATCATGCCTTACAAAATCGTTAAGGCTGACAATGGTGATGCTTGGGTTGAAGCGAAAGGCCAAAAAATGGCGGCTCCTCAAGTGTCTGCTGAAGTGCTGAAGAAAATGAAGAAAACCGCGGAAGATTTCCTCGGTGAACCAGTTACTGCAGCGGTTATCACTGTACCTGCTTACTTTAACGATGCTCAGCGTCAAGCAACCAAAGATGCTGGCCGTATCGCAGGTCTAGAAGTGAAACGTATCATCAACGAGCCAACCGCAGCCGCTCTGGCTTACGGCCTAGACAAGCAAGGCGGCGATCGCACAATCGCGGTATACGACCTTGGCGGTGGTACATTCGATATCTCTATCATTGAGATCGATGAAGTTGAAGGCGAGAAAACCTTCGAAGTTTTGTCTACCAACGGTGACACTCACCTAGGTGGTGAAGACTTTGACAACCGCATGATCAACTACCTGGTTGACGAATTCAAAAAAGACCAAGGTATCGATCTGCGTAACGACCCGCTAGCAATGCAACGTCTGAAAGAAGCGGCTGAGAAAGCGAAAATTGAACTTTCTTCTGCGCAGCAAACTGACGTTAACCTGCCATACATCACGGCAGATGCGACCGGTCCTAAGCACATGAACATCAAAGTGACTCGTGCGAAACTGGAAGCGCTGGTTGAAGATTTGGTTCAACGTTCTCTGGAGCCTCTGAAAGTTGCTCTGGCTGACGCTGGCCTGTCTGTGAACGAGATTACTGACGTTATCCTTGTCGGTGGTCAAACTCGTATGCCAATGGTTCAGAAGAAAGTGGCTGAATTCTTTGGTAAAGAGCCACGTAAAGACGTGAACCCTGATGAAGCGGTAGCGGTAGGTGCTGCGGTTCAAGGTGGTGTTCTGGCGGGTGAAGTAAAAGACGTTCTGCTGCTAGACGTAACGCCTCTGTCTCTGGGTATTGAAACCATGGGCGGAGTGATGACCAAACTCATCGAGAAAAACACCACTATCCCAACCAAAGCGAACCAAGTGTTCTCTACGGCGGAAGATAACCAAAGCGCAGTAACCATCCATGTACTGCAAGGTGAGCGTAAGCAAGCGATGTACAACAAATCTCTGGGTCAATTTAACCTAGAGGGTATCAACGCAGCGCCACGCGGTATGCCACAAATCGAAGTAATCTTCGACTTGGATGCGGACGGTATCCTGCACGTTTCAGCAAAAGACAAGCAGACAGGCAAAGAGCAGAAGATCACTATCCAAGCTTCTGGCGGTCTGAGCGATGCTGAAATCGAAAAAATGGTTCAAGAAGCAGAAGCGAACAAAGAAGCGGACAAAAAGTTCGAAGAGTTAGCGACTGCACGTAACCAAGCAGACCAGATGATCCACGCGACTCGCAAACAAATCACTGAAGCAGGCGAAGCACTGCCAGCGGATGAGAAAGCGAAGATCGAAACGGCGATTAACGAGCTAGAAACAGCGAAAAAAGGCGAAGACAAAGCGGAAATCGATGCCAAAGTGCAAGCACTGATGGCAGCGGCACAGAAGCTGATGGAAATCGCGCAGCAACAAGCTCAAGCACAAGGTGCAAACGCTGAACAGTCTTCAACAAAAGAAGATGACGTAGTTGACGCTGAGTTTGAAGAAGTTAACGACGATAAGAAGTAATTGAGCTATACCGCACGAAATAACTCGTGCGGTTTGCTGAGTTCTTATTGAACTTTGAAACAGCGGGCGTTTGAGGTAACTCTTACGCCCGTCTGTTTGAAGCGTGTCGCTAAAGATAAAGGCAACTTGATCCCCTTATCTATATCGATACCCACCGAGCGGCGTAGCCGTTGGCAGTAATAAATTGGTGACTGAGAACATGTCAAAACGTGATTTTTACGAAGTATTAGGCGTAGGCCGTGACGCCTCCGAGCGTGATATTAAAAAGGCATACAAACGCCTTGCGATGAAATACCACCCGGACCGCAACTCGGGAGATGCTGGTGCGGCGGAAAAGTTTAAAGAAGTCAAAGAAGCGTATGAAATTCTGACTGATGCGCAGAAGAAAGCCGCTTATGACCAATACGGCCATGCGGCGTTTGAGCAAGGCGCAGGTGGTTTTGGTGGTGGCGGCTTCGGCGGTGGCGGTGCTGCTGACTTTGGCGATATCTTTGGTGATGTGTTTGGTGACATCTTCGGTGGTGGTCGCCGTGGCGGCGGCCCAAGAGCACAGCGTGGCTCCGACCTACGTTACAACATGGAACTGAGCCTTGAAGAAGCGGTTCGTGGCTGCTCGAAAGAGATTGAAGTACCGACATTAGTACACTGTGACGCTTGTGATGGCTCAGGTGCGAAAAAAGGCACCTCAGCACAAACTTGCGGAACCTGTCATGGTCATGGTCAAGTTCAGATGCGTCAGGGCTTCTTTGCGGTGCAGCAAACCTGTCCAACCTGTCATGGTAAAGGCAAGATCATTAAAGATCCTTGTAACGTCTGTCATGGCCAAGGTCGTAAGCAAAAGACCAAAACACTCAATGTGAAAATTCCAGCCGGTGTGGATACGGGTGATCGCATCCGTCTGGCTGGTGAAGGTGAAGCGGGAGAAATGGGGGCGCCAGCAGGCGATTTGTACGTACAAGTGCATGTCAAAGAGCACCACATTTTCGAGCGCGATGGCAATAACTTGTACTGTGAAGTGCCAGTGAGCTTTGCGATGGCGGCTCTGGGCGGTGAA
This sequence comes from Vibrio tarriae, assembly GCF_002216685.1. Taxonomy (NCBI): domain Bacteria; kingdom Pseudomonadati; phylum Pseudomonadota; class Gammaproteobacteria; order Vibrionales; family Vibrionaceae; genus Vibrio; species Vibrio tarriae. Next base: position 1,948,352 of record NZ_CP022353.1, on the reverse strand, counting down.
GTGGAAGTTCCCACACTTGATGGCCGTGTGAGCTTAAAAGTGCCGGCTGAAACCCAAACCGGCCGCATGTTCCGCATGCGCGGTAAGGGTGTGAAAAGCGTTCGCTCTGCAGCATTAGGCGATCTGATTGTCAAACTTGTGGTCGAAACCCCAGTCAATTTGAGTGCTCGTCAGAAAGAGCTGTTGAAAGAGTTTGAAGACTCCTGTGGTGGCGAAGCGGCAACCAAACACAAGCCGAAAGCCGAAGGCTTCTTTAACGGTGTGAAGAAGTTTTTTGATGATCTAACCAGTTAAGTACGACGGAATAAGTCACTTAGAGAAAAGACCAGCAAGCTGGTCTTTTCTTGTTTCAGGCAAAGCGAAATGAACCGGGTTGCTATTTCCAGCACGTACTCGGTGATGTGACCCCTTTCTCATTTAATGTGAGGGATGTGTAGGTGTTCCCTGCACATTTATCACTATTTTGCCCTTTACTAGATTGTGGGGTAGCTGTAATCGTGTAGCTGCTCGTTGTTGTTTCGATAACAATCTTGTAGCGGTCGCTGTTTACGCTGCAAAACGCATTACATACCTTCTGCGCATCAACGATGCCCGTAGCTGTATAACCATTGTTATATTTTTCTTCTAAGTAGAGCTGAATTTTGGCCATATCTGCCATCGCCTGCTTACGATGCCCCTCTTTGACATAGTTGGTATAAGCAGGATAGGCGATGCTCGCTAATACACCCACAATCACCACGGCGATCATTAATTCGATCAATGTCATACCTTGTTGCCGACTCATGCTTGGCTTGCAGAAAATTTTTCGAATCATTTCCATTACTTCTCTTTATAAAACAACACCATTGTTGATAGCTGTTAGCATCTATGCAAGTTGATTCATCATCCTCTCACAGTTTGCAAAGGATTTTGGGAAATGCATCGCGGCTTTACTTTATTGGAGCTTCTTATCACTGTCGCAGTTTTAACTGCGCTATTGCTTTTTGCTGCCCCTAATTTTTCCAAAGTCAGCCAGCAAACTAAAATGGTGAATTTAGCCAATGAATTGCAGGGTTTTTTGATTCAAGCGAAATCTGAATCAGTGTTGAGAAACCAAGACTTGTGGGTTCACATCCAAGACTTTCCGTCATCCACCGGGAATTGGAAGTTATTGCTCGCGAGTGTATCTGATGTTGCCGCAATTACGACAGCTAATACGGTTGCTGAACTTCAAGGTAATCGATATCGGAATTTGGTGGTCTCGAGTACGAACTCTTTAACTAGCGTGAAATTTGATCATGTAATGGGGAATCCGCAAGAAGCGGGAAGTATAGCGATTAAGCAATCTGAATCGGATACGAATCCGATAAAAATTACGGTTCATAATCGAGCTGGACGGATAAAAGTATGCACTGAGAGTGAGGCAAAATATGGCTTTGAAAAGTGCTAAACAACAAGGTAATACGCTCATTGAATTTATGATCGCAGCCTTGGTTGGAGCGATAGCACTGGGAATTGTTGGGGCTGTGTTTCTTTCTAACCAGAAAGCTGCCGCACAGCGTAGTAAAGAAATTATGCTGCTGCAACAGATGAGCAGTGTGATGCAACAAATGAAAGAGGATATTCAGCGTGCGGGGTTTGATGGAATAGCAACAAACTCAATGATGCTTTCTGGCTCAGCTAATGTTCTATATCAACAAGCGAATAAAATCGGTTATGTCTATAGAAAGACTGCGAGTGAAGCGAGCAATACTGTATATCAGCTCAACAATAATATGTTGAATTATTGCCAAAAGGACTCCATTTCACCTTTGAACATCGTTTCGGCAGCGACAGGATGTTTTGATCTCTTTGATCCAAAACAAATTAAAGTAACTCAGTTTGAAGTTCATCGAACAGTGTTATCAGGTTCTGCAGTTGAAAGTGCATTTATTTCTATCTCTATGGCGGCTGAGTTAAAAAATGATCCCTCGATTTCTCATGCAATGTCATTACAGGTTCAACAAAGGAATTGGCAATGATGCGTCAATATCAACAAGGGGTAGCGACCTTATTAATCACGTCTATATTACTTTCTGTTGCTTTAGTGGTCACCTTAGGCTCCTATAAAAATCTGTTTTACCAAATTAAGCGGGCGCAGAATGAGGTTAAAGCGAGGCAAGAACATTGGTTAGCTGAGGGTGGATTAGAGTGCGGATATTCCCAGTTCTTAATTACCAATGGCCTTCCTGGGATAGTTAACGATTGCGATAGTGGGTTGGGCGTAATTCCTCAATTTAGTTTAATCAGTTCAGGGTATAAAGTTATTTCTCGATATAGTTATACATTATTAGTTAAAGATATTCTTATCTCAGGAAACAGGGCTCACGGTGCAATCCAATCGGCTTCTGATATTTATGTTCGAGGAAGTATCGATATTATTCCAGACCCAGGGGTTTTCAATATTGATGGCTGGGAATGTATAGCACTAAGGTATAAGAATATTTTTGATGCATCAGGTGCTATACAAAATGATGGAATATTGATTCCGAATAAACCACCCTATTCTGGTTTCGTAAATCCAAGCGGTAAAGATTGCAAAACTACATATAAATCTAGTGCGACTGGAGAATTGCCTTCTGGACATGATTTTGTTAAACAGCCAGATATGAGTTTGTTTGAAGAGTTTTTCGGTGTAAGTGCAGAACAGCACGAAAAAATAAAAAATAATCCAAAGTTTACTCAAATAACCGCACCTGAAAACAGTGGTGGGCAGCCTAAAGTTGTTCCTGAATGTGGCAAAAAAATATTGGAGCAAATAGAAAGTAAAAATTATCACCTATGGATAGAGGGAGGGTGTGAGCTTGATGCTAGTTACACAGAAAAAATTTCTTCAGCCTCTCAAAAAACACCTGGAGTGTTGATATTAGTACATGAGGGGATATTTTCTGTTATGGGAAATGGAGAACTGAAAGGTGTTCTTTTTCATTTTAATAAAGACTATGTGCCATCGACTGAACATTGGGCTTCTTTTGACGCTAATGCTCATTTAAACCACAATCCTAGTGTGATACCAGATTCTTTCAGAACCATTGCATCTTATTATCAGCATGGCTCTTTTACCGTAACTGGAGGACAATTTCTTGATAGTTCCGGACAAGCTGCTGCATTTAATAATTCTCTAGTGTTTAATTTTAATAAAGATGTGATTGATAATATTACAAGGAATTTTGTTAATCCTCGTTGGAAAGAAGGTAGCTGGAATGCGCAATAAGCAAGGTGGTTTTAGCTTAATTGAAGTAATGCTCTCTTTTGTGCTGATTGGGGTTGGTGCGCTTGGTCTGGTGAAACTGCAAGCTTACATTGAGCAGCGTGCCGATTTCGCCATGCACAGTATCGAGGCTCTGAACCTTGCCGAGCAAAAATTGGAGTGGTTTCGTACTCGTGGCGCTTCTTCGGCCAACCCAGCGATGCCTGCAGCTGATTTCGCGACCGATATTGTATCTGGGAATGATGCTTCACATCCTTTCTATACCTTGTCTTGGTCTGTACCTGCTGCAACGTTATCGGGGTCATTAAAAACTATTCGTATCGAAGCGTCATGGGAAGATCGTCATGGTGAAACTCAGTCGGTGGAGTTGAAAACCATGATCTCTAAATACAGCGAATTTGATTGAGAAAGGGCTATGAGGAAAGTATTGCTCTCGCTTTGTTCTATTGTGATTTTCGCATTCGTATGTACTTCCCTACCATTGTTTGCCGCTTTCAATTCTGTTGGCGGCGATATTTGCAAACTCATGTTTTGCAAATTCGTTTCTTAAATGTATGTGTTGTTTTTTCGATAATGTTTCGAGTGTGTATCTTTGGTTTTCTTTTTTTGCAAAATATGTCTCTAAATATGTAAAAAAAGAACGAACACTGTGCTTTGGTTTAGGCGTTTCTATACAATGCCAAACGACAAATCGCCGTTTCATTGTGACCAATCTCAATGGCTACAGGGAAACTCGAAACGGATACAGAAGGCCACTCTAACAAGGCCTCACGCAGCAACATCACATTACGGAATTTTCTATGAGTAACCAAGCTATCAATCAAGCGCCATCGGCCAAATCAAGTGGGATGGACCGCTTTTTAAACTTTATTGAACGGGCAGGGAACAAAATCCCAGATCCTGCGATTCTTTTCTTTTGGGCATTAGTTATCGTCTGGGTTTCCTCTGCTCTGCTCTCTAACGTTAGTTTTGATTTGACTAACCCTCGTACTAATGAAGCTCTTGAAATCAAAAATTTACTGACCGGCGAATCACTGGCTCATTTTCTTGCCAATATGGTGACCACGTTTACCAGTTTTGCGCCATTGGGGATTGTTCTTGTCGCTATGCTAGGGGTGGGCGTTGCTGACTCTTCAGGCTTTATTACCACTGGCCTAAAGAAAATGCTTAATGTCACGCCTGCGAAACTACTAACACCTATGCTGATTTTGGTGGCGATTGTTTCGCATACTGCGGCCGATGCAGGCTATGTACTGGTGATTCCACTGGGCGGTATTATTTTCCATGCTGCAGGTCGTCATCCGCTCGCAGGTATTGCTGCCGCGTTTGCTGGCGTATCTGGTGGTTTCTCGGCAAACTTTATTCCGTCAGGTATCGATCCGCTGTTGGCGGGCTTTACGCAAACGGCAGCGCAAGTGTTGGATCAGTCCTACCAAGTAAACCCATTAGCCAATATTTACTTCACTGGCCTTTCTTCTATCGTCATCGTTGCTATTGGCTGGTATGTCACCGATAAAGTCATCGAACCTCGTCTAGCGGCCACTAAAGTGGATGAAGATGCAGAATCAGCTCCTGATTTGGGCTCTTTCACTGCGATTGAATCAAAAGCTTTCCGCTACGCAGGCTGGGCAATGATCGCTGGTATCGCACTGTTAGTGGCGGCAGTATGGCCTGACAATTCGGCACTGCGTTCTCCTGATGGACAAATTACGGCCTTCACTGCGCCGATCATGAAGTCAATTGTGCCATTGATTTTTATCCTGTTTATCATCCCTGGTATCGTCTATGGCCGTGTTGCGGGAACCTTCAAGAATAGTAACGATGTAATCAAAGCGATGTCGGCAACCATGTCGACCATGGGCGCGTATATTGTAATGTCGTTTTTCTGTGCGCAGTTTTTGTCTGCTTTTGGTCAATCGAACATTGGTACTATGTTGGCACTTTACGGTGCCGAAGGTTTGAAAGCTATGGATCTGCCAGGCCAAGCCACTATTGTGGGCATGATTCTACTCACCGCTATGGTCAACTTGCTAGTGGGTTCAGCATCGGCCAAGTGGGCTCTGATTGGTCCAATTTTGGTGCCTATGTTGATGGCTGTGGGCATTTCTCCTGAACTGTCTCAAGCGGCGTACCGTGTGGGTGATTCGGTGTCTAACATTATTTCGCCATTGATGGTGTTCTTCCCACTGGTGGTGGTGTATTGCCAACGCTATGTGAAATCAACAGGGATTGGTACTTTGGCTTCGATGATGATGCCGTACTCAATTGCTATGCTGATTGGTTGGTCACTGTTCCTGCTGGTTTACTGGGCATTGGGGATCCCGCTGGGTATTCAAGCGCCATACACCTATACAATGTAATCTCATTGGATAAGCAAAAAGCCTGCAATGCAGGCTTTTTGCTTTAAACGGAAAGATGTTGCCAATGGAAGGTAAGATGTTCAGCAATAAAGCTCTGAATGAAAAAATAGCTGTGGTCATAGCCGGGCTGCTGACGAATCTCTATTTTCTTGGTTTCACTCGGTATCACTTGTTTAAGCGCTTCAATTTGCAACTGTTCTTCAAGGAAAGGGTCTGCCATTCCTTGGTCTATCAATATTGGCAGTTCAAGAGGCTGAGTTTTGAGTAACTGAACAGTGTCATACTGTTGCCAATCTTCGGTATTTTCCCCTAAATAATGACGAAAGGCTTTTTGCCCCCATGGTGCATTAATTGGATGGCAAATCGGACTAAATGCAGAGATGGAGCAATAGTGCCCTTGGTTACGTAGGCCGATAGTTAGCGCACCATGTCCTCCCATGCTATGCCCTGCGATTGCTTTTTTTTGAGTGACAGGGAAGTTTTCTTCAATCAGCTTGGGTAATTCGTAGGCTATGTAGTCATACATTTGATAATGCCTTTTCCAAGGTTGCTGAGTGGCATTGAGATAAAATCCCGCACCAAGACCTAAGTCATATTGTCCATCTGGATCATCAGCCACTCCTTCTCCTCTCGGGCTAGTATCAGCTGCTACTATTGCCAACCCAAGTTCAGCAGCTTTTTCAAATGCTGCAGCTTTTTGCATAAAGTTTTCGTCGTTACAGGTGAGACCAGACAACCAATACAAGACTGGAACTTTGTGGTTATTGGTAGCTTGTGGAGGCAAAAATATCGAAAATCGCATCATGCAGTTGAGTACTTCTGAGCGATGTTGGTATTGCTTATGCCAACCCTGGAAAACTCTTGATTGACTAAGATGTGTTAAAACCATGCAGACTCCTTTGGCGAGCATGAGCTCGCCAATCTACTGTTTATTAATAATTTATTCGAAGTGAACTACCGATCGAATGCTCTCTCCAGAGTGCATGAGTTCAAATGCATCGTTAATTTCTTCCAGTGGCATGGTGTGTGTAATGAATTCTTGTAATCCAAACTCACCAGCGAGGTATTGTTCAACGATTGTTGGTAATTGAGTGCGGCCTTTTACACCACCAAATGCACTGCCCCGCCAGACTCGGCCAGTGACTAACTGAAACGGGCGAGTAGAGATTTCTTGCCCAGCACCTGCAACCCCGATGATGATCGACTCCCCCCAACCTTTATGACAGCATTCGAGAGCTTGGCGCATCACATTGACATTACCGATACACTCGAAAGAAAAATCAACACCGCCATCGGTCATTTCGATAATGACTTCTTGAATCGGTTTATCAAACTGTCGAGGATTAATACAATCTGTCGCGCCTAGTTGTTTAGCCAGTTCAAATTTTTTGTCGTTAATGTCTACGGCAATGATACGGCTTGCTCCGACCATGCGTGCTCCAATAATAGCTGAGAGGCCAATACCGCCAAGGCCAAAGATAGCCACTGTATCGCCTTGCTTCACCTTAGCTGTGTTTAATACTGCTCCCATGCCTGTGGTAACACCACAGCCGAGTAAACAGATCTCTTCCAAAGGGGCATCTTTATTGATTTTCGCCAGCGAGATTTCCGGTAACACTGTATATTCAGAAAAAGTTGAACAACCCATGTAATGGAAAATAGGCTTACCATCTTTATAAAAGCGAGTGGTGCCATCAGGCATTAGCCCTTTGCCTTGTGTTTCACGAACTGCTTGGCACAAGTTGGTTTTGCCAGAACGACAGAACTTACATTCACCACATTCTGCGGTGTACAAGGGAATAACATGATCGCCAACCGATACACTGGTAACGCCTTCGCCAACCATTTCTACAATACCGCCACCTTCGTGTCCTAAAATTGCAGGGAAGACACCTTCTGGATCGTCTCCAGAAAGCGTGAAGGCATCAGTATGACAAACGCCTGTCGCAACGATACGAACGAGAACTTCTCCATATTTCGGTAACATTACATCGACTTCTTCGATGCTCAGTGGTTGATTTGGCCCCCAAGCAACTGCTGCACGTGATTTGATGAATTTATCTTGAGTCATGGAATGGATCCTTTAATTGTCTAACTAAGCGGAGGTTTATCTACACACCGAACGATGAGGTTTAGTATAGTTATTTCAATTTGGTTTATAATCCTGTTTAATTGATAATTACTTTTACTAAATTGTAATAATGCAAGTGAGGTAGTGATGTAATGGCGAATATTCATTGGGAAGGTGTGAATGAGTTTGTTGCAGTGGCTGAAACTAACAGCTTTACTCTTGCTGCGACGCGCCTTGAAACTTCTGTAGCTAATGTGAGTCGACGAGTCGGCCAATTGGAAGATCGTTTAGGTGTGAAGCTGTTGTTGCGTTCTACAAGAAAGGTCTCATTGACTGAAGCGGGGCTGATCTATTTTCAACATTGTCGTAGTCTATTAGAAGGGCTTCATCAAGCCGAACTTGCTGTGACACAAATGCAGGAGACTCCTCAAGGCAAATTAAGAATCACAGCACCAGTCACTTATGGTGAGCAAAAAATTGCCCCCTTGTTGAATGATTTTCTGTTGCTCTACCCCAAAATTGATTTGGAACTGGTACTCAACAACCAAAAACTTGATTTGATTGAGCAAGGAGTGGATGTCGCGATTCGCCTTGGCCAACTTGAAGATTCCAGTTCCATAGCCCGTCGATTGAACGACCGACACCTTCATGTTTGTGCAACACCAGACTATTTTGCACAACACGGTATGCCCCACACTTTATCGGATTTGTCTTCGCACAATTGCTTAGTTGGTACGCACGATCATTGGCGTTTTAAAGAAAATCAACAAGGTCGCACTGTCAAAGTGAATGGGCGAATTCGTTGTTCTAGCGGCGTTGTTTTATTGGATGCTGCATTAAAAGGGATTGGCTTAGTTCAGTTGCCCGATTATTACGTTGATGAGCATCTGAGCTCCGGCCGGCTTATCGAAGTATTGGTTCATTTCCGAGATGATCGTGAAGGAGTTTGGGCTCTCTATCCGCACAATCGACATTTATCACCAAAAGTTCGTTTACTGGTTGAGTATTTGGCACAGCATTTATGTACCTCCGATTAACCGTTATAATTTCCGCCCTAGACGATAGAGGTAAACATGGCAGAGAAATTCCCATCATTTTCCCTTCTCGATGAGCAATTTATGCGCCGAGCCATTGCGTTAGCTGCTCAAGCAGAGGAACTGGGAGAAGTCCCTGTTGGAGCTGTGTTGGTTCGAGATGGGCAAATCATTGCAGAAGGCTGGAATTGTTCTATTACGCATCATGATGCAACTGCGCATGCGGAAATTGAAGTGATTCGAAAAGCAGGGAAAGCGCTGAATAACTATCGACTACTCGATACCACCTTGTATGTCACACTGGAACCTTGCCCCATGTGTGCAGGAGCACTGTTGCATAGTCGGGTAAAACGTATTGTGTATGGCGCGCCAGATTTGAAAGCGGGCGCGGCGGGAACGGTGATAAATCTGTTTAGCAGCCAAGCGGCTTACCACTACGCGACGGTTGAGAAAGGGCTTTTGGAAGAGGAATGCCGAGCTCAGCTACAAGCATTTTTCCAGCGTCGAAGAAAAGAGATCAAAGCGAAACGGGATGCGGAAAGGAAAGAAAAGAAGTAAATCTTTGGCAAACATCGACAATGATGTTTGCCATTCGAGTGGTATCTAGCAGCTTAACTGGACGAACGCACGGTGACGAGCCAAGACTTTTTTCTTGCTATTGGCCAGCATACGGCGTCTGCGGTTAGCGGATACGGTTTTGTTCAGGAGTTTTGATTGACGTTTACGTCTCAACATAAAACACCCTCCTACGACTGACTGACATAAAAACCCTGACTACTTAACGTCAGGGAACCTAATAAATCGCTTATCGATCTGCTTTATTATTGCATTGGAATGTTACCTGTTTCTGACAACAGGAAAGCGATTTAATTCACACATTGATTTACGTGTTTTCTTCCTAAAAATCAAGTGGCTAATTTTTGCTCTCAGTGGATGGCTTGGCAGATGGCTCGGCGCTAGATTCACTACTTTCAAGTGAATCAGATTCGAGTGTTACCGCTTCTTCATCCAAAGCTTCACGGCTGGTTTCTTCATTGAAAAACTCGTCATCAAGAGCAATCACGGCAAGATCTTCAATGCTTTCATCGCCTGTCGCCAATTGACGCTGCTCAAGATGGCCGATGATGCTTTGGTAGTAACGGCGGATGTTTTCTACATAGCTGCGTGCCTCATCGCCACGCGCATAACCATAGCGGGTTTGAGTGAAATATTTTTTCTGCTGTAACTGCGGCAGGCGATCTTTCACATCCGCCCATGAGTCAGGATCTGCGCCTTGGCTTTTGGTTAAGCGCCGCGCATCCATCATATGTCCGTAGCCAATGTTGTAAGAGGCTAAGGCAAACCAAATTTTTTCATGTTCGGAAATCGAATCAGGAACGCGTTCCATCATACGCCGCAGGTATTCCACACCGCCACGAATCGACTGTTCTGGATCGAGGCGATCGCTTACCCCTACGCTGCGCGCGGTTGGAAGTGTCAACATCATCAAACCACGGACACCTGTGGGCGATTTTGCGTACGGATTCCAGTGCGATTCCTGATACGCAAGCGCTGCAACTAAGCGCCAATCAAACTCTGCCGAGTACTTTTGAAAGAGAGGTGTCCATCGAGGTAATCGAGTATCCAGCGCGCGAATAAAGGCGCGGGTATCGACATAATCAAAGGCACCGATATGGCCGATGTATTTTTCTTCCAAAGACGCCAAATAGCCCGATTGCTTGAGATTGCCAAAGAATTCAATCATTAAGGCATACAGACTTTCATCGTCGGAACGGCGGATAAACCATGAGATCGGCTGATCTTCGGTTAATTCAAATGCCGCTGCCAGTTCAGGATAGATGCGTTGAGAAAGCGACACCTCAACAGAGTCGGCCATAGTAAACAGTAACTCGCCTTGTGAGACCTTTTTCAGTAAGTCATTCACATCGGAATTGCTGTCGACGTGAAATTGAAAATCGGGGTATTTCTGCTGTTTGGCTAGCAAGGTGTGCTCAAAATGTGAGTCGTCCACCACGCTGAAAAAGGATAATTCAGGATTGTCCTTTAATAAGGCTTGCTGACGTTCGACCAACTGTTTGAAGCTGCGTGGTCGCCAGTCACCTTTTTTATAGACCACTTGCTGTGAGACGTAATAATAAGCAGGCCCGGCACGAAAATCCTTAAGTCGCTGTTCGGATTGGCTTAAGCCGGCGGCAATGATGTCCACTTCGCCGTTTTTTAAGGCAGGAAACAGGCTAGATAGGCGGTATGCCGGCTTCATTTCCAATTTTACGCCAAGCTCTTTGGCAAATTCGCGGGCTAACTCGTAATCCAATCCCGTTGGACCATCAGGGCCGATGTAATAGGAGAGGGGGTTGTTGAGAGTACCGACGCGTAAAACACCACGTTCACGAATTTTCTCTAGCTCGCTTTTGGGCTCTGAGTCGATTTGGCAACCGACTAAGAGCAGGCTTAATAGGCCTAGCCAGAGTGCGCGAACGGGGAATTTATAAGCAAAAGGAGTCATCAATTTGGGTTTTCTCTCATCAAGACAGATGCCTTTATATCAAAGGCGCTGGTTTTGGCAAAGTCCTCACTGATTAAGCTGTCATTTTGCTCGAAGATTTGTGCAAATGGGTCGTAACTCAAAATTAACGAAAAAAATGACGCAAACGGTTGCTTTTGGTGTTACGTCACAAAAAGAAATCCTCTATAATGCGCAGCCATTAGTAGAGGTGAAATCGGCATACATTCAACAAATAGAGTTTAATGTTCTGTATTTGAAAGAGTTTATGCCAATTACACCTCAATCAATTGGACATAGAGACCTAAGCACATGAGAATTTTGCGTGGCTCCCCAGCTCTTTCAGAGTTTCGTGTTAACAAGCTCCTCACCGCGTGTCGTGAACAACACCTCCCAGTGACAGGCATTTACGCCGAGTTTATGCACTTTGCCGATCTCAAGGCAGAGCTCAATCCGCAAGAGTTGGAAAAGCTCGAAAAACTGCTCACTTACGGTCCAACGATCCAAGAACATGAACCGCAAGGTTTACTGTTATTGGTCACGCCGCGTCCGGGTACCATCTCACCTTGGTCTTCTAAAGCCACCGATATTGCACACAACTGTGGTTTACGCAGTATCAAGCGTCTTGAGCGCGGTACGGCTTATTATGTTGAGACAGAAATGCCGCTTACCGAAGCTCAAGTTGTCACTCTAAAAGCCTTGCTACACGATCGCATGATGGAAGTCGTATTCGCAGAACTCACCGATGCCCAGCAACTGTTCAGCGTGGCGGAACCTGCACCGATGAGTCAGGTCGATGTGTTAGCGGACGGTCGTCGTGCGCTTGAAGAGGCAAACGTTTCCCTTGGTCTGGCATTGGCGGAAGATGAAATTGATTATCTGGTTGAGAGCTTCACTAAACTGGGGCGTAATCCTAACGACATTGAACTCATGATGTTTGCGCAGGCGAACTCAGAGCACTGCCGCCACAAGATTTTCAACGCCGATTGGACGATTGATGGGGTTAAGCAAGACAAGTCACTGTTCAAGATGATCAAAAACACCTTTGAACAGACGCCGGATTATGTGCTTTCGGCTTATAAAGATAATGCCGCGGTAATGACTGGCTCGACGGTTGGCCGTTTCTTCCCCGACCCCGAGAGCCGTCAGTACTCTTATCACCATGAAGATGCCCACATTCTGATGAAAGTGGAAACGCATAACCACCCAACTGCGATTTCGCCTTGGCCGGGGGCTTCAACGGGCTCTGGCGGTGAAATTCGTGATGAAGGCGCAACCGGTATTGGCGGCAAGCCTAAAGCGGGCTTGGTGGGCTTTACCACCTCGAACTTGCGTATTCCCGGTTTTGAACAGCCATGGGAAAGCGATTTTGGTAAGCCAAGCCGTATTGTGAATGCGCTGGATATCATGCTGGAAGGGCCACTTGGCGGCGCGGCGTTCAACAACGAATTTGGTCGCCCGAACCTACTTGGGTATTTCCGCACTTATGAAGAAAAAGTGACCTCACATGCCGGTGAAGAGGTGCGTGGTTATCACAAGCCGATCATGATTGCCGGCGGTATGGGCAACATTCGCGCCGAACATATTCAGAAGAAAGAGATCCCTGTGGGGGCAAAACTGATCGTGCTCGGTGGTCCTGCGATGAACATTGGTCTCGGTGGTGGCGCAGCCTCTTCGATGGCTTCTGGCCAGTCTGCTGAAGATCTGGATTTTGCTTCTGTGCAGCGTGAAAACCCTGAGATGGAGCGCCGTTGTCAGGAAGTGATTGACCGCTGCTGGCAGCTTGGTGACAAAAACCCAATCGCCTTTATCCACGATGTGGGCGCGGGCGGTATCTCTAACGCACTGCCTGAGCTGGTGAATGACGGCGATCGCGGTGGTAAATTCCAACTGCGCAATGTGCCGAATGATGAGCCGGGCATGAGCCCATTAGAAATCTGGTGTAACGAATCGCAAGAGCGTTATGTGCTGGCGGTTGCAGTGGAAGATATGCCGCTGTTTGATGCGATTTGCCAGCGTGAGCGCGCCCCTTATGCTGTAGTGGGTGAAGCGACCGAAGAGCGCCATTTGACGCTGGAAGACAGCCACTTTGCTAACACGCCGATTGATATGCCGATGGATATTCTGCTGGGTAAGCCGCCGAAAATGCATCGTGAAGCGAGCACGCTGAAAGTTTCAAGCCCAGCGCTAGAGCGTTCTGGTATTGAGCTCAATGAAGCGGTGGATCGCGTACTGCGTTTACCGGCAGTAGCAGAAAAAACGTTCCTGATCACCATCGGTGACCGCTCAGTGACTGGCTTAGTCGCGCGGGATCAAATGGTCGGTCCATGGCAAGTTCCTGTCGCAAACTGCGCGGTAACGGCCGCGAGTTTTGATTCTTACCACGGCGAAGCCATGTCGATGGGGGAGCGTACCCCAGTTGCGCTGTTGGATTTCGGTGCCTCTGCACGTTTAGCGGTCGGTGAAGCCATTACCAACATTGCCGCAACCGATATTGGCGATCTGAAACGTATCAAACTCTCTGCGAACTGGATGTCACCAGCGGGCCATCCGGGTGAAGATGCTGGTCTGTATGAAGCAGTGAAAGCGGTCGGTGAAGAGCTTTGTCCAGCACTGGGTATCACTATCCCAGTCGGTAAAGACTCGATGTCGATGAAAACTAAGTGGCAGGAAAATGGTGAGCAGAAAGAAGTGACTTCGCCGCTGTCACTCATCATCACCGCTTTCGCACGTGTGGAAGACATTCGCAAGACCGTGACCCCACAACTGCGTACTGACCTTGGTGAGACAAGCTTAATCTTGATTGACTTGGGTAATGGTCAAAATCGTCTTGGCGCAACCGCATTGGCGCAAGTGTACAAACAGTTGGGTGATAAGCCGGCTGATGTGGATAACGCGGCGCAGCTCAAAGGCTTTTTTGATGCAGTACAAACGCTGGTGCGTAACGACAAGCTGGTGGCTTACCACGACAAAGGTGACGGCGGTTTATTGGTGACGTTGGCGGAAATGGCCTTTGCGGGTCACTGTGGTATTAAAGCCAATATTGAAACCTTGGGTGATGATGCACTGGTGGCACTGTTCAATGAAGAGCTTGGCGCTGTGATTCAGGTGAAAAATGATGAGCTGAATGCCGTTCTGGCAACGCTTGCCGCCCATGGCTTAGATGCGTGTGCTCACGTGATTGGTGAAGTAGAAGCATCCGATCGTCTGCTGATCACTTGTGGTGAAGAAGTCTTGATTGAGCGTTCTCGTACTGAGCTGCGCACCATCTGGGCGGAAATGACCCATAAGATGCAAGCGCTGCGTGATAACTCGGTGTGTGCCGATCAAGAGTTTGCGGCCAAACAAGATAACCGTGACCCGGGCTTGAATGCGAAGTTAACTTACGATGTGCAAGCCGACGTTGCTGCGCCTTACATCGCCAAAGGTGTGCGTCCGAAAATGGCGATTTTGCGTGAGCAAGGCGTCAACTCACATGTTGAGATGGCGGCAGCGTTTGACCGCGCTGGTTTTGATGCGGTTGATGTGCATATGAGCGACATTCTGACTGGGCAAACCGTGCTCGATGCTTACCAAGGTCTGGTGGCTTGTGGTGGCTTCTCTTACGGTGACGTACTGGGGGCGGGCGAAGGTTGGGCGAAATCGATTCTGTTTAACGCCCAAGCGCGTGAGCAGTTTGAGCAATTCTTCCAACGTAAAGATACTTTCTCACTTGGGGTGTGTAACGGCTGTCAAATGCTGTCTAACCTGCGTGATTTGATCCCGGGCGCAGAGCTGTGGCCACGTTTTGTGCGTAACGAGTCGGATCGTTTTGAAGCACGCTTTAGCTTGGTCGAAGTGCAAAAATCACCATCGCTGTTCTTTAGCGAGATGGCGGGCTCAAGAATGCCGATTGCGGTTTCTCATGGTGAAGGTCGTGTGGAAGTGCGTGATGCTCAGCATCTGGCGGCAATTGAGCAATCTGGCACCGTAGCGATTCGTTTCGTGGATAACTTTGGTCAGCCAACCCAAGCTTACCCAAGCAACCCGAACGGTTCACCGAATGCGATTACCGGTTTAACCACTCAAGATGGTCGTGTGACGATTATGATGCCGCACCCTGAGCGTGTATTCCGTACCGTCGCCAACTCGTGGCACCCTGATAACTGGGGTGAGAATGGCGCTTGGATGCGTATGTTCCAAAATGCCCGTAAATACCTTGGTTAAGTAGGCACCTTAAACTTAAGGACAAACAAAAAGCGCAGAGAACTTCTGCGCTTTTTTCGTTTTTTCAGACCCGATTTGAAAGGGCGCTTTGCGATAACCGTTGATTTAGCGGAATTGGCCGACTTGCGGTAAAAATTCAAAACCAGCGCTTGCTAACTTAGCTTCTAACGCGCTGCGATCAATATCGAAATAGCTGACGAGTTTATCTAGATCACCACCAAAGTCGTCACGCAGTTTCATGTTAATGATGCTCATCAGCATGATCGGATCCATAGTGGCAAAATTCGCGAGATTCATGGTGATTAATCCTCAAAATCGGAAATCAGTAAATTCGCCGCCGCAAACGCCGCTTTTTCTCGTGCTGCCAGTGGTAGGGCGGTATCAGCCGCAATCTCGTTTAATGCACGTACAGCGCAGCTGATGGCTTGCGGAATATAGCCTTGATCACCACTACCAATTTGCGCGTAAAGCTCGCGTACCAGTTCGCAACAGTCATAAACTTTCATCAGGGTGTCCTCAAATGATAACTGCTCTCAATATACCTTGAGAGCAGAAAAATACCAAACCTACAGCTTGCGTTGGCTCAAGGAATCCGTATGACTGACTAATTACTGACCAGTAACTTGTAAGTTCAGTTGCGCGACCAATTGATCATCCAAGCCGAGCTGTTTAGCCAGTTCGTTGAGATAGGCTTTTTCCATAAAGTTCTGTTCATCCGCAATCAATAATGAAGCCAAATAAAGCTCAGAGGCTTGAGCTGTATTTTGCGCAAAGCGAGCAATTTCAGCAGGATCCAGAGGCTTGCGTAGCTCTTGTTCCACCAATTGTTGTACTTGATTATCCGCGCCCAGTTCATCAATCGCTTGTTGGATTCGTGCCATCTCCTGCTCATCGACATGTCCATCCGCTTTCGCGGCGGCGATCATCGCTTTTAAAATGATCAACTCATGGCGAGGATTGCTTTCATCAAAAGGGGTTGGTGCTGTATTGCCTTTTTGATTGGCATTCCAATCGTTGTAGACCTTATAGGCGAGCGCACCGAGCGCCGCCGCTCCACCAACTTTTAAAGCGCTTTTGCCCCATTTTTTGCTTTTTTTAGAGCCAAGCAACATACCAAGCAGACCGCCACCTAAAGCTCCTGCTCCTAGCGTGCTGAGTTGGTTTTTATCTTGGCTTAAGGTTTTCAACTGCTCGCTGCCTTTTTTGACAAGGTCTGAGCTCAGTGCTTGGTTGAGTAATGATTTAAGATCCATGGCTTATCTCCTCTGGTTTTGACTCAGTGTAGGGGGAGAAAAATGAATCCAGTATTAATGGCGGGCAATAAAAAAGGCTGCTCGAAGGCAGCCTTTGTAAGTGAATGTGACCGAAAATTAGGCCAGTTTAGCGTGGATAAAGTCGATGATGGATGCCATCGCCACGGCTTCTTTTTCACCACTACGACGATTTTTGTATTCGAAGTTGCCTTCATCCATGCTGCGATCACCAATGATGATGGTGTGTGGCACGCCGATCAGTTCCATATCTGAGAACATAACACCTGGGCGCTCTTTACGATCATCAAACAACACTTCGATGCCAGCGGCAGTCAATTCTGCGTATAGCTTTTCTGCTGCTTCCTGAACGCGCTCAGATTTGTGCATGTTCATTGGCACAATCGCCACTTGGAAAGGCGCTAGCGCATCTGGCCAGATGATGCCGTAATCGTCATGGTTTTGTTCGATGGCAGCAGCCACGACACGAGATACACCGATGCCGTAACAACCCATCTCAAGGATGACGTTTTTACCGTTTGAATCGAGCACGCCACAGTTCATTTTTTCAGAGTAGTTGGTGCCCAACTGGAAGATGTGACCGACTTCAATACCGCGCTTAAGCATCAGTGTGCCTTTGCCACATGGGCTTGGATCACCTTCTACAACATTACGCAGATCTTCGACTTTGCCGAGTTCAACGTCACGACCCCAGTTGATACCGAAGTAGTGTTTGCCGTCGATGTTCGCGCCAGCGCCGAAATCGCTCATTACTGCAACCGTACGGTCAACGATGAATGGCAGTTTTAGGCCTACAGGACCTAATGAACCAGGGCCTGCTCCGATCAACGCACGAATCTCTTCTTCGTTGGCCATTTCCAGTGGAGAGGCAACTTCTGGCAGATTTTCTGCTTTGATTTCGTTCAGTTCGTGATCACCACGGATGATCAGTGCAATGATAGATGCATCGATCGCATCAGAGGCTTTTACAAACAGCGTTTTCACGGTTTTTTCGATTGGCAGACCGTGTTGCTCAACCAATTCCGCGATGGTTTTCGCGTTTGGAGTATCCACCAACGTCATTTCCTGAGTTGGCGCCGCCGCTTCAGTCGCTGGTGCCAGTGCTTCTGCTTTTTCGATGTTCGCTGCGTAGTCCGATTCGGTTGAGAATACGATCAGATCTTCGCCGCTTTCTGCCAGAACGTGGAACTCTTGTGAACCGTTACCACCAATTGCACCGCTGTCTGCCAGCACTGGACGGTAATCCAGACCCATGCGATCGAAAGCTTTGCAGTAAGCTGCGTGCATCGCGTCATAAGATTTTTGCAGGCCGTCTTTGTCGATGTCGAAGCTGTAAGCATCCATCATTGAGAATTCACGCGCACGCATCACACCAAAACGTGGACGACGCTCGTCACGGAATTTGGTTTGGATTTGGTACAGGTTCAGTGGCAGTTGCTTATAAGAGTTCACTTCATTACGAACGAGCGCGGTGATCACTTCTTCTGCGGTTGGGCTTAATACAAACGGACGTTCATGGCGATCAGTAAAGCGCAGCAACTCTGGCCCCATTTTTTCAGAGCGACCAGTCTCTTCCCACAATTCAAACGGCTGTACCACCGGCATCAAGGTTTCGATTGCACCAGCATTATCGATCTCTTGGCGAACGATGGTTTCGACTTTACGCAGTACACGCAGACCGGTAGGCAGCCAAGTATAAAGACCTGAAGCCAGCTTACGGATCATACCTGCACGTAGCATGAGCTTATGGCTCACGACTTCTGCGTCGTTTGGAGTCTCCTTCAGAGTGGAAAGAAGATATTTACTGGTACGCATTCTATGGTATCCGTTTCATCAAAGTTTAAGGGATCGCTTTATTTATAGGAGTAACGTTATAAAGCGAATTTGGGCGCTAATAATATCAGCCAAATGGTTTTGTCAAAAGGGTTCAATTGCGTTGACAACGATTGCTTCAGTGTTAACCGTAAATTTCACGTTCCAATCGTACAAATTCACCGCATATAACTTATCGTCAGCGCGATGTTTTTTGTAAGCCGGGCGCGGATCTTGCGCTAACACTTCACAGAGTACCGCTTGGCGAATCTTACCTTCAGGATGTGCTTGGAGCATTTGCCGCGCTGCATCACTGAAGGTAACCGCCATGCGTTGTGGCTCTTGCTCAGCATAGCCACCTTGCGCGTCGGTAATGGAGTCGGAGTAGGGGATATAAGGTTTGATATCAATGATCGGTGTGCCATTGACCAAGTCGACGCTTCCGAGCTCTAAATAATATTGATCGCCTTCTTTGCTTACCCCTTTTAACTCGACCGCTGACATGCCAATCCCATTAGGGCGAAAAGTTGCTCGTGAAGCGAAAACACCGACTCGTTCATTACCACCCAGACGAGGAGGACGTACGGTCGGTTTCCAACCTGCGGCGAGGTTTTGGTCGAACAAAAATAGCAGCCACACATGGCTAAATTGCTCTATGCCACGAATGGATTCAGCGCAGTTGCACTCACCGAGCAATTTGACTCTTGCGGTCGCGCTTGGCACCAAACGTGGTTGACGAGGTACGGCAAATTTTTCTTGGTATGGGCTTTCAATAATTGCAATAGGTTCAATGGGATACATGTTTTTTATCGATATTTACGCGATGTTGGGGAAAAAAAATAGCATAGCTAGACGTAAAAATCGCTTGCAAATCACCTTGAGAATAATTATTAATTAAAATGTTATAACATAACAATTTGAGGTTTTGAGTTTAAGATGAAAGCAGGCATTCATCCCGATTACCGTAAAGTGGTGTTTCACGATACCACGGTTGATCACTATTTTGTGGTTGGTTCTACTTTGCAAACCGATCGCACCATTGAGTGGGAAGGCACAACTTACCCCTACATTACCATCGAGGTTTCGTCAGAATCTCACCCGTTCTATACCGGTAAACAACGTGTGGTACAAAAAGAAGGTCGCGTTGCGAACTTCACTCGTCGTTTCGGTCAGTTTGCTAAGGAGTCAAAATGAAAGTGCTCAGCTCGCTAAAAAGCGCTAAAAATCGTCACCCAGATTGTCAAATCGTCAAACGCCGTGGCCGTTTGTATGTGATCTGCAAATCAAATCCTCGCTTTAAAGCCGTTCAGCGCTAGTAGCAAGATTTTTATCTAACCAGATGATCATTTATGCTCATGATCATCTGGTTATTTTTATTTTTTGGTCAAAAAATAGTCTTGTTGATAAATTTTGTAACATCTTTGCTTTTTAATTTACCTTTCTTGTCGAGTACTCTGCGCGCGCTTTTGACATTTCTGTCACAAATGCATAGGAATCAAAACAAGGAGGGAACAGATGAGTTCATCTGCTTCAATAAATCAAAACGCACCTAAGAAACCTTTACTTACCCGTTTTCTTGATGGTGTGGAATATTTGGGAAATTTGTTACCCCATCCCATCACATTATTTGCCATTTTCTGTGTTGTACTACTGGTTGCTTCGGGTATCGCTGGGTACTTCGAACTGTCAGTTGTGGATCCTCGTCCTGAAGGCGCGAAAGGTCGTGCTGCAGATGGCATGATCCATGTTGTTAGCTTACTCAATGCCGATGGATTAGAGCTGATCGTAACCAACTTAGTGAAAAACTTTGTCGGCTTTGCTCCTTTAGGCACCGTATTGGTGGCCATGCTGGGTGTTGCGATTGCGGAGCACTCTGGGTTGCTCTCTGCGGCAATGCGTGGTCTGGTGATGGGCGCTTCAAAGCGCATGGTCACCTTCACTGTCGTGTTTGCCGGTATTATCTCTAACACGGCATCTGAATTAGGCTACGTGGTTCTTATTCCACTGGCAGCCATGCTGTTCCATTCGCTAGGCCGTCACCCGCTCGCGGGACTTGCTGCGGCGTTTGCCGGTGTTTCTGGTGGTTACTCGGCAAACCTGTTAATTGGCACCGTCGACCCTTTGCTTTCAGGGATTACCGAAACCGCCGCTCGTATGATTGATCCTACTTACAGCGTTGGTCCTGAAGTCAACTGGTACTTTATGGCGGCTTCTACATTTGTGATTGCGATTTTAGGTGCATTCGTGACCGAGAAAATCGTTGAGCCCAAACTGGGCAAATATGATGTATCAGAAGCCAGCGATGACTTAAGCCAAGACAAAATGGGTTCTCTGACGGCGCTAGAGAAAAAAGCGCTGGCCTATGCTGGATTAGCGGTTGTTGTGGTGAGCGTATTATTGGCTTGGACAATAGTACCGGCGGATGGCGTGCTGCGTGGAGAGGATGGCCTCGTTTCTGGTTCGCCATTTTTAAAGAGCATCGTCGCCTTTATCTTTATCTTTTTTGCCATTCCCGGCTATGTCTATGGCCGTGTGGTTGGCACGATGAAAACCGATCGTGATGTGATTAATGCGATGGCGAAATCGATGTCTTCTATGGGCATGTACATTGTGCTGGTATTTTTTGCGGCGCAGTTTGTTGCCTTCTTTAGTTGGACTAAGTTTGGCCAAGTATTGGCGGTATTAGGCGCAGATTTCCTGAAAGACATCGGACTGACGGGACCCATGCTGTTCTTCGCCTTCATTTTGATGTGTGGTTACATCAACCTGATGATTGGCTCTGCCTCTGCGCAATGGGCAGTCACCGCGCCGATTTTCGTGCCTATGCTGATGTTGGTGGGCTACGCTCCAGAAGTGATTCAAGCGGCCTATCGTATCGGTGACTCGGTCACTAACATCATCACCCCGATGATGAGCTACTTTGGCTTGATTCTGGCGGTGGCGACGCGTTATATGAAAAACCTCGGTATCGGTACTTTGATCGCAACCATGTTGCCGTATTCGGTGGTGTTTATGGTGGGTTGGAGCTTACTGTTCTACGTGTGGGTATTTGTGTTAGGTCTGCCGGTTGGTCCTGGCGCCGCCACGTACTACACACCATAGAGTTTTCTCTGAATACGAAAAAGCCTGCGCATATCGCAGGCTTTTTTACACATCAGAAAATGTCATTACCCAGTGCGCTTAGCCAAAATTCTGTCCAGATGATTGGCAAACTCGCGCCGTTCGGTCTGCGAAAGCGCGGCAGGGCCACCGGTTTGAATACCGCTGGCGCGCATAGTATCCATAAAATCGCGAATATTCAGGCGCGCTTTGATGGTCTCTTTGGTGTAGAGCTCTCCACGGGGATTCAATGCCAAACCACCTTTGCTGATCACTTCATCGGCGAGAGGGATATCGGCCGTTATGACTAAATCACCCACTTCAGTGCGTCTTACGATTTCGTTATCGGCAATATCAAACCCAGAAGAGACTTGCAGCGCGCGAATGTTGTCGCGTTTGGGCAGTGGGATCAGATGGTTGGCGACAAAGGTGCATTCAACGCCTGTACGCTCAGCCGCGCGGATCAGCGTTTCACGGATCACTTTCGGACACGCATCGGCATCGACCCAAATTTTCATCGTTGAGTTCCTTTAGTCGTGTTTTCGAGCGCTTCAATACGTGCTGTGAGCTGCAAAATTGTTTGCTCTAACATTTCAATGCGTTGCTCAAGGTTGTTGCCGGTATTGGCGGTGGCGACTTCCACCTTGGGGATACGCTGAGTGCTTTTCCAGCTTTTAATGGTGGCAATAATCGCAGGCATAGGTACAGGCGTTTTTAAGCGAGCTTTGACTAGCGCGACGCTAGGCTCTTTGCCTTGCTGCTGAAGGATATTGAGGATCTCTTCTAGCTCTTGAGACACGTCTTTGGTCAGCATAATCGTTCCTTATTCGGGTTTGCCGCCATCTTACTGAGAAACACTCGCGAGCAAAAGGGGCAATCGTTTGTGAGAGATCGCTTACACCTTGTGTAAGCAAAAACAGTGAATTGATGCAGGAATAACGAGGGATTTTGTTTATCTGTTTGATTTTTAATGTCTATTTTATTGGTTGGGTTTGGGGGCTTAGCCTGTAGGCCCGTAGCCGCTTGTACGAAAAAGCAAAACGGGTAAATTATCTCTTGTCGAAGGAAATGACCTAGGAACTGTGATTCTCAGGATGAGAAGTGGTGAGGATGACCACAAGCAGGAAGCTGGACACGCTAAGGATAGCGTTAGCGCACAGTGACGTGAGCTGCAAGGATGATTCAGGATACTCTAGGGATGTGAGAGGGAACCCCATCAGGACGATGGCAAGGACACCGCTCAAGGAACAAGTGATGAAGGCTGAATAGGATTATTCGGCATCAGGATGAATAGGACACCGCTAGGATGGCGATGCTCGGAGTTCGCTGAAAGGATCAGCCCGTTATGGATGATGCATGGAGCACATTCAAGTAGCCGGATGCTGCGACTAAGATTAAGCCCCGACACGTGTGTCGGGGCTTTCCTTAATCTCCCTTTCGAGTACTAGTACTCGCGCTAATAAGGCTTTGTAGGCCAACCATAGAATGAGTGCGCGGCTGTTTCTTCAGGAACATAATGAATATAACAATGTCACTAGGCTAGATCTTACATCACTGGTGTATTCAGGATGTTGAGATAACTTGATTGAGTTCAGGTAAAAATAAATAGCGCCTTCCTATCTGGGAAAGGCGCTGTTTCCGTTTGATTGATTTTGCTATACAAGGAATGTCCGTGACTATAGCGACCCGAAGAACGCTACTTATCCCTTACACTGAGGCGTTTGAGTCAGATTTTCTGGTGCTCAATTACTGTGCGAAAAACCGTGCCCTGATGAACGGACCAACGACCGTCGCGGCAGCGAAGCAGCTTTTTCAGCGGGTATTGCATGATTCTTCTCTGTACGCGATGGCCGTGCTGGATAACTATAACCGTGAATACATGGGGCATGTCTTCATCGAGTTTGAGAGTGAAGGTCGCGCTGAGTTGGGTTTTCTATTTGATAAAGCATACTGGGGACAAGGATTAGCCAGTGAAGCTCTGAATGCCTTTTTCCCCAATATGTGTCAGCGTTTTGGTTTACAGCGTGTGGTCGCAACCATTAAAGCGCAACATGAAGCTGCGCGTACTATTTTGCAAAAGCTCAGTTTTATCCACGCCATGGATTTGGATGAATTTTATGGCCCATGTAGCCAATTTGTCTGGACGGCTGAAACGGATAGGCTTAGCCCATCCGGTGTGGTGGCAGAGCAAAACCTACCGTTCTAAATCCCTGCATTTCTAGCTTACCTTGGTAACAATCATCGCCAAGTGAGGAAAACTCAAACAAGTAAATGGTGTGCCAACGCCACTGGCCAGAGGGCGTTTTGAGTTTATGTTGGCCAAAGGCGACGTTGAGCAACTGTAAATCAAGCTTGTCGCAGTGGCGTTGAATCGCTTGTTTGGCGATTTCCGCTTGATGGCGTTGCTGCCAAAACAGAAAACCGGCAAAACAGAGCGCCAGTATCAAGAGTAAATCGCCAATCATGAATTATCCTCGCGTCATCTGCTGTAACTGCTCTAGAGCTTGTGCCAACTCTGGTGATGGGCTGGCGTGCAATAAAGGCAGCATCACTCCCCGTAGTGCGGGCAGCATGACCACGTCCGCGAACAATTGATTAAATAAGGGTTGATTTTGAGTTTGCGCTAAGCGGATCAAAAAGCGTTGCGCACGGCCGCTATTTTCTAAGCTCATCCAACTGCGTCCTGCAAGCGCAATCAGCACTTCCGGATGGCAAACTGCGGGAGAGGCGAGAATCGCATCGCAAGTCGCATCAAGGATATTGGCAGGCGCTCCAGCCAAAGCTCGCACTAAGGCAGCGAGCAAAAACAGATCTGGATCGCTGGCTTTGACTTCCGCCTCCGCAAGCTCACTTAAGCGTTTCGCCAGTTTTTCCGGTAAGGTGACATGCTCTAATGCCCCGAGCACAGCGTAAAGTGGCTGGGCGGGCAAATGAGTCAGGGCTTTACGGAGCAATACGCCGTTTTGTTCTTGCTCTAAACGGGCACAAAGATCGGTAATCCCTTGCAAACCCACCGTATGCCACTTATCCCAGCCTAAACCGCCTGAAAAATAGTGCTGAGCGTGTTCGTAGTATTGGCTGCAGGCTAGACCAATCTGCATGCGAATCTGGCTATGCAGCATCGCGAGCTTGTCTTCACTGGGTTTGAAAGTGTAAGGATTATTGGCGAGCTTCTGTTGCTGCTCTTCCGTCAAAGATTGATGGAGTCGGCTGCCCATTGCTTCGAGCAGATATTGAATAAATAGCCCGACATCGGCTTGTTGCAGTAAGCCACGTTCATCAAGTGCAAATTTTAGCATCCAGATCCAAGGTTGACGCTGTTCATTCCAATACACGATAGCGAATTGCGCATGACGTTGTAGCGGAAACGGGTAAGCTTGTTGACCTAATTCCACTTGAGCAAATTGGCGGTTATCCATCGCTTGCACGCGGCGTCCGAGATCAAAAATTTGGTACTGGCAGCCGCTATTTTGCAGCAGAGCCGTGAGGGTACGAATAGTGTCCATGCGGAAATTGATCCTAACTTTCTTTCTCCAATAAATGGTACTCTATGGCACTTTTTCAAGGTCATCATAGAAATAAACCGGACGAATTATGCAGTTCAACGCCGTATTGGTGAAGTTACTCGATGAGTTGGAAGTCAGATTGCGTGCTGCGCAATTGTGGCAAGCGGCACCGCCTTCTTCACAAGCTCTCGCCAGCCAAGAGCCCTTTGCAGTGGATACACTGTTGCCCCATGAGTGGCTGCAGTGGATTTTTCTGCCCAAAATGCAACAGGCGATCGCCCAAAATGCGGTACCGCGTGGTTTCGCGCTGGAGCCGTATTTCTCAGAAGTGTGGCAAGGTGAGCCCCGTTATCAAGCGGTGCTTGCGGTCATTCAACAAATCGACAAGGTGTGCCAATAGATGCTCGAGATTGTTTATCAAGATGAATATTTGGTGGCGGTCAATAAACCGGCTGGCATGTTGGTGCACCGTTCATGGCTCGACAAGCATGAAACCGAGTTTGTGATGCAGACCCTGCGCGATCAAATTGGTCAGCACGTTTTCCCGCTACACCGTTTGGATCGCCCGACATCTGGCGTTTTAGTGTTTGCGCTTTCGAGTCAAATTGCATCCGATGTGATGCCGATGTTTGCCAATCATGAGATGGAGAAAACCTACCACGCCATTGTGCGCGGCTGGATTGAAGAGGCGGATGTGCTCGATTATCCACTCAAAGAAGAGCTCGACAAAATTGCCGATAAATTTGCCAAGCAAGATAAAGAAGCGCAGTCGGCGGTGACAGCTTATCGGCCACTCGCCAAAGTGGAACTGCCCATTTCCACAGGAAAGTTTGCCACTACCCGCTATTGCTTGATGGAGATGCAACCGAAGACCGGGCGCAAACATCAGCTGCGTCGTCATATGGCACATCTGCGTCATCCGATAGTCGGTGATACCACGCATGGGGATGGTGTGCATAATCGACTGTTTCGTGAACACTTTTCCGCGCAACGTTTGATGCTGCATGCCAGCGAGTTACGTTTTATGCATCCTTATACTCAGCAACCGTTAGTGATTCGCGCTGGACTAGATGAAGTGTGGCAAGGCTTGCTTAGTGAGTTTGGTTGGCAAGAGTCGCTGTTAATCAACGCTTGATGATTTTCTCAATCAGCCCAATAAAAAAGCCTTCATCATGAAGGCTTTTCTCTTTCTGATTTCTACCTCAGCGACGTTAAGCGGCGGGTGGAAAGGACTATTTGACCAGATAGTCGCGAATTGCTCGCTCAATGCCTGCACCATCAAGTCCAAGTTCTGCATGCATCTCTTCTTGCGTGCCTTGCACGATGAACTGATCTGGTAGGCCGAGATTGAGAACCGGCTTGAGCTGCTTCTCTTTCATCAGAAACTCAATCACGCCAGCCCCTGCGCCACCGGCAATCGCATTTTCTTCCAATGTCACGAGGACATCATGAGTTTGGGCGAGTTGCTTGATGAGGGCTTCATCCAGTGGTTTAACAAAGCGCATGTCAGCCACTGTCGCGTTGAGTTTTTCAGCGGCTTGTAAAGCGTTAGGCAGCAGAGTACCGAAACTCAAAATCGCGACTTTCTCACCTTCGCAGGCCGTGCTTTCACGCATTAAGCGGCCTTTGCCGATTTCCAACGCGGTAAAGCTGCTCTCTAACTCAACGCCCATGCCATTACCGCGTGGGTAACGCACGGCACTTGGGCCTTGATGTTGATGACCCGTGTAGAGCATTTGGCGACATTCATTTTCATCCGCCGGAGCCATGATCAGCATGTTGGGAATGCAGCGCATGTAGCTTAAATCAAACGCACCTTGGTGAGTTTGACCATCGGCTCCGACAATCCCCGCGCGGTCGATGGCAAACATCACCGGCAAGTTCATGATCGCCACATCGTGGATCAGTTGATCGTAACCACGCTGTAAGAAGGTGGAGTAAATCGCCACAATCGGGTGATACCCCGCAATAGCCATACCGGTTGCCAGCGTGACTGCGTGCTGTTCGGCAATCGCCACATCAAAGTATTGGCTTGGGTACTCTTTGGAGAAACGCACCATGCCAGAGCCTTCACGCATGGCTGGGGTAATCGCCATCAACTTAGGATCTTGCGCCGCCATATCACACAGAAAATCGCCAAAGATTTTCGAAAAGGTGGGCTTAGTATTGCTGCTTTTGGGCAAGCTGTGATGGCTCGGATCAAACTTAGGCACGCCGTGATAGCCAATCGGATCTTTTTCCGCAGGCGCGTAGCCTTTGCCTTTTTTGGTCATCACGTGGAGGAACTGTGGCCCTTTTAGCTCACGCATGTTTTTCAGGGTTTTGATCAGTTCCAGTACGTCATGGCCATCCACAGGGCCAATGTAGTTAAAGCCGAGCTCTTCAAATAGCGTTCCGGGGACCACCATGCCTTTGAGATGCTCTTCGGTGCGACGAACCAGCTCTTTGATTGGCGGAATGCCAGACAGCACTTTCTTGCCGCCTTCGCGAATAGAAGTGTACAGACTGCCAGACAGCACTTGCGCTAAATGGTTGTTCAGTGCGCCGACATTCTCTGAAATCGACATTTCATTGTCATTAAGTACGACCAGCATATCAGGGTGCACATCCCCCGCGTGGTTCATCGCTTCAAACGCCATACCGGCGGTGATCGCGCCATCGCCAATCACACTGACCACTTTACGGTCTTTACCTTCTTTACCTGCACAGATTGCCATGCCGAGTGCAGCACTGATCGAGGTGGAAGAGTGACCCACCGAGAGGGTGTCGTATTCACTCTCTTCACGCCATGGGAAAGGGTGTAGCCCATCTTTCTGGCGAATGGTTGGCATCTGATCACGACGACCAGTCAAAATTTTATGTGGGTAAGCCTGATGACCCACATCCCAGATCAGATGATCAAATGGGGTGTGGTAGACGTAATGCAGCGCAACCGTCAGCTCAACGGTGCCTAATCCTGAGGCCAAATGGCCGCTGGATTGGCTCACCGAGTTGAGCAAATAGGTACGTAACTCGTCACACAGCTTAGGCAGCACTTCTTTTGGAAGGCTACGCAGTTCGTCTGGCGTATTCGCCAGAGCCAGTGTTGGGTATTTTGAGATATCAAGAGTCATAAGTATGCGCGCTTATTGTTTAGTTCTTGCGCTCGACGACATATCGGGCGAACTCTTCCAGATGCTCCGTATTGTAGGGAATTGCTTCTAAAGCCAGAAGCGCTTCTTGTAACAGAGTGTGTGCTTTTTGTTGTGCTCCCTCTAAGCCTAAAAGAGCAGGGTAGGTACTTTTATTTAATTCTTGGTCAGAACCCTGTGGTTTACCAAGGGTTTCGGTATCGCTAATGATATCGAGAATGTCATCTTGAACCTGAAACGCGAGGCCAACCGCTTCTGCATAGCGATCAAGATGCGGTAGCATGGCGCGGCCTTTTTCACCTGCGGCTAAAGCACCTAAACGGATCGCGCAGCGCATTAAAGCGCCGGTTTTATTGCGATGAATGGTTTCCAATTCTTCTAGCGAAATTAAGCGATTTTCCGCCGCCAGATCTAACGCTTGGCCAAGGCACATGCCTTGTGCGCCAGAAGCTTCGGCAAGAGCTTGGATCATGGCGACGCGCTGCGTTTCGCCTGCAGCAGAAAGAGCGCCTTCCGCCAAAATAGTAAACGCCAAGGTTTGCAGGGCGTCGCCGGTCAAAATGGCGGTGGCCTCATCAAACTGGATATGGCAAGTGGGCTTGCCGCGGCGCAGCTCATCATCATCCATGGCGGGCAAATCATCATGGATCAGCGAATAGGCGTGAATACACTCCACGGCAGAGGCAGGAGTGTCTAAGTCGCTAAGTTCACAGCCAAGCATTTGCCCCGTGATGTACACCAAATATGGCCGTGCCCGTTTGCCGCCGAGCAGTAGCCCGTAACGCATCGCCTCGATTAAAGGCAAGGTTTGAAAGGGAATACGGTTCAGCCACTGATCCAGTTGCTGGTTATTTCGCTGTTGGTATGAGGATAACGCCTCAATCATAGGACACTCATCTTTGTCGGTTGTTCTGGCTGGTGGAGCGGGTTACTCTGCTACATCGCTAAAATCGCTGAGCGGGGCATCATCACTGTTACTGAGCAAAATCCGCACACGTTGCTCGGCGTCGTCTAGTTTGAGCTGGCCAGCTCTGGCTAAAGAGATGCCACGCTCGAATTTGCGCAGTGCTTCGTCCAGTGCCAGATCGCCACTTTCTAGCTGTTCGACCAACTGCTCCAGCTCTTCGATGGTTGACTCGAAGGACATGTTTTCCGGTTTCTTGCTCGCCATATTTTTTATGCCTTACTTAAGATGCACGAAAGTTACCTCAGGGGGCTTGGCTGGTCAAATTTAACCAAGCGATTTTGTCAGAAATAGAAGGCTTTTTTACCGCGCCAGATAACGAAATGGAAAAAAGTCCACAAAGTCATAATTCGAAGGCTAAAAACTCTGCGCGTGACAGGTGCATCTCTGCCAGTTTTACGTATACACTTGACTAAGGTTTTCACCTTCTATTCTGACAATTTCGTTAAAGAATTTATTCTGTTGCCGATAATGAAGGTAAGATTTTCATTATCGCGAATGTGTAGCCTGAGGAGTGCTTCGTGGATTTAGCAACACTGGTTGGTCTTATTGGCGGCATGGCTTTCGTGGTCATGGCGATGATACTGGGCGGCAGCATAATGATGTTCGTTGACGTGGTATCAGTTCTTATCGTGGTCGGCGGTTCGGTCTTTGTCGTACTCATGAAGTTCGAGATGGGGCAGTTTTTTGGTGCGGCCAAAATCGCTGGTAAAGCCTTTATGTTTAAAGCTGATGCTCCCGAAGATCTGATTGCAAAAATCGTCGAGATGGCGGATGCCGCACGTAAAGGTGGCTTTTTAGCGTTGGAAGAGATGGAGATCCCCAATCCTTTCATGCAAAAAGGGATCGACCTTTTGGTGGACGGCCATGATGCGGATGTGGTGCGTGCCACCTTGCAAAAAGATATTGTGTTGACCGATGAGCGCCACAGCAAAGGAACCCAAGTTTTTCGCGCCTTTGGTGACGTTGCGCCCGCGATGGGGATGATCGGGACACTGGTTGGTCTGGTTGCCATGTTGTCTAACATGGACGACCCCAAGTCAATCGGTCCTGCAATGGCGGTTGCTTTGCTGACGACTCTGTACGGTGCGGTACTTTCCAATATGATTTTCTTCCCGATTGCCGATAAGCTCGCGCTGCGTCGTGATCAGGAAACCCTCAACCGTCGTTTGATCATGGACGGTGTTTTAGCGATTCAAGATGGGCAGAACCCAAGGGTTATCGATAGTTATTTGAAGAACTACCTCAACGCAAGTAAACGCATTCTTGATGTTGATAAAGAGTAGCGGAGCCGACTATGGATGACGAACAACAATGTAAATGTCCCCCTCCCGGTTTGCCCGCATGGCTGGGGACGTTTGCGGACTTGATGTCACTGCTGATGTGCTTCTTCGTACTCTTGCTCTCGTTCTCGGAGATGGACGTACTGAAATTTAAGCAGATCGCTGGCTCAATGAAGTTTGCCTTTGGTGTGCAAAATCGTTTGGAAGTGAAAGATATTCCTAAAGGTACCAGTATTATTGCCCAAGAGTTTCGTCCCGGTCGTCCTGAGCCGACACCGATTGATGTGATCATGCAGCAAACCATCGATATCACCCAACAAACCTTGGAATTCCAAGAGGGTGAGTCAGACAGAGCGGGCGGTAATCAACGCGATTCCGGTCAGCTTACTGGCGGTCAGTCGGCAGAAACCTCAGTGCAAGATAGCCAGAACACCCAATCCGAAATGCAACAGCAGCAAGCTCAAGCGATGTCGGAGCAAATGGAAACCGTTGCAGAAAGCATCAAAAAAGCGCTGTCTAGAGAAATTGAGCAAGGAGCCATTGAAGTGGAAAACTTGGGGCAGCAGATTGACATTCGGATCCGCGAAAAAGGCGCGTTCCCAGAAGGTTCGGCATTCTTACAACCTAAGTTCCGCCCTCTGGTACGCCAAATTGCTGAGTTGGTCAAAGACATTCCCGGTAAAGTGCGGGTGACTGGGCATACCGATAACCAGAAACTGGACTCTGAACTGTATCGCTCGAACTGGGATCTCTCTGCGCAGCGCGCAGTTTCGGTGGCGCAAGAGATGGAAAAGGTCAAAGATTTTGACCATCTACGACTGCAAGTGCGTGGATTGGCTGATACCCAACCGTTAGGGCCTAACGATACCGAAGCGCAACGGGCAACCAACCGCCGCGTTGAAATCAGTATCTTGCAAGGCGATCCAGTCTACAGTGACGAAGTTCCTTCACTAGACAGCGGACAACAATAACCGAAGATATACACACCGACTGTAAACTAAAAAAGGCAAGCCATTGGGCTTGTCTTTTTTATGGGCTTTCCTCAATAAAGCGTGATCGTGTATAATCGCGCCCCTTTAGCGGTAAGCGCCTTGCCAAGGTTTACCTGCTGCTCGCCAGATTGTCTAACTCAGATTGCGAATAACTGTATGAAATTTATCGTTAAACCCCATCCGGAAATTTTTGTGAAAAGTGAATCGGTACGTAAGCGTTTCACAAAGATCCTTGAGAGCAATATTCGAATTATTGTGAAAGCCCGCACACAAGGGGTGGCGGTATTCAATCGTCGTGATCATATTGAAGTGACGTCAAACAGCGATACTTATTACGCCGAAGTGTTGGAGATACTGACGACCACACCGGGTATCCAGCAAGTGTTGGAAGTGCAGCAATCAAGCTTTACCGATCTGCACAACATCTACGAGCAAGTGCTGGAGCTAAATCGCGCTAACCTCGAAAACAAAACCTTTGTCGTGCGCGCGAAACGCCGTGGTAAGCATGATTTTACCTCTATTGAACTCGAACGTTATGTTGGGGGTGGCCTCAATCAAGCCATCGCCAGTGCTAAGGTAAAATTGATTAACCCTGATGTGACCGTGCAAGTGGAAGTGGTCGATGAGCTGCTCAACCAAGTGATCGCGCGGCATAAAGGTTTGGGTGGTTTCCCTCTGGGTACCCAAGAAGATGTATTGAGCCTGATTTCTGGTGGCTTCGACTCAGGTGTGTCGAGCTATCTGCACATCAAACGTGGTTCAAAAGTGCATTACTGCTTCTTTAATCTGGGGGGACCCGCCCACGAAATTGGTGTGAAGCAAACCGCTTATTACCTGTGGCAAAAATACGGTTCATCGGCCAAAGTGCGATTTATCGCGATCGATTTTGCCCCTGTGGTGGCTGAGATTCTCGAGAAAATCGATGATGGTCAAATGGGTGTAGTGCTCAAGCGTATGTTTATGCGCGCCGCAGGCATGGTGGCAGAGAAGTTTGGCATTCAAGCTTTGGTTACGGGTGAAGCGTTAGGCCAAGTATCTAGTCAAACCCTGACCAACCTGCGCCATATCGATAACGTGACCGATACTTTGATTCTGCGCCCACTCATCAACTGGGATAAAGAAGACATCATCCGTCTGGCGCGTGAAATTGGTACTGAAGATTTCGCCAAAACCATGCCTGAATTCTGCGGTGTGATTTCCAAAAGCCCAACCGTAAAAGCGGTAAAAGAGAAGCTGGATGAAGAAGAAGCCAAATTCGATTTTGCTCTGCTTGATCAAGTGGTGTACAACGCACGTCAAATCGACATTCGTGAGATTGGTAAAGAGTCACTGGAAAAAGCGCCTGAAGTAGAACTGGTAAATAGTGCGGAAGAGAGCAATGCCGTCGTGCTAGATATTCGTAGCCCAGACGAAGAAGACGAAAGCCCGCTTGAGATTGATGGCGTTGAAGTGAAACATCTGCCTTTCTACAAGCTTGCGACTCAATTTGGCGATCTCGATCAGTCAAAAACCTACTTGCTGTACTGTTCACGTGGTGTGATGAGCCGCTTACAAGCGCTCTACCTGCAAGAGCAAGGCTTTAACAATGTGAAAGTTTATCGCCCATAGTAGTTCATTGCCCATAACGCGATCATGAATGGATGAAACGCAGAGTTTGCTCAGCAGGCTCTGCGTTTTTTTCGCTTTATCCCCTTCCTACTTGAAGCTGCAGCGGTGTTGGCTACGCTCATTCACCCCAATCACATAGTTTGCCTATGCTCATGGGGATTATGAGAGCCATCCTTGGCTCTCACCAAAGGCCAGCCGATGGCTGTGCAAATTTGTTCCAGACAAATTTGTCACTCACTTGCCGCCTACCTGCAACTCCAAGTAGTTTGTGTATAAGCGTAGTATTTGCTGGGTTGGAGCTAAAAATGCAGATAAAAAAACACCGCCCAAAGGCGGTGCTAAAAATTTGACAGACAGGTCAAAAATAAATACAGGAAGTATTTGTTTTGTGGCAGGGATAACTGCACAAAACGGATGGTAGAAACTACCTAACTCGAATTTCGAGTTTGCAAACACAACATCGCAACAACTAAGCCTATTGATTTACAAGGAAATCAAGCCGTTCAGGCCGCTGCTGCGCGATGAAATATAGATTTTCTCTGGTCGGTTAGCAACGGACAAATTATAATGTTTCAGATTAAAAAAACTAATCTTTAACCGAGTATCCCTATGTCCAGAAGATTGCCCCCTCTCAATTCGTTAAAAGTGTTTGAAGCGGCTGCTCGCCATTTGAGTTTTACCCGAGCTGCCGAAGAATTATTTGTGACACAGGCCGCAGTTAGCCACCAAATCAAAGCATTAGAAGAGTTTTTAGGCTTGAAACTTTTTCGTCGTCGTAACCGCTCTTTGTTGCTCACGGAAGAAGGTCAAAGTTACTTCCTCGACATAAAAGATATTTTTAGTTCATTAGCTGAAGCGACCGATAAATTACTTGAGCGCAGTGAAAAAGGGGCGCTGACCATCAGTTTGCCGCCGAGTTTTGCGATTCAATGGTTAGTGCCACGTTTGGCGGATTTTAACCAGCAAGAGCCGGATATTGACGTGCGCATTAAGGCCGTCGATATGGATGAAGGTTCGCTGACCGATGATGTGGATGTGGCGATTTATTATGGCCGAGGCAGTTGGCCGGGCTTGCGCGCGGATAAGTTGTATCAGGAGTTTTTGATCCCACTCTGTTCTCCGGCGTTGTTGTTGGGTAACAAGCCAATGGAGAAGTTAAGCGATTTGGCTTATCACACCTTGTTGCACGATACCTCGCGTAAAGACTGGAAACAATTTGCTAAAGAGAACGGCCTTGATAACGTTAATGTTAACCATGGGCCGATCTTCAGTCACTCAACCATGGTGTTGCAAGCGGCTGCGCATGGGCAAGGGGTCGCGTTAGGCAATAACGTGTTAGCGCAACCAGAAATTGATGCTGGTCGCTTGATAGCCCCTTTTGATGAGGTATTGATGACCAATAACGCCTTCTATGTGGTGTGTCATGAAAAGCAGGCGGATATGGGACGCATCGCCACTTTCCGCGATTGGATGCTGAAAAAGGCGCGCAGTGAACAAGTGGATATTTTGCAACATAAGCACAACCAGTAAATTCGGGTTATGAGGTAAAGGATGAACAGTAAGTATTTACTCGCTCTCGGGGGCTTGCTATCGGGTGTTGCGGTGGGTTTAGGCGCCTTTGCGGCGCACGGTTTAAAAAAGATGTTAAGCCCGTATTTACTCGGTGTGTTTGAGACGGGCGTGCAGTATCAATTTATCCATGCATTGGCTCTGCTCGTTTGCGGCGTATTATTGTTGCTGCCACTCCATGAAGCCGCGCATAAAGGCTTTCGCCGCGCTGCACTGTTTTTCTTGGTCGGGATCGTCTGTTTTAGCGGTAGCTTGTACGCGCTCTCACTCACGGGTGTGAAGTGGTTTGGTCCTATCACGCCTTTTGGCGGCGTGATGTTCATCTTAGGCTGGATCTGGTTTAGTTACGCGGCGTGGAAAAGTCAGTAGTCTGTGTTGTGATGCCTAATCAGAGGGGATTTAGTCCGCGGACGATGAGTTAAAACGGATATCTTGCAAGTTAAACCCAAGCTCGATGTCCGTTTTCAAGGCACTGACTTGTTTACAGATGCGCGCCATTTCAATGTGAGGATCAAGTTTTTTGCGATACTTTGCCGGTAGTTCAGGGCTGGCATACGCCTCTTCAATGCTCGAGAACTGGTTTAAAATCTCTTTCGCCGCTTTCGGGCCAATGC
Source organism: Vibrio tarriae (assembly GCF_002216685.1). Classification (NCBI taxonomy): domain Bacteria; kingdom Pseudomonadati; phylum Pseudomonadota; class Gammaproteobacteria; order Vibrionales; family Vibrionaceae; genus Vibrio; species Vibrio tarriae. Next base: position 1,913,100 of record NZ_CP022353.1, on the reverse strand, counting down.
CGGCCACGCCGGGAATTTGGCTTGAGCTGACGCCCGTCAATCCCCAATAGTCGGTTAATTGTGCGGGAGTAACGCCAAACTCCTGAGCGATAAAAGGCTCATCTAACCAACGTTGCTGAAAGTAGTCGCGGATTTGTAAGGTCGGAGAAAGTAACTGACAGTAGCCCTTATCGGTCGAGATAATTGTCACTTTTTCTTGATGAGCCGCCACTTTACAAGCCAATGTCGCAACCAGATCGTCCGCTTCATCGCCTTCCGATAACAGCGAATCAATCCCCAGTTGCCACCACGCATCTTGAATGGAGTCTAGCCCTTGCTGCAAAACGTCTGGCATGGGTTTGCGATTGGCTTTGTAAGTTGGGAGTAACTCAGCGCGCCAGCCACGATCAGATAAATGATGATCAAACACCGCAATCATATGACTGGGCTGCGCTTCATTAATGATGCGCTGCAGAGTGCGTGTTGTGGTTTCCGCGGTTCTGGCGATGTCATTGGGATCGGGCTGCGCGGAGTGAACGCGGCGGATCAAATTAAGCGCATCAATAATGACAAGATGAAGAGACATAACCAAAAACCATAAAAAATAAGGGCTTGTGAGGCCCTTATTGTAATCAAATCCGTCAAGATTACTACCCAAGCGACGGGTTTAGGCTTGAGCAAAGATTGGCTTTAGGTTTAAGTCACTATCTTATAGCAAGGCTCGTATGCGCTACCGCCTGGAAGTTTCATCCGGTTTTGGGCGACGAAATCATTGAGTAGCTGATCCATTTTTTTCATTAACACTGGGTCACCATGCATTTCAAAGGGACCATGGCGTTCAATTTCACGGATCCCTTCCGCTTTGACGTTGCCCGCCACAACACCAGAGAAGGCTCGGCGCAGATTGGCGGCAAGTACTTCTGGGCGTTGGTTCAAGTGCAAATCAAGGTTCGCCATGCTCTCGTGATTGGGTTCAAACGGCAGTTGGAATTCAGGCTCAATCTTGAGTGACCAGTTAAAACTGTACGCATCTTCTTTATCTTTGCGATGTTGGCGCACCAGAGGCATGGCATTACTCATAATGCGTGCCGCTTCCGCTGGATTATCAATAACAATGCTGTAATGTTTGCGAGCGGCTTCACCCAAGGTATCGGTAATGAATTTATCCAAAGAGCGGAAATAGGCTTCACTCTGTTTAGGCCCAGTCAGCACAATAGGCATCGGCTGATCGGCGTTTTCAGGGTGCATCATGATGCCCAAAATATACAGCAGCTCTTCCGCTGTACCGGGACCTCCGGGGAAAATGATGATGCCATGTGCCATACGCACGAAAGCTTCCAAACGTTTTTCGATATCTGGCATGATCACCAGCTCATTAACGATAGGGTTGGGCGGCTCGGCGGCAATAATTGAAGGTTCGGTCAATCCGAGGTAGCGGTATTCCGAATAACGCTGTTTGGCGTGGCCGACCGCCGCGCCTTTCATTGGGCCTTCCATCGCACCAGGGCCACAACCGGTACAAATATTCAGTTCACGCAAACCGAGCTCATGACCTACTTCGCGAGTGTATTGGTATTCAATTTCATTAATCGAGTGGCCACCCCAGCATACGACAAGGTTGGGCGTGGCGCCGGGAATCAGCGCTCCTGCATTGCGCAAAATACCAAAGACAAGATTAGTAATGTGTATTGCGTTAGTTAGGTTGAGGCGCTGACTATCGGCCAAATGCATATTGACGTAAACAATATCGCGCAACACGGCAAATAAATGTTCTTGAATTCCTTTGATGATCTGTCCATCGACAAACGCATGCTCGGGGGGATTCGCCAGTTCAAGTTTAATGCCGCGTTCACGGCGCATGACGGTGATATCGAAACTCTTATACTTATCCAGCAACTCTTTCGAGTTATCGGTATGGCTGCCGGAGTTCAACACGGCAAGGCTGCAATTGCGATAAAGCTGGTAGAGATCGCTCGAGGCTGTCTTCTTCAGACGTTCGACTTCGAGTTGTGACAGTAGGTCCATACTGCCGGCTGGGCTGACTTGAATAATCATAGTGTCCTCCTTCAACCTGAGGTTGAGGTCATGCTAGAGCATGAAGTTGAGCATTTGTTATAAAACAAGAGTAGCAGAGATACCCAGAGAATGGGTTGATAACTTCTTGATATATCTGGCTTCAATCTAGAGGTATCTAGTCTGGTAAGAAAATAGAGTGAAGGGGTAATTGTGAAATTGAGCACAAATTAATAGCTAATTAGCTTAAATATTAATCAGTTATTTCCAAACTAACTGACTTGTACCCATATGCTTGGCTTCACTTAGCGTCAGATTCAAACGATCCAGAACCGTTTCTGGGGTATCAGAATCCATGAAACGGATGCTCGCCGCAGACAGTGTGATGGTTAGGCTCTTATCGCGGAACTTGAACGGCAGCTTCGACACGTTGAGCTGAATTTGGTGAATGATCTGATAATTTTCGTTATCAGAGCGTTCTGGCAGTAGCAGAATAAATTCTTCACCGGAGAAGCGAGCTACGGTGTCACTGTCTCGCAATTCTTTTTTGATGGTGCGAGCAATGATGCTTAAGGCTTTATCGCCTGCTGCATAACCAAAACTGTCGTTAATCGATTTGAATTTATCAATATCAAATAGAACCACCCGCAAATTGTGTTGCGTGCGGATCCAGCGGCGGTACTCATGTTCAAGCCGTTCGGTAAAGCTACTGCGGTTGTACACTTTGGTCAGAGGGTCGAGTTGTGCTCGTAACGCCTGATCTTCAAGGCGGCGGCGATAGTCTTGCGCCAAATCAGACAGAGCTTCCATTTGATCTTTGCTGTAGCGCATACGTTCGAGAAGAGCTTGCTCACGTTGTTCTGCTAAGAGCAAGCGTTCAGAAAGCGAAGACATTTCCCGTAGTAACGGGGTCATTTTTAGCTTGAGTTGTTCTAATTCAGTTTGCTCTTTGAGAGCCGTCTGGCTACGAGCGACTAAACTGCTCAGCTCGCCATTCATCTCTTGGCGGTGTGCCATGTAACTCTGACTTTGTTCAAGGTTTTGGGTTGCGCTTTTTAGGTTATTGCCAATCGAGAGATTCACTTGCTCTAAGAAGGCTTCTGCTGCCTTTCGCTCTGCATGGCTTCCATCAACGACTAAACGCAGGACTTCGAGTGTCAGCTCAAGCAGAGTGTGAGTATTGACCCCAAGCAGAAGCTTAGTTCGGATATCCGTTAGTTGGTCACCCGATTCACCATTGAAGTCCAGCTCAGTAATCAAGTGTTGCAAATCGACAGAAAGACGCTGCAGTAGATCGCGATCCGCTTGTTGAGTGATTTCATTGAGTGCCAGATTGGGATTCGCACATTGAATTTTGACCGCGCGTTCATAAATTTCCAGCAAACGCAGAGCTTGCTGAGTTTTTTCCAGCGGTTGTGCGGCGGCAAAGCTCAGCAAATTACGAAGATCACGTTTGATCTTGGCGGGTAAGCCGGGAACACGCAGTAGCGTTTCACCACTGTGCTGTAGTTGGCTATCCAGATGACTATTTTGTTTGTCCATGGCCAATGACTGTTGTTTCAACATGCGTTCTAGCACGGCTAATTTCGGGATCAGCGTACTGATGTCTTTTTGTTGTTCTAATGCAAAACAGAGCTCTTCTAAACTTTGGTTTAGTCTAAGACTACTGCCGTGGCAAGTCGTAGCCAAGGAGGTGACCATTCGTTTAAGAACTTGCTGCTCTCGGTTAAATTTGAACGAAGTATCCCTATGTGTCAAACGTACTTGTTCTAACTGAGATTTCAGTTTTTGAAGCTCTGCTTGGATATCTTGTTCTAGAACGCCCATGTACAACAAACTGGATAGTTGAGGATCAATCCTGATCCTATTTATTGATTTGTCGATAATAGCAAATATTTTGCTGGCGTCACTCTGTGTTTATGCCGACTGGGTAGCATTTATCCATCTTTTAAGAATTTTTTGATGTTGTCCTCATTCTTATAAGAGGAGTGGACTTTGATCAGCCCTTGATTTATTGCTTGTTTACAAGAAAGCCGAATATTTTCTGAAGCAAAACTGGCGGCAGGGGCATTATCAATCGCTTTTAAATAGACCCATTGACTTTGACCTTCGCTTAGACTTAGCTCTCTGGCAATATTGGTTGCCATTAACAAAATATCCAGCAATTCTTTATCATTGATAGCGGTATAAGCCCGAGGTAAAAATGGGTAATCGGCAATACCTATACGAATTATTCGGTTTATTTTTCGTTCTGGTGAAAAATCATTCAGCCAAGTTTGAATCTGGTTGAATAATATTTCTGGCTCACTTCGCTCACTGCCATTTTTTTCGATATACAACAGGCTTGCATCTGAAAAGTGATACAAACGATCAGGTTCTTTTATTTTAGTTTTAAGAAATTTACCAAAAGCGCGCTCTAATTCTAAACCTGCCGTGTAGCCATTTTGCAGATACATGTTGCGCATGAAAGGGATATCAATCAGCACAAAACGTAACCTATCGTTGAGCGGTTGTTGAATGAGTTCTCCTAGCTGCCACTGTTCGTAGTTGCGGTTACTATTTTCTAATGAACTTGGTAGCTTAGCATTGAGCATCCGCAGGTTGCTCAGGCGCGATCTTGAGTGGGTAAATAAGGTGTCGTGTAACTCAGAGACTTCATCTTGATAGCGTTGAATAAGATAACCACGTCGCAAATTAATCATAAAAAGGATTAAGCTGACACTCAGTAGAAACAGGGCAATTTTGCGTAATTGGCTGAGTTGATTTTTTGTCTCTTGTAGTTCTTTCTCTTGTCCAACTAAATGTAAGGTTTGTTCAATAAACTCGCGCTGTTGGCGAAATGCATCTTCACTTATTTGATTAAGTTTATTTTGTCGCTTTTGGGCGAGACTCTGACTCTTTTTAAAATTATCTAACGCTTTGGTTGCCTGTCCCGTTCTTTCATAACCGAGAGAAAGTAAACGGTAAGCTTGCTCTTGAAGATAATCATCTTTAATCGATTCACCAATTTGCAGTGCCATTTCTGCATAGCGAACAATATCTTGGTTTATTTCTTGATAATAAGCTAACCCAGAATGCAACAAAGCGGCGTGCCCATTTAAACGAGGAATATCAGCTAATCCTAATAACTCTTCAGCGTTGGTTAAATATTGTTCAGCGATCGGATAGTTGTAGAGTTGTAAATAGGTAGCGGCGAGATTGATACGAATTTCAATTTCATCACTGAGCTGAGATTGACTATTTTTATGATCAATAACATTGAAATAATGCACTAAGGCTAAGTTATATTTTCCTTGCTGGTAGTAGACATCACCCATTTGTTTGAGAACAGCAGATAAAAATGGCGATTGTTCGTAGCGACCATAAAAATCTGCTGCTTGCGAGAAGTGGTCGAGGGCTTTATCTAAAACCTGACGGTTGAAAAAAAGCTTGCCTAACAGCGTATTCGCTTGGGCTAACAACACACTGGCGTTGTTTTCAATCGCACTCCAATAGGCGAGCAGTAACTCTGAAAGCGCCAGATTATAACGCTCATGACTGAGATGGTGTTCGCCTAAGGTTAAGTGATACTCGATAGCAGGTTTTTCGTTTTGTAAGGTTTCAAGATAAGGCTTGGCCTTTGCAAACAGCTTATCGGCCAATTCAATATCATTGGCTTTCGAAGCTATTTCGGCACTGAGTAACGTAAGTTTGTAATCAATGCTTTTCGCGATGTGATCGGCATTTTCGATCACCTGATACTGCTCATTAATCTGACGCAGTCTTTCACGCGCGGCCAGCGCATCGCCCTCTTTTTGCCAAATAAGGCGCGTGCTAAGGATTTGCACATCGAGGTGTAAATAGGGGAGTTGGTACTTCTCGGTCAGCGCGTTGGCATCGCGCAATATTAGTTGAGCTTGTTCATGCTCACCAAGATTATCCAGCGCTTGTGCCAAAATCATCAAAGCATCAACGGTACTGCCTGGCGTGCGAGTACGACTGTCAGCTTCATCTCGAGCTATCGTCGCTGGGTGTTTTTCCAGTTTTTCGGCTAAATGGCGCTCGTTAAGGTACTGTTGCGCCATTTTTTTTGCTTGTAAGGGAGAGACCTCGACCAAGCCGCTGGCTTCATTGAGCATAGGTGAAGAGTAAATTGTGGCCTGAGCCCAACTTGAAGTCAGCAGTAAGATCGCTATGGTTATCCAGCGCAGAAATCTCATCCTTAGTTTTGTCCTTATTGTCGCGCCATGCGCTGGTTATGCTCCGGTGCTGACTGGCAATTCGAGCGAAATGGGTTGATGTCTAAACCTCCGCGCCGAGTGTAACGGGCATATACAGTCAAACGCTGCGGATGGCAGTAACGCATAATATCGGTGAAAATACGCTCAACACACTGCTCATGAAATTCATTATGCTCACGGAAAGAGACTAGATAACGCAGTAGGGCTTCACGATTAATCTTGGCTCCGCGATAAGCAATTTCTACGCTGCCCCAGTCGGGTTGATTGGTGATAAGGCAGTTAGATTTGAGCAAATGACTGTGCAGCACTTCATTGACGATGTCACCCTGCGCGGCCTGTTGCAGTAGCGTATCATCAAACTCGTAGCCAGAGATCTCAATATCTTGTGCATCAATGCACTCGCCTTGCATGGTCACAATCGGCTCTGCGGTGTAATCACTCAGTGGTTTCACTTTAACGGAGACGGTTTCACCCGCGCAGGCCGAAAGATCGTGCACTAAGCGCGTTTGCACTTCATTCCAAGACGCAAAACGAGTCTGGTTGTAGCTGTTAAGGTAGAGCTTGAACGATTTGGATTCGATCAAATTGGTACTGGTTGCCGGAATCGACACTTCACCGATAGCCACTTGTGGTAGGCCTTTCTGATTTAGCCAAGAGAGCTCATACAGCGTCCATATATCACAACCTTGAAAAGGCAGAGTAGCGCTAAGATGCAGATCATTGCGGTTCAAGCTGCGTGGCACAGGTTGCAGTAAGCTTGGGTCATACTGGTTGGCATACTCGGTTTTTTTACCCAGAGTTAAACCAGTTAGCTCTTTGGCATCGGAATATTTGCTCATGTTTTTCAGTCGATTCAATTAGAATGTGCAGAATTTTACGCAATCCCAGTGCCAGTGTCATTAACGAGGCGGCGCAAACTCAACATGGAGATGATTATGACGCAAAGCGTAGTGCAAGCCTTGAGTGCATTTAGTCAGCGTTTTGTACAACAATGTGCACAGCAAACCTGCCAGTTACCGGCAAATGATGAATTGTTGGGACTGGCTTCGCCTTGTGTGGTTGAAGAGCTAACCGATGTGGTGCGCTGGCGTCCCGTCAATCGGGAGGTGTGGGCGGATTTCAGTAATGTCGAGCGAGCGATTGAGCTTACGCTGCACGAGGATATTAAAGCGTTTTACGCCAGCCAGTTTAGTGCAGATATGCCCGCGCATTGGCGCGGTCGTGAATTAACCCTGCTGCAAGTTTGGAGTGAAGATGATTTCACCCGCTTGCAGGAAAACATCTTGGGTCATTTAGTGATGCAGCGTCGCTTAAAGCAAAAACCAACCGTGTTTATCGCGACTACCGAGGATGAAATGGCGGTGGTTTCAGTGTGTAACCTGAGTGGCAATGTGATCCTAGAAAAGCTTGGCACGGCGCAACGAGAAGTGTTGACAGCTGACCTTGCCGCATTTTTAGAACAACTTGAACCTGTGGTGAATTGAGATGTACGTGGTTGAGTTGGAATTTGAGTGTTTTGATAACACCACCATCAGCGCCGTGGATAAAGCCATCAATGGTTTGATGGATGCGCTGCGCTATAACGGACAAGTATTGGGGCGTGAGTTTCCTATTGTGCTGGGCGACGGGGTGTTTTATGTGCGCGCCGTGTGTCCTGAAAAAGAGAGCTTGCACCCGAAATTTCATTCCGAATATGTTGAAACTTGTGTGAGCCGTTTAAGTGAGGCCAGTTTGCTCGCGCCGAAAGTTCGCGTGCTTGGGTTAGATATTAACTCAGAACAAGCTGCAGAAGAGGAAACTCCGAGTTGGCAAGTGCTGTACACTACCTATGTTCATACTTGTTCACCACTGCGCAGTGGTGAAAGTCTGTTGCCTATTCCACTGTATCGTAATCCGCCGACCTTTAATGGTGACCACAAAGCGGTGATCAAATGGCAAACTGAGTGGCAAGCGTGTGATGAGTTGCAAATGGCCGGAGCGTGCAAAGCTGAGCATGCCGCACTGCATGAGATATGCGATGTGGATAGTGATTTGTTCCGCCGAGGTTGGGATTTACGTGGCCGGATTGAATTTTTGACTAAAGTACCCACGTATTACTACCAGTATCGGGTGGGGGGCAGTAGTTTAGCGCAAGAAAAAGCGCGCCTTTGCCCTAAATGTGGCGGTCACTGGCTGCTTGATGAGCCACTGCATGACATCTTCCATTTCCGTTGTGAGCCGTGCCGAATCGTCTCCAATATTTCTTGGGATCATTTGAAATAGCGTTGGGAGAGCATCCACATTCGCGGTCTTTCTATACCCTTCCTACTTGAAGCTGCAGCGGTGTTGGCTACGTTTGCTCACCCCAATCACATAGTGTATCTATGCTCATGGGGATGAACTCACTTGCCGCCTACCTGCAACTCCAAGTAGTTTGGGTATCTCAGGATTAAAAGGATCGCCAGTATTAAAAGGATCGCGGTAATAAAAAAGGTTGGCTTAAAGCCAACCTTTTTTGATCTTATTTCAATGCTTTGTTTTTAAAGGCTAATGCTTAATGTTAAGCCATTACCAACCCTTAACTGCGCCACCTTGGAAGATTTCAGAAGCAGCTTTAGCGACTTCTTCGGTTTGGTAGGCTTTCTTGAAGTTTTGTACGTTTTCCGCGTTCACGTTTGCTTCACGTGCTACTAGGAGGTTTACATATGGTGACTCTTTATTTTCAACAAAGATACCATCTTTTTCTGGTGTTAAGTTGATTGAGCTCGCATAAGTGGTGTTGATGATAGACAGAGCAACATCATCCAGTGAACGTGGTAGCTGTGCAGCATCTAATTCGAGGATCTCAAGTTTCTTTGGATTTTCAACGATGTCACGTACGGTCGCTAGCAGACCGACGTCTTCACGCAGTTTGAGCAGACCTTGTTGTTGCAGCAGCAACAGTGAGCGACCTAGGTTAGTTGGATCGTTTGGAACCGCGATGCGTGCGCCATCTTGTAGATCATCAACCGATTTGACCTGTTTTGAGTAACCTGCGATTGGGTAAACGAAGGTGTTACCGACGATCGCTAGCTTGTAACCACGATCAGCGACTTGTTTATCTAAGTATGGTTTGTGCTGGAAAGCGTTCGCATCGATAGAACCGTCATCCAATGCCGCGTTTGGTGTTACGTAATCGGTAAAAGTCACCAGTTCGACATCCAGATTGTATTTTTCTTTAGCCACTTTGGCTGCCACTTCCGCAACTTGTGCTTCAGCCCCTGCCATAACACCAATTTTCACTTTGTTGTTATCCACGGCTTTTTCACCACAGCCGGCCAAAATCAGGGTTGAGGCTGCAGCAGCAATAGTCAGTAAACTTTTCAGGCTAAACTTCATGATGAACTCCTTGTTCAAAAAAGGCTTTTGTTTTGCTTATCGATGATCGACACGGCGTACCAACGCATCACCGATGGATTGAATAATTTGTACCAGTACAATCAGCATGACTACTGTGACCGCCATGATGGTGATGTCGTAACGGTGGAATCCGTAACGGATAGCCACATCGCCCAGACCACCACCGCCAACGGTACCTGCCATGGCTGAGTAGCTGACCAGTGTCACAAGTGTAATCGTGACTGAGTTTAAAATCGTCGGTAGCGCTTCAGGCAGCAGTACCTTACGAATGATTTGCAGTGGCGTCGCGCCCATGGACTGCGCCGCTTCCACTAAGCCGGTTGGCACTTCAAGCAGTGCACTTTCAATCAGTCGTGCTACAAACGGAATTGCTCCAATCGTAAGAGGGACAATCGCCGCCGTGGTACCGATGAAGGTGCCGACAATCAGTTTGGTGACTGGAATGATCGCGACCATCAACACTAAAAAGGGGACGGAGCGACCTACGTTAACAATCGCACCAAGAATGCTATTGAGCGGTAGGTTTTCTAGCAAGCCATCTTTTTTAGTGGTGTGTAGAATCACCCCAAGCGGAATCCCTAGCGCAAAACCCACCACACCTGCAATCGCGACCATATACAGTGTTTGCCATGTGGCGGTTAGCAGTAGGTCGCCATTGAGTGCAAGCCATTGTGCAATCGTATTAAAGGACATAGCCCAGCACCTCTACTTTAACGTTGTTTTCGCGCAGATAATTAATTGCGGCTTCATCATCATCGGCATTACCAAAAATTTCAGCGACCATCATGCCAAATTTCACTCCACCAGCGTAATCCAGATCTGAGCTCAGAATGCTGACATCAATATTGTATTTGCGGGCAATTTGCGTCATCAACGGCGCATCCACGGTCGCTCCGGTAAATTCCAAACGCACCAATGGGTAGCTGCCCGCCACGCGAGTTGGCTGTAAGCGTACTTGATAATCCTCTGGAATCGACAAATCCAACGTTGAACGGATAAATTGATGCGCCAACTCGGTTTTCGGATGAGCAAAAATATCGCCGACTGTGCCTTTCTCTACCAGCTCTCCGCCACCAATGATCGCCACTTCGTGACAGATGCTTTTCACCACATCCATTTCATGGGTAATCAGCAAAATGGTCAGGTTGAGCTTACGGTTAATCTCTTTGAGCAGTTCCAGAATCGACTGCGTTGTCGCTGGATCGAGCGCGCTGGTGGCTTCATCACACAGCAATACTTTGGGATCGCTTGCCAAAGCGCGTGCAATCGCGACACGTTGCTTCTGGCCGCCTGACAGATTGGCTGGGTAGCTCTCTCTTTTCTCAGAGAGACCAACCAGGGCCAGCAATTCAGTCACTTTCGTTTCGATATGCTGTTGTGATTGGCCCGCTAACTCAAGTGGCAGAGCTACGTTTTCAAACACAGTGCGTGATGAAAGCAGATTAAAATGCTGGAAAATCATACCTATGTTACGGCGAGCCGCGCACAGTTGTGGATTACTGAGCGTGGTGAGATCCACACCATCGACAATCACTTGGCCGCTGGTCGGTTTTTCTAGCATGTTGACACAACGGATCAGCGTACTTTTTCCGGCACCGGATGAGCCAATCACCCCAAAAATCGTACCCTGTGGAATGAATAAATTGATGTCTTTCAGGGCGTGGATTTGTTTATCCCCCTGATAGAACACCTTATTTACGCTTTTAATCTCAATCATGTGCAACCCTGTACTGCTCGAGGCAGAATAATCTGTTGGCCTCTTCCTCAATTGGTAGTCGATGCTATGGGCTTGCCGAGTTTAAGTCAATAGATATTTTTACGTCTAGACGTCTAAATGGTTGTAACTGATTAGACGAGAAAGTAATTAGATAGTGACTAAAAAATATAGATAGTGATGAAAAAAATAAAGCGTGCAATAATTCGCGCAAAGTGACTTGAAAGAGATAGCATTTTGGCCAAACCCGCCGTATTTCTGGACCGTGATGGCGTGATCAACGTCGATCACGGTTACGTGCATGATGAGCACGATTTCCAATTTATTGAAGGTGTATTTGAAGCGACTGCGGCTTTGCAGCGTATGGGCTATTTGTTGGTGTTGGTCACCAACCAATCCGGCATTGCGCGCGGCAAATTCAGTGAAGAGCGTTTCATTTCTCTCACCCAGTGGATGGACTGGAATTTTGCCGATAATGGCGTTGAATTTGACGGTATCTATTACTGTCCACACCATGCTGAACATGGAATTGGGCAATATAAAGAAGAGTGTGATTGCCGCAAACCTAAGCCGGGTATGTTTCTTTCGGCGCGTGATTTCCTCAATATTGACATGACTAATTCGGTGATGGTCGGTGACAAAGCGGAAGATATGATGGCAGCAGAAGCGGCGGGTGTGGGCACTAAGATTTTGGTGCGCACCGGTAAGCCTATTACTGAGCAAGGCGAAGCCTTGGCGAGCGTCGTGCTCGATAGCATTCGCGATGTGCCTCATTATCTACTGCGAGTGAAAAAATAAGGTCGCTTCAGCGGCCTTATCTGCTGATCTTTATCTTTCTTATTGATGATTACCAAACACAGCGCATGAATCGAAAACTGACGATTTTAGACATTGCTAGACTCTCGGGCGTTGGTAAATCCACCGTTTCGCGCGTGTTAACCAATGATCCCAAAGTGAAACCTGAAACCCGCGCTAAAGTGGAGCAGGTGATTGCGGAGTCGGGGTATGTGCCATCCAAATCGGCACAAACCATGCGTGGTGGCAGCCAAAAAGTCGTGGGTATTATTATCTCGCGTCTGGATTCTCCTTCTGAAAACAAAGCGGTCAGCACTATGCTGCAAGCCTTCTATGCTCACGGTTACGATGTGGTGATCATGGAGAGCCAGTTTAGCCGTGAAAAAACCAATGCCCATTTAAAAGTGCTGGCCAAACGACAAGTGGATGGCGTGATCGTGTTTGGCTTTACCGATATCGATCACGATGCCTTGCTCAGTTGGCAGCATCGCTGCGTGCTCTTGGCTATGCACAGCGACGAGATTTCCTCGATCAACTATGACAATGCAGGCGTGATTGAGCGTGCGCTGCAGCATCTAGCCCAAAAACAGCTACGTCATATCGCGTTCATTGGGGTCGACCCACGGGACAAAACCACGGGTGAGCAACGGCTTAATGCTTACCTTAACTGGTGCACGCAGCATAAGATTGTCGCGAATTACCAAACCGGGCAGCTACACCATGAAAGCGCCTATCAGCTAGTGGATAAAGTGCTGACTGAGCAAACTCAAGCGATTGTGTGTGCCAGTGATACTTTGGCACTGGGTGTGATTAAGCGTTTACAAGAGCTGCAACGTGATGATGTGGTGGTGACTGGGGTTGGGGGCAATGAACTGCTCTCTTTTCTATTTCCGAACATTTTTAGTGTCGACCCCGGCTATCGTGAAGCGGGCAAATTAGCTGCCGATTTACTGATCGAGCAACTGTGTGGCCCTGAAAACGGCTGTATGCATCTAACACAGATGCCAGTATCGCGGTAACGGCCTCCTTCTTTTTTATTTATGTCCTTTGATAATTCGTGAATTGTATTGTTTCGCGAGTTTGACTCTCTTTTTACTACACTAAAATCATGCGCAAATAACGCACAATGTGATCGCATTCAATTAATGGGATTGTTCCCATTTTTATCTGTTATGCATTGTGTCAATATCGCACCAATTGATTTGGGACTGTTCCCAATTGCTGCAAGCATAACAATTCAATAGGGTGGACGAGGATATGAGTAAGATTGCGAAACAAGACGTTACGCGTCTTATCGAATTGGTGGGAGGCGAAAGCAATATTGCGAGCGTTACTCACTGTTTGACACGCTTACGCTTTGTGCTGAATCAGCCAGAGCAGGCTGATAAGGCGGGCTTGGAAGCACTAAGTATGGTAAAGGGCTGCTTTACCAATGCTGGACAATTTCAAGTCGTGATTGGTACCGAAGTCGATCACGTATACAAAATGCTGCTGGAACAAACGGGTAAACAAGCGGTTTCCAAAGACGATGCGAAAGTGGCTGCGCGTCAAAACATGAATGTGCTAGAGCGTGGCATCTCCCATTTGGCTGAAATTTTTGTGCCACTACTGCCTGCGATCATCACTGGTGGTTTGATCCTCGGTTTTCGTAATGTGATTGGCGACATTCGCATGTTTGATGGCAAAACTCTGACTGAAATCAGTCAGTTTTGGGCATCAGTCCATGCGTTCTTGTGGTTAATTGGCGAAGCGATTTTCTTCTTCTTACCTGTCGGTGTCTGCTGGTCAACCGTGAAAAAACTTGGCGGTACGCCAATCCTCGGTATTACCCTTGGGGTAACGCTGGTTTCTCCGCAATTGATGAACGCTTACCTGATCGGTAAAGAAGTGCCAGAAGTGTGGGATTTCGGGCTGTTTGCGATTGAAAAAGTGGGTTACCAAGCTCAGGTAATCCCCGCTATCTTGGCCGGTGTGGCATTAGCCTTTATTGAAAATAATTTAAGACGTGTGGTGCCTTCTTACCTCTATCTGGTAGTGGTGCCGTTTGTATCAATCATTGTGTCAGTGGTGCTTGCCCACGCCTTTATCGGTCCATTTGGTCGCGTGATTGGTGATGGTGTTGCATTTGCGGCGAAAGCGGCGATGACGGGTGATTTTGCGGTAATTGGCTCGACGCTGTTTGGCTTTCTGTATGCGCCTCTCGTGATTACTGGTATTCACCACACCACTAACGCGGTAGATCTGCAGCTGATGCAAGAGCTGGGTGGTACGCCAATTTGGCCTTTGATTGCGCTATCCAACATTGCTCAGGCTTCGGCGGTAGTGGGCATCATTATCATCAGTAAAAAGCACGGCGAACGGGACATTTCTGTACCGGCGGCGATTTCCGCTTACCTTGGTGTAACTGAACCTGCGATGTACGGTATCAACCTTAAATACAAATTCCCTATGCTGAGCGCAATGATCGGCAGTGCTTTGGCTGCTGCAGTCTGTGGTAGCGCTGGTGTAATGGCCAACGGTATCGGTGTCGGCGGTTTGCCGGGTATTCTCTCGATTCAGCCGCAGTTTTGGAGTATTTACCTCGTCGCCATGCTAATTGCGATTTTGGTACCCGCAGCATTGACTCTGCTGATGTACAAGCGCGCACAGAGTTCAGGCAAACTGGCCGTTTCGGCTGCCTAATCTGTACCCGATTGAGGAGTGGTTTACGCCACTCCTTTCTCTGTTTTGGAGTCAATTTTTTTGAGTAAGTGAGAGTAGTATGAGTAGCTCAACCCAATCCATGCCTTGGTGGAAAACCGCTGCAATTTATCAAATTTATCCGAAAAGTTTTTGCGATAGTGGCGCGAAGGGCGTGGGCGATCTGCAAGGCATTATCAGCAAGCTCGATTATTTGCAAAAGCTTGGGATTGAAGCGATTTGGCTGACGCCGATTTATCAATCGCCTATGGTCGATAATGGGTATGACATTGCCGATTATTACGCGATTAACCCAGACTTTGGCACGATGCAAGATTTCGAACAACTGCTGAAAGAAGCCCATCGTCGTGGTATTCGCATCATCATGGATATCGTGGTTAACCACACCTCAACCGAACACGCTTGGTTCCAATCTGCATTGGGCGATCGCAATAGCCCTTACCGTGATTACTATATTTGGCATAAGCCGGTTAACGGTGGTGTGCCGAACAACTGGCAATCCAAATTTGGCGGGAGTGCGTGGGCGCTGGATGAAGCGACCGGTGAGTATTATTTGCATCTGTTTGCCAAAGAGCAGGCCGATTTGAACTGGGAAAATCCGCAAGTTCGAGAAGAAGTAAAAAACATCATCGGATTTTGGGCGGAAAAAGGTGTCGATGGCTTCCGACTTGATGTGATTAACCTCATTTCCAAGCAACAAGATTTTGCCAATGATGAAATCGGTGATGGTCGTCGTTTTTACACCGATGGCCCAAGAGTGCATGAGTATCTGCAAGAGATCAGCCATGATGTTTTCCAGCGTTATGGCAGCGTAACTGTCGGCGAAATGTCTTCAACTACCTTAGAACATTGCCAACAATATTCTGCGCTCGATGGTCGAGAGCTTTCTATGGTGTTTAATTTCCATCATTTGAAAGTCGATTATCCGAATGGCGAAAAGTGGACGAAAGCGCCGTTTGATTTTCTGCAACTCAAGCAAATTTTCAATCATTGGCAAACGGGGCTGAATGGCAAAGGATGGGGCGCACTGTTTTGGTGTAACCATGATCAGCCGCGGATTGTGAGCCGTTTAGGTGATGATCAGCAGTACCGAGTTGAGTCAGCCAAAATGCTGGCGGCCACCATTCACCTAATGCAAGGCACACCTTATATCTATCAAGGTGAAGAGATTGGAATGACCAACCCAGGCTTTACGTCGATCAAGCAGTATCGCGATGTTGAAAGCATCAACATTCACCAAATTATGGTGCAGCAACAAGGTGTCTCTGAAAGTGACATGCTGGCGATTTTGGCGCAAAAATCTCGTGATAATTCACGCACGCCAATGCAATGGGATGCCAGTCTCCAAGCTGGATTTACTCGTGGAGAACCTTGGATTGAAGTGGCGCATAACTATCCTGAAATCAATGCACAGGCCGCGTTAGAAGACCCGCATTCGGTGTTCTATTTCTACCGTCGTTTGCTATCGCTACGTAAGAAAGTGGCGGTGATTACGGACGGTGATTACACCGACTTGTTGCCGGAGCATAAAGAGATTTTTGCTTATCAGCGTCGTAATCAGAAACAAGTGTTGATCTGTTTGAACAACTATTACGGTCACGAAACCGAATGCGTTCTGCCAGAATTACCGCTCGATGATGCGCTCTACTTGCTAGGCAACTATCCGGGTATTGAATTACAGCGCGTGTTGGCGCACCAAGTGTTACGTCCATACGAAACACGCATCATCCTGATTGAGTCACCCCTATAGGATTCAATCACTTTTCAGCCCCGCATTGTCGGGGCTTTTTGTTCTTGGTTGGTCACAAATCGTCACATAAAGGTTAAGCTCAATTCGCTATAGTTTGGATTCTTGCACAATGGATGTGGACATAATGAACGGGACTTTACCTCAATCTAACAGAGTGATTCTGGTTGAAGATGACTTAGAGCTTGCGGAGCTGATTAAAGATTTTCTTAACCACTATGAATTTGATGTCACTATTGTTACTGATGGCCTTCAAGCGGTAGATAGCATCTTGAATGCACAACCCGATCTGGTCATTCTGGATATTATGTTACCTGGTCAAAGCGGTATGGAAGTTTGCCGCGCTATTCGCGAACAATATCAAGGCATGATCTTGATGCAAACGGCACTCGATGACGACATCGATCAAATGATGGGCTTAGAACTTGGAGCTGACGACTATGTCGTAAAGCAAGTTAAACCGCGGTTGTTGCTTTCTCGAATACGCGCTTTGTTACGTCGCCAAGAGCGCAATACTCAAGGCGATAAGTATGAGTTACGCATTGGCTCTTTATGGATGAATCTGCAACACAGGGCGGTGCTGTTAGCGCAATGCCCAGTCAGGTTAACCACAAGTGAATTTGAGCTTCTGTATCTGCTTGCGCAAAATGTCGGCACCATAGTCACGCGAGATGACATAGCTCAACAGATCCGAGGTTTTGAATATGATGGTTTAGATAGATCGATTGATAGGCGGATTTCAAGACTAAGGCGAGCACTTAACGATGACCCGAATGAACCTCGACTAATTAAAACCATTCGCGGCCGAGGTTATCAGTTGTGTGCGGTACAAGAAGGGGAGTGGCAATGATTAGAGCATTTTGGGTGCTTTGGGTTGCGGTGTTTCTCCCCATTTTATTGCTCATTATCCCCAATCAATTTAACCCAATCCAACAGCTTACACGCACTCTGTCGGAAGACTTCTATAAGCCTGTTTACCGAAGCAACTTTTCGTTTCTATCAGGAAAGCTACAGCACGCTCCACCTACCGAGTGGCCTGTGATCGTCGAACATTATGCTCAATATTTTACTTATTCGTTACGTTTGGATGAGTTAGAGAGCTACGCATCCTCCGCTTTGTTTTATCCAGCTTTACAAAGTGGCGAGCTTATTTTCCAAGATGGCGACCCTAATGTTTTATTACAACGAGTCCCGAACAGTAATAAGGTGCTCTATTTCGCGATTAATGAATCCAGAGAACTGGGCGCATTAAACCAAGCGCGAGGAACGCTATCACTCGCCATTGAAGATCTGCGTAGTCAACCTCGTAGCCAGTGGGAAACCAGTATCGCGGAGCAGAATCGTTTGATTCCGCTAAAACTAAGTTTAGTGCGAGAGGCAGATTTATTGCCGATTGAGCAGGAAAAGCTCAGTGCAGCCAAAGGACAGATGATCAGTTACCTGAATCCCCAAGGCAGCATGATTTTACTGGCTCCTATTGATGAAGGTATTTGGCTACATGTTGAAGACAATATCTCTTATCAAACGCAACTGAAACTGACAACAGCCATAGCGGGGCTTTTCTTTCTAGGTATTTCTATTGCCTTAGTGATGTGGATTTTTCCCTTGTGGCGAGATCTCAAACGGCTAGTGAAAACCGCCAATGAGTTTGGGCAAGGCGTACTTTCAAAACGAGCATCAACCTCTCGGCTTTCGGTGATCTCTCAATTAAGCGAGTCCTTCAATCAAATGGCCAACAACATAGAAAAGCTGATCGCAAGTCAAAGAACCCTAACTAATACGATTGCACATGATTTGCGTACACCGCTTTATCGTCTGCGTTTTGCCTTTGAAATGTTGGATGATCCAGACATAGCGCAAAGCCAAAAAGACAAATACCGCCAAATCATTCATTCCAGCATTGAAGACCTCGACCACTTGATCAATCAAACCTTAGTGCTGTCGCGCTATAACCGAATCACCGACATCAGCCATTTTTCTTACTGCTATTTCACGGAAAACTTAGACGCAGAAGCCGACCTTTTCCGGCTTGAGAATCCACATCTAAAACTGCAAGTGGACGTATCTGATTCTCTACGTCAGCAGAAGCTGTTTGTTGACCACCGGGCTTTATTACGAGCCGTTAAAAACCTGCTGAGCAATGCAGCGCGGTATGCCAAGCAGGAAATACATCTTTCTTTTAACGAAGCTCAAGGAGAGCTGATATTGGCTGTTGAAGATGACGGTGTTGGTATCACTCCTGACGATGTTGAACGTATTTTTGAACCTTTTGTGCAACTGAATAATCAGGAGCGCAGCAGTGAAAAAGAGCATGGTCTTGGGTTAGCGATTGTTAAGCAAATTACTCGTTGGCATCAAGGCCAAGTCGAGGTGAAACGTTCTGACTTACTCAGTGGTGCGCGTTTTGAATTACGTTGGCCGAAAGAGATTACGGTGGGAAATGTGACTAAGTTGGATACAAATAGTCAATGAATTGCTAAAGAGTCAGTTATCGCTTCGATGTTAACTTGATTGGGTGGAGGAATGAACCCACTTACAAGGAGTTAGCATGAATCGTAAACCATTGGCGTTATTGTTTAGTTGCGCCTTTTTCACAATCCCTAGTTTGGCTAAACCCATTGAATGGCGTCCTGGGTTTAGTGGAGATATCAGCTTAAATGCTGGGTTTAGCCAAACCAATTCCCAGTTGAATACGGATGATAGCAATGCCATCACGCAAAGTTTAAATGGAACAGGGAAACAGATCGAAACTGTCTCGCCTGTTATCTTAGGCCGCTTGCAATATACATTTGGTCATCAGGCACTCTTCTTTGGTAATAATGAAGACCAAATCAGTGAAGCTCAGTTTCAAAGTGAGCTTGGGTGGATTGGACAAATTACCGCGAATACTTATCTCACGCTTGCTGTGTTTGGCAGCATTCCAGGTATGGATGAAACTTGGCAAGACCCCTATCTCACAGGCTTACAACGTACAAAAACCGATCACAATGTAGTTGGGGGGCGAACCGCTCTTGAGGTCAATCTTCCTTTTCCTGTTACATTGAAATATGCCTACGCTGACAGTGAGATTGAGCATGACATCATAGGTCAATCACAAGCTCTCACCTCCAGTGAACAACATACGCTGTTACGCAGTAGCACTTATCAACGATTCGGTGCCGAAATTCATTTCCCACTTTCTATGAGCATTATGTTATCCCCTGGGTTCTATTACACCGATCAAGCGGCTGAAGGGAGTGCGCAGAGCCGCACAGAAACCGCGGCACAACTTAGTTTCTTTGCAAATCTGGATAGGCATCAAGTGGTTGTGACTTTACGTAGCAGCAAGAGCAACTATGAGCAGGACAACCCTGTCTTCGGCCGCAAGCGAGATGACGATGCTTTCGCCATGTTTGCTGTGTATGGCTATCAAGAGCCCTTTGCACTTTCCCACACCCAACTGAATGTGATGGCGGGTTACCAGCAGCAAGACGCGCAGATCGATTTCTATGACAGTGAGAATACGTTTATCGCCACTGGCATCAGTTACTCCTTTTAATCCATGATAGGAAAGAATCATGCTTAAGCTAAACCATTTGTTGAAGACATTTTGTATCGTTATTCTACTGTCGGGGTGTAAATCCGATGATTGGAAAGACACAGAAAAACTGACCAAACCCACAGTGAATGCAGGAAGTGATCAGTTACTGACACTGCCACTTAACAACATTACGTTGAGTGGTTCCGCAAAGTCTGAGTTATCCGTGTATACCATTAGAAACACGACTTGGCGGCAAGTCTCAGGGCCTCAATCGCTTGCTTTGCTCAACGCGGATACATTAAAAGCGACCGCGCTTTATCCTACTGTCGCGGGAACCTATCTTTTTGAATTATCGGCAGAAGACAGTGGCGGACGAAAGAACAGTGATCAAATACAAGTGGTCATCCAACCCGCTGCGCAAAGTATGCAGAGATCGAATGTGCAGGAGTCGCTTAATGTAGTGGATTGGCGTTATGCAAATCAGAATCAGGGGATATTGACGCTGAATCACTTGGACTCGGTTACCTTGGGTGAAGTGGATGAACAACTGATCAACGCATTGGCATCGCTCAATAGCGCCGCAGAGTTAACCTTATCGTTTGCGGAACATTCAGGGGGCAATCTACAAACCGCGATCATGCTGCTTGATAAACTCTCGGCTCAGTCTATTCCTCTCTGTCTGGAAGGCAGAAATTCTTGTATTAGTTTGGAACAAGGCTTTTTATTGCAGACGGATTTGTCCGAACAAGCCGATTGTGGTGATGCGCAAAGCTGTATTCATGCTTTACTTCAAGCTCAATAAGCAGAGAGTTCAGGTGATGAAAGCAAAAAAGCCAGCTCAATGAGCTGGCTTTCTGTATATGGTGGAGGGGGACGGATTCGAACCATCGAAGGCGGAGCCGGCAGATTTACAGTCTGCTCCCTTTGGCCACTCGGGAACCCCTCCAGGGTATTTTTCTTTTCAGTTTTGAAAAGACTTAACTGACGTTTTCCCAACGCATCAATCAAGGGTTTCTCTTACGAGAGAATATGGTGGAGGGGGACGGATTCGAACCATCGAAGGCGGAGCCGGCAGATTTACAGTCTGCTCCCTTTGGCCACTCGGGAACCCCTCCAGGGTGTTTTTCTTTTCAATTTCGAAAAGACTTAACTGACGTTTTCCCAACGCATCAATCAAGGGTTTCTCTTACGAGAGAATATGGTGGAGGGGGACGGATTCGAACCATCGAAGGCGGAGCCGGCAGATTTACAGTCTGCTCCCTTTGGCCACTCGGGAACCCCTCCAGGGTGTTTTTCTTTTCAATTTTGAAAAGACTTAACTGACGTTTTCCCAACGCATCAATCAAGGGTTTCTCTTACGAGAAGAATATGGTGGAGGGGGACGGATTCGAACCATCGAAGGCGGAGCCGGCAGATTTACAGTCTGCTCCCTTTGGCCACTCGGGAACCCCTCCAGAGTATTTTTCTTTTCATTTTCTGAAAAGCTTAAGTGATGTTTTCCCAACACATCGCTCAAGTGCGGAGCGCATCTTATCAAACTCGCTCTCTCTGTAAACTGTTTTTTTAGCAAATTGAATCGAATGATGGCTTTTTGGGCAAAGACGCAAATAATTGACCATTTTAGCTGCTTAAGTCACAGCGAACCTTACACTTTTACTGGCAATCTTTACGTTCCTTGACGTTTCAGTTGCGTATAACTCGCTACAATATAAACGGATTTTTTAGACACTAAGCCAAATCATGAACAAAAACACTGTACTTTCATTGACCTTACTGACCCTGCTAATGAACAGCGCTGTGCTATCGGCCAAAGAGCCAAACCAGCCGCCCGCGATTTCTGTTGTGACAGAGTCGGTTCAATCCCAGCAAATTTCTCAATCTCTTTCTGTTGTGGGTAAGCTTAAAGCCGAGCAATCGGTCGACATTGCCGCCGAAGTGGCGGGTAAAGTGGACATGATTGCGGTGCAAGCCAATCAGCAAGTTAAAAAAGGTCAGATTCTGATCAAATTGGATGACGACAAAGCTCAAGCGGCCTTGGTGGAAGCGAAAGCTTATTTACAAGATGAGCAGCGTAAACTGACGGAATACGAGCGCTTGCTAAAACGTAATGCGATTACGCCCACGGAAATTGATGCACAGCGCGCCCGCGTGGAGATTGGTCAAGCGAGATTGAATGCCGCTCAGGCCAATTTGGCCGATTTACACATTACTGCTCCTTTTGATGGCACGGTTGGGTTTATCGATTTTAGCCGCGGTAAGTGGGTGAGCGCGGGCTCTGAATTACTGACGCTGGATAATCTTTCCTTGATGCAGCTCGATCTGCAAATTCCAGAACGTTATCTGCCACAGTTAAGCAAGGGCATGAAGGTGCAAGGCAGTAGCGAAGCGTGGCCAAACGTGCAGTTTGAAGGTTCGGTGGTGGCTGTGGATTCGCGTATCAATCAAGAAACCTTAAATTTACGAGTGCGCGTGCATTTCCCCAATCCAGATCAGCGCCTCAAGCCGGGCATGTTGATGTCGGCACGCATCCATTTCCCCGCTATTAGTGCGCCGATTATTCCTGTGCAGGCCCTTGAGTATTCCGGCACCAAACGTTTTGTTTACGTGATTGGTGAAGGCAATGTAGCCAAACGACGTGAAGTGAGTCTGGGCGCTCGGGTTGAAAATCAGGTCGTGATTGAGAAAGGCTTACAGATTGGTGAGAAAATTGTCGTTCAAGGCATAGTCAATATGCGTGACAACGCGCGTGTTAGCGAAGTCACCGTAGAAGGGCGTCCGCTGAAGAAGGATGACAAATAATGTGGTTGTCAGATGTATCGGTAAAGCGCCCTGTCGCGGCGTTAGTACTGAGTATGTTGCTGTGCGTGTTTGGTGTGGTCTCTTTCACTAAACTCGCAGTACGTGAAATGCCGGATATTGAAAGCCCTGTGGTATCGGTTTCCACCCGTTATCAAGGCGCTTCGGCCACCATTATTGAAAGTCAGATCACCAGCGTGCTGGAGGATCAATTAGCGGGCATCAGTGGGATTGATGAAATTACCTCAGTTAGCCGCAACGGAATGTCTCGTATCACGGTGACTTTCGAGCTTGGTTATGATCTCAATACGGGTGTGAGTGACATTCGTGACGCGGTAGCTCGGGCGCAGCGTTCACTGCCTGAAGAAGCGGACGATCCGCAGGTGTTCAAGAATAATGGCTCTGGTCAGGCGTCGGTCTATATCAATCTCAGCTCCTCAGAAATGGATCGCACTCAGTTGACCGATTACATCGAGCGGGTGTTGCTCGATCGGTTTAGCTTGATCTCCGGTGTGAGTTCGGTGGATGTCTCTGGCGGCCTCTATAAAGTGATGTATGTACGCATCAAGCCAGAACTGATGGCGGGGCGCGGCGTTGCGACCAGCGATATTTCCGATGCACTCAACAAAGAGAACCTCGAAAGTCCCGGAGGTCAGGTTCGCAACGATTCGACCGTGATGTCGGTGCGTACCGCGCGTGGTTATCAATCTGCTGAAGATTTTGAGTATCTGGTGGTGAAACGTGCCAGTGATGGTACACCCATCTACCTCAAAGATGTTGCGGATGTGTTTATTGGGGCGGAAAACGAAAACTCGACTTTTAAAAGTGATGGCATCGTCAACGTGAGCATGGGCATTGTGCCGCAATCCGACGCGAACCCGCTGGAAGTGGCGAAGCGCGTGCATGAAGAAGTGGATAAGGTTCAGCAGTTTTTACCCAAGGGTACCCGTTTAGCCATTGACTATGACTCAACGGTGTTTATTGAGCGCTCAATAAGCGAGGTGTATAGCACACTCTTTATCACGGGTGGTTTAGTGATTTTGGTGTTGTACATTTTTATCGGCCAGTTGCGAGCCACCTTAATTCCTGCGGTAACGGTTCCGGTTTCGCTGATCTCGGCCTTTATGGCTGCGTACTACTTCGGATTTTCTATTAACCTCATCACCTTAATGGCGCTGATCTTATCGATTGGTCTGGTGGTCGATGATGCCATCGTGGTCGTTGAAAACATTTTTCACCACATTGAACGGGGCGAAAAACCTCTTTTAGCCGCCTACAAAGGCACACGAGAAGTTGGCTTTGCCGTGATAGCCACGACTTTGGTGCTGGTGATGGTGTTTCTGCCGATCTCGTTTATGGATGGGATGGTCGGACTCTTGTTCACTGAGTTCTCCGTACTACTGGCGATGGCAGTGATTTTCTCTTCTCTGATCGCGTTAACGCTGACGCCTGTGCTTGGCAGTAAACTTTTAAAAGCCAATGTAAAACCGGGACGTTTTAATCAGTTGATTGATAGGCTGTTCGCACGACTGGAATCGGGCTATCGCCAAGTGGTAAGCCGAGCCATTCGTTGGCGTTGGGCGGCGCCGGTTGTGATAGCGGCTTGTATTGGTGGTAGTTATGGTTTGATGCAGCTGGTGCCAGCTCAGCTAACCCCTTCTGAAGATCGCGGTGTGATTTTCTCTTTTGTGCGTGGTGCTGATGCCACCAGTTATAACCGCATGGCGGCTAATATGGATTTGGTTGAGCAGCGGTTGATGCCCTTATTGGGTCAAGGCTTTTTGAAATCGTTTAGTATTCAATCACCTGCTTTTGGTGGTAACGCCGGTGACCAAACCGGTTTCGTGATCATGATCCTTGAGGATTGGAATGATCGCACCGTTACTGCTCAGGAAGCATTAAGCCAAGTACGTAAAGCCTTAGCGGGCATTCCTGATGTGCGGGTATTCCCATTCATGCCCGGTTTTCGTGGGGGCTCTAATGAGCCTGTACAGTTTGTGCTTGGTGGCTCGGATTATAGCGAGCTCAAAACGTGGGCTGAGAAGTTAGAAGAGGAAGCGGAGAAGTCACCGTTTATGACGGGGACTGATATCGATTACTCAGAAAAAACGCCAGAGTTGGTGGTGACGATTGATAAGCAGCGCGCGTCGGAATTAGGGATCAGCGTAAAATCGATCTCCGATACGTTAGAGGTGATGCTGGGCGGCAAAAAAGTGACGACCTTCGTTGAGCGTGGTGAAGAGTATGATGTGTATCTGCGCGGGGATGAAAACAGCTTCAACAATGCGGCGGATTTAAGCCAAATCTATATGCGAACCGCAACCGGTGAACTGGTGACACTGGATACGGTGACGCGCATTGATGAAGTGGCGTCAGCGATTCGTTTGGCGCACTACAACAAACAGAAATCCATCACCATTACCTCAAACCTAGAAGCTGGGTACACGTTAGGGCAAGCGCTCGATTTTCTTGACCAAAAGGCGCAAGAGATACTGCCAAGTGATATCTCCGTTAGCTACTCGGGTGAGTCGAAAGATTTCAAAGAGAACCAATCAAGCGTGGCCATTGTGTTTGCTCTGGCGCTATTGGTTGCCTATTTGGTGTTGGCTGCTCAGTTTGAAAGCTTTATCAACCCGCTGGTGGTGATGCTGACTGTACCTATGGGGGTGTTTGGTGGTTTCCTTGGTCTGCTTGTGATGGGACAAGGGATGAACATTTACAGCCAGATTGGCATGATCATGCTGATTGGTATGGTAACCAAAAATGGCATTTTGATTGTCGAATTTGCTAACCAACTGCGCGATCGCGGTGTTGAGTTTGAAAAGGCGATCATTGATGCATCGGCGCGCCGTTTGCGTCCGATCCTGATGACGGCCTTTACGACACTGGCCGGTGCCATTCCTTTGATTGTTTCAACAGGGGCAGGCTATGAAAGCCGAATTGCGGTTGGTACGGTGATTTTCTTTGGGATGGGTTTTGCAACCTTAGTGACCTTGTTGGTGATTCCTGCCATGTACCGCTTGATTTCCGGCTCAACTCAAGCGCCCGGTCATGTTGAAGCAGAGCTTAGCCATGAGCTACAGCAAGATGTAAAAGGTCGTATCCAGCATTAATTCACTCTTCAAGCACCACCGCTAAGTGCGGTGGTGTGCTACCCCTTCCAAATCAAGCAATCAATAACCTATCTTGGTTTGCACTTGAGGGCACAGCAGTGTTGACTACGTTCCTGCCCCCCAATCATAGAGTTTGTTTATGCTCATAGGAATGAACGTACATGCTGCCTACCTGCAAGCTCAAGTAGTTTGAGTCTATTTTCAAATGTTCTTCCTGAAATAAATTACGCATAACGAGGATGTCAATCTTCATTTCTTAGTAAATATCCTCTGTCGTATTATTGATTCAAATCGATGACTTTTATTACTAATAAAATAAATAAAACTACTTTCATTTTACTGCTTTAGTTCTAATTAATATCCAGCTCAATTATGAGACAGACATTATTGGTAAGCTTGGGATACTCTGATAGTGAGTAGGTTGCGTATTATTTTAATGATATTAAATCATGTGCGTATTTGAGATATGAAGGTTAAAGATTTTTCAGTATTGGTAGTTTGTACGGGTAATTTGTGTCGTTCACCGATGGCAGAGATTATTTTACGCGATAAGATCCAGCAGAAACGGTTGAATATCCAAGTACGTAGTGCAGGTACGCTAAATACAGGAAAAAAAGTGCCGGATGGAAAAGCGTTACAAGCGGTGAAGCATTACGGGTATAGCTGTATCGTCAATCCAGTACAGCAAATTACTCAGCAAGATTTTATCGAGCATGATGTTATCTATGCCATGGATAAGACCAACCTTGCTGATCTGCTTGATCTCTGTCCGACAGAGCATAAAAACAAGTTAGCGCTTTTCCTTAGTAAGGCGAATCGTCAAGAAAAAGAAGTACCCGATCCCTATCGGCGCAGCAGTGAATTTTTTCAGCGTACAGTATTGTTGATTGAATTGGGGGCGATTGCGTTAGTTAATTCTTGGCAAGAGCAGGGATTAGCCAATCTGCACAAAGGCAATGTATCTCAATAACACAACAGAACTTTGATTATTTTTAAAGGGCAAGTTGAAATAAAAAACAAACTAAAGTTTAGATAATAATTAAACTATTTAATTATTAATCAAATTAAAACCAAGGCTATAGGATTATTTTATCTTGTAAAGATAACCAGCAATGACAACAGATTTTAATAATACGCTGACATACATTTGTAATCTCTCTCATTGAGATTAAATAAATACAACAACACGAAATAATTCAGTGTTTGCTTATGTATATGTTCCTCATTTAAGGAGCAGTGGGTTTCTATCGCTTGAATTTTGTGAAATTTCTTTTTTAAAGAGGATGTGGGGAAGTGAAAAAAGTTCTCATCGTATTTGGTACGCGCCCAGAAGCGATCAAAATGGCGCCTCTGGTGCAGCAACTCTGTCAGGACAATCGTTTTGTCGCCAAGGTATGTGTAACGGGCCAACACCGTGAGATGTTAGATCAGGTATTAGAGCTGTTTTCGATTACGCCTGATTTTGATCTCAACATCATGGAGCCAGGGCAAACACTCAGTGGCGTGACCAGCAAAATTTTGCTCGGTATGCAGCAAGTGTTGAGTAGTGAACAGCCGGACGTGGTTTTAGTGCATGGTGATACCGCTACCACTTTTGCTGCCTCTTTAGCCGCGTATTATCAACAAATTCCGGTAGGTCATGTTGAAGCGGGTCTGAGAACGGGCAATATCTATTCCCCTTGGCCTGAAGAGGGCAATCGCAAACTCACGGCTGCACTCACGCAGTACCACTTTGCACCTACAGATACTTCGCGTGCCAATCTGCTGCAAGAAAACTACAACGCAGAGAATATTTTCGTCACTGGCAATACGGTGATTGATGCGTTGTTGGCTGTGCGCGAAAAGATCCATACCGATATGGATCTACAAGCCACTCTAGAGAGTCAGTTTCCAATGTTTGATGCGAGCAAAAAGCTGATCTTGGTAACAGGACACCGCCGTGAAAGTTTTGGCGGTGGCTTTGAACGTATTTGCCAAGCGCTGATCACTACCGCAGAGCAGCATCCCGAATGCCAAATTTTGTATCCCGTGCATCTCAATCCGAATGTGCGTGAACCAGTCAATAAGCTCCTAAAAGGTGTCAGCAATATTGTCTTAATTGAACCGCAGCAGTATTTGCCTTTCGTTTACTTGATGGATCGCGCGCACATTATTTTGACTGACTCTGGCGGCATTCAAGAAGAGGCACCCTCGCTGGGTAAGCCCGTGCTGGTGATGCGTGAAACGACTGAGCGTCCGGAAGCGGTAGCCGCGGGCACGGTGAAATTGGTCGGCACCAACCAACAACAAATTTGTGATGCGTTAAGCTTACTACTGACTGACCCACAGGCTTATCAAGCCATGAGTCAGGCACACAACCCTTATGGGGATGGTAAAGCATGTCAACGTATTGCGGACATTTTAGCGAAATAGACTCATCAGGGGATGACAGATGTTTAATAAAGTTTCAGTGATTGGCCTAGGTTATATTGGTCTGCCAACAGCAGCCGTTTTGGCCTCTCGTGGTTTGGATGTGGTCGGTGTTGATGTCAATGCTCATGCAGTGGACACCATTAACAAAGGCGAAATTCACATTGTGGAGCCGGATCTTGATATCGTGGTACGCAGTGCTGTCATGACGGGAAAGCTCAAAGCGACATTAACCGCAGAGCCAGCTGATGCGTTTTTGGTGGCTGTTCCTACACCTTTTAAAGGGGATAACCACGAACCGGATCTTAGCTACATTGAAGCGGCGGCAAAAACCATCGCTCCCGTTCTAGCTAAAGGGAACTTGGTGGTTTTAGAGAGTACTTCCCCAGTAGGCACAACCGAAAAATTGGCGCAATGGCTTGCAGAAGCGCGTCCGGATCTGACGTTTCCTCAGCAAAAAGGCATCGCTGCGGATGTGAAGATTGCGTACTGCCCAGAGCGTGTGTTGCCAGGTTATGTCCTACAAGAGCTTGTGAGTAATGACCGCGTGATTGGTGGCGTGAGTAAGGCTTGTAGCGAAAAGGCTGTCGCCTTGTACAAAACCTTTGTAAAAGGTGAGTGCATTGTCACCAATGCGCGTACGGCGGAAATGGCTAAATTAACCGAAAACTCATTCCGTGATGTCAACATTGCCTTTGCCAATGAACTCTCTTTGGTGTGCGAGAAACTGAAAATCAATGTATGGGAATTGATCCGCTTAGCCAACCGCCATCCTCGTGTGAGTATTCTTAACCCAGGCCCTGGTGTCGGTGGTCACTGTATTGCGGTTGATCCGTGGTTTATCGTTAATAGCTGTCCAGATGAAGCACAATTGATCCGTACTGCACGTGAAGTCAATGATGGCAAACCTCATTGGGTTGTGGATCAAGTTAAACAAGCGGCTGACCAATTCAAAAAGCCAATCATTGCTTGCTTAGGCTTAGCGTTTAAAGCGGATATTGATGATCTGCGTGAAAGTCCAGCCTTGGATATCACTAAACATCTGGCTGAAAGCAAAGTGGGTCAGTTGTTGGCGGTTGAACCTAATATTACTGAGTTACCTAGCAAACTTGCGAAGCAAGGTATCGAGTTGGTTTCTCTAGAGCGCGCGCTTGAGCTCGCCAATATCGTTGTCGTGCTGGTCGATCACAAAGAATTTAAAGCGGCGGATAAAACTGAGTTTGCTAAGAAAGTGGTGATTGATACTCGCGGAGTGGTGGCATGAGTTCACCTTGGGAGCTGATTAAAGCTGATCTTTATCGGCATACTGGGCAGGTAAGTATTGGGTTAGTCGTAAAGCACCTACTACTCAATGCGGGTTTCGCCTACATGTTCTGGTTTCGGTTATGTCGTAGCAAGAATGTGTTGATCCGCACTGTAGCTCGTCTTATGCATCGCATTCTGTCAGTGCGTTATCAGATCCAACTCCCAAAAGAGACTCAAGTCGGCCCGGGGTTATACCTCGGGCATGCCACTGGGGTCATTGTTAATAGTACCGCTAAGATTGGCGCCAATTGTAATTTGAGTCCCTTTACTGTGATTGGCTCAAATCAAGGACAAGCCGCAACGGTAGGGGACTGTGTATATATTGGTCCGCATGTCTCGATCGTTGAAGATATCACGATTGGCGATGGTTCTATCATTGGTGCGGGGAGCGTCGTCATTCGTGATGTTCCCCCAAACTCGGTAGTCGTGGGTAACCCCGGACGCGTACTAACAAGACCAAGCCATCAAACCTATATTCGCCACACCGCGCCATTGGAAAGTAAGTCATGAGTAAAATATTGCTTATCATGCCACTCTCTACGCTCAATTGGGGGGAGAAAAATCTTGGTGGTGTGGATTCAGTATGCCAAATGTTGGTACGTCAACTCGCTCAGCAAGAGCGTCCATACCATTACCGAGTGTTAGCGTTTGATCCGCTCAACAATCACTCTTATTCAGGCGAGATTATCCAGTTGTCAAAACATCTGGAAGTGGTGATTTGTCCGTTGCGGGAAAAGCGATTTGGGCTGCCTTTGCCTAGCTTATTATCCAATTGGCTCCGCATCCAAGAGCAACTGAAAGACTATCAGCCAGATTTGGTTCACTCTCATCTCAACAGTTGGATGGTGGGACTTGGGCAGAAAACTCGTAATGTGTTGACCTTGCATTCTTATCGCAAGATTGGGCGTAAGCCAGTTTCAAAACTCAATGATTTTGTTTATGAACAAATCATTCCATGGGTAAGTAATTTTTCCGTCGATTTTTATACTTGTGTTGGCGAAGAGTTGCGTCAAGCGTTATCTCTGGAGACGAATAAGTCAATTCAAGTGATTGGCAATCCAGTCGATCCTGACTATTTCTCTGCCAACTCTGCGAACCAGAATCTGCCCCAGAATGAAGTCAATTTAGTTACTTGTGCATTGATTACTCGACGCAAGCGTATTGATCGAGCCATTGTATTACTGCGTGAGCTAAAACAGCGAGGGCAAGCGGCTACTTTACGTATTATCGGACCCAATATGGATTCTGCTTATTACGCGCAATTGCAACAATTGATCAAAGAGTATGAGCTTGAACAAGAGGTCATTTTTCTTGGCAAACTTAATCAGCGTGAAATTGTACAACAGTACCAACAAGCGAATATTGGAATATTTACGTCACAACAAGAAACGTTCGGCTTAGCGCCATTGGAAATGATGGCGGCGGGCTTGCCATTAATTAGTACTCCTGTCGGGATTTTAGGTGAACGGCAAGCAACGTTTGACCAGTTAGGGGTGGTTTTTATGCAAGAAGGGCAGGAAGCGATGATTGCTGAGCGAATCAGTCAGATAAAAATAACGGATACCCAAGCGATTCAAACCTATTTGCGCGATCAATTCGCAGTAGAAAATGTGATTGAACATTACCAGAATCTATATCGAGAGGTACTGAGTTGATTGCTAGTCTACTCAAATATGCTCCTGTTCAGGTCTTTTCCGCTCTGAGTGTCTTTGCTCTGATCGCTGTACAAACTCGCTTTCTCTCTCCGGAACATTATGGTGTGTTGGCGGTAGCGATGGTGGTGCTCGAACTCGTGCGTGCTTTTAGTGCTCAGTGGCTCAACACGTCGATGTTACGTCTTTACCCTGGGTATTCAGATAGGGAGCAAGTCCAACTCGTTCAAAGCATTTCACTGCTGGTCATCATCGGATCTTTGCTTGGCTTTATTGTTATTGCCGCGACTTTATTTATTTATCAGCAATTGAATTGGGAACGATTATTGGTACTGAGTGCTTTATTGTCGGTTAAATCGATATTTCAATACCAGTTAGAATTAAGTCGCTTAAATGAGCGATTGAGCGTTTATCGTCAAGCGACCGTATTGCAGTCAATTTCAGCGGTAGTGCTCTCCATCCTTTCGCTCTCTTGGGCGGCGACTATTGAGTCTACGTTATTTGCTTTAACCTTGAGCTTTGGCATTGGGGCTTTGTGTCTGGGTTTACCTCAGCGGCCTAAATGGCATATTGCAATGTTAAAGCGTTTGCTTGCTTATGGTATTCCGATCATGTTGGCTGGGGGAATTGGTGTACTTGGTGGACGAATCGATCGTTTATTTATCGCTCATTTTGTTGGGATGAATGAAACCGGTGTTTATGCTGCGCAAGCTAACTTATTGATGGGGGTTTTGGGGCTCGTTTTTATGGTGATTTCTATGCCTCTCTACCCTAACTTAGCCAAACATGCGGAAGATAAAATCGCTCTTGTGAGTCAGCATAAAACCTATCTGCATTTACTGGTTACCCTTACTTTTCCAGCTTTACTTGGTCTTGGCATATTACAAGATGAGATCATTAGGCTCTTTTTGGGTGAGCAATATCTGAGTCGTTCTAGCGAACTATTCTGGGTGTTAGCGATCGCTGTTTATCTGATTAATTTTAAAGGTCATTACCTTGATCATGGTTTACAGTTTCTATTACAGACTCGCAAGCTGCTATGGGTTTCTCTCTCGGGCTTAATCGCGAGCATTTTCCTACTACCTTTGATGCTCAATCAATTTGGCATGTTCGGCGCGGCTATCACCTTGCTTATAGTGAGCGGCTTAGTCGCAATACTCTCTTTTATTAGCTCATGGCGATCGGGGTATCGTTATGCTATCGGCATGGATGGCATCAAAGTGATCATTTCGGCACTGCTGATGGGTGGCTACTTATACCTAGTGAAACAGTGGCCATTGGCGATCCATTCGTTATTCGCTCTAGCCTTTTATGTCACTACCTCATTGTTGTTTTATGGTATCTGTTTGTGGTGCTTGAATGCTTTTAATGCACGTCAGCGTTTATTCTCAATCTGGAGGCCTAATTGAGCGAACGTAATCTCAATCGATGGATGATTCTGATTATCCTCAGTGCGTTTCTGTTGGGGGCTTTTTTACTCGAAAATATGGGTATTCAGTACGTTTCAGAAGGCGGAAGCCCCATACTCAAAATTCATGTCTATTCCTATTTGACTATGGGGATTTTTGCCCTGTTGATATTACGGGTAGGACTTTTCAATCTTATTAAGCCTTTGAATGAGCTTAAAAAGGCATGGTGGCTGGCCATAGTATCTATGCTGGCCGTTATTTTATACGGCTTTATGCGATTCGGTACGTCGGGACTCGCTTATCTTATCGATACGATTTTTATCCCTTTGGTTTTGGTTCCTATTGTATACGGGTTATCCGATACAGCTAAAAATCGATTACTTACTCTACTCGGCTATCTTCTATTTCTTAATGCTTGTATTGCTATTATTGAGCTTATATTGGCGCAGAGTATTGTGGCGGTAGAGATTGGAAGTTTTTCAACTTTCCGTTCGACCGCCTTTTTGGCGCATCCACTGAACAATGCGCTCATTACGGCGTCATTAACGCCGATTGTGATGCGTTATACACGAATTCCGGTGGCTTTGTATGTCTCTGTTATCGTGCTAGCCCTGTTTGCTTTTGGAGGGCGAGCTGCGTTGGGGATTTTCCTATTGGGGAATTTTCTGATGCTGTTACCTAAATTACGTGCCTTTTTAGGCCAAGGCGTTCGTTACCATAAGTTGAAATTCGCTTATCTGCAGGCCTTAGTCTATTTCTCTGTAATTGCCGTTATTTTGACCCTGGTGTTAAGTCCTATAGGTGAGCGAATACTGTCTAAATTGTATCTCGACAAAAGCGCCGAAGCGCGATTCGATGTTTTTATTTTGCTTGAACAGCTTTCACCTTCGGAGTGGGTATTTGGAGCCTCTCATGGATTACTGAGTGATATTGCCTTTTATATCGGGATCAATGTCGTGGAAAATTATTTAATTGGCTGGGTTCTTAACTTTGGCTTACTAGGGGCGGTCGGTTTATTACTGGCAACTTACACTGTTCCAGTGCGCTTGATTTACCGACAAGAACTTCCTGCTCAAGTTGCTTTACTCAGTTTTATGTTGATATCACTGACTAACAATGCGCTAACGGTGAAGACTCCTGCACTCGTGTTATTCGTTGTCGCTTTAGTTTGTCGTTATCGTTCATCTGATCGTTCGTTGGCGAGCAAGAGTCATTAGGAGATAAGAAATGTGGTTGTACCGTGTTGGCCATTTCTTCCATAAGCGCCGCATACCTCTATTACCTCAGGTCTGTAATGGTTTGATTCGTTTGGTTCATAATTGTGCCGTCTATAGTCAGTCTGAAATTGGTAAAGGGACTGTCTTTGGCTATGGAGGGATTGCAGTTGTAATTCATAAGCGCTGTGTAATCGGTAAAGAGTGTGTGATTGGGAGTAATGTGACTATTGGTGGCCGTTCTCGTTCACACAATGTTCCAGTGATCGGTAATTATGTCTATATCGCCACTGGGGCAAAAGTACTGGGTGATATTCGAGTCGGTGATGGAGCCGTGATTGGTGCGAATGCTGTGGTACTTGAAGATGTCCCGCCTTACAGCGTTGTGGTCGGAATGCCCGCCAAAGTGATCAAAACAAATATTAATCCCAAGGACTTTTACTGATGTTTACCAGTTCACTTTATGTTAAAGCACCAATCTGGCTGCAAAATGTCATGCTTTCTGTGCGGGCGCTGTCACGCAAAATGGTCAGAGAAAATGGTGAGATGCGCGCGGTGTTGCAAGAGATCCAAGCTAACGAGTTTTCACGTACTCATTTAGCGGATTATCAACACAAGCAGCTACAAAAAACCTTGGCGAATGCTCGTAACCATGTGCCGTTTTATCAGGATTTAGAGGTGCCTAATCTTGAGCTTGAGGCTTTCCCTTATCTGGATAAATCCGTATTACGCCGTGATCACAAACAGTTTATCTCACAAAATAAACCGTCAGTGGTGGTGAAAGGGGCGACCAGTGGCACAACGGGGACACCTTTGACTATTTTGCAAGATAGGCATTCGGTTATTCGTGAACAAGCCTTTGTCGAAAGACAGTTGGCTTGGGCGGGATATCGTAAAGGGGATAAACGAGCGTGGATCCGTGGCGATATGGTGGTGCCATTAAGTCAAAAGCAAGGACCATTCTGGCGCTACTCTTGGTTTGAGCAGATGATAGTGCTTTCCTCTTTCCATCTGACACCGCAAACGATGTCGAGTTACCTGCAAGCCATGGTCGATTTTGGGGTTGAAGTGATTCAGGCATACCCTTCTTCGATTGCTACGTTAGCCCGCTATTTAGAAGCCAACCAAAGCTATTATCCGGCGAAGCTTAAATCCATTATCACTTCATCAGAATCGTTGTCAGCAGAAGATAGGCAGGTGATTGAGACACGCTTTGGTTGCAAAGTTTTTGACTGGTATGGCCTATTTGAGCGAGTGGCTGCGATAGGGCAGTGTGAGCATGGTCGCTACCATTTGCTCTCCGACTATTCACATGTGGAATTGTTAGCTGCAGGCGACGGGCGTTACGAGTTGGTCGGCACTAACTTTAATAATCAGTATTTCCCTTTGATCCGCTATAAGACCGGTGATCATGTGCATTTATCTGAAAACGAGGCCTGCCCTTGTGGTCGAGTCTTTCCTGTGATCGAGCGTATTGAGGGAAGGATTGGTGATTATCTCGTCGGTGAAGACGGTCAAAAAGTGCATATTCTTAACCATATACCCAAAGGTATCGCTGGGATTATGGCATGCCAATTTGTGCAGAGTGAACGAGGGCAGATTGTAGTGAAAGTGGTGGCTGATGCTGAACAATTTAATCAAGAGCAGCAAAAACAGTTAATCAGCAATACTCAAGCTCGCTTAGGAAGCTCGCTCAATGTCACGATAGACATAGTGTCAGCACTTGAGCGCAATGCAAACGGTAAGATTCGCCAAGCGATTTGTACTATCAAGGATGTATTGTGAGAAAAGCGATTAATCTAATGGTTGCCACCGATCGCAAAGGTCAAGGTGGTGTGGCAACAGTGGTCTCAACCTACGCGGATTGTGGTTTTCTAGAAGAAAACCACATCAAGTTGATTGCCTCACACTCAAGTTTGGACCACGGGCAGAAATGGCGAATGACATTGCGCTTTATGCTGGCACTCTGCCAATTGTTGTACTGCTTTATGCGTTACCGAGTCGGCATAGTGCATATTCACATGTCATCAAGGGGAAGCTATCGACGTAAGTCTGTGATTGTGCGTCTGGTTAAGCTTTTGAAAGGAAAGGTTATTTTGCACTTACATGGTGCCGAGTTTCGTGATTTCTATCGAGATGAGTGCAATATGGATCAGCAAAGGCATATTCGACACACTTTTGCTCTGGCGGATCATGTGCTGGTTCTTTCAACTCAATGGCTCGCATGGCTACAAGAGGTAATAGGTAGAACACAAGGCGTTTCTGTTCTGTATAACGCCGTACCCAGTTTGGCTTTAGATCGCCACCTTGCTCAACCTGGCCGTATTGCCTTCCTTGGCCGTTTAGGGAAGCGCAAAGGAGTCGGTGATTTGATTCAAGCCTTTGCGTTAGTTAAGCAGCGCAGCCCTGAAGCACAGCTGTATCTTGCTGGCGATGGTGAGATTGAAACCTATCAAGCGATGGCTGAGCAGCTTGGCTTGAACGGGTCCGTTCACTGTTTAGGCTGGATAGCTGGCGAAGCTAAGCTCAAATTATTGACCCAAACTGATATTTACTGCTTACCCAGTTATAACGAAGGTTTTCCTATGGGCGTTATAGAAGCTATGTCGGCAGGTATTCCCGTCGTCGCAAGTCGAGCGGGCGGAATCCCTGATGCGATCAGTGATGGTGAGCAAGGTCGTTTAATTGAGGCCGGTGATGTGGTTGCTTTAGCGCAAGCACTCGGAGATCTGATTGAACAGCGTGCCGAAAATCAACGTATTGCGACCGCGGCGAAGCAAAAGTTTGCTGAAAACTTCTCTTTGCAAGCGGTGATCCCGCGTCTACAAACACTTTACGATGAGCTTTTAAAATCATGAAATCAACGACTGTAGCTGACATTAGCCAATGTTTATTGAATAAAGCTCGTACAGAACAATTCGCAGGATACGACCCTTTTGATGGGCTCAATTCAAGCTGGTTCAAGCGCTTACCGATAAGCAAAGATTCGACTTTTGGTTTAGCGTGGATCCAGTTGTTCAAACGCTCTCCGATTAATCTTCGCCCATGGCTAGGTGTACCCAAAGCGCGAAACCCTAAAGGCGTGGCTCTGTTTATTCTCGGATTAATCGAAGAGTATCAAGTGACAAAAGATCCCGCTTTGCTCACAGAAGCGGAGCAGCTGGCGCAGTGGCTAGTGACTCAGCGTTGTGATGAGCAAATCTGGCATGGTGCCTGTTGGGGATATCATTTTGATTGGAAAGCGCGTGCATTCTTTGTTCCTAAGGGGAAGCCGAATGTGATCACGACAGTCTATGTCAGTCGTGCCTTACACCAATTGGGGCAACTGACGGGGCGAGCTGACTGGGTCGACTTGGCGCTGCGCAGTGGTGATTTTATTGCTGGCCATTTATTGACTCAAAATGAGAGCGGGGAATTTTTTGCGTATATCCCCGGAGAAACGGCGTTTGTGCACAACGCCAGTTTGTGGGCTGCTGCTTGGCTGGCTGTGGTTGGCCGAGAAATGTCTCGTCCAGATTACACCGAGTTAGCATTACGTATTGCTCGAAACAGTGTGCAAGCACAAGCCTCTGATGGATGTTGGGCCTATGGCACTCGTCATCATCATGGATTTATTGACGGATTTCATACGGGCTACAACTTAGAAGCGCTACACCTTATACGAACGACTTTAGCGACAAACGAATTTGATGAGGTGATTGCACGCGGTTTTCATTTTTACAAGCAGCATCTATTTGAAGCCGATGGAACGGCGAAGTATTACCACAACAATCCTTATCCACTGGATCCGCATTCAGTATCACAGGCCATTATTACCTTACTCAGTGTTGGTGGTGAGGAGAGTGATATTGTTTTGGTTAAACGCGTCATTCAGCGTGCTATTCAAACGCTATACATGCCTGAGCGGGATCAGTTTGTTTATCAACGTAACAAACGTTGGGTTAACCGAATTCACTACGCGCGCTGGACACAGGCGTGGATGTACTTTTCATTCCGTTTTTATTTAAGAATTACCAATGAGGAATAACCGATTGAAACGCATTAATTTTCTGGGTAGCCCGATGGATGTGGCTTCGATGAGTGAAACGGTTGCGCTGATCCGCGATCGCATTTTGCGCCAAGAGTTTACCCAGCACGTGGTGGTCAATGTCGCTAAGTTGGTCAATATGCGTAAGGATCCGGAATTGGCTCAGTCCGTGACCGAGTGTGACATTATCAATATCGATGGTATGGGGGTGGTTTGGGGGGCACGCTTTTTAGGTCACCACGTTCCCGAACGAGTGGCGGGCGTTGACCTATTTCTTGAGCTCAATGCAATGGCCGCACAAGAACAAATGCCCGTATTCTACCTCGGTGCAAAGCCGGAGATTGTTGAAAAAACGGCAGCCGTGATGCAGGCAAAGCACCCACAATTAGTGATCGCTGGTTATCACCACGGTTATTTTTGGGATGATGAGCAAGCGATAGTTGAAAAAATCCGTCAGTCAGGTGCAAAACTTCTGTTTGTGGCGATCACATCCCCGAAAAAAGAGAACTTTATCAACCGCTGGCAAGAGCAGTTAGGGGTGTTATTTGTGATGGGGGTTGGCGGGACATTTGATGTTGTCGCCGGTCATGTTTCTCGGGCTCCCTTATGGATGCAAAAAGCCGGATTGGAATGGTTATATCGTGTATTACAAGAACCCGGAAGAATGTGGAAGCGTTATTTAGTGACGAATACTCGTTATGCTTGGTTGTTACTTAATGAAAAAATAAAACGAAAGGTCTAAGGTTGGTGTGAATAATAAGCCTTTAGTTTGATTTATTTTGGTGGTGGTGTTGGTTGAAATAAATTTACCTATTATTAATGCTTAGCCAATGTGATTGTCTTAGATTTGATAAAGGCTGATCCTTTAATAAAAATTGGATGTGTTTTTTACATTTATCAATTAGCCTTGTTTTGTAGTCGTGTTGTATAGCAACGCGTATAAATAATGGTTGTCTAACTTTAAAGGATCTATCATGAACAAACGTCAATTTTATTTGGCTCCATGCTTGGCATTGCTATTTTCAACTGCTTCTTTTGCTGAAGTAGATTGTGAATCACAGCCAGTGATTGAAGCAGATCTTTCATTAAATCAAAACCAGTTGGCAAGTAACGGTGGATACATTTCTAGTCAGCTAGGGATCCGTAATGAAAGCTGTGAAACAGTGAAGTTCAAATACTGGCTATCGATTAAAGGTCCAGAAGGTATCTACTTCCCAGCTAAAGCGGTAGTTGGGGTTGATACAGCGCAGCAAGAGTCTGATGCGCTTACTGATGGTCGTATGTTGAATATTACACGTGGCTTCTGGGTTCCTGAGTATATGGCAGATGGCAAATATACAGTTTCTCTCCAAGTCGTCGCAGAAAATGGTGAAGTTTTTAAAGCTAATCAAGAATTTGTGAAAGGTGTAGATTTAAATAGCCTACCTGAGCTCAATGGTTTGACTATTGATATCCAAAACCAATTTGGCATCAATAGTGTTGAAAGCACGGGGGGCTTTGTCCCATTTACAGTTGATCTAAATAATGGCCGTGATTCTGATGCCAGCGTAGAGTTTTGGATAACGGCAGTAGGTCCAAATGGGCTGATTATTCCAGTCAACGCGAGAGAAAAATGGACTATTGCCTCAGGTAATACTTATTCAAAAGTGCGTGGGATTGCGATAGATAAAAGCTATCCAGCGGGTGAATATACAATTAATGCACAGGTTGTAGATATTGCTTCCGGCGAACGAGTTGAGCAGTTAATGACTGTGGTAAAAAATTAGTTTTACTGACTCTAACCTTATGCATAAAAACCGCCTATGGCGGTTTTTATTTTATCTTTAGACTTAGTAACTAATGTTACTCATGGGTTATTAGTGCTGAGTAATATCCTACCTACATCATGCAGCGTTATCGCTATATTCGTTCCTATCACATAGTGTATTGATACTGATAGGGATTTACCTGGATTGTACATGTTAATCTTTAATAAAGTGCTGTATGTGATAATTTTCATCATAAAGATTTACATTATTTTCTATGTTAATAAGTTTGCTTTTATTGTCGATTGAGATAAATTTACTATATGGTGTTAATTGATACGTATTTCCTGTTATATTAATATATTCAAAGGAAACGAAATTATCTTGACTATTGGTTCTAATAATAGCTTGATACTGATTTTCTATGTCAGGTCCAAAGTAAACATTTTTAAAATTGTTGTCACTGATTTGAATGTTTTTAATGGGTTGATTGATTGAGTTGTTTTCATTGAAGCTTTGTAAACGTATGCCTTGCTTAGTGAGGTTAAAAATATTCCCAATTATAGAAATGTTTCCCCACTGAACATTTTGTTCCGTTCTTGAATTCGGGTAAATATTGATAGCGAATCCATTTATATTTGAAAAAGTGTTTCCTGAGTAATAAACGTCAGAATAATAACTAACTTCATTTGACGTGCCATTAATGTTTTCAAAATGGTTATTAATGACTTTTGCACCTCTAGTATCTGCTCGTGCAGATAATTTTAATTTACAAGCATTAAATTGATTGTTATCAATAATAATATCTTGTGTGCCTGGCATTTCTGTTCCTGCTGTTGCTTGCGTTGTGGTGACTTGAGCGCACTGCTCGAAGCGATTATGACTCACTTTGATTGCCATAGACCCTGGAGGTATCGAGTAGTCCTGACTTGCAGTGGTCATGCGCAATGCGGCGTCACCAAAGCGAGTAAATTGATTTTGAACTACTAAGGTACCTTTAGTGCTGCCAAGGTAAACACCTTGTTCTCCCCATATAGGTTTTAGATCGCCATCATTAAGACCCTCGAAACGGAGACCTTGCAGCTTGAGATTTTGTGTATACGTGATGTGGAGTAAATATTCACCATTAAATGAACTGCATTTCTTTAATTTGCTGTTGATAGAGCCAATGATTTCAATGTTATTTTTTTCTTTTAAATAAAGTGTCTTGCAAATATGATATTCCCCAGTTGGAACAATCAGAACATCCCCATTATTTATTTGATTCAGCGCGTTTTGAAATGCTAATGAATCATCCTGTCCATCATTCACGATGGCACCATATTCTATTACATTATGAGAAATGCTCTCAGCAAAAATGGCAGGGCTAATTAGAACAAGTGAAATAAATATGTAACGCAAGGTGCCACCCTCTCTATTGTGTTTTGTTGAGTATAACAGCACCCATAAAGTGG
Organism: Vibrio tarriae; assembly: GCF_002216685.1. Classification (NCBI taxonomy): domain Bacteria; kingdom Pseudomonadati; phylum Pseudomonadota; class Gammaproteobacteria; order Vibrionales; family Vibrionaceae; genus Vibrio; species Vibrio tarriae. Next base: position 1,871,910 of record NZ_CP022353.1, on the reverse strand, counting down.
TTCGTAAAAAACAGAGAAATATTCACTGTAGTCTGTTTATTTCTCAACATTGAGATGTCTCATTACTGAGGCGTAAAAATAAGTGCGTTGTGTTGAAATAGCCCTTTCAGGTATTGATAATTTCGTCAGGTTGTTATTGGCAATCCGCAATACCAGTTCCTAGGTTTTAAAATAATAATTACAACAAATCAACCGGATGCATATTGCTTCTGGCTTTAAAAATTAACACACAAAGTAAAGGGAGTCTTACAGATGACGTCTCAATATATTGCACTTGCTGTCGGTCTTTTGTCGTTAAGCAGCACCGTGGTACAAGCTACAACACAAGGTGACAGTTCGGCACTCAACATGGAGCTTAAGTGGTCTTGGCAAGGCAGTGCTTTCCAACCTAATTCTAACCAAGTGATGGTGACGCCTGTTGTCGCGCAACTGAATGATGACAATGGCGATGGTAAGATTGATGAAAAAGATGTCGCAGACTTGATCGTAGTGACATTTGAAGGAAACAAATACGCTAATGGCGGCTTAGTGCGTGCTTTAAGTGGCGTGGAGGGTTCTGAGCTGTGGAGTTATGCGCATGGTGGTGTGATTGCGGATGCGCGTTATTCTCCAGCCGTAGGCGATCTGGATGGTGATGGAGTTGTTGAGATTGTGACAACCAACAATCGCGATCAATTTATCACGATTTTGGATAACCAAGGCAATATCAAAAAACAGATCCCAACAACTGAAAGTGGTTGGCGTATTGTTGGTGACATCACGTTGGCTGATTTAGACCATGATGGCAGCGTAGAAATTCTGGCTGCTGATGGTGTGTATAACTACCACACCGGACTCGTTTTTAACCATGCTTGGGCACCTTCATCCATCAACGTAGATGTCGATGGCGATCAGCAACAAGAAGTGTTTTCGGGTGGTACTCTCTTTCAAAATAATGGTGCGATCAATTGGCAGTATCAAGCGAACGATGCAGTTTGGTTCTCTTCGTTAGTCAACCTAGATAATGATGCTGAGCCAGAGATTGTGGCCTCTGTTCCTGCGACTTTTGCGACAGGAGATAACGCTCGTTTTGCTGTACTAGAACACGATGGCACCATTAAATGGGAAATCAACAATACTGCGAATCCAGGCGGTGGCGTGCAGGCGGTATCTAACTTTTTAGGCAAAGCTCAAGCAGTTGAAACGAGTGAGTTCTCAAAAGTCTATGGTTATCAACCTAATAACAAACCGACTTCAATTGATTTGGCCGTAGATGGAAAAATCTATGTGCGTTCTGGTTATGCGATCGATGCTATCGGCTCTTCAACCTCGAACTTGGTTGGTGGTGCTGGCGGTTACCTGAATTCTCCAGTCAATGTGAAAGATATTAAAGCGATTGACCTGACTTGGGGTAAATACTATTGGGGTGGTTATCATTTATTGGCACTCAATTTTAGAATGAATAACGGTAGCGTGATTTCTATGGGCTCTAAAAACTATGCCTACTCCAAGTATACCGAACGATTCACTGTCCCTGCAGGTAGCCGTATTAAAGGCATCAAAGCTTGGACTGCGGGTTGGTTGTTGGACGGTGTTCAGTTTGAGTTAGCCGCGCAGAATGGTACCAATGATTTAGATGTAAAAGGGATTGTTTACGCCGGTTATGCCGCCGTTGATATGTATAACAGCAAAGGTGAGCGTGTTTGGTCTGTTGCGAACGACGATACTGGCAGCGGCAAAATCGGTGTATCTGCCTATGACTTTGATAACGATGGCATCGATGAAGTGCTCGTGCAAGATCATGCTCGTGTGCGTGTGTTAGATGGCAAAACGGGTAAAGAACGTGCGTCGCTGGCGCATTCCACAGCGACGCTTTGGGAATACCCAGTAGTAGTCGATCTGGAAGGTGACAACAACGCAGAGTTGATCGTGGCAGCCAATGATTTCGATCGCCAATATTCGATTAATCACGGTGTGTATGTCTACAAATCTGCGGACAGTACTAAACCTTGGAAGAATGCAACTCGAATTTGGAACCAGCATGCTTTCCACCTGACCAACATCAATCAGGATGGTACTTTACCTACTTTTGTTGAGCCAAGTTGGTTGAGCCATAATACGTATCGCTCAAGCACATTGCGTGCAGCGGTGGGTGGTGAGTCTCCAATTTTCGGTTACTCAAATACTCAGCAATTTCAACGTGTCGTGACGTTGGACAACCAGATGTATCTGCGTTCTGGTTTTGCGATCGATGCGATCGGCACCACAGCCAGCAATTTGGTTGGCGGCCCAGTACAAGGCACCAATGGTGGTTCTTTTAGAGCGCCGATTGCTCTTGATCAATTGCAATCAGTGGAAGTCACGTCAGGGCTTTATAACTGGGGTGGTTATCACATAGTGGCCATTAAATTCACGATGAAGGATGGCTCTAGCGTGTTACTGGGTTCAACCTACTACGCGACCAATAAAAAAGTAGAAACATACACTGTGCCACAAGGGAAACGCATCAAGCAGATTAATGTATGGACAGGTGGTTGGCTAGTTGAAGGCTTCCAGTTTGTTTACTAGCTTCGAGTTTGCTTAGTAACTTACTACTTACTAATGGTTTACTGATTAGTTAATAAAATACCCCGATGCTTCGGGGTATTTTATTACTTGTCATCTCAAAAAGTCAGCGCTTTTCGCAGTGGTAATGTAGCGAATTAGGTGATTAGAGGAAATCAGTTTTTAGAGGAACGATATTTGGGGGTAGGAAGCGTAATGCTCCAATTGGCGATTAACAGACAAACTAGAAAGTAGAGTGCAGTGGCTGGGGCTTGTAGTGGAAAATCCACACTCATGTGCATCAGCATCCCGATGATGGCCATTAAACTGCCAAGGCCAATACCACGCATTGTCTTATTGGTACGATAGCGAAAGGCTGACAAAGCCCGCCATCCACAGAACAAGACCATGATGCCAAGGAGACCTGTGGCAATCAGCCCAGACTCCAAGGTGAACTGCACATAATCATTGTGTGCATGGTCATAAAAAAGCGCCACTTTACTCTGATTGTAGGAGGGGTACGTTGAGTAGAAAGTACCATTACCAAAACCAGTGAATGGTCGATCTTGAATAGCGCTCAACGAGTCACGTACTACATCATCCCGTGATTCATTTTGCAAACTGGTTTCCGCCAAACGCTGGCGAACTTTATCTAAGCCAAACCAGTTGCTGACAACGAAAGCGTCCACAATAAATAGGCTGACGATCAACAGATAGAGGCCTTTCGGCTTATGCTTATAGAAGAGAAGGATCAGTAAACTTCCGATACTGAGTGCGACAAAAAATGCAATATTACCCATTCTTGAGCGGGTGAGAACCAGTGCGATCACCATAATCACCAAGCCCAAACGGATAAATGCTTTGTCGGAGAGGAGTATTGACAATAATTTTTTTAGGCTGTTTCTCCAACCTTGCGCAGTTTGATGGTTAAGCTCAGCAATCAACAATCCAAAACCAAGGCAGAGATTCAGCATCAGGAAATTGGCTAAGTGGTTGTGATAAACAAAACTTCCGGAGGCCCGCTGATTTAAAGGCAAGGAAAAGATCGGTGAGGTTTGCAATTCGAGAAGCAGTATTACACCAGCATAGAAGGCTTGGCAGATACCGCTTGCGATCATAGTGGTAGCCAGTACTTTGAGTTTATGAGGCGTATCAACTAATAACGCGGCAACTAGGCAGATTTGCAAGTAATGTAAGGATTTTACGGCAGAGATAGACACCAAGGTTTGATCGGATGAAAGGCCCAAACTTGGCCAACTTTGTACCCAAGACCATAGAGTAAAAAGTGCCAGAGGGATAAGAATGACTTTAGCTCGTTGTATGGCTAACCACCATTGTGAGGCGGGAATAAGAAATAAACAGCCTAACAATAATAAGGCTACGTAAATTTCATTCAGCGACCATGCCCAAGGTCGATTACTGCCAAGAGGGATTGGTAACCAGAAGACAAACAGTAAAAATGCGAAAAACAGAGTTTTGTGAAACGAAAGCATAAAATCGGCGGCTCAAAGTAGCAGTTTACCCACTTAAAGATTAGATCGGCTTAAGTGGGTAATGAGGAACATTCTCCAACTTGTATCAGCCACAACGTTACCCGTTCACAACTTGAAACTTGGGTTTGGTTATGTTCGTTCACCAAACCCAAGTTTCTATGTGCATGGAGAAGTGTTTTTAGACGGCATGGCTGCAATATCAAGTTGATGATGTTGGATTAATTCGGTGATGCAGTTCCGCCACCATTACCGTTACCTGTGCCGAAGGTATTGGTTACGCCCGGAGCCAATGCAATTGGTGGCGGCGTAGCAATACCTGCCGCGGTTGGTTCAGTGATCGAGCCTGGATCTGCACCTCCTGCGATAGCGGCGATAATAATCTCGGTTGGATCCATCAACCCAGCTTCGGCAACGGCATCAACAATCGCTTGAGCAAGCTCTTGTGGCGCACTTTCAATCGCGGCTTGTACCACATCGGCACGCTGTTCTTGTTCGACACTTCGCACCGCATCAACGGCGAGTTGCACTCGCTGGTCATCAGCAACATCAGTAAAGAGAACGAGATAAATTTCACGTGTCAGTGATGGATTCAGGCTGCTCGCAAGGGTGGCGATTTGTACGGCATTATCAGGACATGCTGCCATGAGTGCTTTCACCGTCACCAGTAGATCTGTGGTTTGATTTAAGGCATCGTTCAACTGGTTATCCTGTGTACACAGAGCAGGGTCAAATGAAGTGATAGTGTTAATTTCAGATTCTGCGAATGCATTCATGCTCGGAAAAAATGCAATGAATAGCACCAACGATAATGGGATAGATTTCATATTGTTTTATTTTTCCTTTAAGAACCAATGATTCATACTCTTTCTTTACGACATTTTAAAACACGACTGACCAAAGTTGTTTGTTTAATAATTTGTTTTTGGTTTTTTCTCAAAATTAAATCAAACCAAATCCCAAGCATAATACTGCTCATGTTGTTTTTGTAATTCAATCTTTTGTTTTTTAATTGCACGAATTAGTAGGTTTATAGTTTATTTTATACATAAACTTAAGTTTATGTATTGATTTTATTAAATGTGCCAATCAAAAACCTTATTTGTTTAAGTTGTTGTTTTTATTTTGTTTTAATGAATTTTTCAATGTAATCTTATATGCATTAAAGCTCTTTTTAATAAGTTTTATTTGAATTTTTTATTTATTGCTAGTCTTAGAATTGACGCAGATTTTTCTATTGATAAAGATGTAGTCTTTAAAAAATAATTAATACATTCCAATTATTCTTTGGGAAATCTCACATCGGTTAGGAGCGTCTAGTGATGAAGGAAAAAAGTAGAATACGCATTACTAACTATCACGGTAAATTCTTCTACCGATTAATTGATAGCATTTTTATATTAGTAATTATGTATGTATCGATTAAGTTTAATCAGCATGTTGTCACCATGTCTTATATTTCGGTTGCGCTGCTCGGAGTGCTTTTTTACTCCTACATTGCTGAAAGTTTAGATATTTACAGTGGCTGGCGGACAGCAAAGCTGCGTTCACTTTCTTTGCATACGGCATTCTGTTGGACGGCGACCATCGCTAGCTTGACCCTATTGGGTTACTTCTCCAAAACAGGGATTGAGTTTTCTCGCATGGTAATGGGGGCTTGGTTTGTTGGTGTCTTTTTGGGTTTGATTGGCTGGCGTGTCTTAGCGTTTGCAACCATTCACTACATGCACCAAAAGGGGCTGCACACCAAGAAAGCGGTCATTATTGGCATGACCACCCAAGGGCAAGAGTTATCTGCCAATCTGCTTAAAAACCCTGAGTTAGGGATTGTGATGCAAGGTTTTTATGATGATCGTGCGCCTGAACGCCTTAAAGATGGTGTGCCTGTGTTGGGGAATGTCAATGATGCATTAAGTCTTGCGAAAACTGGGCAGGTGCAAAATGTTTACATTGCCTTGCCCATGCAAGCACAGCGCCGTATCAACCAAATTTTTGGATGCGTTTTCGGACAGTACGGTCAATACCTACATAGTGCCTGACTTTTTTACTTTTAATTTACTGCACTCACGCTGGTACACGATTGGTGATGTCAACGCGTTTAGCATTTTTGATACGCCATTTAATGGCCTACTTAACTGGGTTAAACGCTTTGAAGATCTGGTGCTGAGCAGTTTGATTTTGCTTCTGATCAGCCCCGTATTATTAGCCATCGCTATTGGCGTTAAGCTGAGCTCGCCTGGACCCATCATTTTTAAACAAAACCGCTATGGTTTAGATGGCAAACCGATCCAAGTTTGGAAATTCCGCAGCATGCGAGTGATGGATAATGGCAGTCATGTGCAGCAAGCCACCAAAGGAGATCCACGAGTTACGCGGTTTGGTGCGTTCATTCGTCGTACATCGCTGGATGAATTACCGCAATTTTTCAACGTGTTGCAAGGAACCATGTCGATTGTTGGGCCAAGGCCTCATGCTGTTGCACACAATGAGCAATATCGCACCATAGTGAACCGTTACATGCTACGCCACAAAGTGAAGCCCGGTATTACTGGATGGGCACAGATCAATGGTTGGCGTGGTGAAACTGATACGCTCGACAAGATGGAGAAGCGAGTACAGTTTGATCTGGACTACATCCATCGTTGGTCGTTGTGGTTTGACCTGAAAATCGTCTTTCTGACCATTTTTAAAGGATTTGTTGGAAAGAATGCGTATTAAGGCAGAGCACTTGCGCAGCGAGTGCTAGTGCTACTCTTGAATGAATATCGATTTAAATAAGTGCAGACAAATGGAACCGATTAAACTGACTTCTCTTTTTTCAGCCAGCTTGGTCACGCTGGTTGCGATTTATGCGCCATTGGGGGCTGCGAAGCCAACGCCGAATCCTATCGTGACAGAATCTGGGATGGCGATCGTGCCGTTTCTTAACCTTTCGACGGGCTACAACGATAACTTGGCCAAATCAAACCAACAGCAAGATAGTTCGGCCTTCTCGGTTATTGAATCGGGTGTCGGTTTTATGGTCGAACCGCAAGGCAGCAAAACCCAGTTGGGTTACCGCTTTCGTAACGGAACCTATTTTAGTTCTCAACAAGATAATTTTACCGATCATTATCTTGATCTGACTAGTGATTGGGAATTGAACTCCCGCCACCGCATCGGGTTTGAGTATAACTTAGCCTTAGCTCATGAAGGCCGTGGCGAGAACGATACGACACTCGGGCTTGATTACAACCAATATGAGAGCCACAGTGCCAATCTTGGGTATGGTTTTGGTTCAACAGAAGCGATTGGCCGGATTGAAACCAATATCGGTTGGCAAGATTTTACTTATCAAAATAACCGCACCATTACTCAATATCAGGATTGGGATGAGCTGCGCTTTAACTCCACTTTTTATTATCAGGCACTACCGCGTACCTCATTTATCGCGCAAGTGATTGCTAACTCTCGTCAATATGACGTGATCGCACCGGGAGCCAGAAGCAAAGATAATATCCACTACTTTGGCTATTTAGGTGCTTCTTGGGATGCCACAGGTAAGTTGCGAGGCAATGCTAAGATCGGCTACCAGCAAAAAGATTTCGATGCAGCCAATCGTAAAGACTTTGACTCTTTCTCATGGGATGTCGATGTCACTTATCTGATCCGTACTTACTCAGCGCTCCAATTGGTGACCAATCGACGTTCGACCGACTCTGATGGCGATGGTGATGCGATTGACGCAGCGACCTATCAAGTCAACTGGTCACACAATTGGAATACCCAATGGACTACCGAAGCGACATTAACGCGTTTAGAAGAAGACTACACGGCATCGAATCGTGATGATGAAACTACCAATGCGAGTTTACGTGCCAGCTATGATTTTCGCCGTTGGCTCACCTTTGAGTTGGGTGTAGGACGCGAGCGGAAAGATTCCAATATCGACTCGCTAAGCTATAGTCAAAATGTGTATTACCTGTCTGTACAGGGCGTGATGTAACCCATGATGAAGTACCTACTCTCTTTTTTGCTATGCCTAGTGGTGTGGCCATCATTGGCTGTAGCCAATGATGATTTTTATCGTCTCGGTGTTGGCGATCAGATTCGTATTCAAGTCTATGATGAGCCCGAGCTTTCAGTGGAGACCCGCGTCAGCGATAACGGTACGATTGATTATCCATTCCTTGGCAAAATTCGCTTAAAGGGTAAAACCTTAGAAGAGGTGAAAGTCGCCATCCATGATGGTTTGCTGGATGGTTATCTGCTTAACCCCAATGTCTCTGTTTCGATCCTTGAATACCGTCCATTCTTTGTGAATGGTCAGGTGATGAAGCCCGGAAGTTATCCTTATCATCCCGGTTTAACGGTGAATAAAGCCATCACCATCGCAGGTGGGTTTACTGAGCGTGCCTCAAAAACCAATCTGTTTATCTCCAGTAGCGACGATCCGGAAGCCAAACCGACCAAAGCCACACTACTGAGTAAACTTCAACCCGGTGACATACTGACAGTCGCCGAAAGCTTCTTTTAATTTTAGGGTGTAACGGTACACAAGATGACAGGTAAACAATTCACTCAAGAAGAAGTGATCGATATTCGTCAGTATTTTAATGTGCTACTTAACTATAAGTGGCGCATCTTACTTTTCTCCGTGATGGTGACGGCGATCACCTTACTGTTCGTGCTCTCAATGCGCTCAGAATACACAGCGCGTGCGACTATTTTGATTGAATCGACGCAAGCGAAAGCGGTATCTATTGAAGAAGTGTATGGACTCGATACCAAAAGTCAGGAGTATTACCTGACCCAAATTGAGATCCTCAAATCCGACACGATCGCTCAAGAAGTCATTGAACGACTTGATTTAGCCTCCGATCCAGAATTCGACTTAAGCCCAGAGAGCGACGCTTCTCCAAGCTTAAAAGAACGCTTGGTAGAGTGGATGCCATTCCTACAGGGATTTAAGCAGGAAGAGACCGTCGCCGATCCTGATTTGGAAGCGTATCGCCAAAATCGACTGATCTTGTATAAGTTCAAACGCGGGATGGAGATTAGCCCGATCCGCAAAACCCAGTTGGTGAATATCTACTACACTGCAGGTGATCCTAAGTTGGCGGCGAAAATCGCTAATGAGATTGCACGGGTATACATGGACAGCCATTTGGAAGCTAAGTTAGAGGTGGAGCTAAAGGCAAATACTTGGCTAAACACCCGTATGGAAGAGCTGCGTACTCAATTACGAGAATCAGAAGCTAAGTTACAAGCATTTTTGCAAGCGGAAGGCTTGGTTGATGTGCAAGGTGTCGAAGGGCTCGCAACGCAAGAGTTGGAAGATCTGACCTCGCAGATGAACAAAGCACGCGATCGCCGTGTGGCGGCAGAAACGTTGTATCAAGTGGCGAACAGTTACAGTAAAAATGACAGTGACTTGACGGCTTTGTCGTCGATTCCTGAAATTTCCAATCACCCAACCATTCGTGATTTGAAAGTCGCAGAAGTGGATGCCGAGCGGAAAGTCTCGGAGTTTTCTAAGCGTTATGGCCCTAAACACCCGAAATTGAAATCGGCATCAGCGCAGTTAGAAGCGGTGCGTAAAAATCTGCGTGCAGAGCTAAGGCAGTTACTCAATGGGATCAACAACGAGGTGCAAGCGGCCAAGCAATCCGAGCGATCATTACAAACGGAATTTAATCAGCGTAAATCTGAGTTTCAGACGCTGACTGTAAAAAATGCCAAGTATTCTGAGCTTAAGCGCGAAGTGCAAACCAACCGTGAACTGTTTGACCTGTTTTTAGCGCGTCAAAAAGAGACCAGTGCTTCGGGGGATTTTAATACCACGATCGCTCGCTTTACTGATCAAGCCAGTGCACCGTTAGCGCCGAGTAAACCCAACAAAAAGTTGATTGTATTGCTCGCCTTTGTGGTGTCGTTTGGTTTTGCTTGTGTAGTGGCGTTTATCGCTGATGCGATGACTGATACCTTTGCCGACATCAAACAGGTCGAGAAACAGCTGGCACTGAGTTTATTGGGTGTTGTTCCTGTGGTGCGTAAACAGCGTGGCAAACTGGATGCGAAAGCCTATTTTGATGAGAAACTGCGTGAGCTAACCGAAGCGGTGCGCACGATACGGACCAGCTATTTGCTTGCGCATGTCAATCAAGATCAGCATGTCGTGATGCTCACATCTTGTCTGCCCGGGGAGGGGAAAACGACATCTAGCCTGAACTTGGCCTTGTCGTTGGCACAAATGGAAAAAACCTTGTTGATTGACTGTGATTTACGCAAACCGGCGATTGCGCACCGTTTTGGCATTTCTGGCTCACAACCGGGCGTCACCAATTTACTCAATGGCACGCAGAGCTTAGAAGATTGCGTCTACCATGATGAGCAATCCGGGCTCGATATTCTCACTGCGGGTGTTTATGCCTCCAACCCGTTAGAGCTGCTCTCTTCGAGCAAATTTAGTGAACTGTTGGCCGATTTACGTACTCGCTATCAACGCATTGTGATTGATACGCCACCCTGTCTCGCGGTGAGCGATAGCTTTATGCTGGCGCAATACGTGGACTCTGTGATTTTGGTGATTGATGCCAACCATACTCGAACGCCAGTCGTGCGGGAAGTGGTGGGTAAATTGACTCAGCAGGGCAGTCGTATTGATGGTGTGATACTCAATCGTCTTAATGCGAAAAAGGCTTCACGCTACAGCGGCTATTATCACTACCAAGCTTACTATGGCGAAGAGACGAAATCGGGCGCGGCAAAGTGAACGCTTTTTTTTCAGTTTGGATGGCGTGTCGGGGTGGCGAGTTCTGCGTTGTGGGTGATCTATTTCGCCTTCCAACAAGGGATCGCCTCCTTGTATGGTGTTACCGCTGAGAAGGCTCTGCTAGCTTGGAATCATTCTCCGGCGACGCTCTCGGCCGTGGATGATGCGCACAAGGCTATCAAGAGTGCGATTGAGTATAGCCCTGAACATCCGCAGTATTATTTTTTACAGGGACGGATTTTTCAGTGGCAAGCGTATCTTGCTCAGGAGCAAGATACGCAGCAAGCGTTGCATGCGGCTAAAACCGCGTTTCTGGACAGTGCCGAGCGGCGCCCAACTTGGCCTGACACTTGGGCTGAATTGTTAAAGATTGAAGCTCAGTTATCTGCTCATGATGCAACGCAGCCTCATTCGAGCAAGGACTCTCTCGATAAATTTATGCGCAATGCTGACCGGTATGGGCCGTATACACCAGCCGTGAATATTGCCATCTCGCAGGTGGGGTTAGCACACTGGAAACAGTGGGATAGTGAACAAAAGTGGTTGGTGATTGAACATCTGGCGCGCGGACTAGACGGCAAAAACAGTCGACACCTTTTGGCGGATTACCTAAAATCGGCGCATCAGTTCAAACTGGCTTGCACTTTAGCCTCACGCCGTGAGCCCAAATTAGAGATTTCCATTTGCAACAGCGTCTTAAAATAGGCCGTCAAATCTATCAACAGCGTCCAGTTTCTTTGGTGTTGTTTGGCTTGTTAGCCTTGTCGACGGCTTTGGCTTCTTGGTTGAAATCTTCCGGCTGGCATGCCGATTATGTTTACCAATTAGAAAGGGCAGTGGGGGGAGATACCCATTTGCATGGCCTATTAGCCATGTTGCTGACGTTGGCGCTGTATCGAGTGCTTTCTGCCACGAGCCACAGCTATAAGATGATCATCGTCACTGGCCTGTTGGTGGCGATTTGCTGCTTGATTGATGAAGGTATTCAAGCCTTCACACCACTTCGCACTTTTTCTATTCAAGACATCTTAGCCAGTTTCATTGGGGTGACACTGGCCAGCGTGATCAACACTATGCTCGCGGGTTTACTCCAACGTAAGCAAAGAGAGCCTTATTAGACTTTCTTTTCACTATACCCTTCCTACTTGAAGCTGCAGCGGTGTTGGCTACGTTCGCTCACCCCAATCACAGTGTTTATCTATGCTCATGGGGATTCACTCTCTTGCCTCCTACCTGCAACTCCAAGTAGTTTTGGTATAACTAGCAGAACAGACTAATAGATGACGCGATAACGGCTCGGTTTGTGATTCATTACCAGCACGACATTGAGTAAAAACGCCCCCAAAATCGATAAACCTATGGTCAGTGGAGAAACAAAAAAGAACGAGGCGAGCAAGATTAAGCCATCTATCGCCATCTGACTTTTCCCGACTGAGATGCCAAATCTGTCTTGAATAAAGAGGCACAGCACATTAAAGCCGCCAAGGCTTGAGCGATGACGAAATAAAATCAGCATCCCTAAGCCCATCAATAGCCCTCCGGCTACCGCACAATAAACCACATTCACTTTTTCAAGAGTAATCAACATGGCCAGATGATCGGCAAAGATCGAGACTAAAGCGCCGGAAATCGCGCTATTAAACGCAAAACGAGCACCAAAGCGCTTCCAAGCCAACAGATAAAATGGGCAATTCGAGAGAAAATAAAGCACGCCAAAGGTCAGTGGCAAAAATTGGGTCATTAACAGCGCTAATCCTGTGGTTCCTCCGGTTAGCAGTTGCCCCGCTTGTAGAAAATAGACGCCCTGTGCGACAAGAAATGTCCCAGTTAGAATCGCGATCCAATCTTCTTTATGTGAATGTTTTTCCATAAATTCCGTTATCAGGAGAGAGAATGGCGCGGATGTTAATGAAAAGCGGATATTTTCGGTAGCTAGGGATGAAAAATTGAGGTAAACCTATGTCACATCCGCTTTACAGGGTGTAAAGCAAAAAATTGACAGTTTTGTTGTTTAGGTAGGTTTATCCCTACAGCAAGAACGCTGTCATAGTGGTTATGAAAAAACTGCATGATAAATTCATGAATTTGGGCTTTATGATAAAGATCAAATTATGTAGAATGCGCGCCATAATGTGATGACGAAAACGTTTGCGTTGAGTCATTGTGTGGTTTTTTTGCAATTTCAGTCAATCTGAGTCAGGAGATACAGATGCTTAAGCGTGATATGAACATCGCTGATTACGATCCGGAGCTATACGCTGCCATTCAGGAAGAGACGCTTCGTCAAGAAGAACATATTGAACTTATTGCTTCAGAAAACTACACCAGCCCGCGTGTAATGCAAGCACAAGGTTCTCAACTGACCAACAAGTACGCCGAAGGTTATCCAGGTAAGCGTTACTATGGTGGTTGTGAGTACGTGGACAAAGCAGAAGCTTTAGCGATTGATCGTGCTTGCCAACTGTTTGGCTGTGAATACGCGAACGTTCAGCCGCACTCAGGATCACAAGCGAACAGTGCGGTGTACATGGCGCTGCTCAACCCAGGTGACACAGTGCTAGGTATGAGCCTTGCTCACGGTGGTCATTTGACTCACGGTTCACCGGTTAACTTCTCGGGTAAACACTACAATGTGATCCCTTACGGCATCGATGAAGCGGGCCAAATTAACTACGACGAAATGGAATCCTTGGCACTGGAACATAAGCCTAAGATGATCATCGGTGGCTTCTCGGCTTACTCACAAATCGTAGATTGGAAACGCATGCGTGAAATCGCCGATAAAGTGGATGCTTACCTGTTTGTTGACATGGCACACGTTGCGGGCTTGATTGCGGCGGGTGTTTACCCAAGCCCAGTGCCTTTTGCACACGTTGTTACGACTACGACGCATAAAACGCTGGCTGGTCCACGCGGTGGCCTGATTTTGTCAAATGCCGGCGAGGAGATGTACAAAAAACTGAACTCAGCGGTATTCCCTGGCGGCCAAGGTGGTCCTTTAATGCACGTGATTGCAGCAAAAGCGGTGGCATTCAAAGAAGCGATGGAACCTGAGTTTAAAGCTTACCAAGCGCGTGTGGTGAAAAACGCCAAAGCCATGGTGGCTCAGTTCCAAGAACGTGGTTACAAGATCGTCTCTAACAGCACGGAAAACCATTTGTTCCTTGTTGATCTGATTGATAAAAACATCACAGGTAAAGAAGCAGATGCCGCTCTGGGCGCTGCCAATATCACGGTTAACAAGAACTCGGTACCAAATGACCCACGCAGCCCGTTTGTGACTTCAGGTATCCGTGTCGGTACACCTGCAATCACTCGCCGTGGTTTTACTGAGCAAGACGCAAAAGATCTCGCTAACTGGATGTGTGATGTTCTAGACAACATCAATGATCAAGGTGTGATTGAAGCGACGAAACAAAAAGTATTGGCGATCTGTCAACGTCTGCCTGTTTACGCTTAAGCGTTAAAACCCCAACCATGTGAAGTTGCAACGCCATGGTTGCAACTTTCTTTGGTTAGGTTGTCCTGATAAAAAAGCCTGCGAAGTTCGCAGGCTTTTTGTTGTCATCCCTAAACCACCGCTTTTAGCGGTGGTGATTGTTTGGTCAATGGCGTCAGTATTTACTTACTGACACTGATCATGGTGCCGGATTTACACTTGAACATGTAGTACTTGTTGCTTTCGGTAAACTTACCTAAGCCTTCCCCATCACAATAATCCACGTTGATATCGCGCATGATATCGAGAGTTTTCTCGGTTTTCAGGGCAAACTTTGCACCATCAGCGCACACAATACGTACTTGGCCATCATCGCTGACTGAGTAAATGTTCACTTCGGTATTACACAACTCAAAAGAGGCTTCACGATAGTTATCTTGCTGGGTATTCGAGGAACAACCAGCCAATAGCGCTGCAGCAGTGAGGGCAAATAAGCCGATATGATTCATTATTATTTCCTTGTGGTCAGGATTCACTCAAAAGCACCATCGGGCGAGCGAAAATTAATCGAAACTTTAGCCTAAGCCTATAGAAGCCAAGCGTAGGATTCAAGGTTAAATCGGGGAATCGGTTGAGATTATGGTGAAGGATCTCATCCCCGTGAAAAGCATCAAGCCTGCGAGGTGCAGGCTTGATGAGGAGGCTTATTTGACTTCTAAACCCTTGGCTTGTAAGTCAGCATGGTAAGAGGAACGTACAAAGGGTCCACAGGCTGCATGAGTAAAGCCGAGCTCTAGAGCAATCTCTTTCAGCTCATCAAACTCTGCGGGTGGCACGTAGCGTTCAACCGGCAGATGGTGGCGACTTGGTGCGAGATATTGGCCAAGAGTCAGCATGGTGACGCCATGAGCACGGAGATCTTTCAATACTTCGACGATCTCTTCTTTAGTTTCACCCAAGCCCATCATCAAACCGGATTTAGTCGGTACATGAGGATGCTGCTCTTTAAATTGACGCAGCAGTTCTAACGACCACTTATAGTTAGCGCCTGGGCGCACTTTACGATACAAGCGTGGTGCGGTTTCCAAATTGTGGTTGAACACATCGGGCGGATTGTCTTTTAAGGCCTCAAGAGCCACTTCCATACGACCACGGAAATCAGGCACTAAGGTTTCAATCTTGATGTGCGGATTCAAAGCGCGAATTTCACGGTTACAATCGGCGAAATGTTGTGCACCACCATCACGCAAGTCATCACGGTCCACCGAAGTAATTACCACGTACTTGAGCTTCATATCGTGAATGGTTTGTGCAAGCTTTTTCGGCTCTTCCGCTTCTGGTGCATTGGGGCGGCCATGGGCAACGTCACAGAATGGGCAGCGACGGGTACAGATAGCACCTAAAATCATAAAGGTCGCCGTACCATGGTTAAAACACTCAGCCAAGTTAGGGCAGGAGGCTTCTTCACAGACTGAGTGAAGATTGTTTTTACGCATGGCGGCCTTGATGTCTTGAATGCGCTGGCTATCCGCAGGTAGCTTTATCTTCATCCATTCTGGTTTGCGCAGAACTTCTTTCTGCTCTGTCGGCATGTTCTTGATGGGAATCAAAGCCATTTTGTCGGCGTCACGATATTTAACGCCGCGTTCCATCTGAATTGGTTTACTCATGATTGTATGCTTCTGTGCTGAATTCGACTTGCTCGTAGTCCAGTAGAGTAACGAGTTCTTGGATTAATACTTTTTCAACCTGTTCCATGCTGACCGGATGCAGGTCACTCACTTGAATCATCTCCATTCCAGCATACCCACAAGGGTTAATACGTAAAAATGGAGCAAGATCCATCTGAATATTGAGTGCGAGTCCGTGGAAAGAGCATCCCTTACGGATACGCAAACCTAAAGAGCAGATTTTTCTATTTTGTACGTAAACTCCGGGGGCATCGGGTCGTGCGGCTGACTCAATTTGATAATGTTTTAAGGTGTGAATAACCAAATTTTCAATGTGTGTCACTAATTCACGGACGCCGAGCTTTTTACGGCGTAGGTCAATCAGAAAATAGGCGACTAATTGCCCCGGTCCGTGGTAGGTGACTTGCCCACCCCTATCACTTTGTACAACAGGAATATCTCCAGTATTGAGGAGGTGTTCAGCTTTGCCGGCTTGTCCTTGAGTAAACACGGGATTGTGTTCGACAAGCCACACTTCATCACGCGTTGTGGAGTCACGTTGATCAGTGAATTGATGCATTGCCTGCCAAACGGGAGTGTAGTCCTGTCTGCCAAGGCGTCTCACCAATAGCTGGTTTTCCATTATTGTCATCCGCCAGAGATATATAAAGTTTTTCGATTATAAACTGCTTACCTGTAATGAACTACACATCAGGGGGAACTTTTTGACCCTGATAACAAGGTGGTTTTGTTAATTTTTTGAAAAATAAAGAAAAAGCAGCCTAAGCTGCTTTCAAAAATATTTGAATAAATAAAATAATAGCGAGGTTTTACAGAACCATACGCACGATATCGATTTCACCGAGCTCTTTATAAAGGATCTCTACTTGTTCAATCGAGGTCGCGTGAATGGTCACCGACACCGAATGATAGTTACCCTTAGCGCTGGGTTTAACGCGCGGGCTGTAGTCACCAGGAGCATGACGTTGAATCACTTCCAACACACGTTCTGGCAGCTCAGGCTTAGCGTGTCCCATCACTTTGTAAGTAAAGGAGCATGGGAATTCGAGCAGATCTTTTAATTTCGCATCAGAGTTGATGTTCAGCATGGTGAAACTCCAGTTTGAGCATTGGAAAAACGGGACGAAATACTACAGCCATTCGGGCATGATCTCAAGCTCACAAAAAAGCCGCACGAAGCGGCTTTTGGGGAGATAAATCTCTTTAGACAGTATTGGCTTTACTGGCTGAACGGTTTAAAACCAGCTTTTGAACAGCAGAACCAAGTAATCCCATAGGCGGCTAAATAGGCTACCTTCTTGCACATCTTCCAGTGCGAGCAATGGGTATTGAGCAATATCGTTACCAGCTAATTGATAGTAAAGTGTGCCGACGACATCGCCTTTCTTCAGCGGTGCTTTCAATTGTTTTTCAAGTACAAAGCTGGCGGTGAGATCTTTGGCCTGTCCGCGTGGCAAAGTTACGTAAGTATCTTTATCAACACCGAGTGCAATCGTGTCTTTATCGCCCATCCAGATGGTTTCATTCACGAAAGTTTCACCCGCTTTGTGTGGTGCCACGGTTTCAAAGAAGCGGAAACCGTAGCTCAGTAGCTTCTTACTTTCCGCTTTACGCGCGTTTTCGTTGTCAGTACCCATCACCACAGCAACCAAGCGCATGTTGCCTTCTGTAGCAGAGCTCACGAGGTTATAGCCAGCACCACTCGTATGTCCGGTTTTAATGCCGTCCACATTCATGCTTTTATCCCAAAGCAAACCGTTACGGTTGTATTGAGTTATGCCGTTGTAGGTGAATTTTTGCTCGGAGTAGATCGCGTACTCTTCAGGCACATCACGGATCAGAGCTTGGCCAAGTAGAGCCAGATCGTATGGCGTAGAGTAAAGATTAGGATCGTCCAAACCGTGAGAGTTAGTGAAGTGCGAATTCTTCATCCCAAGTGAGCTTGCCCAAGCGTTCATCAGGTCAACAAACGCATCTTCCGTTCCTGCTACGTGCTCTGCCATCGCTACACACGCATCATTACCCGATTGGATGATGATACCGCGGTTGAGATCGCTGACCTTAACCGTGGTTCCGACTTCAACGAACATTTTCGAAGAATCAGGGAAGTTTTTCGCCCAAGCATTTTTGCTGATCACTACATCGTCATTTAGCGAGATGTTGCCACGCTTTACTTCTTGGCCGATCACGTAACTGGTCATCATCTTGGTTAGGCTGGCAGGAGAGAGTTTGGTATCCATCTCTTTTTCAGCCAACACTTTTCCTGAATGGTAATCCATCAGTACATAGCCTTTAGCGGCAATTTGTGGTGCGTCTGGTGTCACGATAGGAGAGGCGAAAGCAGTGCTGCTTAGCGTGATAGAAAGCGTAATAGAAGACGCTAACACAGATTTGAGGATTGATTTTTTCATGGTGAATGCTTAGTTCTACTTAAGTGTCCGTAATCTTAACAAAAATAACGTCTCAAACCAGACCAGATAGACTCAGGTCAGGTTTGAGTGGTCATTTAGCACGTTTATTAATCGTCTTGATAAATGCGCTGTCATAGCCTGCGGATTTTACTTGTTCAAGTAAAGTCTGCGTCAGGTCATCGTCAGTAAATGGCCCGAGGAATAAGCGATGCGTATTATTTGTACTCTCGACGAAGCTCGGTGCCGATAAGTTCTGACCGAGGTTTTGCGCTAAAGTTCGCACGCGTTCGATATGTTGTGATGAAACCACCTGAATCACATATTCGAGGGCGTTGTTTTTACTTTTCGGGCGCGGTTTAGTGGGTTTATCGACGGTAATCACTTCAATGCGCACATTGGCGGTTCCTGCTTGGACCACCCCAATTTTATAGGCGGCTGCATAGCTAAGGTCGATGATTCTTCCATCATGGAAAGGCCCACGGTCATTGACTCTTACCACGGTCGATTTGCCATTGTCCGTATTGGTCACTTTGACATAACTGGGAATCGGTAGCGTTTTATGCGCTGCCGTCATCGAGTACATGTCGTAAATCTCACCGTTTGAGGTGAGGTGGCCATGGAATTTTTTGCCGTACCAAGAGGCTTTGCCACTTTCGGTAAAACCTTTAGGGTTTTTAATGATGCGATAGCTCTTACCACGCAGATTGTAATCTTTATTACCCCCGAAGCTGTACGGTTCATATTGCGGATGTGCATCTTCAATATGTTCGACAGACAGTGGTGTATCGGGTGCTTGATCGTCAGACATATCATAGCGCCCCCCCGGAGAGCTACATCCAGCGAGGATTAAAACGAGCAGTAAGTATAAATAAATTCGGTTCATTAAATCGTCTTCGAAAACGCTTTGCGGTGCGTATGGATGGACATCAAAATACCGAAACCGGCCATCAGTGTCACCATCGACGTTCCACCATAACTAATCAGTGGTAGTGGAACACCCACCACGGGTAAAATTCCGCTTACCATGCCTATGTTCACAAACACATAAACAAAGAAGCTCAATACGATACTGCCAGCCATCATACGCCCAAAGGACGTTTGTGCATGGCTAGCGAGATAAAGTCCACGACCAATAATAAATAAATAGAGGCTGAGTAGGACTAAGATGCCGATCATACCCCATTCTTCGGCAATGACTGCAAAGATAAAGTCAGTATGTCGTTCAGGAAGAAATTCAAGTTGTGATTGTGTGCCGTGTAACCAGCCTTTTCCTGACAAGCCACCTGAACCAATCGCAATTTTACTTTGGATGATGTGATAGCCAGCGCCAAGGGGGTCAGATTCAGGATCGAACAAAGTACGCACGCGGGTTTTTTGGTATTCGTGCATCAGGAAGAACCACAGCACAGGCACAAAAGCGCCGATGGCCACGGCCGCTGCAGTAATCAGCTTCCAGCTAATGCCCGCCAAGAAGATTACAAAAATGCCTGAGGCTGCAATCAAAATTGAGGTGCCAAGGTCGGGCTGTTTCGCAATTAGAATGGTTGGAACGAACACCATTACCAACGAGGCGAATAAGGTTTTGAACGAAGGAGGCAGTGCATGTTTGCCGATGTAACGTGCCACCATCAAAGGTACGGCGAGTTTGAGCAGTTCTGAAGGCTGAAAACGGACAAAACCGAGATCTAGCCAACGTTGCGCGCCTTTGGATATTTCCCCAAACAGCAGTACACACACCAACAATATGACGCCGCAAAAAAATAGGATAGGCGCAGCACTCTCATAGGTACGCGGTGGAATTTGCGCCAGAATCACCATGATGATGAGAGCCATGGCCATGCGCATGGCTTGGCGATCCATCATCGCTAGGCTCTGACCACTGGCGCTGTACATCACCACTAAGCCAAATCCCATTAGGGCAAGAACGCCAAGCAGTAGAGGCAGATCAATATGAAAACGCTCAAACAGCGCCCGGTTTTGTCCGGTTGCAGGATCCATCTTCATGGCTGTATTACCTCTTCTTTTGATTCTGCTTTTGGCTCTTCTTCTTTTTTGCCCAAAATCACGTGATCGAAAATTTGTCGCACGACTGGCGCACCATTACTGGAGCCGCCACCGCCATTTTCCAATACGAAGGTGACGATAACTTTGGGATCTTTGACAGGGGCAAAGCCCGTAAACAGAGCATGGTCATGTAAGTGCTCTGCTAACTCACTTGCGTTATATTTTTGGCCTTCCGCCAGACCAAATACTTGCGCTGTCCCTGATTTTCCCGCACTTTCGTAAGGCATATTCTGGAAGGCGCGACGTGCGGTTCCTTTAGCACCATGGTTAACCAGATACATGCCATGGATAGCCATGTCCCAATACTTTTTCGGCACGCCATCAATCGGCGGGTAAGTGGTGTACTCGGTCTCTTTTTGGGTTGAGAACTGTTCACCATTATCTATGGTGGCACGCAGCAGATGCGGGGCAATCACTTTACCGTGGTTAACTAAAACCGACGTCGCTTTGGCAATTTGCATCGGTGTGGCAGTCCAATAGCCTTGCCCAATCCCAACCGGAATGGTGTCACCTTGATACCAAGGCACTTTGTGACGTGCCATTTTCCACTCGCGTGTTGGCATATTGGCTTTACTCTCTTCGTAAATATCAATCCCCGTCAGATCACCAAAGCCAAAGCGCATCATCCAACTGGATAGTTTATCTATCCCCATGTCATAGGCGATTTGATAGAAGAAGGTATCTACCGATTCTTCGAGAGATTTAATGATGTCTACCCGGCCGTGGCCCCAACGTAGCCAGTCGCGGAAAGGCCGAGTATCGGTATTGGGAATGCGCCAGTAACCCGGATCATTACGGGTGGTATTGGGTGTAATGATCCCATCTTGCAGTGCGGACACCGCAATAAACGGTTTGACGGTTGACCCCGGCGGATAAATGCCAAGCGTGGTGCGGTTTACTAATGGACGACGTTTGTCATTGAGTAAATCGCTGTAGGCTTTACCTGAAATACCATGCACGAATGCATTGGGGTCGTAACTTGGGCTCGATGCCATGGCGAGCACGCCATTATCTTTAGGATCGAGAGCGACAATCGAGCCGCGGCGACCTTCGAGCAGCTTGTAGGCATAGAGCTGAAGTTCGATATCGAGATTGAGCACGATATCTTTTCCCGGAATGGGTGGGACGTATTTAAGGGTGCGAATGACACGGCCACGGCTGTTGACTTCGACTTCCTGATAACCAGCGGTACCGTGCAGTAAGTCTTCATAATAGCGTTCAATCCCGAGTTTGCCGATGTCTCGGGTGGCTTGGTAGTTGGCTTTTTTACCTTCTTTGTCCAAGCGTTCGAGATCTTTATCGTTAATCCGCGATACATACCCAATCACGTGGGTCAGTACTTCGCCATAGGGGTAATAGCGTTTGAGGTTAGCGGTGACCGAAACGCCGGGGAATTTATGTTGATTAACGGAAAACTTCGCCACTTCATCGTCGGTAAGCTGAGTCAGTAGCGGTACAGAATTAAAGCGGCGAGTCTGTTTGCGTTCCTTTTCAAAGGCGGCAAGCTTTTCTGGGCTGATCTCTATGAGTTGTTGTAAGCGCGCAATGGTCTCTTCCATATTTGGCACTTTTTCTGGGATCACTTCTAAGTTGAATACCGGACGGTTTTCCGCCAGAAGCACACCGTTGCGGTCAAAAATCAGCCCGCGGTTAGGCGCAATCGGAACGACTTTGATGCGGTTATCGTTGGATCGCGTTTTGTAGTCTTGATATTGGTTGATCTGAATATTGTACAAGTTGGTCACCAGCAGACCCATACAGATCAAGATCCCGACAAAAGAGACGATGGCACGATTACGAAACAGATGCGTTTCGGCTTGATGGTCGCGGATAGGGGTATGCTGGCGTAACATGTCACTCTATTCTCGGTGGTAAGGGTGGTTAGTAGTAATGCTCCACGCACGATATAAACTTTCTGCCATCACCACGCGCACGAGTGGATGAGGCAAGGTCAGTGGAGAAAGAGACCAACTTTGGTCTGCAGCGGCTTTACAGGCGGGCGCAAGGCCTTCTGGTCCACCAATCAGGATCGACACGTCACGCCCATCCAGTTTCCAGCTTTCCAACTGTACTGCGAGCTCTTCCGTATCCCAACGTTTGCCGGGAATATCTAAGGTGACGATTCGATTGCCTTTGGGCACTGCGGCCAGCATCGCTTCGCCCTCTTTTTGTAAGATACGCGCAATATCAGCATTTTTACCGCGTTTACCGGCGGTAATTTCTACCAATTCCAAAGGCATATCATGAGGGAAGCGACGACGATACTCTTGGAAGCCTTCTTCGACCCATTTAGGCATCTTAGTACCGACGGCGATCAGTTGAATCTTCACACTTAACCCCAGAGTTTTTCCAATTGATAGAGTTCGCGTGGCGCTTCTTGCATCACATGCAACATTACGCTACCCATATCCAGAACGACCCATTCACCTTCATTTTCGCCGTTCATACCCAGTGGTTGCAGGCCAGAAAGTTTGGCTTCATTGGCCACGTGTTCAGCGATAGAGGCGACATGTCTTTTGGATGTGCCAGTACAGACAATCATGTAATCAGTAACGCTGGATTTCTCTTTTACATCTAGAGTTACGATATCGACCGCCTTCATGTCGTCAGCTTTGTCGAAAAGAAAGTCTTTAAGTGCTTCACCTTGCAAGAGAATGTCCTCTGAAAATCATCAATAAAATACAGCTTTCGCTTAAAAGGGCGCAGTATATCACGCTTTTAGTGAGGCAAAGGTAGGTTTGCCTGAGGATTGCAGCATTCAAGGCTTAGTTGCTGCAAGATTGGCCATACTGGCTGTTCGTATTGCGTTTTTGCCAGTAATTCAGCCTGAGTTAATATTCCAACCAACCGAAGTAGGGCGCGACTCGGTAAGCGCTGTAAAGCGGCAGAGTAGAGTGGTCTTCGATTCTGCCAGACACGATAGCGATCAAAAAGACTCCCCAAATTACCCAGCTGTTGGCGCTCTTGTTGCCATTTAAGCAGTTGAGTGAGCTCTTTTTGCGCGGTGCGGATCAGAATAATTGGCTCACTCTCTTCGAGCATGAGCTGGCGCAAAATACGCTGAGCTCGGTTGGCTTTGCCTTCTAATAGCGCATCCATCCAGTGATAAGGCGTGAAATGGTTATGGCGGCTCAGCGACTCTTCCAAGCGCACTAAAGTCAGTAGACCATCGGGGTAGAGTAACGCTAATTTTTCGAGACTCTGGGCTAATGCAAAGAGATTACCTTCATGCCACTGCGCCAACATTTGTACCGCTTCGGCATCCGGTTTTAAACCGAGGGCAAAACAGCGCTGCTGAACAAACTGAGGTAAACGGCTCAATTCTGGCGTGAGGCAGTTAACCCAACAGGCTTGCTGCGCAAGCGTTTTGAACCAAGCTGCGTTCTCTTGCGCCTTAGTCAGTTTGGGGCCAATCACCAGCAAGAGAATGTCTTGGTGAAGTTGGCCTACCAGTGCGCTAAGTTCCTTTGCCGTTTGAGCATTGACCCCAGATTCTGGGATCTCAATTTCGATAAGTTGGCGAGATGAAAACAGACTCAGTGCTTGGCAACAGTCATACACCGCGTTCCAATCAAGCCCGGCATCCGCGCTAAATCGGTGTTTTTCCAAAAAACCTTGCGCTTGTGCCGTTTTTTCGATGGCGGTTTTGGCTTCTTGGAGCAGCAGTGGCTCATTACCGAATACGAGGTAAATCGGATAGAGCGTTTTGTGCAGTGATTCAGCCAGTTTTTCAGCGTAAATGCGCATCGAAACTACTCACTGCTGCCTTCTGTTGACACTGGGTTGGCTACTTCTTGCGTATCAACGCGATAGTCAGTGATCCCTTCGCCTTCAATACTTTCATCATCCAACGTTTTACGTGCAAAGTCTGCTTTTAAACGTGCCATCTGGCGCACAATTTGGCTGGCAGCTAGCTTGCGCATTTCATCTTCAATCATGTCACGCTCAACGGATTTTGCTAGGGCTGTTAGAGGGTTATCTAAGTAGCTGCGCGTTACGCTAGTGGTAAAGGTGCGGCTGCCCAGATCAGGTACGGTGACGCGATAGCTTGCGACAAAGGTCAGCTCAATTTCGGCTGCACGCGTGTTTTGATAAAGCGATAGGGTGCGTTCACCAGTACTTTCACTGAGTAGATGTAGATTAGGTAGATCTTCTGCTGGAGCTTGCAGATCGATTTTATTCAAACGTAACTGACGGTGCACCATACGAGTAAAGGTGCTGTATTGGTCATAGCTGGTCAGTGACATACGAGAGAGTTCTTGGGGAATATCGTAATCACCGCGCAAGTGGAAACCACAAGCCGTGAGTAAGCTTGTCATCAGAACCAAGAGTGACCATTTCAAAGTAGGGAAAAGAGTGTTACGCATGGATGCTTCAGTCTCGTTATTAGGCAAAATACTTATCTCAGCTCACCAAGAGCGAAAGCTTGCTGTGCGATAAGCTGAGATAAGTAAACAGGGTGAACCCTGTTTACTGACATTAAAATAAGCCATCAGTTCAGCGAGTGTTCTCATGGCTTAGTGACTCATCGATAAAATGTGAGTTAGTTGGCAACGATGTTCAGCAGTTTGCCCGGTACGTAAATCACTTTACGTACGGTGAGGCCATCAATGAACTTCTGTACGTTTTCATCTTGCATACCGAGCGCTTCAACCTGTTGTTGAGTAGCATCGGCAGCAACAGTGAGTTTACCGCGCAGTTTGCCGTTGACTTGCAGCACGATCAGCTTTTCATCTTCGACCAGTGCGGCTTCATCGTACGTCGGCCAGCTTGCCGTATCGATATTGCTTTGACCCAGTGCCACCCACATTTCGAAACAGATATGCGGTGTGATTGGGTAAAGCATGAGCGTGATGGCTTTGAGTGCTTCATCCAGAATCGCGCGATCTTGCGCTTCGGTCATCGGCGCTTTCGTCAGCTTGTTCATCAGCTCCATGATTGCCGCAATCGCTGTGTTGAACGTTTGGCGACGTGCTACGTCATCCGTCACTTTAGCGATGGTTTTGTGTACATCGCGGCGCAGCGCTTTTTGGTCTGCATTCAGTGCTGAAGCATCCAAAGCGGGAGCTTGGCCGAGCTCAGTGTGCTCACGCACCAGTTTCCATACGCGGCGCAGGAAGCGGTTTGCACCTTCAACACCAGACTCTTGCCATTCCAACGTCATATCCGCTGGTGAAGCAAACATCATGAACAGACGTACTGTGTCAGCGCCGTATTTATCGACCATCTCTTGTGGGTCGATACCGTTGTTTTTCGACTTAGACATTTTGATCATGCCTGAGTGTTCAACTTGACGGCCTGTGGCATCCACCGCAGAAACGATGCGGCCTTTACCATCACGTTCTACTTTAACCTCAGTTGGCGACACCCACTCTTTACCACCTTTGTCATTGGTGTAGTAGAACGCATCTGCCAGTACCATACCTTGACACAGCAGCTTTTTGAACGGTTCATCACTCTTCACATAACCAGCATCACGCAGCAGTTTGTGGAAGAAGCGTGAATAGAGCAAGTGCATACACGCGTGTTCAATACCACCGATGTACTGATCAACCGGCAGCCAGTAGTTGGCTTTTTCGGGATCTAAGATGTCATCAGCCTGTGGTGAACAGTAACGCGCGTAGTACCATGAAGACTCCATAAAGGTGTCGAAGGTATCGGTTTCACGCAGTGCTGGCTCACCGTTAAAGGTGGTTTTTGCCCACTCTTTATCGGCTTTGATTGGGCTAGTAACGCCATCCATCACCACATCTTCTGGTAGGATAACGGGCAGCTGGTCTGCTGGTACTGGGTGTACTTGACCATCTTCAGTGGTCACCATTGGGATTGGAGCACCCCAGTAACGTTGACGAGACACGCCCCAGTCACGCAGACGGAAGTTAACGGTTTTCTTACCTTTGCCTTCGGCTTCCAATTTGGCAGCAATCGCATTAAAGGCAGCTTGGAAATCCAAACCATCAAATTCGCCAGAAGCGAAAAGAACACCTTTTTCAGTGTAAGCCGCTTCAGACACATCCAGCTCGCTGCCATCGGCAGGCTTAATCACAGGGATGATGTCTAGGCCATATTTGGTGGCGAATTCAAAGTCACGTTGGTCGTGCGCAGGCACAGCCATTACCGCACCAGTACCGTAATCCATCAACACGAAGTTCGCGATATAGATAGGTACTTCACGGCCGTTGAGAGGATGGATCGCGGTTAGGCCTGTCGCCATGCCTTTCTTTTCCATGGTCGCGATTTCAGCTTCTGCAACCTTGGTGTTTTTACATTCATCGATGAAGGCGGCGAGGGCTGGGTTATTCGCTGCCGCTTTTGTCGCTAGAGGGTGGCCTGCAGCGATACCGACATAAGTAACCCCCATCAGAGTATCTGGACGCGTGGTGTACACTTCAAGATCGGTGTTTTCACCTTTAACGGCAAATTTCAGTTCCACACCTTCAGAGCGGCCAATCCAGTTACGTTGCATGGTTTTAACCATTTCAGGCCAACCGTCTAGGTTATCCAGATCGTCAAGCAACTCTTGAGCATAAGCGGTGATCTTAATAAACCACTGTGGGATCTCTTTTTGCTCAACCGGAGTGTCACAACGCCAGCAGCAGCCATCTTCCACTTGCTCGTTAGCCAGAACCGTTTGGTCGTTTGGACACCAGTTGACTGATGAGGTTTTTTTGTACACTAAACCTTTTGCAAACAGCTTAGTGAAGAACTCTTGTTCCCAGCGGTAGTACTCAGGGCGACAAGTCGCGAATTCACGATTCCAGTCATAACCAAAACCCAGTAGCTTGAGCTGGTTTTTCATGTATTCGATATTTTCGTATGTCCAAGGTGCTGGCGCAGTATTATTTTTTACCGCTGCGTTTTCAGCAGGCAGACCAAAAGCATCCCAACCAATAGGTTGCAGTACGTTTTTGCCTTGCAGACGTTGGAAACGAGAGACTACATCACCGATGGTGTAGTTACGCACGTGACCCATGTGCAGTCGGCCACTTGGATAAGGGAACATGGAAAGACAGTAGAATTTTTCTTTATTTGGGTCTTCACTTACAACGAAGGTTTTGTTGTTGTCCCAGTGCTGTTGAACTTTGTGTTCAATATCTTGCGGGTTGTATTGCTCTTGCATCGATGACATCCATCTTGGAATTTGTGAGTTCAGTAGGAACGAAGTCTTTCGGTTCGGCATAGAATACAGAAAGCAGGGGGTTACAACAATAGCTAATCCGGCAGCCATCAGGCTTGAGAGAGGTGAGAGATGCCAAAACAGAAAGCAAGTTATGAAGCCTTACTGGAAGAGGTAGTGGAAACACTCAAACACAGCCCAGATGGCGTGAATGAGATCGTTGAATCCTCTGCGAAATATGTCGATGCGGCGAATGATTTGACCAAGGATGAGCTTGCGCTGATCTCCGCTTATGTAAAAGCTGACCTTAAAGAGTTCTCGCAAAGTTTTGAGCAAAGCAAAAGCAGCCCATTCTATCTGATGATCACTAATTCCATCTGGCAGGGGCTACTGGATATTACCGACCGCACCAAAGTGGAATGGGTCGAGCTGTTTGCTGATTTAGAACACCAAGGCTTGTATCAGGCGGGAGATATGATTGGTTTGGGCGTGTTGATCTGTGATCAGTGCGGTCATAAAACCGAATTTAATCACCCAACGGAAATTGAACCCTGTTCGCAATGTGGCGGTAAAGCGTTTAGCCGCCAACCACTGAAACCTTAGTTGGATAAAGCGCTGCAATAAAAAACGGGAAGATAACTTCCCGTTTTGTTTTACTTATCTAGCCCGGCGCTGGCGCCAGAAAGCGAACCCAGCCGCTAAGCCTACCCAGAGGTAGAGTGGCGTTGTGCCCCATAGGAAGTAAGGTGTACTACCGCGAGTCGGGGTGACCGTTGCTTTTAGCACGCCAGTTTCAAATTGTGGCAGCTGAGCCATAATGCGTCCACGCTCATCGGTGACGGCCGTCACTCCATTGTTGGTGGAGCGGACCAGCGGCTTGCCCAATTCTAAGGCGCGCATGCGAGCGATTTCCATGTGCTGTAACGGGCCAATTGAGCGACCAAACCAAGCATCATTCGAAAGCGTCAGTAGGAAGTCGGTTTCCGGCGTCACATTATCGCGTACTTGCTCATTGAAGATGATTTCGTAGCAGAGTGCGGTAACAAATGCGAAACCCTTTGCAATCAAATTCGGTTGCACGTAAGCCCCTTGGCTAAAGGAGGACATCGGCAAATTAAAGAATGGAGCTAATGGACGCAGGATCTCTTCAAACGGCACGAATTCGCCAAAAGGTAACAAGTGGTACTTATGGTAGCGCTGAGTCAGATCATAACGGTATTCGCCATGAGGCGTATCACCGACGGTCAGCACGCTATTGAAGTACTGCTTATCTTCACTTTGATTGATGATGCCAGTAATCACCGCGCTTTGGTTCATACGTGCCGCAGCATCAAGATTATGCAGAAATGAGGAGATTTCATATTCAAAAGCGGGGATCGCCGCTTCTGGCCAAATGATTACATCGGCATCCCAGTTTTCGCGAGTAAGATCGGTGTATTTCATGATGGTTGGCCAGCGCTGGCTAGGCAGCCATTTCAATCCCTGTTCGATATTTCCTTGAATCAAGGCCAGTGAGGCTGTGCGCTCAGTTTGTGGGGTGACCCACTGCATCGCTTGGAGGCCATAACCGGTTGCGTAAACCACAAGAGGGATGCAAGCCATCAGCCAACGGCGATTAAGGACGGCATAAGCTAAGCTACCAGCACAAAACAGCAATAACAGCGTGATGAGCTCTACGCCACCGATGGGGGCAAAGTTGGCAAGAGGGCTATCAATTTGACTGTAACCAAGCCACAGCCAAGGAAAACCTGTCATCACCCAACCACGTAGCCAATCGGTAATCAGCCACAAAGCTGGGGCAGCACACAGCCATTTACTGCGTGAGTTGTTCGGAAACAAGCGATTAAGTAGCCAGCCGAAAAGGCTTGGATAAAGCGCCAGATAGCCGACCAATAGAGTCATTAAAAACAGGCTAGCGATTTTGGGCATGCCACCAAAGGTATCAATACTGACGTGTACCCAACTGATACCCACCGCAAATTGGCCAATCCCCCAGAGATAAGCAATCAAAGCCGCTCGCTTGGCGCTTTGTTGGTGGAGCAGAAGCAGTAGGATAAATGGGCTGAGTAGAGCCAAAGGCCAAAATTGATACGGGGCAAAAGCCAGAGGAGTTATGACGCCAACAAAAGCGGCCGCAAGCGGCCGCATTAGGCGATGAGATAATACGCTGTTCATCGTCTCTTTTCTTTACTCTTACTTAGTAAGAGAGTGGGGACTACTCTTCCGCAACGTGCGAAAGGGCTTCCAGATCGGGAACGGTCACTTGAAGAGCCACCACTCGGCGACTATCCGCCGCTGTCACTTTGAAGTTGTAGCCTGCAATGTCTACGACTTCACCGCGCGTGGGTAAGTGGCCGAATGCCGTCATCACCAAACCACCGACCGTATCCACTTCTTCATCACTGAATTTAGTGCCGAAAGTGTGGTTAAAGTCTTCAATTGTGGTGAGCGCTTTTACTGAGAAGGTGTGTTTGCTCAATTGGCGAATGTCTTTTTGCTCTTCGTCGTCGAATTCATCTTCGATGTCGCCGACGATCTCTTCCAGAATATCTTCAATGGTGACTAGGCCAGATACGCCGCCAAACTCATCCACCACAATCGCCATGTGGTAACGCTCTTCACGGAACTCTTTGAGCAGACGGTCAACCCGTTTACTTTCCGGAACCACGACCGCAGGGCGGATCACTTCTTGGATGTTGAATGGGGCACAGTTAGAGCCTAGATATTTGAGTAAGTCCTTCGCAAGCAGAATGCCTTCCACATGGTCTTTATCTTCGCTAATCACTGGATAACGCGAGTGCTGCGCATCCGTCATGATGGCAACCAAAGCATCTAGGTTATGAGTACGATCGATAGTGACCATTTGTGAGCGTGGGATCATGATATCGCGCACGCGCATCTCGGCGATTTCCATCACACCTTCGAGCATGTCGCGGGTGTCATGGTCAATCAAGTCATTGACTTCAGAGTCGCGAATCACATCGACCAGCTCTTGGCGATCTTTCGGCTCTCCCTGAAAAAGTTGACTTAGGCGTTCAAAGAAGGACTTTCTACTCGGACCTTCCGAATTCTGAGAATTGTCTTCGTTCATTATGTCTCAATTCACTAACGCTATCAGATGTGTGATAGCTCACATAGGCCTTATCTAAAAGGATAAGGGTTACTCTTTTTCTGCCAGATATGGGTCGGTAAAACCCATCTCTTGCATAATTTCGGTTTCGAGAGATTCCATCTCTTCGGCTTCATCATCCTCGATGTGGTCATAACCTAGCAGATGCAGGCTGCCATGTACAACCATATGCGCCCAATGTGCTTGCAAAGGCTTATTTTGCTCAATGGCTTCACGCTCAACGACTTGGCGGCAAATCACCAAGTCGCCAAGCAGATCCATTTCCATCCCCGGAGGAGCTTCAAATGGAAAAGACAGCACATTGGTCGGTTTATCTTTACCACGGTAGTTCAAATTCAGCGCATGGCTTTCTGCTTCATCGACAATCCGAACCGTCACCTCAGCTTGTGGCTGAAACGGTGTGATGGTTCGAGTGAGCCACAACGCAAACTCCGCTTCGCTTGGTAGCCCATGTTCATTTTCGACTGCCAATTGCAAATCCAGTTCAATACTCATGAGGGATTCGACTCATTGTTGTGGCTCAGCGTCATTTCCGCGCGTTGCATTTCGAGTAGTTTATTTTCACGTTCTTCACGACGACGCTGCTCATACTCTTTGCGCTCTTTTTGATCTTGCGCTTCCCACTTTTCATAAGCGTTAACGATACGAGCAACCACTGGGTGGCGCACCACATCGTCAGCTTGGAAGAAGTTAAAGCTGATCTCATCGACTTCATTGAGCACTTCAATCGCATGGCGCAGACCGGATTTCGCGCCGCGCGGTAAGTCGATTTGCGTCACGTCACCAGTAATGACGGCGCGCGAATTAAAACCAATCCGCGTCAGGAACATTTTCATCTGTTCAACGGTCGTGTTTTGGCTTTCATCGAGAATAATAAACGCGTCGTTTAAGGTTCGACCACGCATGTACGCCAGCGGAGCGACCTCAATCACATTACGCTCAATCAGCTTTTCTACCCGCTCAAAACCAAGCATTTCGAATAGAGCATCGTAAAGTGGGCGCAAATAAGGGTCGACTTTTTGGCTTAGATCGCCCGGCAGAAAACCGAGCTTTTCGCCCGCTTCAACCGCTGGACGAGTCAATAGAATTCGGCGAATTTCTTGGCGCTCAAGCGCATCCACCGCGGCTGCAACCGCAAGGTAAGTTTTACCAGTACCCGCAGGGCCAACACCAAAGGTGATGTCGTGCGTCACCATATTCATCAAGTATTGAGCTTGGTTTGGTGTTCGCGGTTTGATCACGCCTTTTTTGGTTTTGACAAACACTTCTTTGCCGTGAGCAATGCTGGATTCGCTGTGTTGTTCAAGCACGCCGGATTCTTTGATGGCAAGGTGAATTTGCTCAGGTTCAATATCGGTAATCTGACCACGCACCGGAGCCGTTTCAACGTAAAGTGTTTTGATGATGTCGAGTGCAGCAGCGGCAGTATGAGGTTGACCCACGATAGTGAAGAAGTTGCCGCGGTAGTTGATTTCGACACCCAAGCGACGTTCAAGGTGCTTGATGTTGTCATCAAAAGGACCGCATAGGCTGGCGAGTCGGTGATTATCGGATGGTTCTAAATTAATTTCTAAGGTTATGATTTTATTGCTCAAATTTGCCTCTCAGTATGTCAATAAACGTCCGATTTTGACCGGACGCTTATTGACAGTGTATACGAGATTAAGGAGTAAATGTAGCAACCCCAAGCTCATCCTCGCGGCGAGTCTTCGCTTTCATTTCAGAGGGAGAGGTCGCGATACGCAGATTCATCTCTTGTTCGGTACGCAGCAGTTCACCGCGCAGTGAGTTCGGGAAAACGTCAACGATCTTCACATCAACAAATTGACCGATCAGATCCGGTGAGCCTTCGAAGTTCACTACACGGTTATTTTCAGTACGGCCACGCAGCTCCATCAGATCTTTTTTCGATGGACCTTCAACCAAAATACGCTGTTCAGTACCCAGCATCAGGCGTGAATAACGCATAGCTTGGCTGTTGATCTGCTGCTGCAGTTCGTACAGGCGTTCTTTCTTCACTTCTTCCGACAGATCGCAAGGATAGTCAGCGGCGGGTGTGCCTGGACGAGGCGAGAAAATAAAGCTAAAGCTCATGTCGAAATCGACATCGCGGATCAGCTTCATGGTGTCTTGGAAATCTTTATCGGTTTCCCCAGGGAAGCCAACGATAAAATCAGAGCTGATTTGAATATTTGGGCGCGCTTTACGTAGCTTACGGATGATGGACTTGTACTCAATCGCCGTATGTGGACGCTTCATCATAGTCAGAATGCGATCGCTCCCACTTTGTACTGGCAAGTGCAGGAAGCTCACAAGCTCAGGCGTGTCTTCGTACACTGCAATAATGTCATCCGTAAATTCGAGTGGGTGGCTAGTGGTAAAGCGGATACGGTCGATGCCGTCAATGGTGGCGACCAAACGCAGTAATTCAGCGAAAGAGCAAATGCCGCCATCGTGAGTGGCACCACGGTAAGCGTTGACGTTTTGACCCAGCAGGTTAACTTCACGTACACCTTGTTCGGCAAGCTGAGCGATCTCGAACAACACATCGTCCATTGGACGGCTGACTTCTTCACCACGAGTGTAAGGCACTACGCAGTAAGTACAGTATTTTGAGCAGCCTTCCATGATAGAAACGAATGCAGTTGGGCCTTCCGCACGCGGCTCTGGCAGGCGGTCGAATTTTTCAATCTCAGGGAAAGAGATGTCCATCACGGGCGCGTCGCTGGTTTGCGATTGCTTTATCATTTCTGGCAGACGATGCAGTGTCTGTGGGCCGAAGATGACATCCACATAAGGCGCACGATCGCGAATCGAGTCACCTTCTTGAGTGGCGACACAGCCACCGACACCGATCACGACACCGGGCTTTTTGTCTTTCAGGTTTTTCCAACGACCGAGTTGGTGGAACACTTTTTCCT
This sequence comes from Vibrio tarriae, assembly GCF_002216685.1. NCBI lineage: Bacteria > Pseudomonadati > Pseudomonadota > Gammaproteobacteria > Vibrionales > Vibrionaceae > Vibrio > Vibrio tarriae. The sequence goes on along the minus strand of NZ_CP022353.1, from coordinate 1,838,370 downwards.
GCGCCTTTTCACGAATCGAACAGGTGTTTAGGAGTAAAACGTCAGCTTCCTCGGGTATTTCTGTCAGCTCATAGCCGTTTGCAGCATTAAGCAGGTCAGCCATTTTCGATGAATCGTACTCGTTCATCTGGCAGCCCCAAGTTTTAATTAGCAGTTTCTTACTCATCTCACTTTCGCTCGTTCAATAGTTCTTCAATCATTTGAGCTTTAGCTCACATTCTAGCCGCCCTCTCGGCGGTAAGCGGCGTATTGTACTGCTTTAAAAACCGACTGACTAGTAATTGGCAGAATTCTCTTGTAACCCTTGTTGTGATTGGCTTTTTACCTTATTCCAAGCAAGGTTTTAACGTAAAAAATGTCGCAATATTTCCCTTACTCCGTACAATGCCGTGAAGAGAAAATACTGGGTGGGAAAAGGTATGAGTAGCAACAAATTTGACATCCTCGTAGTGGGGGGCGGCATGGTGGGCGCGGCTGCTGCACTGGGCTTTGCACGCCAAGGACGCAAGGTTGTGATAATTGATTCTGGCGCGCCGCACGCTTTTGAGCCCAGTCAGCCTATGGATGTGCGTGTCTCTGCGATTTCGCAAACCTCGGTAGAACTGCTAGAAGCACTGGGTGCTTGGTCAAGTGTTGTTGGTATGCGCGCTTGTCCTTATCGTCACTTAGAAACGTGGGAACACCCAGAATGTCGTACGCGTTTTTCTTGTGAGTCGCTCGGGTTGCCACAATTAGGTTACATGGTAGAAAACCGAGTCATTCAATTAGCACTATGGCAGCAATTTGCAGCTTATCCGCAGTTGACCTTAATGTGTCCCGAACAATTGGCGCAGTTGAATGTGAGTGCAGAGGGATGCCGTGTTAGCTTGCAATCGGGCGCTGAAATTGAGTGTGATTGGGTAATCGGTGCGGATGGCGCAAATTCCCAGGTGCGCCAACTGGCGCATATCGGCGTAACGGCGTGGGATTATCGCCAACACTGTATGTTGATTAATGTGCAGACGGAGCAGATCCAACAAGAAACCACGTGGCAGCAATTTTTCCCAACAGGGCCGCGTTCCTACCTGCCTTTGGGCGGCAATCAGGCTTCTTTGGTGTGGTATGACACACCGCAGCGTATTCGCAAGCTCAGTGGTCTTAATCCGGAGCAATTGCGTAGTGAAATTCTGCAGTATTTTCCAGCCGAGTTGGGGAATATTCAAGTGTTGCAACACGGTGCTTTCCCATTAACACGCCGTCATGCTCAGCAGTATGTGAAAAATCGTTGTATTTTGATTGGTGATGCAGCACACACCATAAACCCACTAGCAGGGCAGGGCGTCAATTTGGGCTTTAAAGATGTGGCCGTGTTGCTGGCGGAATCACAGGATCAAGTGGTATTAAGTCAGACACGGTTTGAACGCTATGAACGTCGCCGCCGCCCTGATAATCTTCTGATGCAAACGGGGATGGATCTGTTTTACAAAACCTTTAGCAACTCAATTACACCGGTTAAGTTCCTGCGTAATGTCACTCTTGCTCTGGCAGAGCGTTCCGGGCCGCTAAAAACGCAAGTATTGCGTTATGCGCTGGGTTTTTCAAATGGATCTGTATCTTCGTTAAACAGTACGAACCAGTCTAATCAGTAAGCTCTGAAAAACAAAAAACGCTGCACTAGGCAGCGTTTTTTTAACATCACACAAGTGAATTACTTGGTTACGCGTAGAACTGGAGTTTCACCCACAGTTACTGAACCAGAAAGTTTGTTCAGCTCTTTGATTTCATCCATGTTAGAGATAACAACTGGAGTCAGAGTTGATTTTGCTTTCTCTTCGAGCAGTGCCAAATCGAATTCGATAATGGTATCGCCGATTTTCACTGATTGACCTTCTTCAGCAATACGCTTGAAGCCTTCGCCTTTCAGTTCAACAGTGTCGATACCGAAGTGAACAAACAGCTCAACGCCGTCATCTGATTCGATAGAGAACGCGTGGTTGGTTTCGAAAATTTTACCGATAGTACCGTTAACAGGAGCTACCATTTTGTTACCAGCAGGCTTGATCGCGATACCGTCACCAACGATTTTCTCAGCGAAAACCACATCTGGTACATCTTCGATGTTTACAATTTCACCAGAAAGAGGTGCGATGATGTCGATTGCACCTGCGTTAGCGCTGTCGTCAGAGACTAGCTTCTTAAGTTTGTCAAACAGACCCATTGTGTCATGCTCCTAACGTTTTAAATTTGTTCTGTCGAAGTATAGTATACCAATCGCTAAAGATAGACGACTATTTTCATCGCCTATCTCCTTGGTATCAACCGATAATTACGCTTTCGCTGCGATGAATTTATCTACGCAAGCTTCAATTTCTGCAGCCGTTGGCAGGGCAAGCGCCTCTTCAGCCATCGCTTTGATTTCCGCATAATTGGCGTTACGGATCACTTTCTTCACCTTTGGAATCGAGATGCCGCTCATTGAGAACTCATCCAGACCCATACCGAGTAGGAGCAGAGTTGCACGCTCGTCACCCGCTAATTCACCACACATACCGGTCCATTTGCCTTCTGCGTGAGAAGCATCAATCACTTGCTTGATCACGGTCAGAACCGCTGGAGAGAGTGGGTTATAGAGGTGAGAGATCATCTCGTTACCACGATCTACCGCTAGGGTGTACTGAGTTAAATCGTTAGTACCGATAGAGAAGAAAGAGACTTCTTTCGCTAAGTGATGAGCAATGGCTGCTGCAGCTGGTGTTTCCACCATCACACCGATTTCGATGTTCTCATCGAAAGCATAGCCTTCGGTGCGCAGTTCAGCTTTGTACTCTTCAATCGCTTTTTTCAGCTCACGAATCTCTTCTACTGAAATGATCATTGGGAACATAACGCGAAGTTTGCCGTGTGCAGAGGCACGCAGAATACCACGTAGTTGGTCACGTAGAATTTCACGGCGATCTAAGCTGATACGAACGGCACGCCAACCCAAGAAAGGGTTCATCTCTTTCGGCAGATCCATGTATGGAAGATCTTTGTCGCCGCCGATATCCATAGTACGGATAATCACGGCATGACCGCTCATCGCTTCGGCAACTTCTTTATAGGCTTGGTATTGCTCTTCTTCAGTTGGAAGAGCATCACGATCCATAAACAGGAATTCAGTACGGTACAGACCGACACCTTCGCCACCGTTACGGATGATGCCGTCACAGTCTTTCACTGTGCCGATGTTGCCACACACTTCAACGCGGTGACCGTCTAACGTTTCAGCTGGAAGATCTTTCAGCTTAGCGAGCTCTTCTTTTTCTGCTAGGAAAGCCGCTTTAACTGCTTTGGCTTCTTCAATTTGTGCTTGTGTTGGATTCACAATGATCTTGTTGTTCATTGCGTCCAGAATCAGAGTGTCGCCGTTTTTCACTTTCTTCGTGATGTCGTTAGTGCCGACGATCGCTGGCAGCTCTAGAGAGCGAGCCATGATAGAAGTGTGAGAAGTACGGCCGCCAATATCACATGCAAAACCAAGAACGTAGTTCAGGTTAATCTGCGCAGTTTCAGAAGGCGTTAAATCGTAAGCAACAAGAACAACTTCTTGATCGATTTCGCTCAGCGATACGATGTGCATGCCCAGAGCGTTTTTCACAAAACGTGTACCGATATCACGGATGTCTGTTGCACGTTCTTTGAGATATTCATCGTCTAAAGATTCAAGCGCAGTGGCTTGCTCTTCGATAACGGTATGAATCGCGTTATCGGCAGACATTTTTTCTTTTTTGATGAGGGCTAAAATCTCTTCTTCTAGCTCTTCATCTTCAAGCAACATGATATGGCCTTCAAAGATGGCTTCTTTTTCTTCACCAAAAGTTTCAAGTGCTTTTTGTTTGATCACTTCTAACTGCGCAGAAGATTTGTCACGCGCAGTGTAAAAGCGCTCAACTTCGGCTTCTACTTGATCGTCAGAAATGGTGTTTGTGTTTAGGACAATTTCATCTTCTTGAAGAAGTAATGCTTTACCAATAGCAATACCTGGAGATGCTAGAATGCCTGAAATCATAGCCTTACCTTAAACTGGTCAACTGTAAACGGGAGAGTGGACAATCGCTAATCGTAACGTTTAGCGTATTTCTCGGGTTATTTCCAACAAAGCCATTTTGCGTGAACAAAATGGCTTTGAAAGGAAGACCGGATTAGTGAAGTTGGTCCATCAGAGCAACTAGGTGCTCAACAGCTTCTTTTGCTTGAGGGCCTTCGGCAGAGATAGTGACTACAGTACCTTTTACCAGACCTAGCGTTTGCAGCTTGAACAAACTTTTCGCGCTTGCACTTTTACCGTTAGAAGTCACAGTGATGTCTGCATCGAAAGCTTTTGCTTCTTTAACAAACTGTGCAGCAGGACGAGTGTGAAGGCCGTTTTCTGCAGTGATTTCTACTTGCTTCTCGTACATGTTTTATACCCCAATAAGTTTATTTTTTGTAAGTTTGTTAACCAGATTTAGCTTAACTGCATAAACTGCTTTGTGCTAGCACTGTCACAGGCTTTTCGTGTTAGAACTAAGACTGGTTAAAATTTTATCAATCGCCTTTGCTATTTTTTGCAATTTGAGCAATTGAGTGTAAACCGTCTGCTTCTTTATTTTGAAGCTAAAAATAAAACATGCCGATATTACCAAAGGTGAGGCAGGGATCAACAAAAAAGCCCCTGACTGGGGCTTTTTTAAACGAAAATTTGATTTAACCACGTATTACTGCTGGTTTTCTTTGTCTGTAAAAATGCCTGCGAATAGGGCTGTGCTCAAGTAACGTTCACCTGAACTTGGTAGCACGGTGACTATAGTTTTCCCTTCAAATTCAGGCAATTGTGCGATTCTGTTGGCTGCAACAACCGCAGCGCCGGAAGAAATTCCCGCGAGAATGCCTTCTTCTTCCATGAGACGACGAGCCATTTCAATCGCTTCGTCTGAGGTGACACGCTCAACACGATCAATCAAGCTTAAATCTAAGTTGCCAGGGATAAAGCCTGCACCGATACCTTGAATTTTATGTGGCGCAGGTTTGATTTCTTCTCCCGCTAGAGCTTGTGTAATGACCGGTGATTCAGCCGGTTCAACCGCGACAGAGAGAATGGCTTTACCTTGAGTGCCTTTGATGTAGCGACTGGTACCCGTCAATGTACCGCCAGTACCCACACCCGCAACAAACACATCGACTTGACCATCTGTTGCATCCCAAATTTCTGGGCCTGTGGTCTTTTCGTGGATTTGTGGGTTGGCTGGGTTATTGAATTGCTGGAGGAGCAAGTATTTTTCTGGGTTGCTGGCAACAATCTCTTCCGCTTTCGCAATCGCGCCTTTCATGCCTTTTGCTGCTTCAGTCAGTTCTAAATTGGCGCCAAGTGCTTTGAGTAGCTTACGACGCTCTAAACTCATTGATTCAGGCATGGTCAGAGTTAACTTGTAACCACGAGCTGCAGCAACAAATGCTAGGGCAACACCAGTATTACCACTCGTTGGCTCTACTAATTCAACGCCAGGCTTGAGTTTGCCTTGCTTTTCAGCTTCCCAAATCATATTAGCGCCGATTCGGCATTTTACGCTGAAGCTTGGGTTGCGTGCTTCAATCTTAGCCAGCACTTTGCCGTTAGAGACTTTGTTTAAGCGCACTAGTGGAGTGTTACCAATAGTCAGTGAATTGTCTTCGTAGATTTTGCTCATGGCGATGTTCCTTCATTCGTTACGCAGTGAGTGTGCGTGAATACTTAGTGAATATGGACAGAGAATAAGTTCATATTCACTAAGCGAAAAGGATTAAAAAGTTATAACTTATGTGGTGCTTGTTATTGGCGCAGAGGGGAGTGTTGTGTCTTAAATTCCATCACCCACATCGCCGTCGCGCCACACACGGCAATTGGGACGATGAAGAGGTTCACAATCGGAATGCTCGTGAAAAAAAGCGACCAGCATACCAAATCCATAGGCCTTACTTTGATTTTGTTTCAAAGTGTTACGCATGTCATGGAAGCTGATTTTGTGGTTATCGAAGGGATAGTCGCAATACTGTATAGCCAACATCCAAGCCGTGAACAGGAACCAAGCAATAGGGCCTAGGGTTTGCCCAAGTGCTGGGATAAGTAATAGCAGGAATAAGCCAAGTGCTTTGGGAAGTACGTAAAGCAGTTTCCGCCATTCTCGACTAAGGATTCGAGGAACGTCTTTGACCAGTGCCCAGACTCCTTCCTCACCGATGCGTTCACCTGATAGATGCTGCTCCACCTTTTCGGCCAATAGACCATTAAATGGCGAGGCAATAAAGTTGGCTAAGGTACTAAAAAAATAGGAGAAAGTAGCGAGAATGGTTAATGCTAACAGCGGCCAAAGTACATAACTTAGCCAAGAGAGAAACGAAGGTAATTGTCCTATCCACTCGCTGATCCAAGTGTCTAAATGGCTGAATAAGTAGTACATAGCACCGCCGACTAAGATGATGTTAGCCAGTAGCGGAAGAACAACGAACCGACGTATGCCTGGCGTTAAAGCCAAACGTATGCCGTAAGAGAAGTAGCCGAACCCGGAACGTGAGCTGATCTGCATAAAAACGGTATTCTCCTTGATAAACCGAGTGAAGATTGTACTTGATTGACACTGAAGTGAAATGACGAAACTGCAAAAAACGCGTCATCTTTTCAACTTCTCACATTAAGTTGTTCTAAATTCAACGAGAGTTTTGGTAAAGTACCCCGACAAGTCAAAAACACACCCTGATAAACGTCCTGTCGGGCGCTAGAGCTCAGAACATCAAACGGGATACTGAGAGTTTAAGATGCAGGAACTGCGATTCGTATTGATAATTGTTGGCGCGTTGGCGATAGCGGCGTTGCTGTTTCATGGTCTGTGGACCAGCAAAAAAGAGGGAAAGTCCAAGTTTGGTGATAAACCTCTGCGCAAGATGAAAGTCGAAAGTGATGATCCGCCTTCGCGTGCCTTTGCGGCGGAAGACGATTTCGAAATCATCCGCAAGGAACGCAAAGAGCCTGATTTTGGCATTCCGAATCAACAGCACGATCCTCTGATCTCTGATTTCGCGGCCCATGATGAGCTGGATGAGGAAGAGGATGAGGAAGAGCACATTCCGGTTCAGCTTCAATCCCAACCTCAACCTAGAAAGGTTCAACCTCAGGTTGAGATGCCTCGAGTTGCGCCAAATGTGCCAATGGCTAAGGTGCAACCTGAAGCGGTGACCGAGATTGAGGTGCAAGAGCTGCAGGAAGAAAAGCTGGATGTGATAGTGCTCAATGTACACTGCGCTGGTAACCAGCCTTTTATCGGAACCAAACTGTTCGATAGCATGCAGCAAAATGGTTTGTTGTTTGGTGAGATGGATATTTTCCATCGCCACGCGGATCTCTCTGGAACGGGGAAAGTGTTGTTTAGTGTCGCGAATATGATGCAACCTGGTACGCTCATGCATGATGATCCTGCGGACTTTTCAACCAAAGGCATCTCCTTTTTTATGACACTGCCGTGTTTTGGCGATCCTGAGCAAAACTTCAAGTTGATGCTAAAAACCGCTCAACAAATTGCCGATGATCTTGGTGGGCATGTGTTGGACGATGCTCGTAACTTAATGACTCCAAACCGACTTGATGCTTATCGTAAGCAAATTCAAGAGTTTAAAGTTCGAGCCGCTCAAGCCTAGGTTTTGGGTATTCATTCAAGCACCACGCGATAGCGTGCTGCTTTACTTCTTCAGTAACAAGATAAAGATATCCCTAGTTATACTAAAAGGGCTCCGTAGCGGAGCCTTTTTTCATCATCCGAGAGAATTACGATGTCAGATGTCGCGCAACGATTAACAGAGTTAAGAAAAACCTTGCATGAGCATGGTGTCCGCTACTACGTAGAAGATGCCCCTACCATTCCGGATGCAGAATACGATCGCTTAATGCGCGAGCTGCTGGAATTGGAAGCGGCTCACCCAGAATTGATGAGCTCGGACTCGCCCAGTTTACGAGTCGGAGGACGTCCGCTGGATGCTTTTGAATCTGTCGTGCATGAAATTCCGATGTTATCGCTCGATAACGCCTTTGATGATGGTGAATTAGAAAGCTTTTATCGCCGTATGACGGATCGGATCCCGGCGGTACAGCATAGTGCCTTTTGTTGTGAGCCGAAACTGGATGGCTTGGCGGTCAGTTTACTATACGAAAATGGTGTTCTGACCCGCGCGGCGACTCGTGGTGATGGTACGACCGGCGAAAATATCACAGAAAATGTACGTACCATTAAATCAATCCCTTTACGCCTGCAAGGCGCAGATTTTCCAACTCGCCTTGAAGTGCGCGGTGAAATATTTATGCCTAAAGCGGGGTTTGAAGCACTTAACGCACGAGCGCTTAAAAAAGGTGAAAAGCAGTTTGTGAACCCTCGTAATGCAGCGGCGGGGAGCCTACGTCAACTCGACTCCAAAATTACCGCCCAACGTCCACTTGCTTTTTACGCTTACAGTGTTGGTGTTATTGAAGGTGGAGAGTTAGCGCCCAGCCACTATCAACGATTTTTACAACTAAAGGGCTGGGGGCTGCCGATTTGTCCAGAAACCAAACTGGTAACTTCTCTCGCCGAAGTCAAAGCTTTTTATCAAGACATTTTGCAACGTCGCCAGTCTTTGGCTTATGAGATTGATGGCGTCGTCATTAAAGTTGACGATATCCAGTTGCAAGAGCGATTGGGGTTCGTTGCTAGAGCGCCGCGCTGGGCGATTGCCTATAAATTTCCTGCACAGGAAGAGCTCACCTTGCTCAATGATGTTGAATTTCAGGTAGGTCGTACTGGTGCGATTACCCCGGTTGCTAAGTTGGAACCTGTGTTTGTCGGTGGTGTTACGGTAAGTAATGCCACATTACATAATGCCGATGAGATTGAGCGTTTGGGAGTGATGGTCGGAGATACGGTGGTGATCCGCCGTGCTGGGGATGTCATCCCACAAATCGTCTCTGTGGTGTTAGACCGACGCCCTGAGAATGCAAAGTCCATTGTATTTCCTACTCGCTGCCCAGTTTGTCAATCGGATGTTGAACGGGTTGAAGGAGAAGCGGTTGCTCGATGTTCCGGCGGACTGATTTGCCAAGCTCAGCGCAAAGAGGCATTGAAGCATTTTGTTTCTCGCAAGGCCATGGATGTAGAAGGCTTGGGCGATAAAGTGATTGAGCAACTGGTTGACCGAGAAATGGTGAGTACACCTGCGGATTTATTCCGATTAAGAGCGGGAGAGCTCACAATTTTAGAGCGAATGGGTCCCAAATCGGCGCAGAATGTGATTGATGCTCTCAATAAAGCGAAGCAAACCACATTACCTAAGTTTTTATATGCACTGGGTATTCGTGAAGTCGGCGAGGCTACCGCACTCAATTTGGCTCAGCACTTTTTAAGTTTGGAAGCGATTCAACAAGCGAGTTTAGAACAATTTATCGAAGTTCCTGATGTCGGAGTGGTTGTCGCAAGCCATTTACAGGCCTTCTTTGCGCAAGACCGTAACCAACAAGTGATCAATGAATTGCTAGAACAAGGCATCACATGGCCGGCGCTAACGGCTGCGCCCGTGGCGGTAGACTCTGCTCTAGCGGGCAAAATTGTTGTGTTAACCGGCAGTTTTACTCAATTGTCTCGTAATGATGCGAAAGCCGCACTACAAGCTTTAGGTGCTAAGGTGACGGGGAGCGTATCAAAAAATACTGATATGGTTTTTGCAGGAGAAGCAGCGGGCTCTAAGCTAGCCAAAGCGACCGAGTTAGGTATCCAAGTCTTCGATGAGCAAGCATTAATCGAATTTTTGAAATAAGCCTATTTGCTTAATATTTAAAGCAACAGTGGTGTTGGGGAGGTTTGTTCACTCCAACATCGCCTGCCTATGCTTATGGGGATGAATTTACTTGCAGCCTACCTACAGTTCCAACTCGATTCGGTATGTTTCATGTTGGATCTGCTGCATTTTTTATAAATAGATTGAACTTCTTGCTTATCCCAAGTCTAAACCTCAGCCGATGCTGGGGTTTATTTTTGCACAAAAACAACTCGCCAATTCATATCAAGTTCAGAACTTTTATTGTTTTTAAAAGTCATCTCTCATTTTGTTTTTATTCGACGTATTTCAAATAAAAGATATTAAGTAATAATAAAAATCAATACTTATCAGTAACTTAACTTTCGCCTGGTTTTGCGCTGGTAATAATTGGATCTCGATCACTTACTCCCCAGAAGTTTGCCGTGGCTCATATTTTTTTAGATAAAAATTAAGTTCTGATTGATGTTTTCTAACCGAGAGTTAGTCTACGGATATGGATACACGGTCAGTGTGCCAACAACTAAGAGAATCGGTTTCGATACTCGAAAAGGAAATGACTTCTCCCTTCGGCGGCCAACTTAAGGGCGAAACTCAAAAAACAGCTATATCCATTTTTAGGAGTTATCCATGGACAAAATGTTTAAACGTACTCTTCTGGGTGCAGCAGTAGCGATGGCGTCAACTGGTGCGTTTGCCGCATCTGAAACTGGTGCAATCGGTGTTCTGTCTGATTTCAACGTGCAAGCGTACGGTGTAGCGGCAATTTCTGTGTTCTATCAAGAAGACAGCAACGGCTATGACTACGAAAACGAATCTCGTATCGGTTTCCGTGCTAGCAAAGATATGTTTGATAACGTGAACGTTTTCATGCAAATCGAATCTGGCTACGTTGGTGAAGATGGTAAAGGCAGCACGCTTGGTGCTCGTGATACTTTCCTAGGTCTGCAAGGTGACTGGGGTAAGATCCGTTTCGGTCGTATGCTGACTCCTCTGTATGAAATCGTTGACTGGCCATATTCTAACCCAGGTTTAGGTCGTGTATTCGACTGGGGCGGCGACGTTAAAGCACACTACGATCGTAAAGGTGACATTGCTCGTTACGACTCTCCAGCATTTGGCGGTCTAACTTTCAACGTTTCAGCTGGTCGTGGTAAAACAGACGTTAAAGACTCTGATCACGTAGGTTTCGGTGTGCATTACAATGTTGCTGACATCGTTACACTGCACGGTGGCTATGAGTCTAACTCAAAATATGATGGTTCAAACTTTGACTCTACTGCTTACATCGTAGGTTTTGAGCTACCTCTTCCTGCTGGTTTTGGCTTAGCTGGTGCATACAAGTACAGCGAAGGTGAATCTAAAACTGTCGCAGGCCAAGAAGGTGAACAAGGTCAATACTCTCTGATCGGTCAATACTGGAACGGTCCATGGGGCTTCAAAGTGGGCTACGCTGCTAACCTTGAATCTGAAGTAAAAGGTGTTGAGCAAAAAGATGACGATGAAGTATTGTCTGCACAGCTAATGTACGTGAAAAATGGTTTCGTACCATACATCCGTGTTGGTCAGCATGATGCATATGACTCAGCAGACAAGAAAGGTTTCGTACGTGTAGGTCTGGAATACGGCTTCTAATTAGACGAATTCTGCCTTTCTTTAATAAAAACGCCGGCCTTGTGCCGGTGTTTTTACTCCATAAACAAGGACATAAATGATGAATTTATTTAAAACGACCATATTATTTTCAACCATCACCATGGCCGTTGGATGCAGTAATTTAGACAGTTCGAGTGTGTTCAATGATGTGGCGAAGAATGTCAAAGAAAGGCACAACTATGTTCAAGTTGTAGCAAAAGATATTACACCAGAAGCTAAAGCAATCTTAGGGCCTGATATTGTCAAATCTGAACTAAGTTATGTCGGTAATTTTCCTAAAGCCGAAGGGTTAAATATTGAAGGTTCATACGTTGATATGAACGTAACTTACTTTAAGAATTATGACCAATTTGACACGGTAGCATACTCATCAGAGCAATTTAAAGTAGACACGTATCGCCCATTGGCTGAGACCTGTACCGAGCATTGTACATCTACACAATGGTTTAAGTTTCCATTATCTCAAGAATATATTCAGCAACTGAACTCGGATTCAGTTGTGTTTGCGCTTACCTCATCAACAGGCAAAAACCAAGTAGAATTCACGGTTCCTAAAGCGTACTTTTTAGCGGTTATCAATGAAGCTAAATTTGCCTTACAAGGGGCAACAGTTACACCAGTGGCACCTATTGTCGCTGTTCAAACTCAACCAACAGCTTCCAAGCCCACAGAAATGGTGCAATATCTATTTGGTGAAGCCAATTCAGCCGAACGCCAAGAATTTGCTAACTGGGCATTTGCTAACCGAGCAGAAGTCGCTCAACCCATGGTTACGCAAAATAAACTGGTAGAAATGATGGCTGATTGGTACAAAAAAGCAGATAAGGCCGAAAAAGCATCGATTCTATCCTGGCTGATTAGCCAAGAATAATTGCATTTCTAGCTAGATAAAGGCATGGTCTTTCCATGCCTTTGTTATTTTTTATGTACTATGAACATTAGCCAGATTGCCAAACTCACCTCTCTTACCGCCAAGTCGATTCGTTTATACGAAGAGAAAGGTCTCATCACCCCACCATTGCGCTCTGAAAGTGGTTATCGAACTTACACTCAGCAGCATGTGGATGATTTACTGCTGATTGCTCGCTGTCGGCGAGTCGGTTTTAGTTTGGATGAGTGTAAAGCCATGCTCACTCTTGCCAATGATCCAAACCGAACGAGCGCGGCGGTGCGTGCGCGAGCGCAAGAAAAGTGGCAAGAAGTCTCGAGTAAATTGTCCGAGCTCACTATGATTAAGCAGCAGCTAGAAGAGTGGATTGCATCTTGTCCCGGAGATCAAGGTAGCGATTGCCCAATCATAGAACAGTTGAAGGGACATTGTTGTTCAAACAATAAAACTAAGACCCTGTAGGGCCTTAGTTCCGACTTGAAGTTGCCTACAGAATGATAGACTTTTAGATAGGTTGGACGACTAAGATAATCCCATCCACAGCAACGACAGAAACACGGCTCCCTGCGGCAAGCTCCTGATCGCAGCGCGCTGTCCAAGCCGTATCACCCAGTGTGACTTGAAACTCTCCTACTTGGGTATCTTGAGTTATCGGAATAATACGTCCGAGTAACTGTTTTTCTTTCTGGTTAAGGTCGCGTTCTGTATCTTGCTTTTTATCTCGGCTAAATTGACGTCGCCACCAAAGCCAAGTCGTGACCAGAGAAAAACTCGCAAAAGCCAGCCACTGCAGTTGCCAACCAAGAGGCATTACGGCCAGCAATACCCCAACTAACAGTGCTGATAGGCCAAGCCACAAAAAATAACCTGCAGTGCCGAGTAGCTCAGCGGCTAATAGAAGTAAGCCCAAGGCCAACCAATGCCAGAAATTCAATTGTGAGAGTAGCTCTACCACGGGGCACCTACTTAGTGGTTTGTGATGATTTAAACATTTCTGCAATTCCAGCGACAGAACCCATGAGGCCTGTTGCTTCAAGTGGCAGCATGATGATCTTACCATTCTCTGCTTGACCAATGGCTTTCAGCGCTTCGGTATAGCCTTGAGCAATAAAGTAATTGACCGCTTGCATATCACCTTTAGCGATGGCTTCTGAAACCATAGTGGTTGCCTTGGCTTCCGCTTCGGCGGCACGCTCACGTGCTTCAGCTTGTAAAATGGCGGCTTGTTTTTCCCCTTCAGCTTTCAATATTTCGGATTGTTTTTGACCTTCTGCACGTAAGATTTGCGCTTGGCGCACCCCTTCAGCTTCAAGGACTTCAGCCCGTTTGTTACGCTCAGCTTTCATCTGAGCATTCATTGCAGCGGTCAAATCAGCAGGTGGCTGCACATCTTTGATTTCAATACGTGTCACCTTTACACCCCACGGGCTAGTGGCATGGTCAACAATTGACAGCAGCTTGGTATTAATCATGTCACGTTGACTGAGCATCTCATCCAGCTCCATTGAACCCAATACGGTACGCATATTAGTGAGGGTGAGGTTACGGATAGCATGTTGCAGTTGGCTAACCTCATAAGCGGCTTTCGCAGCATCAATGACTTGCACAAAACAGACCGCATCAATCACAACATTCGCGTTGTCTTTGGAAATGACTTCTTGAGCTGGGATATCTAAAACTTGTTCCATCATATTGATTTTATGACCAACACGGTCAATAAAAGGGATGATTAGGTTGAGTCCGGGCTTGAGTGTTTGTGTGTAGCGCCCAAATCTTTCGACCGTCCAGTTATTACCTTGAGGCACGGTTTTTACTGCAGAGGAGATGAAAATAACCACAGCCAGTACGAGAACTGCGATAGTGATCAATGAATCAATAGCCATGACGTATCCTTGTTTTTTAAAGTAATAGCTTGCTACTTGCCGTTAAAGCGATGAGCGAATATTTAGTCAGCTAAGAATGAGCGCCTCTTGCCAAAAAAAATAGTCGAAAACGTTCTCAATCAGTGACTTGTGACTAAGTTAACAGCAACTAATGCTATTTACTATCCTAGAGAAGGGCTAACAATCAATTTTATAGCTGATGATTATCCTTCCTGCTTGAAGCTGCAGTTGTGTTGGCAGTATTCGCTCACCCCAATCACATAGTGTATCTATGCTGGAGGGGATTCACTTATTTGCCGCTTACCTGCAACTCCAAGTCGTTTGAGGATATAAATATGGCGCTCATATTAGAGCGCCATATGTCTTTTCCTATTTCAAGCAGCCGCCGTGTTGGCCGTATGCTTCACGTCGTGAATCGGCTGGACTTGGGCTAGTAAAGCAGGGAATAGAGTTTTTTACGATACTGATTCGCTAATGGATGACCTTGACCTAGGGCGGTTAGAATATCCATAAAGGTTTTTTTCATTTCACCATCTAAGGTGTTTAGATTTTTACTGAGCCAAGACCAGAGTAAGGTGAGGGCTTCCTCATCGCGTTTGACATGGTGATATTGTTTGGCAAGCTCTATAGCAATATTGGGATTCTGCGGGTCACTATTCCACGCTTGCTCAAGAGCGATAATTTCTGGGCTATTCGCGGCTTGTTGATGTAATTCGAGTCTCGCGATCAGCGTTTTGTATTCACCTTGTTGGTATTCAAGTGGCATGTTGGCCAGCTCGGTTTGCGCCGCTTCTACTGCGCCGGTTTCAAGATAACAGCGAGCTAGAGTGAGTTTGACCTCACCTTTATTGCGCCACTCATCACTCAATGTGCTGAGCAGAGATAATGCTTCACTAAATTGTTCTTGCTCTGCAAGCTCGAATCCTTGGTACATGAGGCGCTCTTCATCGCTAGGCAAATGACGCTTAAGCATTTCCTCCACCGCTGCAATTGGCTGAGGGCCACCTAATCCATCGACGGGTTTGCCTTCAATAAACAGCGCAATGGTCGGAATCGCTTGAATGCCAAACTGCGCAGCAATGCCTTGTTCTTCTTGGCAATTTAAGCGTGCAAGAACAAAGGCTCCTTGATAACGTTCTGTGAGTTGTTCAATCGCAGGCAACAACTGAGCACTCTCATGACTGATTGGCGCCCAAAAATAAAAAAGTACTGGTGAGAGTGTGGAGTGTTGGAGCACTTGGTGAAAGTTATGTTGAGAAACATCAATAATCTTCGCTGCTTGCATAGCAAATCCTTGGTTTGGATGGCACATCGCTGAATAAACTATGGGGATGCAGGATTCAAAACTCAAGCCTTGGTGATTTCCATCCTAAGTAAAGCGATTGCATAATCGGCTCGGTTCCCTTGTTTGAGCGGCGTCGTTGAACAGTGACGCAAGCGGTTGGTGTATACAAGGATTAAAACAAAATCACCACCCGAAGGTGGTGATTTTGTGGCTCTTACGAGCGAGCAAGCAAAGGTGTTTAAAGCAGTATAAATAAGGTCAGCGCAACACCGACACCGATCCAATTCCATTGGTTTAATGTCATTTTTTGTCGAACCACATGCAACGCTTGATAAAGATTGATGTTTTTACTCAATGTCTAGGACTTAATCCAGTGAGTATTATGAAGTTTGCCGCGCAATTGTTACCGAATAATGACAATTAAATAATTTATGCGGCTTTAAATAATAATTTGTCTAGCCAGCGCGTGGGTAAAAGTCGCTTTAATACCGCAAACACTTTGGTTGGCGTCGTAATGCGATAACGGATCTTCGGCTTGCGTGCTTCCAGAGCATGACAAAGTGGTGCCAGACAAGCCTCTGGCGGTAAGACAAAGCGGTTGTTGGAGTGCGTTTTGCTCAAACGTTGCATTTGTTGTTGGTAGGCGAGGTGGTGAACACTTTGTTCGATGTTTACCCAGTGCTTAAAGGCACGTAAGGCATTGGCGCGAAATTGAGTTTCAATCGGACCAGGTTCAATCAAACTGATATGAATATCCGACCCTTGCAATTCGAGTCTTAGCGTATCTGTCCAGCCCTCGATGGCAAACTTGGAGGCATTGTAAGCACCGCGGTATTTCATGGCGGCAAAGCCAAGTACAGAGCTGTTTTGAATAATGCGTCCGTAATCTTGACGACGAAAGTGAGGAAGTAAGCGGGTCGTCAGATGATGCCAGCCAAAAAAATTGGCTTCGAACTGTTCGCGCATAGCTTGTACGGGTAAGTCTTCCAAAGCGCCCGGTTGGCCATAGGCTCCGTTATTAAACAGTGCATAAAGCCGATGGTTGGAAAGTTCTAGCGCTTGCTCTACCGCTTGGTTGATGCTGGCTTCACTGGTGAGATCCAGTTGAATGCAGGTCAAACCCTCTTGGGATAGGCGCGCAACATCTTGTGTATCACGACACGATGCTATCACCTGATAACCCCGTAACTGCAATTGTTTCGCCGCCATGTAGCCAATGCCGCTTGAGCAACCAGTAATGAAAATCGATTTGGTCATCGCAATCCTATTATGTATGCGTTTGCTTGTGTCCGTTATGGCTTATTGTGATGCCGTAAGGAGCTGATTAAAGGCTCGATCAATGCGTGAATAGTGGAACTGAAAGCCAAGGTCGGTCAGTTTTTTCGGCTTGGCTCTAATGCTATCGAGCAGCAATTCAGAGGCTTCACCCAATAACATTTTTATGAGCCATTGCGGCGTTTTAAAAAGATGCGGACGCTTCAATGTGGTGGCTAATGTGAGGCTGAATTCGGCATTGGTCACAGGATGTGGGGCACAAAGGTTATAAGGACCTTGAGCGTGTTCGGTTTCAAGCAGAAAAAGGATGGCGCGCACCATATCCTGCATATGGATCCAAGGCATGTATTGTTGCCCATCGCCGATCGGCCCTCCTAACCCGAGTCGATAAGGGGGGAGCATTTTTTTGAGTGCCCCACCTTCCGGTGCCAGCACGATTCCTGTACGTAATAAACAGACCCGAGTCTGTTCAGATTGTGCTTTGAGGGCGCGCTGTTCCCACTGTTGGCAAACTTGGTGAGAAAAATGGTCACTTCTTACCTGAAGGCTTTCATCAAAGGCATGCTGTTGTTGGTCTCCATAAAAACCCACGGCAGATCCACTCAAAAATACGGCGGGTGGGTGAGCGCTAGCGTGAATTTTCTCGACTAATTGTTCCGTGATGTCTAGGCGACTAAGGGTAATATGCTGCTTTTGACTTTTGCTCCAGCGTTTATCGGCAATCGGTTCTCCGGCAAGATTGATGATGGCATCTATCCCGTTGAAATCAGAGAGCTCGTCTAACGAGCGCAGTAATTGAAGATTCTGACTTGGAATGTGCGCAAAGCGCTGAGCGGCTTTGGTTAGGTCACGCGTGAGAACCAGCAGCTCATGACTACTGAGCAACTTTATCAGCTCAAAACCGACAAATCCGGTTCCTCCAGTAATTAAAATTCTCATGGTGACTCCTTGTGTGAAGCGGGTTCGGTGATTCGAACTATACCTTTCTTACTTAAAGCTGCCGCGGTACTGGCTACGTTTGCTCACCCAATCACATAGTATATCTATGCTCATGGTGATTTCTCACTTGCCGCCTACCTGCAACTCCAAGTCGTTTGGGTATAACGCAGTATTGAAATAGTGAAGAGTGAAAGGGGGCTTTGTCAAATCTGGCTCATGGGTTATGCGGGCATTTACCCGTTTATCCTGCTCAATTTGAAGCGGTATCGGTTCCCTATTTAAAATCGTAGCGCTGTTGGCTAGGTTTATTCATCCTAAGATAGCGTTTGTTTACGGTGAGTAGGGTGACAAAACAACGGTGCACGGTAGAAAAGAAAGCCTTACAATTACCCAGTGTTTTTTAAGAGGTTAACCATGAAACTATTTTTTGTCTCAGATCTGCATGGTTCTTTACCTGCGACCGAACAAGCGCTTGCGCTTTACCAAGCATCGGGGGCGCAATCTCTGATTTTGTTGGGCGATGTATTAAACCACGGGCCACGTAATCCTATCCCGCAAGGGTACAACCCCGTAGCCGTCGCTGAAAAATTGAATCAGTTTGCTGAGCAGATCATTGCTGTGCGTGGGAACTGCGATAGTGAAGTCGATCAGATGCTGTTGAGTTTTCCTATGATGAGTGATTCAGCATGGGTACTGTTAAGTTCTGGGCGACGCTTATTTTTAACGCATGGGCATCTTTACCATAAAGATAAGCTGCCGCCACTTCGAGATGGGGATGTTTTGGTGCATGGCCACACGCACATTCCTGTGGCTGAACAAGTTGGCTCAATATACCTAGTTAACCCGGGTTCTATGACATTTCCCCGCGGTGAGTATGCCGCGAGCTATGGCGTGTTGGAAGGCGATACAATGACGGTGATATCGGTTGCTGGCGAAACGCTGGCCAGTTGCCTCCTTCAATAAATCTAAAGTTCGACATCCCCTTCCGACTTGAAGCTGCAGCGGTATTGGCCGTATTTTATTCCGAGTCGTTTGGGGATAGATTAATTTGCGTAGAAGAAGAGGGGCGATCAACATGCCCAAGATCGCGCTCAGGATCAATTAAATCACGCACTCTTTGCTTCAGCACTTTGGCTTCTGGAAATCCCCCTTCCTGTTTACGTTCCCAAATCTGCACGCCATTACAAAAAATCTCGAAGCGTCCGCCTGTATCGGGATGCAGGGCGACATACTCAATCTCTTCACTGAAGGTATGCAGTAGCTCCTGACTCAGCCATGCAGACCGCAGCATCCAATTGCATTGGCGGCAGTAATAAATCTCGATTTGGGCTTTGTTCATGGTGACGTCCTTGTTATGTCCTATTCTACGCTCAGTCAGGTTAAGAATTACTGAACAGTACCGTAGAACCATGACTTAAACTGGTAAAGAGAATAGTTCTTTCGTTAACAATGTCGACTCGACGACTTTGTTGCGCATCCATCTTGAACAGCTGAGTAATAAGCTGCAATTGCTCATCAGTAAAGTCTTTGCTTTGGTTGGACGAAATATCCTTAAATTCGACTGGCGTGACCAAAAGGTAATTATCACTGATATCCCATTCACCAAATTCGGAGATATTAATCACGCTTTCTGCACTATTGTCATCGGAAAATAGCTTCACGATAGAAACTCGTAAATAAGTGCCATTAGGCAGATATTTCACATTGGAGGTCACATCCACTCGACTGAGAGGTCCCATTGCAGGGCGGTTGCTGTTGGTCTTAATCAGAGAGACCATTTTGGATTGCCATTCTCGAGATGTTAATACTTGCTCAAGTTTGAAATCGCTTCCCCAATATAGCCAGCCACTAAACAGTAGAGAGATTAGGAGAATACCCATAGCGATGTGTCTATTTTGCATAGTAAGATCCTATTCACACACTTTGATGGCATCTTTAGGGTTAGCAACGATGCGTAAGGTTATGTTTTCACCTGAAACTTCAGGGCTGTGAATGTAATTCAACGTTAACTGGTTATTTTGTCCACCAGTGGCAATGACTTCTATTGGCTTTAGCCCACCAGTATGCTTCTCATTGTATTTTTTCACGCACAGTTCGATCGACGGTAACCAAGTCGAAAGGTCGGGGTGGTTATTGGGCATATTGACTGCGACGCCATCGACAACCGTTAGGGGCTTAAAACTTGATTGGCTCGGGTTAGTCAGCAGCAATACTGCGAGGGGCAGTAAGGCCGCGATCAGAAAAAGCAGTCGATTTCCCCAGTTTGGAGCCAATTTATTCTCCACGACATTGGCTGGCTGCGGCGTGTTTACCATAGTGGGCGATGAAGGCACACTGCTTGATTCTGTAAGTTCATTGACAGATTCCAGTTGAGAGATGTCATGAGCTTCGTTTTCGCGAGAAATCTCTTCTTCAACCGTTTCCACTCGGGCGATAAATTGATAACCGCGTTTCGGAACCGTTTTGACGTATTGTGGTGATTTTGTGGAATCTTTGAGCATTTTGCGCAGAGTCGATATTGCTTGAGTTAAGCTGGAATCATCGACTTCAAAACCTTGCTCTCGCCAAACAAAATCGTGCAAATGATTGCGAGAAATCACTTCATTTGGGCGTTGGGCAAGCAGCCAAAGAATTCGGCTTTCGTTGCTGCCTAACCGAATGACCTCTTCGCTATTTTCTTTATCAATCAGAGTATTGCTTAGGGGATCAAAGGTAAATCTTTCAGCAAGAATGAATTTAGTACCAATATGACTCATCGATATCTCTTTTGAGTTGTGTCCTAATCCGAACATCTAATGTCCCAGCATCTCCTTGTCACAACACTCAGACTTTACTGGTTTTTTTATCTTCTTTGATAAAAATGCAGGCCTAGAATAATCCAATCTCGATCAAAAAACAGTGTTTTTATGAGTTTTGACCTTGAATTTACATTTTTTGTCCATATCTCACTTGCACATCAAGGTAATTCCATTGAGTCTCAATGGATCAATTGTTTGAAACAGAAGTAAACGGAGCGATTATGAGCGAGACTGCAACCACTAATAAAGAAACGCGTGGTTTTCAATCGGAAGTTAAACAACTGCTGCACCTGATGATTCACTCTTTGTACTCCAACAAAGAAATTTTTCTGCGCGAGTTGATTTCTAACGCCTCCGATGCCGTTGATAAGTTGCGTTTTCAAGCGCTTTCTCATCCGGATCTCTATCAGGGAGACGCTGAATTAGGCGTAAAACTCTCTTTTGATAAAGACAAAAATACGTTGACCATTTCGGATAACGGGCTCGGTATGACCCGTGACGAAGTGATCGAAAACTTGGGTACGATTGCTAAATCGGGTACGGCTGAATTCTTCTCAAAACTTTCTCAAGAGCAGTCTAAAAACTCGCAGCTCATTGGTCAGTTTGGGGTAGGTTTTTACTCGGCTTTCATCGTAGCGGATGCGGTGACGGTGCGGACTCGCGCTGCAGGTAGTGCACCAGCAGACGCAGTACAGTGGTACTCAAAAGGTGAGGGTGAATACACGGTTGAAACTATCAATAAAGAGTCTCGTGGCACCGACATCATTTTGCATCTGCGTGAAGAAGGCAAAGAGTTCTTATCCGAATGGCGTCTGCGCGATGTGATTTCCAAATATTCTGATCACATCGGTATTCCTGTCTATATCCAAACCTCGGTGATGGATGAAGAGGGGAAAGCGACAGAAGAAACCAAATGGGAGCAGATCAACAAGGCTCAAGCTCTGTGGACGCGTGCTAAATCGGAAGTTACCGATGAGGAATATAAAGAGTTCTACATGCATGTATCACACGATTTTGCTGATCCACTCGTGTGGAGTCATAACAAAGTCGAAGGCAAAAATGACTACACCAGCTTACTTTACATTCCAGCTAAAGCGCCTTGGGATCTGTTCAATCGTGAACATAAGCATGGTTTAAAACTGTATGTGCAACGCGTCTTTATTATGGATGATGCGGCGCAATTCATGCCTTCTTATCTGAGATTCGTACGTGGTTTGATTGACTCAAACGATCTGCCACTCAACGTATCGCGTGAAATTCTGCAAGATAACAAGATCACTCAGTCACTGCGCCAAGCTTGTACTAAGCGCGTATTGACCATGCTTGAGCGCATGGCGAGCAATGATGCTGACAATTACCAGAAATTCTGGAAAGAGTTTGGCTTGGTGATGAAAGAAGGTCCGGCAGAAGATTTTGCTAACCGCGAGAAAATCGCTAGCTTGCTGCGTTTTGCCTCTACTCATGTCGATTCGGCAGAGCAAACCATCAGCCTTGCTTCTTATGTCGAGCGCATGAAAGAAGGTCAAGACAAGATCTACTATCTGACGGCTGACAGCTATACCGCTGCGAAAAACAGCCCACACTTGGAGCAGTTTAAGTCAAAAGGGATTGAAGTCATTCTAATGTTTGATCGCATTGACGAATGGTTGATGAATTATTTGCCAGAGTTTGAGGGTAAAGCGTTCCAGTCCATCACCAAAGCAGGCTTGGATCTCAGCCAGTTCGAAGATGAAGCCGAAAAAGAGAAACATAAAGAGACGGAAGAGCAATTTAAGTCTGTGGTTGAACGCCTCAAAGGCTATTTAGGTAACCGAGTGAAAGAGGTTCGTACCACATTCAAATTGGCTAACACACCAGCAGTCGTGGTGACCGATGATTATGAAATGGGTACCCAAATGGCGAAGCTATTGGCCGCAGCTGGTCAGCCTGTACCTGAAGTGAAGTACATCCTTGAAGTTAACCCTGAACATGCTTTGGTAAAACGCATGGCGGATGAAGCGGATGAGCAAACTTTTGGCCGTTGGGCGGAAGTGCTACTGGGTCAAGCTATGCTTGCCGAACGTGGCTCGATGGAAGATCCATCACAATTCTTAAGTGCGGTGAACCAACTGCTTGCACCTAGCCACTAGGTCCTTGCTATCGTATCTTAAGCCCGCTTCGGCGGGCTTTTTTCTGCCTTTGAGCTATCGAAGGACTGATTAGTGACTAGACAGGCGAATGGCTGTTTTGCGTCAGTATCATGAGGTCTATCTCAATTTTACCCATCACATTCTTTAGTCTTAGAGCGGTATGCCAAACGATTTCTGTGATAGAATGCGGCACTTGAATGTGGTCATTAACGCGTGTATTTTTGCACGCCAGCTCGCTGTGCGGGCTGTTCTGTCTGTTATACCGAAACTTACCGTGAGTTTTTGCAAGCGCTGTGAGCTTCGGTATAAAAATCAATTAGTATGAGGATAAAACATGCGCATCATTCTTCTCGGTGCTCCGGGTGCAGGTAAAGGCACACAAGCTCAATTCATCATGGAAAAATTTGGTATTCCACAAATTTCTACTGGTGACATGCTGCGTGCAGCCATTAAGGCGGGCACTGAGCTCGGTAAGCAAGCGAAAGCGGTAATCGATGCAGGACAATTGGTATCGGATGACATCATTTTAGGTCTTATCAAAGAGCGTATTGCTCAGGCTGACTGTGAGAAAGGTTTCCTGCTAGATGGTTTCCCACGCACGATTCCACAAGCCGATGGCCTAAAAGAGATGGGCATCAATGTTGACTATGTGATTGAATTTGACGTAGCGGATGATGTGATTGTTGAGCGTATGGCGGGTCGTCGTGCTCATCTACCTTCAGGCCGTACGTACCACGTAGTGTACAATCCACCTAAAGTTGAAGGTAAAGATGACGTAACGGGTGAAGACCTTGTGATCCGTGAAGATGACAAAGAAGAAACCGTACGTGCGCGTCTGAATGTTTACCATAACCAAACTGCACCATTGATTGAGTACTATGGTAAAGAAGCGGCAGCAGGTAAAACTCAATACCTGAAGTTTGACGGCACTAAGCAAGTGAGCGAAGTGAGTGCTGACATTGCTAAAGCGTTGGCTTAATCATTATTGTGATGTGCTGATTACATTGATAGGTGAAAAAAAGCGGCAGTAAAGCCGCTTTTTTTATAAACTTTTTACCAGAAAGAGACGTAATAACGCATTCAACAGTGCATTTTGAAGGAAGCCATGAATAATCATAAAAAACTTGGCATTTTGCTTGCCAACTTAGGTACTCCGCAAGCGCCAACCTCTCAAGCGGTAAAAGCGTTTTTGAGCCAATTTCTGCATGATCAGCGAGTGGTAGACATGAGTCGTTGGCTATGGTGCCCACTTTTACATGGCATTATCTTGCCAACGCGATCGCCTAAAGTGGCTAAGCTGTATCAATCAATCTGGATGGATGAGGGATCGCCTTTGATGGTCTACTCTCGACGTCAACGCGATAAATTGGCAGAGCTTAGCCAACGGCCTGTTGAGCTAGGGATGACCTACGGAGAGCCGAGTTTATTGGAGGGTGTACGCAAGTTGCAGCAACAAGGTGTTGAACAGATAGTGGTGCTGCCGCTTTATCCGCAATATTCCGCGACGACAACGGCGGCGGTGTTTGATGGTCTCGCCAAAGCGTTGCGACAGTTACCTGTAGTCCCTGAATTGCACTTTATTCGTGATTATCATGACCATCCACTCTATATCCAAGCCCTCGCGGAAAGCGTTCGTGCTTCATGGCAACAACATGGGCAAGGTGATCTGTTACTCTGCTCATACCATGGCATTCCCAAACGTTATGCGCAAAATGGCGATATCTACCCAGAGCATTGTCAAAAAACCACAGAGTTACTGGCTCAAGCATTAGGATTGCCTCAAGAGAAAGTCATGATGACTTACCAATCTCAGTTTGGTAAGGAAGAGTGGCTGCAGCCATATACGGACAAGACGATGGAAGCGCTTCCTCGTCAAGGCATTAAAAAGCTTGATGTTATTTGCCCTGCCTTTTCAGTGGACTGCTTAGAAACGCTGGAAGAAATTGCTGAGCAGAACCAAGAAATCTTTTTGCACAGTGGCGGCGAAGCGTTCCACTATGTTGCTTGTTTGAATGACAGTCAGAGCCATATTGAGCTGATGGCCGCGCTGGTTAAAGCCCATTGTTAAGCTTCAATCTGAGCGAGTCATGCATAAAGCAGCCATACAAAAACAGCGCCGAATAAGGCGCTGTTTTCAGTTTCACGGCGTATCTATGATTCCATCTTTATTGCGTCACCAGCTCTAACGGCTCTGATTCACCGCGGCAGATCCGAGTCAGCTTAGGTGCAATCATGAAGGTGACGATGGCAATTCCGGCAGTCACATAACCAATTTGCGCAAATACCTCACCATAAATATGCAGTGATTCGGTGGCGCCAGACACATTAGCAGGCGTTGAAGTCAGGCTAGCGACCCAGCCTGCAATGACCGCGGCAGACGCCGAAGTGAGGAACCACATACCCATTGCAAATCCCATCATACGTTGTGGTACCAATTGCGCGACCATCGCTAAACCAAGACCAGAGACAAGGAGTTCACCGATGGATTGGAAAGCATAACTTGCGATAAGCCAGTTTGAGCTAATGATGCCTTGCTCGTTAGCAAACAAGGTTCCCCAGCTTAGTACTAGGAAAGAGAGCGCACATAAAGCCATCCCGAAAGCGAACTTGAAAGGCATCGCTAATTTATCGCCAAGCTTGCCGTAAGTCGCCGCCAAAATGGGGCTCGCAATCATAATCCAAAACGGGTTGAGCGCTTGAAACTGCTCTGGTGCGATATCAAAACCCAAGATATGGTGTTCAACGTTATTGATGGCAAAGAAATTCAGTGAAGTTGGCATTTGGAAATAGAGTACAAAAAACACCACGCCTTGCAGCATCAGGATAAAGGCGACCAGCATTTTGGCGCGTTCAATGCCAGACATCGAGAACGCTTCTTTAAAATAACATCCCAGAATAAACAGACCTGCAACAACCAAAATTCCGTGTGCTAGGGTGAGGTTTTGTAGCAAATAGCTACACACTAAACTGGCAAGGATTGAGCCAACTGCGACAAGAACCAGATACATCTTGTTCACAGGCATAAGGTCCGCGGGAGAGCCAGTATCTTTTAACATGCGTTGGCAGAATAGGAAGTTAACCACAGTGATGGCAAGGCCGACTGCACTCACGCCAAATGCCATTCCATAGCCCATCTTGATTGCCACGAGTGGAGTAATGATCATTGAGAAGAAAGAGCCTAAATTGATCGCCATGTAGTACATGGTGAAAGCACCATCTAAGCGAGGATCATTCTCTGGGTAAATTTTTGCAAGTAGACTCGAAGGGTTCGCTTTGAACAAGCCGTTACCAACCGTAATAAAGCCCATCGCGATGTAGATTAACGTTGGTCCAACAAGCGGGTGATCCGCGGTGGAGAGTCCAAGCAGAACATAACCGACCATCATGACAATCGCGCCGAGAGTAATAGCACGTTTTGTTCCAATGACTTTATCGCCGATCCAACCGCCAATCGCGACAAAGCCGTACACTAACGCTGAAAAGGCACCGAAGAGTACGAAAGAAGCGGATTCATCCATGCCCATAATTTTGACCATGTAAACCGTCAGAATGGCTTGCATACCGTAGAAGCCAAATCGTTCCCAAAACTCGATAGAGAAGATCAAATAGAAGGCATTCGGTTGTTTAAAGATATTAAGGTTGGACATAAGCATTCCTGTATCATTGTGCAGTGCAATGGTTGAAGTCTGTTGTGAAGCTCCAACCGTCAAACATTATATTTATTCAACTCATCCATGAGAGTTTTTTATTCGGCTGATACCTATACATTCAAAATAAATGATGAGCAATACAGGTTTTCTCAGGATTCAGTTGTAAATAAATGTAACCCAATGAAAATCAATAAAACTTCCGAGAAATAAATCGTGATTTTTGTTGCGTAAACTAATTTTTCACAAAAAATACTTGTCATCAAAGTTGGGTGTGAATGCCCTATTTGATGGGGTTGTTGAGTCTATCGATATGATTAATTTGTGTTTTTTATTGTTTTGGTAGGCGATTTCTTACTGGATGTTTGCTTGGGAAATGCACAGATTAAGCTAATTTATGCATTTAAATCAGGTGCGGGGGGCTCAACGGTTTTTACAAGAGTGCATTTCATATTTGCTCTGTGAGTGTGGTAGCATGCCGAAAAAGGTTGGCATAACAGAATATAAATGAAACGTTGGTATCTACTTTACTGCAAACGAGGCGAGCAGCAGCGCGCGAAGATGCACTTAGAAAATCAAAGTGTTGAATGCTTCTACCCCGAAGTGTGCGTTGAAAAAATTCTACGGGGTAAGCGGCAAATGGTTAAGGAGCCGTTATTCCCTTCTTATATGTTTGTGCGTTTCGATTTCGAAAATGGACCTTCATTTACGACCGTACGTTCTACGCGTGGTGTCGTGGATTTTGTCCGCTTGGGGCCTCATCCACGTGAACTGCAAGGCGATTTGATTTATCAATTGAAACAGATTGATTGTGAGCAATTGAAGCACGCCACCAAACAATTGCCAGAAAAAGGGCAAACCGTTCGAGTCGCAAGAGGTCAGTTTGCGGGCATTGAAGCGATTTATTTAGAGCCGGATGGAGATACTCGCTCGATCATGCTGGTGAAGATGATCAGTCAGCAAGTACCAATGAGTATTGAAAATACCGATTGGGAAGTCACCTAATCTTATCTTTACCGTCTTGATTTTTCTGTTGATGAATCATCGGGCGATGAAAGAATTAAAAAGCCAGAATGAGTCATCACTCTGGCTTTTTTAATCACTATACTCGCCCTACTTGAAGCAGCAGCGCTGCTGGCTAGAACTTCAAGTCTTAGTAGGCTTGTTTGTGGACGGCTTTCACCGCGCGGCCTGATGGGTCAATACAGTTTTTGAATGACTCATCCCACTCAATCGCTTTGGCTGAAGAGCAAGCGACGGAAGGGCCTCCCGGTACGCAGCGTGCCGCAGATTCAAGTGGGAATAGCTCCTCAAAAATTTCCCGGTACACATAACCTTCTTTGGTGGTTGGAGTATTGTATGGGAAACGGAATTTCGCAGTTTCCATTTGTTGATCACTGATCTTAGCTTCTGCGGTGGCTTTTAGCGTATCGATCCAGCCATAACCTACGCCATCAGAAAACTGCTCCTTTTGACGCCATGCAATCGACTCGGGCAGATAGTGCTCAAAGCACTCACGCAGGATGTGTTTTTCCATTTTGCCATTACCACACATTTTATCGGCTGGGTTGAGGCGCATCGCAACATCGATAAATTCTTTATCTAGGAAAGGCACACGACCTTCTACTCCCCATGCTGCCAGCGATTTGTTGGCACGCGCACAGTCAAACAAGTTCAACGCCAGCAGTTTGCGTACGGTTTCCTCGTGAAACTCTTTAGCGTTTGGCGCTTTATGGAAGTAGAGATAGCCACCGAAAATTTCGTCTGCTCCCTCACCGGAAAGCACCATTTTGATGCCCATGGCTTTGATTTTACGCCCCATCAAGAACATGGGAGTAGAAGCACGAATCGTAGTGACATCATAAGTTTCGATGTGGTAAATCACATCACGAATCGCATCAAGCCCCTCTTGAATGGTGTAAGTCATTTCGTGGTGTACGGTACCAATTTTCTCTGCAACCTCACGTGCGGCTTTAAGATCTGGAGCCCCGTCTAAGCCGATAGCAAAAGAGTGAAGTTGTGGCCACCATGCCGCACTTTTCTCATCATCTTCAATACGCATTGCGGCAAAACGCTTCGCAATCGCAGAGGTAATCGAAGAATCCAGACCACCAGATAACAGTACGCCATAAGGAACATCGGTCATCAGTTGGCGTTTCACCGCGGCTTCTAAGGCTTGAGTTAACTCTTCTTTGCTGCTGACGTTATCTTTTACTTCATCAAAACTATTCCAATCACGCACATAGTAGCGTGTCACCGCTTGATCTTTTGAACTCAAGTAGCTGCCAGGAGGAAACTCACTCAATGTTTTACACACAGGAACCAGTGCTTTCATCTCTGACGCTACATAGAAGTTACCGTGTCCATCATGACCCTGATAAAGAGGGATGATGCCGATATGGTCGCGTCCAATCAGGTATTCATCTTTCTCTTCGTCGTAAAGAACAAAAGCAAAAATGCCGTTGAGCTCTTCGAGGAGATCAGCTCCTTTATCGCGGTATAGTGCCAAGATAACTTCACAATCAGAATCGGTTTGGAATTCATATTGACCCTTGTAACGCTCACGAATTTCTTTGTGGTTATAGATTTCACCATTCACGGCAAGGATGAGCTTACGATCTGGGCTATAAAGAGGCTGTGCGCCACTATTTAAACCCACGATGGCCAGACG
Organism: Vibrio tarriae; assembly: GCF_002216685.1. Lineage (NCBI taxonomy): Bacteria > Pseudomonadati > Pseudomonadota > Gammaproteobacteria > Vibrionales > Vibrionaceae > Vibrio > Vibrio tarriae. The sequence continues at coordinate 1,809,391 of NZ_CP022353.1, read as the reverse complement.
CTCATGGGCCAGGATCGCTTTATCAGAAGCGTAGATACCTGACCAGTCTGGGCCGCGATGGCGCAGTTTTTTCGACATTTCGAGGGCGATAGGTCTTAGCGTTGCTGCATCAGTTTTAATGTCTAAGATGCCAAAGATAGAGCACATATGAATTCCTTTTAAATGTTTTTTAATCTGTTGGACTTAATTTGCCATTCTGATTAAAAACTTCAACCCCATGCTGAGTTTTATTTTAAATAAAAAGATTTTAATTAGAAATTTTCTATTTAATTTTGATGTTGTTTAAATGAGCTTTAAAAAGTGGTGAAAAAAGAAACGATAGGGCGATATTCGCCCTATCTTTTAGCGGCGAGTGAAGTTTGGTTTGAGCTGTTCGCATACATGGCGAGCAAAACCCGTACCCGCTTCACTGTAAATGTTGAATGCTGCGTGAGCACCATGCTCAAGCAAACTCTCTATCTGATCAGGGTATTCGGCAATGGCTGCGATTTGGCCTTGATAGTGGCGCTTTTGCAGTTGCTCAAGGGCAATTTGGTTTGCTTGATGGTGAGGCATAGCCAGCAGCACCAGCTTGACTTTGCCAGTATCGAAAATGCGCTCCCAAAAATCAGGGTCGGTTGCATCGCCAGAAATCACATTACGGCCTTCTTCACGATGGCTATTGGCCGCCTCTTCGCGAATTTCTACCCCAAGGCAGATTTCCCCGTGACGTGAAGTGAGCTCTTCATAGGCGCCGCGGCCGATACGCCCCATACCTAAGATAAGAACTTGCGCTTCTCCAGGATCAATTAGGCGATCCCTTGTGTGTAAGGATTCAGCGGCTTGCTCTTTCAGCCATTTGGCCGAACGTTGATAAATGGCATGCCCTTTACGTTCAATCGGAGCGGCTAAGATAAACGATAAGGGGACAGAAACGGCGAGAGCCACCAGAATGTCACTGTTTATCCAGCCCATTTTGAAAGCAAGTCCACCCACGATCAGGCCAAACTCACTAAAGTTGAATAGGGATAGTGAGGCTAGCAGTGACGTGCGTACACGGAAGTGGAACTGGTGGATTACCCAAAAATACAGCACGCCTTTTATTGGTAGCAGTAAAAGGAGCAGTAGAGCGAGCATAATTCCTGTGGTAGTCGGGTGAGCAGAAAGCCCGATGTTTAGGAAGAAGCAGACTAAAAACAGCTCTTTGAGATTAAATAGTGCTTTCGATAATTCAGAGGCTTTGTGGTGGCTGGCGAGCATCATCCCTAAGATCAGTGCTCCAAGGTCGGGTTTCATACCGACGAGCTGGAAGGATCCGGCTCCCACAACCAATGCAAAGAAAATCCCAAACAGAACCAACATCTCGCCGTGGCCGACCCAATCCAATAACTCATAAAAGAGCGGACGGAGTAAAGGCAGTACAAATAAGCCTATCGCATACCATTCAGGGAGTTTGCCAGTCGATGCGGTTAAGAACACCACAGCAAAGATATCTTGCATAACCAGAATACCAATGGCTAAGGTGCCATAGGTCGCATTCATTTCCCCTTTTTCTTGCAGTGATTTGACGGCAAATACGGTACTAGAGAAGGATAGGGCAAATCCGATCAAAATGAGTTTATCAAAAGAAAGATCCGCCAGACTATCGAGCCCTAACTGCTTAAAAATGAGTAAGAGAAGCGTAAACAGTGCGGTAGAGAGCAAGTTATGAATGGTAGACCCTGCCCAAATCTCTTTGGCGAGTAAAGTTTTGACTTCCAGTTTCAAACCGATAGTAAAAAGGAGTAGGGTTACCCCTAAGTCGGCGAGCAGAGAAAGGGTGTCATTACTGGTAAATCCGTAGGCATTGAGCGCAAAACCTGCAATCAAAAAACCAACCAGTGGCGGTAAATGGCATTTTAAAGCGATAAAACCTGCTAAAAATGCGGCAGAAAGAAGTATCAAATCCATGAGCTATGTTCTTAATTTAATAATAAAAAACGGTGGTATAAAAATACCACCGTCATTATAGGTCAATCGGTTGCGTAAGCTTAACTAAAAAGCTCAGTCTTCAAGCAATTTTTGTAACAGAACCCCATTTAGCATCGCACGTTTGATCATAGCAAAAGCGCCCATAGTGGGTTGTTTGTAGACTTGTGAAGATACAATCGGCAGATGTTGGTGGAACGTTTTCAGTGACTGATTTTCTACGTTGCGTTGAATCGCGGGGAATACGATCTCTTTGGCGGCGGTAATTTGCCCTGCAATCACGATCTTTTGTGGGTTGAATAGGTTTACGGTAATCGCAATCGCCTTACCCAACTGATTACCTACACGAACCAAAGCTTGTTTCGCCAGTTCATCCCCAGCATTCGCGTGCTCACAGACATCATCAATCGTAATCGTATCGAGAGTAGAGAGCGAAGATTCATACCCCTGAGCGATCAGTTTTTTCACACGAGAAGTGATAGCAGGGTTGGTCGCAACGGTTTCTAGACAACCAAAGTTGCCACATTGACATTGCTCACCAAGAGGATCGATTTGGATGTGGCCAATTTCACCGACGTTGCGGTTATAGCCTAAGAAGACTTGACCGTTAACGATAATCCCTGCACCTGTGCCACGGTGTACACTGACTAGTATGGAGTCTTGGCAATCTTGGCTGGCTCCGAAATAGTGCTCCGCTAAGGCAATACCACGAACGTCGTTACCCACAAAACATTCAACATGGAACTCATCACGAATGGTTGCACCGAGAGGTAATTCATTGATCGCGACGTTAGGCATGTACTCAACAACACCTGTTTCTGGGTTCACCAAACCGGGTAAGGCCACACCGATCGCAATCAGTTGATCAATTAATGCGGTGTGTTGTTGAATAAACTGTTTGATCTGTTTAATCAGGCTCGACATCAACACATCTTGCGTGTTGTAGTGAAACTCATGATGCTCATCAACCAGTGAGTTTCCACCTAGGTCATAGAGGCTGAGTTGAATATAGTCACGTCCGATACGCACGGCAATAGAGTGGAACGGCTTGACTTCTGTGGTCAGCGAAATGGCTCGCCGACCACCTGTAGAAGCTTGTTGCGCGACTTCTTTGATTAAGCCACGTTCAAGCAATTGGCGGGTAATCTTGGTAACACTGGCCGGAGCCAGTTGGCTTACATCAGCGACTTGAATCCGACTGATTGGACCTTGTTGGTCAATCAAGCGGTAAACCGCCGCACTGTTTAGCTGTTTAACTAAATCTACGTTACCAATCTGTCCGCCATTCATTATCAATTCTGCTCGTATTGTCCGTTAACTACCGTCGCTTTTACGTTGAAGTCACGATCAAAAACAGTCAGGTTGGCGATCATACCTTTCTTGATACGACCGAGTTTCTCATCAACACCGATTGCTTTCGCTGGATACAGAGTAGCCATTCGCAGAGCTTCATCTAAAGCGATACCGACATGCTCAACCGTATTTTGAACTGCTTCAATCATTGTTAGGGCTGAACCGCCAAGCGTGCCATTTTCATCAACACATTTGCCATCTCGGTAATATACTTTCTTACCGACAAAAATAAAGTAATCCATTTCAGCGCCTGCAGGAGCTGTGGCATCGGTCACTAATACGAGCTTTTCACCCTTAATTTTGTGGGCAATTCGGATGTTTGCGTAATCAACATGGAAGCCATCGGCGATGATGCCCGCATACACCTCAGGTGTATCATAAATCGCCCCGACAACTCCTGGCTCACGACCTACCATCGGGGTCATTGCGTTAAAGAGATGGGTCGCAAAGGTAATGCCGGATTCAAAGCTTTTACGTGCTTCGCTATAGGTCGCGTTCGTGTGTCCAATAGAAACAACAATCCCAGCTTTAACCAGCTTCTCAATATGTTCAGGCTTATTATTCTCTGGCGCGAGAGTGACTTTGGCGATCACATCACTATTGTCGCAAATCGTATCAATCATCGTATCGTCAGAGGGGCGGATGAAGTCAACGCTGTGGATCCCTTTTTTCATGACATTGAGATAAGGGCCTTCTAAATGAAGACCAAGCGATTGATTTGGGTATTTAGCCTGATATTCGCGAGCGGCGGCAATCGCTTGGCGCATGTTCTCATCGGAAGAGGTGATCAGCGTTGGAAGGAAACTGGTACAGCCCGATTTCAGGTTAGCTTTATGCATAATGTCGATGGTTTCTGCAGTGATCTCATCATTGAACATCACGCCACCACAACCATTGAGCTGCAAGTCGATAAAACCAGGGCTGAGGTTTGCACCGTTTAGGTCGACCACATTCATCTCAGATGGAAGAGATTCGATAGGGCAAACAGCTTCAATTTTGTCACCGTTGATGATTACCGCATGTTTCACAAGCACATCATTGCCTGTGTAGATTTTGCAGTTAGTTAGCGCATACATAATCAGCTAATCCTCTTGTCGATATTTTTAGATTCATTTTAGCGACTCGCCGAGATTACAGCCAAAGCGGAAGCTGTTTTACTTCAATCAGGTCGCGAATTATCTTTTGTGCAAAAGGCCACAGCAACTGCGGCTAAAAATAAGTCATTGGTCGAACCACTCTTTTCGGTGTTTAACCTAGGGGCATTAAGAAAGATACGCCATGCTAACAAGTGTAACACGGTGATTGTCTGACCAACAAATGCTGTAATATTAACGTTCAAAAGTTGTTTTTTTACATCATAAAATAAGTTTTATGATCTGGCTAGCAAAATCATTTCGTTCTTAGAGCCACGGGTGATTAGGATCACAAATGATGAGGTTTTAATTTGCGGAGCAAAATTAATGTCATAAACTGACTAGGACTAAATTGGGCGACTAAAAAAAGTCTCTCAATACTATACAAAAATCCTATAGGGGGAACTTAAGGTGAATATTCTTGGATATGCGCAAAAGTTAGGTAAAGCATTGATGCTACCTATCGCAACGCTACCTGTAGCGGCGCTTTTACTTCGTTTGGGTCAACCAGACCTGTTAGGTATTCCATTCATGGCTGCAGCGGGCGATGCAATTTTTAGCCAACTGCCACTATTGTTTGGTTTAGGTATTGCAATCGGTCTGTCGAAGGATGGTTCTGGCGCTGCAGGCCTAGCAGGTGCGGTAGCTTACTTTGTTCTGACTGCAACTGCAAAAACGATTGATGCTTCTATCAACATGTCTTTCTTCGGCGGTATCTTCGCAGGTATCATCGCAGGACATTCTTACAATGCGTTCCACACTACACGTTTGCCAGAATGGCTAGCATTCTTTGCTGGTAAGCGTTTAGTACCAATTATGGCGGGTCTGTTTGCTCTGGTTGCTGGTGCGCTTTCTGGCGTTATCTGGCCATCAATCCAAGGCGGATTAGATGCGTTGGCGCATGCAGTATCTACATCAGGAGCCCTAGGTCAATTTGTTTACGGCACTCTAAACCGCGCTCTAATCCCTGTAGGTCTGCACCACGTTCTGAACTCTTACTTCTGGTTCGGTATGGGTACCTGCCAAGAGATCCTAGTTTCAGGTGCTCAAGCGGCTGGTCAAGCTCTACCTGCACTCGAAAAACTGTGTGTGGATCCAGCTCTAGCGAAAACATTAGTGGTGGGTCAAGAGCATACCTTTGCATTCAAAAATGCGGTAACTCCTGAAATCACAGCAATGGTTAAAGAAGTAACTGAAGTGGTTAAATCTGGCGACCTACACCGTTTCTTCGGTGGCGATAAGAGCGCTGGGGTATTCATGAACGGCTTCTTCCCAGTAATGATGTTTGGCCTACCAGGTGCTGCGCTTGCTATGTACCTAGCCGCTCCAGCTGAGCGTCGTCACCAAGTGGGTGGTGCTCTATTCTCTGTGGCGTTTTGTTCATTCCTAACAGGTATCACTGAGCCTCTTGAGTTCATGTTTGTGTTCCTAGCACCAGCACTGTACGCAATGCACGCTGTGTTTACAGGTCTGTCACTGGTTGTGGCTAACATGTTTGGTACACTGCATGGTTTTGGTTTCTCAGCTGGCCTTATCGATTTCGCGCTGAACTGGGGCCTAGCAACGAAACCTGCAACTCTGTTTGTAATTGGTCTGGCGTTCTTTGCTCTGTACTTCTTCACGTTCACATTCGCCATTCGTGCGTTCAACCTGAAATCTCCAGGTCGTGAAGACGAAGAAGTGGAAACAGAAACAGACTCAGCAGATGCATCTAAAGGTGATTTGGCTCGCCAATACCTGAAAGCACTGGGTGGTCATGAAAACCTGACATCTATCGATGCGTGTATCACACGTCTACGCCTGACGTTGAAAGACCGCTCGGTTGCAAATGAAGCGGTACTGAAGAAACTGGGCGCGAAAGGTGTTGTGAAACTGGGTGAAAATAACCTGCAAGTTATCCTTGGCCCTCTAGCAGAAATCGTCGCGGGTGAAATGAAAGCCATCAGCCCGAAAGAAGATCTTTCTGACGTTAAACTGCCTTAATCGAGTTTAAACCCTAGCCTGAATCAAAGCCTTCGCGAAAGCGGAGGCTTTTTACTTATTTACCGCTTGAGAAGTGGTGATATAAGCATCGAACCGTAGAAATAATCACAAGAAATCCATAGTTTTTATTGTGCCCACCGCAAGAATTGTGGATGATTAGCGGCAATATTTTCTGTTTTCTAGCCTTGATGGCATAAGAAGCAGAAACGCTTTCTGACAATACTAAATGAATTTTGAGGTGCTATAGATGAGTGAAGCTGAGGCTCGTCCATCGAACTTCATCCGCCAAATTATCGATAAAGATCTTGCGGATGGTAAACACACGACCGTGCATACTCGTTTCCCGCCGGAGCCGAATGGCTACCTGCACATCGGTCACGCCAAGTCAATCTGTCTGAATTTCGGTATTGCTCAGGATTATCAAGGGCAGTGCAACCTGCGCTTTGATGATACAAACCCAGAAAAAGAGAACCTTGAATATGTTGAGTCGATCAAAAAAGATGTGACTTGGCTAGGTTTTGAGTGGTCGGGAGAGGTGTGTTACTCCTCTGACTATTTTGACAAGTTGTATGAATACGCGATTGAGCTGATTCAAAAAGGCTTGGCGTATGTGGATGAACTCACGCCTGAGCAAATTCGTGAATACCGTGGCACTCTAACTGAGCCCGGTAAGCACAGCCCATACCGCGATCGTAGCGTAGAAGAAAACCTAGCGCTGTTTGAAAAAATGCGTGCGGGTGAATTTGCAGAAGGCCAAGCTTGTCTACGTGCAAAAATCGATATGGCATCGTCTTTTATCGTAATGCGTGATCCTGTTTTGTACCGTGTGCGTTTTGCTGAACACCACCAAACGGGTGACAAGTGGTGCATCTATCCGATGTACGATTTCACACACTGTATTTCTGATGCGCTCGAAGGCATTACGCACTCTATTTGTACTTTGGAATTCCAAGACAACCGCCGTCTGTATGATTGGGTTCTTGATAACATCACGATTCCATGCCATCCACGCCAGTATGAATTCAGCCGCTTAAATCTCGAATATACCGTGATGTCTAAGCGTAAACTGAACCAGCTAGTGACCGAAAAATTGGTCACAGGTTGGGATGATCCACGTATGCCGACCATTTCAGGCCTGCGCCGCCGTGGCTTCACGCCGAGCGCTATTCGTGAATTCTGTAAGCGCATTGGTGTGACTAAGCAAGAAAACATGATTGAATACAGTGCGTTAGAGTCTTGTATTCGTGATGATCTTAACGAAAATGCGCCACGTGCGATGGCTGTTCTGGATCCGGTCAAACTGGTGATTGAGAACTTCGCCGCAGGCACAGTGGAAACCTTGACGCTGGCTAACCATCCCAACAAACCTGAGATGGGCGATCGCGAAGTGCCATTTACCCGTGAGTTGTGGATTGAACGCGAAGATTTCCGCGAAGAAGCCAACAAGAAATACAAGCGTTTGGTGTTAGGCAAAGAAGTGCGTCTGCGTGGTGCTTACGTCATCAAAGCTGAGCGCATCGAAAAAGATGAACAAGGTAATATCACTACGATCTTCTGTTCTTACGATCCTGAAACCTTGGGTAAAAACCCAGCCGATGGTCGTAAAGTGAAAGGTGTTATTCACTGGGTATCTGCTGAAAAAGGCGTTCCTGCTGAGTTTCGTCTCTACGAGCGTCTGTTCACTGTACCCAATCCAGGTGTGGCGGATAACTTTGCCGAAACCATTAACCCAGAATCTCTGGTAAAAGTTCAAGGTTATGTTGAGCCAAGCTTAGTCGAAGCAAAACCTGAATTTGGTTATCAGTTTGAGCGTATGGGCTATTTCTGTGCCGATAACAAAGATTCTAGCCCGCAGGCTTTGGTCTTTAACCGCACTGTTGGTTTGCGCGATAGTTTCGCCAAAATCGACGAAGAGTAAGCCGAAAAACGAGAGTAAAATGCAAAGCCAGCCAACGTGCTGGCTTTGTTTTTAGGCGTGGAGAAAGCGGTGTTGCCTCACGCTAGGACTGAAATTTGTGTGAGATTCCTGCGATTATTCCGGTCGTGACACATTTTTTGCCAGCCAGTCTATAGTTTTGCTAGGTGGATCCGATATATTTAACCAATCTCCGTACTTCAAAATTCAAAGCACATACTGAGCCTTTTATGCGTCGATTTTTCCAACGACTCCTGCTGCCAGTGGCAGTAATGGTCGTGACTCAGACTTCTTTCGTCAGTGCAGAAAGCATTCGTCTTGTTGGCCCCGATGGCCAAGTACAACCCACGCCCCAATATAGTGAAAATATTGTTCGTAATTCGGCTAATAATGAACCCGGTCGATTTTTCGGGCCGACCTCAGCCAACCAGACTTTGTGGTCGATAGCCAGCCAGTTACGGCCTTCTTCCAGCGTCACGGTGCAACAAACGTTATTGGCCATTTATCAGCTCAATCCTCAGGCGTTTGAAAATCAGAATATTCATACTCTGATCCCAGGTAGTACTCTACGTGTTCCGTCACTGGCACAAATCAGTCGCAATAGTACTCAAGACGCTGTCAACATCATGGCGTCTCACCAAGCAAAATTAAACCAAACACCCGATACGCCAGTGAGGCCTGTAGCTCCTCCTCGTCCAGCTCCTGTTGCAACGCCAAAAGTAGAAGCGGTCGCGCAAACGCCGCCTCAAGTCCCCTCTACGACCGCGCCGCAAGAGAAAGCGCCTACTGAGCTCAAGACGCCCGCTAAACCCAGCCAATCAACAGATGCTGACGTGATGGCTTTGGAAGAGAAGAATCACACCTTGCGCTTGATGCTTTCGCAAGTGCAATCGGAAGTCAGCACTCTCAAAGAAGAGCTGGGTGATGAGAACCGCATCCGCAGTGAAGTCGAGAGATTGTTGGAAGAAGAGCGCCGTAAAGCGGAAGAAGCTTCGCGTCTTGCGCCATCAGCTTTAGATAATTTGCTTTCTAATGGCTGGTTAGTGGCATTGTTAGCGCTAATCCCCGGTCTACTGATTGCTATCGTAGTGCTTCTGCTGCTTAACCGCCGCTCGAGTGCTCAGCAAGAGAATCCAACGCAAAACAATATCACTTCTGAAATGCCAACAGCGGCGCCTGTCACTTTAGGTCCAGAACAGACGGAAGATATTGGCGATGATCTGCTGCTGGATGATGACCTCTTCAGTACCACCGACGACAAAGAAGAAAATGACGCTGAAAAAGCGTTCTCGGATGAAGATGATGTCTTCGCCGATCTGAACGAAACCGATCTTGATTTCAATCTTGATGGACAGGACAGCGATGATCTGTTTGTAGGAATTGATGATGATGGCGATCTCGATACCGAATTTGATGCTCTAAATGAAAGTGCCAACGGCATTTCTGTTAACGCTGATGATAAAGCGCTCGGACTTGAAGAGATGGAGCGCGCGCTAAATGATGTTAGCGAACCAACCGACAACGATGATCTGAATTCTTTTGACTTGGCTGATGAAAATCAAATGTCGGAGGATGACATCGAAGCGCTGTTATCCGGTGATGAAGAGAATGAGCTGCTTAGCGATGGCAAAGTGGATCAATCGCTGCTGGATGACTTACTCGCCAGTGAACTCGACGCATTAGATGATGAACCCGCGATCCAAGATACCGAAACCTTGGATACGCTACTCAATGATGAGCTGGCGTCGCTCAGTGAAGAGGATAATGACGAATTTGATCTCAGTGGTGCAGGCGTAGCGGGTGACCAAGATTTGGATGACCTGTTTGCCTCTATCGAAGAGCAAGCTGACCTTGAGCAACTTGAAGCCAAAGCGATAGATGAAACGGCATTACTTGATGAAATACTCGCTGAACAAGATGCTCCTCTGAGCGAAGAGAGTACCGAGCTTTTAGATGAGTTGTTGGATGATTTTGATAAGCCAGAAAACGATGAGTTTGATGCCCAAACTGCGGATCTTCTTCAACCTGAAGAGCCCATTTTAGATTTAGAGGAAGATAGCACTCAGTTACTCAATGAGGTGTTGGGGGAACCCGTGCCCGAAGAGCTTGCCTCTGGGCTTGAAATTGACCAAAACAGCACTGAGCTTTTGGATGAATTACTGGATGATCTGGACTTGGATGATGAATCCATCGAAGCTACAGAATTCTCAGTGGCACCGGAAAAACTCAGTGTAGAAGATGGTACTGAGCTTTTTGATGAGTTGCTTGAAATTGAGCAGCATCCAGAGCCAGCAGAATCACTCCCGGAGTTGGCAACCGAAGATGAGTTTAATAGCGATACCTTCATTGACGACTTACTCAACTCGGCACCCGCAAAAGATCCGTTACTTGAACCTGTACTCGATGAAAATGAAGCTTTCGCACAAGCGGATGATTTTGATTTCAATCCTGAAATTGAAGGTGGTCTGGAAGACGACTTACCGCAGCCAAGTGCGCTACCCGCCAATGAGTTTGGTACTCCTCAAGATGAGGATTGGGTATTTGATGAGGATGACTCCTCACCAACTTTAGAGGGTAATGCTGAGCTTGAGCTATCTTCGGCTGAGGATGATTTGCCAGAGCAGACTACCGCCACAAATGAAACGGTGGATGAATTACTGGCAGATTTGGCTGCGCAGCCGCAATCAAATACAGTGGATACGTCTGATGATGTGTTAGCCCCTGACGCGCTTTCTCAGTCTGTCGAGGAGTCTCTCACTCTTAACGATTTGGAGCTGCCAGAAGAGAATGATGAGCCTCAATTGGCTGAAGTCACTCCGTCTTCTGCATTCGACGAACAACAAGTTGAGACCGAAATTGAGCCTGAGTCGGAGCCGTTGGCTGCAGAAGCATCTAATGATGAAAGTGACCTTACTGTGCTTAATGAACTCGATTTACCCGAGTACACCGAAGAGGACGCCTTGGCGGACGCGCAGTTAGAGCCCGCCGAAGAATCGGAAGTTGAGCCAGAGCTTGAGCTGGCAAGCGATCTCGACGAGGAAGAAGCCTTTACCGAGCTTAATGAGCTCGATTTGCCCGAGTACACCGAAGAGGACGCCTTGGCGGATGCGCAGTTAGAGCCTGCCGCAGAATCGGAAGTTGAGCCAGAGCTTGAGCTAGCAAGTGAGCCAGCCGAGGAAGAAGCCTTTACCGAGCTTGATGAACTCGATTTACCCGAGTACACCGAAGAAGATGCCTTGGCAGATGCACAGTTAGAGCCCGCCGCAGAATCGGAAGTTGAGCCAGAGCTTGAGCTGGCAAGCGATCTCGAAGAGGAAGAAGCCTTTACCGAGCTTAATAAGCTTGATTTGCCTGAGTACACCGAAGAAGACGCTTTGGCGGACGCGCAGTTAGAGCCTGCTGCAGAATCGGAAGTTGAACCCGAGCTTGAGCTGGCAAGCGATCTCGAAGAGGAAGAAACCTTTACTGAGCTTGATGAACTCGATTTACCCGAGTACACCGAAGAAGACGCCTTGGCGGATGCACAGTTAGAGCCTGCCGTAGAATCGGAAGTTGAGCCCGAGTTGGAGCTGGCAACTGAGCCAGCTGCGGAAGAAGCCTTTACCGAGCTTGATGAGCTCGATTTACCCGAGTACACCGAAGAAGATGCCTTGGCGGATGCACAGTTAGAGCCTGCCGCCGAATCGGAAGTTGAACCAGAGCTTGAGCTGGCAAGTGAGCCAGCTGCGGAAGAAGCCTTTACCGAGCTTAATGAGCTCGATTTACCCGAGTACACCGAAGAAGATGCCTTGGCAGATGCACAGTTAGAGCCTGCCGCAGAATCGGAAGTTGAGCCGGAGCTTGAGTTGGCAAGCGTTCTCGAAGAGGAAGACCCCTTTACTGAGCTTGATGAGCTCGATTTGCCTGAGTACACCGAAGAAGACGCCTTGGCGGATGCACAGTTAGAGCCTGCCGCTGAATCGGAAGTTGAGCCAGAGCTCGGTGATGAGACAGAAACGCTAGCACAAGAGACAGAAAGTGATGCGCTGATTGCCGATGAGGATTTACTGGCCAGTGTTGAAAGCGCAGTAGACGAGGTTCAGCCTGAACTTTTGGACGCGACTCAAGATGTGCCACCGACACAATCTTTGGCTAACAAGGCATTTGATGAAGAAGCGCTGCACGATTGGCTGAGTGATAATCCCGATGGTGAAAAACCGTTTAGCTTTGATCGTCCACTTGATGCTAAAACGATTGATAGCGCGGGCATGGATATTGATGCCATGTTGCAAATGGGCGGCGAAGACTGGAATGGTTTCCACCTAACCCCAGATCAGCAAGCGCAGTTGCCGGATGATGTACCTGAGGATGAGCAAGCGATTTGGGCGAGTGAAACACCGGAGCCGCAAGCGAAGCCTGAAAACTGGGGATCGCAAGAGGATTTGCTGGATTTCGACCCACAGCGTGACGGCTACATGACCATCGACGAGCTCATGGCACAGGTAGAATCGGAAGAGCAAGGCTTAAACCCTGATGAAGAGGAACTTAAGCTTGATGTGGGTCTGGATGAGTTCCCTGATGTGATTGGCGATATTCGAGACATTGATGTGGATAGTGGTGCGGAAGCAGCAGGTAAGCTGGATTTGGCCAAAATCTACATTGAAATGAACGATGAGAAAGGGGCGATTAAACTGCTCGAAGAGGCGATTGTTGACGGCGATGATGAGATTCGCCAACAAGCCAAACGGCTGATCGATGTGCTGAATGGGCGAGTGTAGCTCCCTCTGATTCTCTCGACACTTTAAAAGGCAGCTTAGCTGCCTTTTACTTTTGTGGTGATTAGAAATTTACTGGCAAACTGTTTATACTTCCCGACCCATTTTTATTGAGACAAACAGCATGAGAATCGCGTTAGGTATTGAGTATGACGGGGCTCACTACTACGGTTGGCAGCGCCAGAGAGAAGTCAAAAGTGTCCAAGAAGCGTTAGAAAAGGCGCTGAGTAAGATTGCCAACCATCCAGTGGAAGTGCAGTGTGCTGGGCGAACCGATGCGGGGGTACATGGTACTGGACAAGTGGTGCACTTTGATACCACCGCCGAACGGCAGATGGTCGCTTGGACCATGGGCGCCAACGCGAATTTGCCGAAGGATATTGCAGTACGCTGGGCGATGGCGGTTCCTGATGAATTTCATGCACGATTCAGTGCCACTGCACGCCGTTATCGTTATGTCATTTACAACCATGTTTATCGCCCGGGGATTTTGAATTCTGGTGTCAGCCATTACCACGGCGAGCTGGATGTTGAAAAAATGCAGCAAGCAGGGCAGTACTTGCTGGGGGAAAATGATTTCACCTCATTTCGTGCGGTGCATTGTCAGTCCCGTAGTCCTTGGCGTAATGTCATGCATCTGAATGTGACGCGTCACGGTCGTTATGTGGTGATTGATATTAAAGCCAATGCGTTCGTGCATCATATGGTACGAAATATCACGGGTAGCTTGATAGCCGTCGGGCGTGGTGAGCAGAAGCCAGAGTGGATTCAATGGTTATTAGCACAAAAAGATCGCACCTTAGCGGCGGCGACGGCCAAAGCGGAAGGGCTCTACTTGGTTTCTGTCGATTACCCTGCGCATTTTGGGTTGCCCGAAATGCCAATTGGGCCACTTTTCTTGCCTGATAATTTGAACTAACAGCTAGTAATTGACTCAAAAATAAACAATATTGTGCTTTGGCTAAAGCGTAGAAATAGGTACAACCAGTTTTTTGTCTACAGTTGGCATTTTCTGTGTTTTAATCCACACGCATTTTTGTCGAATTTATCTCTCCTGCTGATGGCGGGAGATTGAGAGTAAAAGGTCTTCCATGAGTTGGCTCGAAAAGATTTTAGAGAAAAGCAACATCGTCAGTTCACGCAAAGCCTCTATCCCAGAAGGCGTTTGGACTAAATGTACATCGTGTGAACAAGTGCTTTATTACGCGGAGTTGGAGCGTAACCTAGAAGTTTGTCCTAAGTGTGATCATCACATGCGCATGAAAGCACGCCGCCGTTTGGAAACGTTTCTGGATCAAGGTGAGCGTGTTGAGCTGGGTGAAGAGCTCGAGCCACAAGACAAACTGAAATTTAAAGATTCTAAACGCTACAAAGAGCGTCTTGCTGCAGCGCAAAAAGCCAGTGGTGAGAAAGATGCGCTGGTTGTAATGAAAGGTTCAGTGCTGGATGTGCCAGTTGTTGCTTGTGCGTTTGAGTTCTCCTTCATGGGTGGCTCAATGGGTTCTGTGGTTGGCGCTCGTTTTGTGCGTGCGGTTGAAGCGGCTATGGAACACAACTGCGGATTAATCTGTTTCTCCGCCAGCGGCGGTGCGCGTATGCAAGAGGCATTAATGTCTCTGATGCAAATGGCGAAAACCAGTGCCGCGCTAGAGCGTTTATCGGATAAAGGCTTGCCTTTCATTTCCGTGATGACCGACCCAACCATGGGCGGGGTGTCAGCGAGTTTGGCGATGCTGGGCGATATTAATATCGGTGAGCCCAAAGCATTGATCGGTTTTGCTGGTCGTCGTGTTATTGAGCAAACCGTACGAGAAGAGCTTCCGGAAGGTTTCCAACGCAGTGAGTTCCTGCTAGAGCATGGTGCGATTGATATGATCGTTGATCGCCGAGACATGCGTCAGCGTGTCGCTAGCTTACTGGCGAAAATGACTGGCCAAGCGTCTCCTCTCGTAGTTTCTGTGAACGACGCGCCAAATGAAGCGCCTTATGCGGTACCAGAAGCCAATAAAAAAGGGTAAAGTAAGCGCTAACTAAACCAACGGATTCTATGGTTGTACGTTAGATGACTCAAAAGCCTGTTCCTCAAGCCACATCTCCACTCGCGGTGTGGCTTGATTATTTAGCCCACATACACACTTCTGCCATTGATCTCGGCCTAGAACGTGTTCAAGCCGTCGCTCAAAAAGCCAAACTCACCAAACCAGCGCCCACCGTTATCACGGTGGCGGGCACCAATGGTAAAGGTTCCACCTGTGCATTAATGGAAGCGATTCTGCTGCAAGCGGGTTATTCCGTTGGCGTGTACAGTTCTCCGCACTTGATTCGCTATAACGAGCGTGTACGCATCAATGGACAAGATCTTGCCGATGAGATGCACACCCAAGCTTTTGCGCACATTGAGCAAGAGCGCGGTGACATAAGCTTAAGCCTATTCGAATTCGGTACACTCGCGGCTCTTTATCTTTTTGAGCAGCAGAAAGTCGATGTCTTGCTACTTGAAGTCGGGTTGGGTGGCCGTTTAGATGCGACCAACGTTGTCGATCACGATGTCAGTGTCATCACCAGCTTAGCGCTCGATCATACCGATTGGCTTGGCAACGACATCGCTGTGATTGGTTATGAAAAAGCGGGCATCTTCCGTTCAGGAAAGCCAGCGATTTGTGGGCAACCTAAGCCACCCGCAACTGTTGCTGCGCATGCCGATGATATCGGTGCCAAACTGCATCAGGTGGAAATCCAATTTAGTTATGAGAAAACCTCAGCAACGACTTGGAATTGGCGCAGTGGTTGCTTTGGATTGACCGATCTTCCCATTCCTTCTCTGCCGTTACCGAATGCGGCAACAGCTTTAATGGCGCTTGGTTGCTCTGGGCTTGCCATCAGCGATATTAATATCGTGGATGGGCTACGGAATGCCCAATTAGCAGGACGAATGCAGGTGATTAGCCATCAGCCTACGATAGTGCTTGATGTAGCGCATAACCCGCACTCAGCCCATTATCTGGTTCAGCAACTGACACAACGCTACCCAGAGCGCACGATTCATCTGGTGTTTGGGATGTTGCATGACAAAGATATTGCTTCAACGGTGGTCGAGTTAAGTCCAGCGGTGACGCATTGGTATCCCGCTTCGTTGTCTGGCCCTCGTGCGGCTACGGCAGCGCAGCTCTGTCAGTATTTACCTGCGGATATTACTCAATATGCCAATCCTGTGTTGGCATTTGAAGCCGCGTTGACACAGGCTGGGGCACAAGATGTCATTGTGGTAGCAGGCTCTTTCCACACGGTAGGTGAAGTGCTTGAACATTGGCAAAAGAGAGGGGAATAAATGGCCAGTAAGTTTCAAAGCCGTTTAGTTGGCACCATAGTGTTGTTCGCCATCGGGGTGATTGTGCTGCCCGATGTGCTTGATGGTAAGAAAACCCATTTTAAAGAAGAGATTGCCAGCGTACCGATTAAACCTGAGCCGGAAGGCGAGGTAGAAAAGTTCGAAGTGCTGGATCCGGTGCAAGATGACATTGCTTTACCTGAAGCGCCAGTTTCTGTCACCCAAACGGGTCAGGATGAGCAAGCCAGCAGCAACAACGACAGTGTTGCACTAACAACGCCGCCTGTGATGAATAACGCCACTCCGGCTAAAGTGGCAGCAGAGCAGCCTGTGCCAGTCACGGTCACTGAGGTTCCAGAAACGAATGAATACCAAGATTCCGCGTGGATCATTCAGTTAGTGGCACTGAAAAATGCCGATAATGCACGCAATCTCGTGGCTGACTTACAAAAGCGTGGTTACCAAGCGCATGTCAAACAAGAGAATGATTTCACCCGAGTGATTATTGGTCCTGATGTTTCAAAATCTAAGTTAGAAACCCAA
The DNA here is from genome assembly GCF_002216685.1 of Vibrio tarriae. Taxonomy (NCBI): domain Bacteria; kingdom Pseudomonadati; phylum Pseudomonadota; class Gammaproteobacteria; order Vibrionales; family Vibrionaceae; genus Vibrio; species Vibrio tarriae. The sequence continues at coordinate 1,792,435 of NZ_CP022353.1, read as the reverse complement.
CTCGTGGAATTAGAAAAAATTACCGGTGCTAAAGGTCAATTGCTCAAATTTAAACCACTAAACCCATAAGAAAACGTTTGCGTCGCGTTTTTTTTCTGTTAAAATGCGCGCCAACTTAAGATGTAAGAACTCATGAACTGGTTAGATATTGTCATTTTAAGTGTGATCGGCTTGTCTGCGCTGATCAGTCTTGTTCGCGGCTTTGCCAAAGAAGCCTTGTCTTTAGTGATTTGGTTTGGGGCGTTTTATATCGCTTCGGAGTACTACGCCAAACTGGCGGTGTATTTCACCAACATTAAAGATGACATGTTTCGCAATGGAGCGGCGATTGCGGCTCTGTTTGTGGCGACATTGATCGTCGGTGCTATCGTTAACTACGTGATTGCCCAACTGGTCGAAAAAACAGGACTCTCAGGAACCGACAGAATTCTCGGTGTGGTGTTTGGTGCACTACGTGGAGTGTTGATTGTCGCAGCAGGTCTGTTCTTCATGGATGCGTTTACCGCATTTCCAAACACAGAGTGGTGGAAAAGCTCGCAGCTAGTGCCTGAATTCAGTCGCGTTATTGCTCCGTTCTTTGAACACCTAAAAGCAACATCAAGTTTTCTCTCTGGCGCGATTTAGCGCCGGAGACGGTTGAAATCGAGGATTAGGACATGTGTGGTATTGTTGGAATCGTGGGTACAACGCCTGTAAACCAGTCAATTTATGACGCTTTGACGGTCTTGCAGCATCGTGGCCAAGATGCCGCGGGTATTTGTACCATAGAAAACAATCGTTTTCGTCTGCGTAAGGCAAACGGATTAGTCAGGGATGTCTTTGAAGCGAAACACATGCAACGCCTGCAAGGCAACGTCGGGATCGGCCATGTGCGTTACCCCACCGCAGGTAGCTCTAGCGCCTCAGAAGCTCAACCTTTCTATGTCAACTCTCCTTTCGGTATCACACTTGCTCACAACGGTAATCTGACCAACGCGAACCAAGTGCGTCAAAAGCTGTTTGAAAAAGACCGTCGTCATGTGAATACCACTTCGGATTCAGAGGTGTTGCTCAACGTACTGGCTCATGAAATTGATACCGTAAAGGGTAATGTCACCGCCGAAGACGTGTTCCGTGCAATCAGCAATGTTCACCGTACCATTCGTGGTGCTTATGCGGTGGCGGCTATGATCATTGGTCACGGTATGATTGCGTTTCGTGACCCACACGGTATTCGCCCATTGTGTCTCGGTAAGCGTGAAGTCAATGGTCAGCTCGAATACATGGTCGCCTCCGAATCGGTCGCACTCGATGCGGTTGGGTTCGACTTCGTGCGAGATGTCGCGCCCGGTGAAGCGATTTATGCCACTTTCGACGGTGAGCTCTACACCAAACAGTGTGCCGATAATCCAGCACTCAACCCATGCATCTTTGAATTTGTCTACTTTGCGCGCCCAGATTCGTTTATCGACAAGATTTCCGTTTACAGCGCTCGTGTAGAGATGGGTAAGCGTTTAGGTGAGCGCATCAAAAACGATTACAGCGATCTCGATATCGATGTAGTGATCCCGATTCCCGAAACCTCTTGTGATATCGCCCTACAAATTGCACAGGCGATTGATAAACCATATCGCCAAGGCTTTGTTAAAAACCGCTATGTTGGCCGAACCTTTATCATGCCGGGTCAGCAGCAACGTAAGAAATCGGTACGCCGCAAACTCAATGCGATTCGCTCAGAGTTTAAAGATAAAAATGTACTACTGGTGGATGATTCTATCGTGCGTGGCACCACCTCAGAGCAGATCATTGAGATGGCTCGTGATTCTGGGGCGAAGAAAGTCTACATCGTCTCTGCTGCCCCTGAGATTCGCTTCCCGAACGTGTATGGTATTGATATGCCAAGTGCCAATGAGCTGATTGCTCATGGTCGTGATAACGATGCCATCTGTAAGCAGATTGGTGCCGATGCCTTGATATTCCAAACCTTAGAGGATTTGGTGCAAGCGGTGCGTTGTGGCAACCCAGATATCGTCAAGTTTGAAGCTTCGGTCTTTAATGGCGAATACGTGACCGGTGACATCGATCAGCAGTACTTAGATTTCCTCGAGTCGATGCGCTGTGATGATGCAAAATATCAACGTGAAATTCAGCAAGATCTGGCTAACCTTGAGCTGCATAACGAAGGCGCTTAAGCAAACAAACGGGTTCGGATAATCATCAAAAGGCTTCCCACGGGAAGCCTTTTGCGTTACCCCCTCACGATCGCTAAGCTTTGGTGAGGTGATGGTTTGACTCTCGGCTAGCGGAGGTTACAGCACCATGGCGGCAATCCAACCGAATACGATGAGTGGCAGATTGTAGTGAATAAAGGTTGGCACAACGGTTTCCCAAATATGCTCGTGCTGACCATCCGCATTGAGGCCGGATGTTGGGCCTAAGGTTGAATCGGACGCAGGAGAGCCTGCATCTCCTAACGCAGCGGCGGTACCGACCAGAGCAACGGTAGCCATTGGTGAGAAACCAAACGAAAGACACAGCGGAACATAGATGGTCGCGATGATCGGAATGGTTGAGAATGACGAGCCGATGCCCATAGTCACCAACAAACCTACGACTAACATCAGCAGAGCTGCGAGAGCTTTATTGTCACCAATGCTGGTGGAAAGCGAAGTGACCAGGGTTTCAACGCCGCCAGTGGCTTTCATTACCGCGGCAAAACCGGCCGCAGAAATCATGATAAAGCCAATCATCGCCATCATATGCACGCCTCTTGTGAACACATCATGCGTCTCTTTCCACGCAATCACGCCCCCAAAAGTGAATACCATAAAGCCTGCTAGTGCGCCGATGATCATTGACCCCGTCAACAATTGCACCGCTAATGCAGCCACAATACCGACACCCGCAATCGCAATATGCTGTTTATTGATCGACGAACTTTCTTGCTGCACTACGGTCAATTCCGTTTCTTGATACTCACGAGGTTTGCGATAGCTAAAAAGTACCGCTAGCAACAGACCAAAAATCATCCCTGCTGCGGGCAAAATCATCGCCGTGGGAACTTGGCTTGCGGTGATGCTTTCCAAACCATTTTCATGCAGGTTTTTTAGCAAAATGTTGTTGAGGAAAATGCCCCCAAAACCGACAGGAAGCACCATGTAAGGTGTGATCAAGCCAAAAGTGAGGACGCAGGCGACTAAGCGACGGTCGAGTTTCAGCTTAGCAAAGACACTCAGGAGCGGCGGGATCAAAATGGGGATAAAGGCAATGTGGACGGGGATGACGTTTTGTGAGGCCATCGCCATCAGCAGCAAAGAGATGAGTACGAGGTATTTTAACCCGGTTGATGCTGCGTGGCTTTCTTGGCCGTGAATGCGACGAATCACGCTTTGCGCCAGTAAATCGGTGATCCCCGATTTCGAAATGGCCACCGCAAAAGTGCCAAGCATGGCGTAACTCAGGGCGATCGTGGCGCCACCACCCAAACCGCTTTCAAATGCGGCAACGGTTTCATTCAAACTCATACCAGCGACTAAACCACCGACCACGGCACTGAACGTCAAAGCAACCACGACGTTCACCCGCATCAGGGCTAGCAGCAGCATGACACAAACGGAAATGACTACTGGATTCATATTTTTTCTCGGGATGTTGTGTATCCCCAGCCCACTTGAAGAAGCAAGAAGGGTAGGGATGGGCCTGATTGGTTAAAGCGGTTCATGGGTAGAACGAGCTTCAATTTAAATCGGCATCGTTGTTATTGTCCTTATCATCATTGACCAATGGCCAGCCACCTAAGGCTTTCCACTGGTTGACAATGGTGCAGAACAGCTCTGCAGTTTTTTGGGTATCGTACAAGGCGGAATGTGCCTCGCGATTGTCAAATTCCATCCCAGCAGTTTTGCAGGCTTTAGCCAGCACGGTCTGCCCGAAAGCAAGACCACTTAGCGTTGCCGTGTCAAACGTGGCAAAGGGATGGAAAGGAACACGTTTTAATTTACAACGTTCGCTCGCGGCCATCACGAAACTGTGATCGAAATGCGCGTTATGCGCCACAATAATGGCGCGGCTGCAATCTGCGGCTTTTTGCTCTTTGCGAACCAGTTTGTAAATCTCTTTTAATGCATGATCTTCACTCACCGCCCCCGTAGTGGGCTAAACGGATCGTAAATGCCGGTAAATTCTAGTGCGGCTTTTTCGAGATTCGCGCCTTCAAAGGGTTCGACATGAAAATGGATAGTACTTGCTGGGTGTAAATCGCCGTTTTCATCCATACTCAAGGTGACAGCACAAATTTCTAAAAGCGCATCGGTTTGCGCATTGAATCCTGCGGTCTCTACATCGATAACCACAGGAAAATAGCCACGAAAGCGTTTTTTCAAGGTTAGCGCGTCATTTTTATCAGTCATGCGGGTTCTAAATTGTGTGATAAGGCTGGCATTATTGCAGATTCTGCGGTGGAGCAAAACCTAGCTTATCTAAATCGCGGCAATTAATTGTTCAATAAAGAGAAGCGATAAGGTTGAAAGGGATTCATTCAAGGCTGTTTTGCGGCAAGCAAGTTGTTTGGGTACCGTCATGCCAGTATCGTGCTGGCTAGATTTTTGCATCATCTCCACCAAGTCTCGCAGGCGGCAAATTATCGCCTGAGCATGCAGTATCAGTAGTGAGAAAAAGTATTTATGAATAAATGGGTTATCACAAGTTTGTTTGCCATAAGCACCTTATCAGCGTCCGTCGCTTCGGCGTTGGAAGTGCGTTATGTGGCAACACCACAACAGTCTACGTGGCAAATGGCAACCAATACTCCGTTGGAATGCCGCCTTGTGCACCCGATCCCCAACTATGGTGACGCCGAGTTTTCGTCTCGCGCGGGCAAGAAAATCAATCTCGACTTTGAATTAAAAATGCGTCGCCCAATGGGGGATACCCGTAATGTCAGCCTAGTCTCTATGCCTCCGGTTTGGCGGCCGGGTGAAGGGGCAGATCGCATAACGAATCTGCAGTTTTTCAAACAGTTTGATGGTTATATCGGTGGGCAGACCGCGTGGTCGTTACTCAGTGAACTGGAAAAGGGGCGCTACCCGACCTTCAGTTATCAAGATTGGCAAAGCCGCGATCAACGTATTGAGGTTGCGCTCTCTTCAGTGCTGTTTCAGCAACCCTACAATGAGTTTAGTGACTGTATTTCCAAGCTATTACCTTACAGCTTTGAAGACATATCGTTTACGATTTTACACTACGACCAAGGCACCAGTGTTGAGTTGAATAAAGCGTCACAAAAGCGTTTGGCACAGATCGCTGAATATGTACGCTATAACCAAGATATTGATTTAGTGCTGGTTTCCACCTATACCGATTCAACAGACACCAATAACAATAGCCAAAATCTATCGGAACAACGGGCTGAGGTACTGCGCGAATACTTTAAATCGATCGGGTTGCCGGAAGATCGTATTCAAGTGCAGGGCTATGGCAAACGTCGGCCGATTGCCGATAACGCTTCGCCGATTGGTAAAGACAAAAACCGCCGCGTGGTGATTTCACTAGGCCGCACTCAGGTGTGATAGCGAGTCACACCTGAATCGTGAGGGGGAATTGGCTGGGTGACGCCCTTAATTGAGGCGGAACTGAGCAATAATCTCGCATTTCGAGGCGGTGTCTATATGTTGCACCATGTGTGCGATCTCTGGGTTTGGGTGACGCTTCATAAAATCGAGAAGTGCTTTACGGCAGCAGCCTAAAGAATCAATAAAAGCTTCGCAGCTCGGCTTATGGCACTGAGGGATCAGCGTGAGGACGCGCTCTGAGGCCAGTTGTAGGTATTTAAGCTCGTATTGATTATCGCCCATGGTGCGCCAAAACTTGGCCATATTGTGGCAAGAGATCACCGAGATCATCACACGATCTTCCATGTCAATCTCTTCACTTTCATCCAACTGTTGGCTGACGGTGAGCGCTTGTTGATAGTGAAGAATGCTGCGCAGGTGGTCTGACTCCTGCATAGCGATATCGGCTAATAGGGTATGCCTTTCCCACTCTTTTATATTCATCACACCTTCTCCTTGATTATCTGTTGCCTCAGATTAATTGATAATTATTATCATGTAAATGACAGGAATTGTGTGGGAATTATGCATTGCAGAAAAAGGGTGGAAGAACAGCGCGCAAAAAATGCCGTCCATAAGACGACATCATGCATCAGAATCGGCGATTAGCCTTCAAGACCTGCATGGGCTTGCTTGTTTTGGATGAGCTCAATCATGTAACCATCAGGGTCTTTCACGAAAGCGATGTGAGTTGTCCCGCCTTTCACTGGGCCTGGTTCACGGGTTACAATGCCTCCCGCCGCTTTGATGGTATCGCAAGTCGCATAAATATCATCAACCCCAATCGCGATATGGCCGTATGCGTTGCCTTTCTCATAGTCCGCCACGCCCCAGTTGTAGGTCAGCTCAATGACTGCACCTTGGGATTCATCACCATAACCTAAGAAGGCGAGGGTGTATTTGTACTCAGTATTCTCATTTTTGCGCAGCAGGCTCATACCCATTACTTGAGTATAGAATTCGATCGATTTATCCAAATCGCCGACGCGTAGCATGGTGTGCAAAATACGATGGTTGGACATTAAGAGCTCCTTACTTTCCGGATAACGGTTTTTTGGGAAATTAGCTTTCTGGGTACACTTTATCTTTGAATTCACAAAGATCTTCGATAATGCAACTGCCACAACGTGGTTTGCGCGCGACACAGGTGTAACGGCCATGCAGAATCAACCAGTGGTGCACATCGAGTTTAAACTCATTAGGTACGACTTTGAGTAGCTTGTGCTCTACTTCATCGACGTTTTTGCCGACCGCAAATTTGGAGCGATTGGAGACGCGAAAGATGTGCGTATCCACCGCAATAGTCGGCCAGCCAAAGGCGGTATTCAACACCACATTGGCGGTCTTACGTCCAACGCCGGGCAGCGCTTCTAATGCTTCACGATCTTCCGGCACTTCACCTTGATGTTTTTCAAGCAAAATACGGCAAGTTTTGATGACGTTTTCGGCTTTAGAGTTAAATAAACCAATGGTTTTTATATACTCTTTGACCCCATCCACACCCAGATCAAGCATGGCTTGTGGCGTATTGGCCACCGCATAAAGTTTATCGGTGGCTTTGTTGACGCTGACATCGGTCGCTTGCGCGGAGAGCAGCACCGCAATCAGCAACTCAAAGGGGGAGTTCCAGTTTAATTCGGTTTCGGGTTTTGGGTTGTTAGCCCTCAGCCGTTCTAAAATTTCAATCCGTTTCGCGTTATTCATTAGACGGGTTGGCTTCCTTGATCAGGTTAGATATTGGTCACGCGTGCACGCTCTATGGCTTGCTTTTGTTGTTTTGGTTGGCGAGCGGCAATCTGTTTATCAATCACACTTTTGGCGGCGATCAAAAAGCCCACCCCGATGAAGGCTCCGGGGGGCAACAGTGCCAGCAAAAAGGCGCTGTCAAAGTGAAACACTTCGATGCGTAGAACTTTAGCCCATTCTCCGAGTAGGAGGTCCGCGCCATCGAACAGCGTGCCATTGCCGATGATTTCGCGCAGTGATCCGAGCACAACCAGTACTGAGGTCATCCCCAATCCCATCCAAAATCCGTCTAACGCGGCTGGGAGCACATCATTTTTTGAAGCAAACGCTTCAGCACGACCTATGATGATGCAGTTGGTCACAATCAGCGGAATAAAAATGCCGAGCGAGAGATAAAGCCCGTAAGCGTAGGCGTTCATCAGTAACTGTACGCAAGTCACCAGCGAAGCGATGATCATCACGAACACGGGGATTCGGACTTCTTTCGGTACATAATCACGCACGAGAGAGACGGTGACATTCGAGCCGACGAGTACAAGAAGCGTGGCGATGCCTAATCCGAGGGCATTGGTCACGGTGGAGGAAACGGCGAGCAGCGGACACAATCCCAGTAATTGCACTAAGGCTGGGTTGTTGTTCCACATGCCATTTAACATCAGAGTTCGGTTTTCACTCATGTTATTGACCCTCACACGGATTCGGCTGATTGTGCAGCTGTTGTTGATGTTGGTTGACATACTCCACGGCTTTTTTGACCGCCAGTACGACAGCGCGAGGAGTAATGGTTGCACCCGTAAATTGGTCGAACTGACCGCCATCTTTACGTACTTTCCAGTCATCCTGATTATCGGCGGTGACTTGTTGGCCGTTAAAGCCTAATACCCAATTACTGATCCGTAAATCAATCTTATCACCTAGCCCCGGTGTTTCTTGGTGGGCAAGCACACGCACACCAAGCACGGTGCCGTTATTGGCGATCCCGACGATCAATTTTATTTCACCGTTATAACCATCGGGGCAATAGTCTCAATCGCAATGGCTGTGGGCTGGCCGTCACGTTGTGCCAGATAAGCATGCATGGTTTTGACTGTACCGAGTTTGTCATCATTGACTAAAGTACAGGCTTGCGCCAGAGGGTTATCGTGATACTTATGTGGGATCACTTGGTTGAGAACCTGCAGTAGCTGCTTTTGCTCTTGTTGTTGAATTTGCTCTGCGGTGAGGGCGTAAGTCAGCGCCACCAAACCCGTTGAAACACAGGCAAAGACGGCGAGAATCAGGCCATTTTTTCGAATTGCTGTCAGCATAAGTCGCGCTCTTAGTGTCCGTAAGTTCTCGGTTTGGTGTAGTAGTCAATCAGCGGTACGCACATGTTGGCGAGCAGTACGGCAAAGGCGACACCATCAGGGAAGCCGCCCCAACTACGGATCAGAAACACCATTGCACCGATGAAGAAACCGTAAATCAAGCGGCCTTTATCCGTCGTGCTGGCGCTGACCGGATCGGTCGCGATAAAAAATGCGCCCAGCATAGTTGCGCCTGAGAGTAGGTGGATCATGGGGGACGCGGTTGTTCCCGGTGCAAAAAGTTGTGCCAGTAACGCCGTGAAAACCAAACCTGCCAGCATTGCCATTGGAATGTGCCAACGGATAATACGCAGTTTCAGCAGAATCAGGCCACCGAGTAGATAGGCAATATTGACCCATTCCCAACCGATACCCGCAAAGCCACTAAACTGAGGCTGGGTCAAGGTTTCACTCATGGTGTGTCCTGCTTTGAGCGAGGTCTTGATCGCATCGAGCGGGGTTGCCATGGTAATGCCATCGATGCCCGTACGGATTTGCTGTAGCGATAGACCATCACTATCAAAACCGCCGAAGATCAGTGAGAACGAGTCTACGAGTGAGCTTGGCTCGGCGGTTAATTTGATGGGCGCCATCCAACTGGTCATCTGAACCGGAAAGGAGATCAACAACACTACGTAGGCGATCATCGCTGGGTTAAAAGGGTTTTGCCCAAGTCCACCATACAAATGTTTGGCAATCACGATCGCAAAAATCAGACCGATCACGACGACCCACCATGGTGAAAGGGGCGGGATAGCGACCGCGAGTAACCATGCGGTAACCACCGCGCTGTAATCGCGCAGTGCTGAGGTTGGTGATCGTTTACGCAGCAGCATAATGCCCGCTTCGAGTGCCACCGCGACCGAGATGGCCAGCAGTAACTGGATCAGTGTGCCGTAGCCAAAAAAGTAAGTCTGAGCGATCAGGCCGGGCAGTGCGCAGGCTAATACCCAACGCATAACGTCAGCCGTGCTGCGCTTACTGCGTAAATGTGGGGAGCTAGCAATAAAGAAGGCCACTAGTCTTTCTCCTCAGCGTTTAAATTAGATGATGATTGTTGGGCGGCTTTACGCGCTTTAGCGCGAGCAATGGCGGCAGCGACCGCAGCTTTTTTCGGGTCAGCGTCGTCACTGCTTGGCGTGGCTTTTTCTGGCTGAGCTGCGCTTTCGGTTTCCTGCTGCTCTGCTTTACGCGCTTTAGCGCGAGCAATGGCGGCGGCGACCGCAGCTTTTTTCGGGTCAGCGTCGTCACTGCTTGGCGTGGCTTTTTCTGGCTGAGCTGTGCTTTCTGTTTCCTGCTGCTCCGCTTTACGTGCTTTAGCGCGAGCAATGGCGGCAGCGACCGCAGCTTTTTTCGGGTCAGCGTCGTCACTGCTTGGCGTGGCTTGTGCTGGCTGAGCTGCGCTTTCGGTTCCCTGCTCTGCTTTGCGCGCTTTAGCGCGAGCAATGGCGGCGGCGACCGCAGCTTTTTTCGGATCAGCATCGTCACTGCTTGGTGTGGCTTGTGCTGGCTGAGCTGCGCTTTCGGTTTCCTGCTGCTCCGCTTTACGTGCTTTAGCGCGAGCAATGGCGGCGGCGACAGCCGATTTCTTATCGTCCGCATCATCACTGGTTGATGCCTCAGCCACTTCACCTTTTTGTGCCTTGCGTTCCCGAGCTTGGCGTTTACGCTCTTCACGCAGTTTAGCCATTTCACTATTATCAGGCTCACTGGCACCACTTTGCGCAGCTTCTGCCTGTTTGGCTTTGGCGCGTGCAATCGCAGCCGCAATAGCCGGTTTTACGCTGTTATCGGTTGGCTCAAGCTGAGCTTTTTGGGCTTTAACCCGTTCAATGGCCGCCGCAATCGCATCGGAGCCACCTTGCTGCTGCATCTCTTTACGGCGATCTTCCGCCGCTTGCTTGAAGCGATTTTCACGCTCCGCTTTATCCCGCTCCATGCGCGCTTTTTTTTCTTCAAAACGTGCTTTTGCTCGTTCAGCGGCTTCCGCTTCTAAGCTGCGGGTACGAATTTCTGCTTTGGCTTGGCGATAGTACTGCACCAACGGAATTTCACTCGGGCAGACATAAGCACAAGCGCCGCATTCAATACAGTCTTTTAGATTGAGCTCTTCGCACTTATCAAATTCTTCAGCTTTCGCGTGCCACTGTAACTGCTGTGGTAATAGCGATACCGGACATGCTTCGGCGCATTGACCGCAGCGGATACACGCCATCTCATTATCACTACTGGTTAACTCATTGCGTGTAGGCGCAAGAATACAGTTAGCGGTTTTAGTGATCGGCACTTGCGCATGGGGCAGAGTGAAGCCCATCATCGGGCCGCCCATGATGAGACGCGGCAGCTTTTTATCGGCTTTGTAGCCAAACTCATTGAGCAGCGCTTGGACAGGCGTGCCGAGCAATGCCCAAACGTTACGTGGTTTACGGAAACAATCACCGGTGAGTGTCACTACACGGCGGATCAGCGGTTCACCATGCACAATCGCGCGCGCAATCGCCTGCAACGAGCCGACATTTTGCACCATCAAACCGATATCGGCAGGAATACCGCCTTTCGGTACTTCCAAGTTAGTCAGGATTTTGATGAGTTGTTTCTCACCGCCTGACGGGTATTTGGTTGGGATAACGCGGATCACCATCGGTTTGTCTTGCGCGGCTTGTTGCAGCGCTGCAACGGCTTCCGGTTTGTTATCTTCAATCCCGAGGATGGTGAGTTTGGGCTTTAGAATGTGTTCAACAATCTCGATCCCCTGAATAATTTCATGGGCATATTGACGCATTAACACATCATCTGCGGTGATATAAGGCTCACACTCGGCGGCGTTAATGATCAAGATTTCGGTGCGTGATAGCCCAGATTGCAGTTTCTTCGCAGTTGGGAAACCTGCGCCACCCATGCCTGAAATACCTGCCTGACGGATCAGCTCCAACAGTGTTTCAGGGGACAACTGCTGAAAATCCGGCTGCGGTTGCAACTCAAACCACTCTTCTTGTTGGTCTGGCGTTAGTACGATACACGGCTCACTCAAACCGGAAGGGTGAGCGACAGTGCGCGGCTCAATAGCGCTAATAACGCCAGAAGTCGGCGCATGAATCGGCAACATGAAGGTCGACGTATATTCTGTCAGCGGCTGGCCTTTTAAAACGCGATCGCCCACTTTCACCAGTAAATCGCCTGCCTTACCAATGTGCTGCTTAAGCGGCAGTACCAGCTCATTAGGAATGCTCGCATTGATAATCGGCTGACGGTTGGATTGGTGTTTATTTTCAAACGGATGAATGCCGCCGGGGAAGTCCCAAAGCTTACCTGATTTGATTTGTTCGATTAATGACAACATACCCATCCTTAATTCGCACTTTTCTGCGCAGCAGGCGCAGAATCGGTCACATTGACCACAGGGATGGCATTGAGTTGCCACTTCCAGCTCTCTGGCGTGGTTTGTACCGGGATCATTTCAATACAGTCGGTCGGGCAGGGCGCGACGCACAGGTCACAACCCGTGCACTCATTTTTGATCACTGTGTGTACGGCTTTGTTACCGCCCACAATCGCATCGACCGGGCAAGCCTGAATACACTTGGTGCAGCCGATACACATGTCTTCATGAATAAAGGCGACCATTTTGACTTTGTTGTCCAGATCGTGGGCGGAGTCTTGAACTTCGACACCCATCAAGTCTGCAAGTTTTTCAATGGTCGCTTGGCCACCCGGAGGGCATTTGTTAATCGCATCACCATTAGCAATGGCTTCGGCGTAAGGGCGACATCCGGGGTAGCCGCATTGGCCACATTGGGTTTGTGGCAAGATAGCATCTATTTGGTCCACGATAGGGTCGGCTTCTACCTTAAAGCGAATCGAAGCAAAGCCGAGTATGGCTCCAAACACGGCGGCCAATGCCGCCAGCGCAATAACAGCGATGACGATGGTACTCATTACAGTTTCACCAATCCGGTAAAGCCCATAAAGGCCAAAGACATTAAACCTGCGGTGATCATCGCAATGGACGCGCCTTTGAAGGGAGCGGGGACATCGGCAACATGGATTCGCTCACGCATCGAAGCGAACAAGATGAGCACCAGCGAGAAGCCAACTGCAGCGCCAAAACCATAAATGATCGATTGAATAAAGTTGTGATTTTCGTTGATGTTGAGCAGCGCAACCCCTAACACCGCACAGTTGGTGGTGATGAGTGGCAGGAAAATGCCCAGCAGGCGATAGAGTGTCGGACTGGTTTTGTGCACCACCATTTCGGTGAACTGTACTACGACAGCGATCACCAAAATAAAGCTCATGGTGCGCAGATACTCAATGCCGAGCGGACGTAACACGTAACTTTCCACCAGATAAGCGCACACCGAAGCTAAGGTGAGGACGAACGTCGTCGCCAACCCCATGCCAATGGCGGTCTCTAGTTTTTTTGATACGCCCATAAAAGGACATAAGCCCAAAAACTTCACCAGTACAAAGTTATTGACCAGCACGGTGCCGATTAACAACAAAAGATATTCGGTCATAGTTATATAAATGTTTGCTTCCGATCCCGGCATTATCCTGCTTTGCCAAAGCAATAACAACCAAGGAAAGATAAGGTTTTAGGTAGATGGAGATAAATTATACGCAATAAGTGGCAAATAGGATGCGAATGGCAGGGATTGATAAGAGATCTTGACGGGAATCTTGCAGAGAAAAACATCAATAAAAAAGCCCAGTCGTTACTGACTGGGCTCTAAATTTGGCTCCTCCTGCGGGACTCGAACCTGCGACATACGGATTAACAGTCCGCCGTTCTACCGACTGAACTAAGGAGGAATAGTTTCGGCGCGGATGTTAACGACCCAACTAGTGGGTGTCAATGATTTTTAATGAAAAAAAGCGCACTTTTTTATGTCGTAAAGGGTTTACTTTTTTGTATCCCTTACCGCTATTGAGCTGTATTCACTTATCCACCAAAATTGTGGATAAGTGTGTTGATGGATCTTGAGTTAATGTTTGAGCGAATAAGTCTTGAGTAAACACTCAGTTTGATTTTGGTGTGATATTTTCGTTAAGTATTTATTTTTTTTGGGAATTTCAATCTTTTCCACAGTGGTAACTCAGCTCAGTAAATCGATGAATTACAGACAAGAAAATGCGTTCAGAAGAAAATCTGGGGAAAACAGGTGGATTATTTTTTGGATCAAGAGTGGCGCTAGGCCGATGTAGGGCTGAGGATGTTAGCAAACCTCTATTGAGGAAGCTAGGAATATTTTCACGAAGATTAAGATCTGCCCCACAGGAACTACGAAATCTGTTTACACCATGTTGTACGTGGCAAAAAGCGAGAGAAGAAGTGCTTGATCATCCGGTCAGCATCCCGCCACAATAGCGCTCAACACAAAAGCGTGACGAGGATGCAATGAGCAAAGCATTTGAATTGGTTTCAGACTATCAACCTGCTGGTGATCAGCCTACCGCGATTAAGCAATTGCTGGAGGGGTTGGAAGCGGGCTTGGCTCATCAAACTCTGCTTGGGGTAACGGGTTCGGGTAAAACCTTTACGTTAGCGAATGTGATTGCCACCGCGCAGCGTCCCACCATTATACTTGCGCCTAATAAGACACTGGCGGCTCAATTGTACGGCGAAATGAAAGCCTTTTTTCCCAACAATGCGGTGGAGTATTTCGTTTCTTACTACGACTACTATCAACCAGAAGCCTATGTGCCGACCACGGATACTTTTATTGAAAAAGACGCGTCCGTGAACGCGCATATTGAACAGATGCGCTTATCGGCCACTAAAGCCTTGCTTGAGCGCAAAGATGCGGTGATTGTCGCTTCAGTTTCTGCCATCTACGGTCTGGGCGATCCGGACTCTTATCTAAAAATGATGCTCCATTTACGTCGTGGTGATGTGATTAATCAACGTGACATGTTGCGTCGTTTGGCGGAGCTGCAATATTCACGCAATGATATGGCATTTGAGCGCGGTCAGTTCCGGGTACGCGGAGAAGTGATTGATATTTTCCCTGCCGAATCGGATCAAGAAGCTGTTCGAGTGGAAATGTTTGATGATGAAGTCGAATGCATCAGCTTATTTGACCCGCTGACGGGCGTGATTACGTCACGCGATTTAGCTCGGTTTACGATTTACCCCAAAACTCACTATGTCACCCCACGCGAGCGCATTCTTGAGGCGATAGAGCAGATTAAGAGCGAGTTGCAGGTCCGCCGCCAATATTTGCTGGATAACAATAAATTGCTGGAAGAGCAGCGGATTTCTCAGCGAACTCAGTTTGATATTGAGATGATGAACGAACTGGGATTCTGCTCAGGGATCGAAAACTACTCACGTTACCTAAGTGGTCGTGCAGAAGGCGAGCCGCCTCCAACGCTCTTTGATTACTTGCCTCACGATGGCTTGCTGATCATCGATGAATCACACGTCACCGTGCCGCAAATTGGCGCGATGTTTAAAGGCGATCGTTCGCGAAAAGAAACGCTGGTGGAGTTCGGTTTTCGTCTGCCTTCAGCCTTGGATAACCGTCCACTTAAGTTTGATGAATTTGAAGCATTAGCACCGCAAACCATCTTTGTGTCAGCAACACCAAGTGAATATGAGCTCACTAAATCGGGTGGTGAAGTGGCGGAGCAGGTGGTGCGTCCAACCGGTTTGTTAGACCCGATCATTGAAGTACGTCCGGTCGCCACTCAGGTGGATGATCTGCTTTCTGAAGCGCGCATTCGCGCGGCCAATGATGAGCGGATTTTGGTGACTACCTTAACCAAACGCATGGCCGAGGATTTAACCGAATATCTGCATGAGCATGGTGTGAAAGTTCGCTATTTACACTCGGACATTGATACCGTCGAACGGGTAGAAATTATTCGTGATTTACGATTAGGCGTATTTGATGTGTTGGTGGGGATCAACTTGCTACGTGAAGGTCTGGACATGCCAGAGGTCGCTTTAGTGGCGATTTTGGATGCTGATAAAGAAGGCTTTTTGCGTTCCGAGCGTTCACTCATTCAGACCATGGGTCGTGCAGCACGTAACGTGAATGGTAAAGCAATTTTGTATGCCGACTCGATCACCAAATCCATGCGTAAAGCGATCGATGAAACCGAGCGTCGCCGTGAGAAGCAGCTGGCTTATAATGAGCAGCGCGGTATCACGCCGCAGCCTTTAAAACGCAGCGTTAAAGACATCATGGAGCTGGGCGATATTGCGAAATCGCGTAAACAGAAGAACAGCAAAGTGGTGCCATTGGCGAAAGTGGCTGAAGAATCGGCGGCTTACCAAGTGTTGACCCCTCAGCAGCTTGAAAAAGAGATCAGTAAATTAGAAGCCGCAATGTATCAGCATGCACAGAACTTAGAGTTTGAGTTGGCCACGCAAAAACGTGATGAAATTCATCAGTTGCGTCAGCAGTTTATCGCCAATAGTTAGCCTTTCTTTCATTTTTAGAGGAAGCTGCGCGATAACACGACAGTGTTCGCCAATCATAGGTATCTTTATGTGAATTAGGGATAAATCAGGCGCCACTGAGCAAGTGTTTAGGAAGAGAAAAACACCGATTTCAAACACGCAGATAAAAAAATAGCCAATAGAATGAGTCTATTGGCTGTTATTTGTGAACATTGATTATTCACTAACAACGTCAGTTGGCTAGGTGACCCTTGCGGGTCAGTAGTAATCAAGCACATATCGTGCCAACTCAAATCGGTCTAGATGTGTGATGTTTGGCATCATTTATCAAGAAATTTTAATTCAAATTTGCAAAATGCAATTCCAAATGCAATTATTACAGCAAAATGCAAAATAATATGGCTAGGCTATGCAACATAATCAATCTTTGCAGAAAACAAAATATGTCCTCATGGTAGAAGACACGGCGTCGGTGGCGGCGCTGTATCGTTCTTACCTCACACCGCTGGATATTGATATCAATATCGTGGGTACCGGACGCGATGCCATCGAGAGTATTGGTCGTCGCGAGCCGGACTTAATCCTGCTGGATTTACGTTTGCCAGATATGACGGGGATGGACGTACTCTATGCAGTGAAAGAGAAATCACCGGATGTGCCTATCGTGTTTATGACCGCTCATGGTTCGATTGATACGGCGGTTGAAGCCATGCGTCATGGTGCGCAAGACTTTTTGATCAAGCCGTGTGAAGCGGACCGACTGCGGGTCACAGTGAATAATGCGATTCGCAAAGTCTCGAAACTCAAAAACGATGTTGATAATAAAAATCAAAACTATCAAGGCTTTATTGGTAGCAGTCAAACCATGCAGGCGGTGTACCGCACCATTGACTCTGCGGCGAGCAGCAAAGCCAGTATTTTTATTACCGGCGAAAGTGGTACCGGTAAAGAAGTGTGCGCGGAAGCGATTCATGCCGCGAGCAAGCGTGGAGATAAGCCATTTATCGCCATCAACTGTGCGGCCATTCCGAAAGATCTGATTGAAAGTGAGTTGTTTGGTCACGTCAAAGGGGCTTTTACTGGGGCGGCGACTGAGCGTCAAGGCGCGGCAGAAGCGGCTGATGGGGGAACCCTCTTTTTGGATGAATTGTGCGAAATGGATCTGGATCTGCAGACCAAACTTCTGCGCTTTATTCAGACAGGGACATTCCAAAAAGTTGGATCTTCCAAAATGAAAAGCGTGGATGTGCGTTTTGTGTGTGCAACGAACCGCGATCCGTGGAAGGAAGTGCAAGAAGGGCGTTTTCGTGAAGACCTGTACTACCGCTTGTATGTGATCCCGCTGCATTTACCGCCATTGCGTGCGCGCGGTGATGATGTGATCGAGATTGCTTATTCACTGCTTGGCTTTATGTCCAAGGAAGAGGGCAAAGATTTTGTCCGTTTGTCGGTTGAAGTGGTGGAGCGTTTTCGTCAATACGAGTGGCCGGGCAATGTGCGTCAATTGCAAAACGTTCTGCGCAACGTGGTCGTGCTCAATGAAGGTCGTGAAATCACCCTAGATATGCTGCCTCCTCCTCTTAATCAAATGTCCGCGCCGATCAATCGGGCATTACCGCTTGCGCATGAGAATAAAGTATCCGTGCATGAGATTTTTCCGCTGTGGATGACCGAAAAACAAGCCATTGAACAAGCCATCGAAGCGTGTGATGGTAACATTCCCCGTGCCGCAACCTATCTGGATGTCAGCCCGTCAACCATCTATCGCAAGCTGCAAACTTGGAATGAAAAAGTGAAAGAAAAAGAGAAGGAACGGTAAGCGATGAGAGAATGGATCAACCAAAGCAAAATCGACTTACTGGCGAAGGAGATCGGTGAAGAGAACGTGCCGATCTTGGTCAACATTTTTCTTGGTGAACTCAATGATTACCAAAGTAAGTTAGTCAGTGATACGGTCGCGGACAAACTCGGGTATCTCAAGGAAATCAGCCATGCGCTGAAAAGCAGTGCGGCCAGTTTTGGGGCTGATCGCTTGTGCGCCAAAGCGGTGGAGTTAGATAGTCGCGCCAAATCTGGCGAGATGATGGACATCTCGCTAGAGGTGGAACACATGCTTGAGTTACTGAAGCAGACGCATCAATGCTACTCCGATTTAGTTCATTAACTGCTCTTCGATAGCTTGTCTCAGCTTCTGCCGATCATGACGCCAGTCGCGGTTGGCGGAAGCCAAATCTCGGGTAACAAAATTCCAACGCTGTTCTAACTCTGGATGAGGGTGATGGCCCAATACCACATCAATTTTGCGCCCTTGGCAGGCGCGTTCACACCATTCCAATTTTTGCTCTAAGCTCATTCGTCCTGCAGGTCCATATTCTGGCGATAGGTTCTCGACAAAAATGACTTTCGCAGTTTGATTACGAGCAATCGCCTTGCCCAATTCTGGCAGCAGAAGAGGAGGCATGACGCTGGTTAAAAAGCTTCCGGGGCCCAGAATCACGCAGTCTGCGTCTTGAATGGCGGTTACCGCTTCTTTGGTGGCCGGGACTTCAGGCGCAAGGTCAAGTCTTCGCAAATCTTGAGTCATCTCATCGACGCTGGTTTCACCGGTGACCCATTTGCCATCCATAGCGAGGGCTGCCAGATCGGATGGATGTTCAGACATCGGTAGGATATTGACATCGACTTTGAGCATGTTGCGAATAAGATTGATCGCATCCAATGGGCGCACCGAAAGGTTATCTAACGCGGTGAGCATCAAATTTCCTAGGTTATGGCCGTTGAGCTCCCCCGCGCCTTTAAAACGGTATTCAAACATCATTGAACTGATCGACGGCTCGGTGATCAACTGGTTGATGCAGTTGCGGGTATCTCCCCAAGCAATCCCACCTTGGCAGTGGCGAATGCGCCCTGTCGAGCCGCCGTTGTCTGTGGTGGTGACTATGCCTGTGGCATTGGAACCAAACACTTTGAGCGCTGCCAGCATTCGCCCAAGACCGTGGCCGCCGCCAATCGCAACCACTTTTTTGTTTTCGTATAGAGACATAAGTTTTTTCTTATTTTTTCATAACTCGCAGCAATTTAGCTAACTTGGTTCATAATGAGTACCCATTTAGGGCTAATTTCTGCAAGGTAACCATTTTTTTCTGGTTAAGGCTAGAATCACGTACAATTATTAAGTATTTTACCAGCAGCCTGAGCTAAAGAGATGGCAACATCATAGTGCTTGGCCTTAACTCCGAGCTTACCGCGCTAAGTTTAAACCTTTAAATATGCGTTGTAAGCCAGTGACCGCTTGTCACAAGGGCAGAATTGGAAATGATTTTGCCTCCCGTATTTGGAAAGGTGTTCTGTGGCGCAACAATTCGAAGACAGATTTCAGCGTAAATTTTACTATTTACGTCTATCCATAACCGACGTTTGTAATTTCAAATGTACGTATTGCTTACCTGATGGTTACAAGCTATCAGCGGATCGCCCTGCCTCTTTTCTGACGGTGAATGAGATTCGCCGAGTGGTGAGTGCGTTTGCCCATTGTGGCACTTCCAAGGTCAGAATTACCGGCGGTGAACCTTCTCTGCGCAAAGATTTTGGCGAAATCATTCATACCATAGCGCAAACTCCCGGCATTCAAAAAGTTGCGACGACCACCAATGGCTACCGTTTAGCCAAACATATTGGTGAGTGGCGCGAAGCGGGGTTGACTCAACTGAATGTCAGCGTAGATAGCTTAGATCCGCGTATGTTTGCGCAAATCACCGGTGAAAACCGCTTCCAGCAAGTGATGTCCGGCATTGAGCACGCCTTTGAAGTGGGATTCGAGCAAGTCAAAGTCAACGTGGTACTGATGAAACATCTTAACCACCTTGAACTGCCCAAATTTATGGCGTGGATTAAAACTCGCCCCATCCAACTGCGTTTTATTGAGTTGATGCAAACCGGAGAAATGGACGCGCTGTTTGCTCGCCATCATGTTTCTGGCACTTCGATCCGCGACTATCTCCTCGGTAACGGCTGGTTACTCAAAGCCAGAGCCGATAACGATGGCCCTGCTCAGGTGTTTATCCACCCGGATTTCCAAGGCGAGATTGGCCTTATCATGCCTTATGAGAAAGATTTTTGTCGCAGTTGTAACCGCCTGCGGGTGTCGGCACTTGGCAAACTGCATCTGTGCTTATTTGGCGAACAAGGCATCGAGCTACGCGATCTTTTGCAAGACGATCACCAAGAAAACGCATTGATTGAACGAATTCAAACTCAGTTGCACAACAAGGCGGAAACCCACTTCCTGCATGATGGAAATTCGGGTGTGACGCCGCATTTAGCCTCGATTGGCGGCTGAGTTTCTACCGATAATCTGACCTCACCATTGAGGTTTAACCATTTTGAAAAGGTGAACAAATGGGTCACGCAGAAAGCAAATTTCAAGCAGCAAACATCGCCGTTTTAACCGTGTCAGATACGCGTACGGAAGAAAACGATACCTCAGGCCGTTACTTGGCAGAGCAGCTTCAAGAAGCAGGCCATACACTGGCAGATAAACAGATCGTGATTGACGATATGTACAAAATCCGTGCAGTGGTTTCACAGTGGATTGCGGATGAAACCATCCAAGCGATTCTGATCACCGGTGGCACTGGGTTTACTTCACGTGACAGCACACCTGAAGCACTTAAGCCTCTGTTTGATAAAGAAGTGGAAGGTTTTGGCGAGCTGTTTCGCATGGTCTCTTTTGAAGAGATTGGCACCTCGACCATTCAATCGCGCGCGGTTGCGGGGTTTGCTAACCACACGGTGATTTTTGCCATGCCGGGCTCGACTGGCGCATGCCGCACCGGTTGGACAAAAATCATTAAACAGCAATTGGATGCTTCCCATCGCCCATGTAACTTTATGCCGCACCTAACGGTATAGGGGAGGTTTGATGAGCCAACTCACTCACATTAATGCTTCGGGTGAAGCCAATATGGTGGATGTGTCGAATAAAGCCGATACCGTCCGTGAAGCTCGTGCCGAGGCCTATGTGCGCATGGCACCCGAAACGCTGCAACTCATCCTCTCTGGTCAGCATCATAAAGGGGATGTGTTTGCCACGGCGCGAATTGCGGGCATTCAAGCCGCGAAACGTACGTGGGAGCTTATTCCGCTCTGTCACCCGTTGCTGCTTTCCAAGGTGGAAGTACATCTTGAAGCCTTGCCAGAACAAAACTGTGTGCGCATTGAATCGCTGTGTAAACTCAGTGGTAAAACCGGGGTGGAAATGGAAGCGCTGACGGCGGCATCGGTGGCGGCACTGACCATTTACGACATGTGCAAAGCGGTTCAAAAAGACATCGTGATTGAGAACGTGCGATTGCTTGAAAAATTGGGCGGAAAGTCAGGACACTTTAAGGTGGATGCATGATTAAGGTGCTGTTTTTTGCCCAAACTCGAGAGTTGGTGGAGTGCGATAGTCTGGTGGTTGACCACGCTTTTGCGACGGTAGAAGCCTTGCGCCAACATTTAGCGCAGCAGCCGGGTAAGTGGGATATGGCACTTGAACCGGGTAAGCTATTGGCGGCCGTTAATCAATCGATTGTGCCATTCGATACAGAGCTACAAGATGGCGATGAAGTGGCCTTTTTCCCACCAGTAACCGGAGGCTAGTATGGACCATCGCGTATCGGTGCAGAAGGAAGATTTCTCTGTTGCTCAAGAATATGAAGCGTTAGCGCAAGGCTCCCAAGCGGGCGCTGTGGTAACTTTTGTCGGCAAAGTTCGAGATATGAACTTGGGCGATAATGTGGTGGGTTTGCACCTTGAACACTATCCGGGCATGACGGAAAAATCCTTGCTGGAGATTTGCGATATGGCTCAGGAGCGTTGGCCTCTACAACGCGTTCGCGTTATTCATCGTATCGGCGATATGCTCAGTGGCGATCAAATTGTGTTGGTTGGTGTGACCAGTGCGCACCGCAATGCTGCGTTTGCAGCGTGCGAGTTCATCATGGATTACTTGAAAACCCGCGCGCCATTTTGGAAAAAAGAGCTGACGACCGAAGCGAGTCGCTGGATTGATTCACGAGACAGTGATCATCAAGCCGCGCAGCGCTGGGAATGAGAAGAGTAATAAGGCTATTCATGCCAAGCGGTACTACTAAACATATGAATGGTGCCACGTTGCTCATGTTTGGCATGAAACAGCGCTTTGTCGGCCACTAACACAAGCTTTTCCGCGGTCATTTCTTTCTCTATTTGATCACAGTGGCGAATGCCTATGGTAATCGTCACATGATCCGCCACTCGAGAACTCAGGTGTGGAATGTTGAGCTCATCAATCATTGCCATCAGTTTTTCGGCTCGCTGCTGACTCTGCTTCGCGTTGACGCCCGTCATAAAAATCAAAAACTCATCCCCGCCGTAGCGAAAGCAGAGATCGAGATTCGATCTCCATTCGCGCAGCGTTTGGCCGATTTTGCGCAGAACTTCATCGCCTTGAATATGGCCATATCCGTCGTTGTACTCTTTAAAACAGTCAATATCGATCATCAATAATGCGCTGCTGACCCGATCGAGTCTGGCGATGTCCAGTGCTTGCGGCAGCAACGAATCCATTGCGTAACGGTTGTACACTTGGGTTAGATGATCCATATGAGTCAGGTGCTCAAGTTCCAGCTGATGCTGCGCGAGTTTTTCAACCGTGTGCTTGTAGTGCAGCGGCATGTGATTGGTTTTTTATCCGAACAGGATTTGTTGGATAAGCTGGTGCATGCCAGTTATCACTGCCAAGATGCCCATTTGGTGAGTGATTGTATGCACAAAGAGGTGCTATCGGTTGCGCCAGAGACTTCGATTATTGAGCTTGCGGCGATGATGAAGGTCGGAAAACCGAAAATGTATCCTGTGGTGAGTGATGGCAAATTGGTCGGTGTGATCACGCGACGTGATGTGCTACGAGCCTTGAGCAAAACCTTAACCAGCTGTTTTCAACATCCGGTTTAATGTGACCGATGAGCATGTCCAACTTTTTATGCTTTTGTGCTTGAATCTGCTTGACCTTGAAGTTGACTCCAAGGTGTAAGCTGATCACAGCACACAAAAAGGAGATGGAAATATGTGTACTAAACACCATGCTTGTCGTTCAAAATCGTTAACTCAACCTATGCACAGCCACCAAACGAGCTGTGATGGAAGCCCTAAAATTGTCGCCATTCGTGCGGCAGGCGTAAGCGCTTCTTGTGACGGCGATAGTTGCTGTACCAGTGATGGTGGTGGCGGTACGACGTTGGAAGAAGACCCCGAGCGACGTCACGAACCACGTTCATCACACTATCAGCAGAGTTGGTATATCGCAGGAATGGATTGTCCTTCTTGCGCACAAAAAATTGAAAAAGCCGTTAAGCAGTTGGGTGATGTCACTCAAGTGCAGGTAATGTTCGCCACTCAGAAACTGGTGGTTGGCTTTAATCAACCCTCAACCGCGCCGCTTATCGAACAAGCGGTACGCGACAGCGGTTTTAGCCTAAACCCAGCCGCCAGTTCAGCGGCAACACCATCCCAATCCAAGCCGCCCTTCTGGCAGAGTGAAAACGCACGAATTATCGGTATCGCTGCGCTGATGGCAGTAGGTGCCTTAGTCAACTCCAGTGAGATTAGTCGCTGGATTTATACGCTGACTTGTCTATTGGGGTTATTCCCCATCCTTCAACAAGCTTGGCGTCTCGCCAAATCGGGTTCTCCTTTCTCGATTGAAACCTTGATGTCGGTTGCCGCAATTGGCGCGCTTTATTTGGGGGAAACCTTAGAAGCCGCCATGGTATTACTGCTGTTTTTGATTGGTGAGCGCTTGGAGGCTTATGCCGCTTCTCGGGCACGCACGGGCGTACAAGCCTTGATGGCGCTGGTGCCAGAAACGACGATTCGTATACAACATGGGGAGCGTGTCACCGTTCCTGCCGCACAATTGCAACCGGGTGATGTCATTGAAGTGGCTCCTGGAGGTCGTTTACCAGCGGATGGGCGCTTACTTGCCGCCGCCAGTCTGGATAACAGTGCGTTAACGGGCGAATCCTTACCTGTCGAATTAACAGCAGGGGAGCGGGTTTCCGCAGGTTGTGTGATCGTGGATAAGGTGGTGCAGATTGAAATCACCTCGAAACAAGGTGAAAACGCCATCGACCGCATTTTGCATATGATTGAAGAGGCGGAATCGCGCAAAGCACCACTGGAGCGTTTTTTAGATAAATTCAGTCGTTGGTATACCCCGTTGATGATGCTGGTCGCGCTCGCCGTGATTGTGGTTCCGCCATTAGTGTTTGGTGCCGATTGGCAGACTTGGATTTACCGTGGCCTTGCTTTGCTGCTCGTCGCTTGTCCTTGTGCGCTAGTGATATCCACACCTGCGGCGATCACTTCGGGTTTAGCGGCGGCGGCGCGTCGTGGAGCTTTAATTAAAGGTGGTGCGGCATTAGAGCAATTGGGAAAAATCGAGACCATTGCTTTTGATAAGACAGGCACTTTGACCGAAGGTAAACCGCAAGTCACAGACCTTATCCCACTGCAAGGCTGGGATAGCGCGACCTTATTAGCTCGGGCTGCTGCGATTGAGATGGGCTCACATCATCCCTTAGCGACCTCGCTGGTGGCAAAAGCGCAGGCGGAGCAATTGACCATCCCGCAAGCGCAAGAGCGTACCGCCTTGGTTGGGCGAGGCATTAGCGGTCAGATTGATGGTGTCCAGTATCGTCTGCTTGCGCCAAATCGGGTCGAAATCAAATTGCCCGATGTGGTGAAACAGCATGTCGAAATGCTTGAAGCTGAAAGTAAAACCGTAGTCGTGATGCTGACAAGTGAAGCGGCGGTTGGCGTGATTGCTTGGCAAGACACGCTGCGCAGTGATGCACGTCAAGCGGTAGCCGCCTTACATCAACTCGGGATTAACGCCCTGATGCTGACGGGAGACAACGAACGCAGCGCGGCCGCAATGAGCCAGCAACTGAATATGGATTTTCGGGCAGGTTTATTGCCGCAAGATAAAGTCGGCTACATCCAGCAGCTGGCGGAACATCAACGTGTTGCCATGGTGGGCGATGGCATTAACGATGCCCCAGCCATGAAAGAGGCGAGTATTGGTATCGCAATGGGTGGCGGCACCGACGTCGCGCTAGAAACCGCCGATGCAGCGCTGACTCATAATCGCTTGATTGAGTTGGCGGGGATGATTGAGTTATCTCGTGCTACGTTAGCCATCATTCGCCAAAACGTGGTCTTAGCCTTAGGGCTTAAAGCGGTGTTTTTAGTCACCAGTTTACTTGGGGTCACCGGATTATGGATGGCGGTGCTGGCCGACAGTGGTGCAACCGCACTGGTCACGCTCAATGCACTGCGTCTGCTTAAATTTCGCTCGTCTACTTTGGCATAATGCTGTTTTAACTAGGAGGCGCACCTCCTAGTTTCTCCTCACTTGTTTCAAGTCTTAACGGCTAGAGTTACTATTTTGTAATAGGAGTTGGTTTGCATTGCAAATACATTGGTTTGTGATGCAAATCGATTAATTATGAAAATATGATATTCATTGCTGTTATTGGTGTGATTCTTATCACTTAAATTGAACGGGCTATCGGGTAGAGTGACGCTGTCCCCTAAATTATAGATGCGCTGAATAGACGCAATTGAAGGAGTCTCTTATGACCAAAACCGTATTCCACCTTGGTGTGACTGAAGCTGATTTAAACGGCGCAACATTAGCTATTATTCCAGGCGATCCTGCTCGTGTGCAGAAAATCGCTGAGTTGATGGATAACCCTGTTTTCCTTGCTAGCCATCGTGAATATACCGTATACCGGGCAGAGCTGGATGGTCAGTCTGTCGTCGTTTGCTCAACGGGTATTGGTGGTCCTTCAACATCGATTGCGGTTGAAGAGTTGGCGCAATTGGGCGTGCGTACTTTCTTGCGCGTTGGTACGACTGGTGCGATCCAGCCTCATGTGAATGTGGGTGACATGATTGTGACAACCGGTTCTGTGCGTTTGGATGGTGCAAGCCTGCACTTCGCGCCGATGGAATTCCCAGCGGTACCGGATTTTGATGTGGCGACCGCAATGAAAGCGGCAGCACAAGAAAGCGGTGCAACAGTCCATATGGGTGTGACAGCGTCCTCAGATACCTTCTACCCAGGCCAAGAGCGTTACGACACTTTCACTGGTCGCGTAGTGCGTCGTTTCCAAGGCTCGATGAAAGAGTGGCAAGAAATGGGCGTGCTCAACTTTGAAATGGAATCGGCAACTCTGCTGACCATGTGCGCGAGCTCTGGTTTGAAAGCGGGCTGTGTGGCGGGTGTGATCATCAACCGTACTCAAAAAGAGATCCCAGATCACGCGACGTTGAAAGAAACCGAAGCGCGTTCTATCAAAGTTGTGGTGGAAGCTGCACGTAAGATGCTGAAATAAGAGGCAGATTTTCTTCACTGAATTAAAAAGCGCCACTTGATGTGGCGCTTTCTATTTCCAATATCCTTTACCTGCCTATTTAAGCCACAACAAGCTGTGGTAACGGGTGATAGAGGCTTTCCACCAAATCATTGAGCATATGGTCGTATACCTGCGCAATGGTGGCCGAAAGTTCAGTGCTTAACTGATAGAGTTCTTGGTTCTCTGGCATTAAGCCACTGCTGTCGGTGATTTCGTTCAATTGGCGCATCGCGGATGAGCAGACCGGTGAGCCCAGCGTTAAAGGACTGATCAGCGCTAACTGATTGAGCTTACGTTGCATCAGCTCACAATAGTGGCGAATACGTAAGTTATTGTTTTCATTTCGAGAGTCATCAATGCACAAGCGCAATTGGGTGAGTGTTTCCATCGCATCAAAAATTTGTTGCCAGTTCATGTGGTACTCATCACTCAATTCTTCTCGTCCTGATTCCGCAAGCCAAGCGAGCACCACATCATCCATCAAATACATGCAGTGGCGGATCAATTTGCCATGCAGGCGTTGGTTTTTCCCCACATTGGCTTGCTCCCATTCGTTTAACACCGTTTTCAACGAGTTTTGCAAAATTCGATAGGAGGGTTTGTTGTCAAAGTGGGCGATCTGGATCAGTTGCTCCGACTTTTCTAACAAACGCTTTTGCAGCTTGGAAAGATCGTGCTCAGTTTGCGGATGCGTCTCTTGTTGGCTGAGTGTTTGATGAGTGAGACTACGGTGCTGGCGGCACAGCGCCAATGCTTCGCGCAAACAGATCAGCAGTTCAAATTTACGCTGTTGTGTTGAATGTTTCCGCTGAGAGAGCGTATAGATCAAACCAAGAATTGCTAAAGACAGAACCAGAGAAATTGTCACAAACATAGCCACCTCCGTGTTGGTATTGGATCATCCCATTCCTATGTGGAAGGGTACAGAGTGGTATTGCAGTTTGAATGCCAAAAATTTAACAATTAAAAATCAATGACTTATTATTTTTGGTTGATTGGGTATGCACACTTATGGGGCATAGTGCGCAAAAAATGTGAGCTAGACCGTGTAATGGTCAAGAGAGTCATGCTGGATAAGAAGAGAAAATGCGTGGCAGAGAAAGCGGGTGATGACAAAAAAGCCTTTGCAGATGCAAAGGCTTTTCAGGTGTTGGCTTGCTAATCAAGACGCAATAATTACATCACGCGCATGCCAGCTTGAGCACCTTGATGTGGTTCAAGCAACCACAGGTCGCTACCACCAGGGCCTGCGGCGAGGATCATGCCTTCAGACATACCAAACTTCATCTTACGCGGTTTGAGGTTTGCTACGACGACAGTATATTTGCCAATCAGATCTTCTGGTTGGTAAGCAGACTTAATACCAGAGAAGACTTGACGGGTTTCACCGCCGATATCGAGTTCAAACTTGAGCAGCTTGTCCGATTTCTCGACCGCTTCACAAGAAAGAATCTTGGCAATACGCAGATCCACTTTCGCGAAATCATCAAACTCAATTTCAGCCGCTAGGGGGTCTTTGCTCAGCTCGGTTTCTGCGCTCTTTGGTTTTGCGGCATCTGCTGCGGCTTTTTCGGCTGCCGCCTCGGCTTTCGACGCCTCAATCATAGCTTCAACCTGTTTCGGATCGATGCGGTTGAACAGTGCTTTGAATGGCGTTACCGCATGATCCGTTAGCGGAGTTGCCACGCCTTCCCAAGTCAATTCTTGGTTAAGGAAAGCTTCAGTACGCTCTGCCAACGCAGGCATCACTGGCTTGAGGTAAGTCATCAGTACGCGGAATAGGTTAATGCCTACCGTACAGATGTCTTGCAGTGCTTGGTCTTGGCCTTCTTGTTTCGCGACAACCCAAGGGGCTTTTTCATCCACATACTGGTTGGCTTTGTCGGCCAGTGCAGTGATTTCGCGGATGGCACGACCAAACTCACGCGCTTCAAACAGCTCAGCAATACGATCGGCTGCGCCAGCAAATTCAGCGTACAGCTCAGGCTCCGCAAAGTGTGCAGACAGCTTGCCATCAAAACGTTTAGTGATGAAACCTGCATTACGTGACGCAAGGTTAACGATCTTGTTCACCACGTCCGCATTCACACGTTGGGTGAAGTCTTCGAGGTTCAAATCGAGATCGTCAATGCGGTTGTTCAGTTTTGCCGCGTAGTAGTAACGCAGACACTCTGGATCCAAGTGATTCAGGTAAGTGCTTGCTTTCACAAACGTACCTTTCGACTTAGACATTTTCGCGCCATTGACGGTCACATAACCGTGCACAAACACGTTGGTCGGTTTACGGAAACCAGAACCATCCAGCATGGCAGGCCAGAACAAGCTGTGGAAATAAACGATGTCTTTACCGATGAAGTGGTAAAGCTCGGTTTTGCTGTCTTTATTCCAGTATTCGTTAAAGTCCAAATCGCCACGCTTGTCGCACAGGTTTTTGAATGAACCCATGTAACCAATTGGCGCATCTAGCCATACGTAGAAGAATTTGTCTTTCTCGCCTGGGATTTCAAAACCGAAGTAGGGTGCATCACGGGAAATATCCCACTGTTGCAAGCCGCCTTCAAACCACTCTTGCATTTTGTTGGCGGTTTCTGATTGCAGAGAGCCTGAACGTGTCCACTCTTTGAGCATGCTCTCAAACTGAGGCAGGTCGAAGAAGAAGTGCTCAGAATCTTTCATCACTGGCGTCGCACCAGAGACAGCGGATTTTGGATTGATCAGCTCAGTCGGGCTGTAAGTCTCACCACACGCGTCACAGTTGTCGCCGTACTGGTCTTCCGATTTACATTTCGGGCAGGTGCCTTTTACGAAACGATCCGGCAGGAACATCTCTTTTTCAGGATCGAACAGCTGAGAAATGGTGCGGCTTGAAATAAAGCCGTTCTTTTTCAGTTGCAGATAGATGTGTGAAGCCAGCTCGCGGTTTTCATCGCTGTGCGTGCTGTGGTAGTTATCAAAGCTAATATCGAAGCCAGCAAAGTCGCGTTGGTGCTCTTCGCTCACCATCTCGATCATCGCTTCTGGTGTCATACCCATTTGCTGTGCTTTCAGCATGATAGGTGTGCCGTGCGCATCATCCGCACAGATGAAGTTTACTGTATTGCCACGCAGACGCTGATAACGAACCCAAATGTCAGCTTGGATATGCTCAAGCATATGACCAAGGTGGATTGAACCGTTCGCGTAAGGCAGGGCACAAGTTACCAGAAGTTTTCTTGGATCGTTTGCCATACTTAATATTCGCTTTTCTTGATAGGGACCAAATTGAAGCGATAATATTACCCTAAGCACGCAGTCACGCCAAGGCGCGCAACAGTTGATTCCCCTATCTTTTTCGGGGTTCAGTTGCTCTTTGAGCGGTGGTAGCATGGGCAAAAAAGGGGAAGTTATGCAATCTATTCAATCCAAACAGGATCTCTGCCGCTGGCTGAGCCAATTTTCGCATCCCGATTTAATCAGTGATTGGGCGATGTCACCGTCTGTCGTGACGATAACGCCCAATCAGCAAGTCACGATTCAACTGCCGTTTGCTGCGAACACTCTTATCAATGAATTGAGTGACTGGATCGCCAAGCAGCAGGCAAGCGGCGCGATTGCGCCAGTAACCTTTGACATTCAAGTTAAACCTCAAGCGCTGGAAACTCGCGTAAGTGCGGCAGTCAAAGGGGTGAAAAATATTATTGCGGTGACGTCAGGCAAAGGTGGGGTGGGTAAATCCACGACGGCGGTGAACCTTGCACTCGCGATTGCGAAGTCAGGAGGCAAAGTCGGTCTATTGGATGCCGATATTTACGGCCCCTCAGTCCCGCTGATGCTCGGTAAAACCAAAGCTAAACCAGTAGTGCGTGACAATAAATGGATGCAGCCAATTGAGGCGCACGGCATTGCCACGCATTCGATTGGTTATTTGGTGGATGAGGCGGATGCGGCGATTTGGCGTGGACCAATGGCTTCTAAGGCGCTGGCGCAGTTACTCAATGAAACCGAGTGGCCGGATCTGGATTATCTGGTGATCGATATGCCGCCGGGCACGGGGGATATCCAACTCACCCTCGCGCAGCAAATTCCGGTGACGGGCGCAGTGATTGTAACCACACCGCAAGATTTAGCCTTAGCCGATGCCCGCAAAGGCGCGGCGATGTTTGCCAAAGTGGACGTGCCCGTGATTGGGCTGGTGGAAAACATGAGTTACCACATCTGTAGTCATTGCGGCGAAAAAGAGCATATTTTTGGGGTTGGCGGAGCGCAAACTCTTGCCGCTGAATTTGGCTTATCCCTGCTGGCGCAAATTCCGCTGCATATTGACATGCGAGAGGATATTGACGCGGGAGTTCCGACTGTGGTGGCGCGTCCCAATAGCGAGCATACCGAACGCTATTTAGCGTTGGCGCAGCGTGTGTGTGCTTCGCTGTTTTGGCAAGGCAAAGCCAAACCAGAGAGCATTCAAATCCAGTGGGTTAATTAAAGCCGCATCCTGCTCTAACAGCCAGAGTGAATGTAATCGTTTGCTCTGGTTTAATCTTATCCATCCGACATTTATGTGGCTGTTTTTGCCTAATGCAAACTGGTATCTCGGTCACATTCTCCCTATAATCAGGCGGTTTACCTTCATTCCTCACAACCATGTTCGGGTGCATAACCATGTCTGAGAATAATCAATGTGTCATCGTCGGTATTGCTGGCGCTTCTGCTTCTGGTAAGAGTCTCATTGCGAGCACGATTTATAATGAGCTACGCGCCAAAGTGGGTGACCATCAAATCGGTGTGATTACGGAAGATTGCTACTACAAAGATCAGAGCCATCTGAGCATGGAAGAACGTGTTAAAACCAACTACGACCACCCAAGTGCGCTAGACCACGATCTCCTTTGCCAACATTTGCAAATGCTGGCGCGTGGCGAAGCGGTTGAAGTGCCAGAATACAGCTACACTGAGCACACACGTACCGAGCAAACCACCACCATGACGCCGAAGAAAGTGATCATTCTGGAAGGCATCCTGCTTCTGACTGATCCACGTCTTCGTGATTTGATGCACGCGACCGTATTTATGGATACGCCGCTGGATATCTGCTTGCTGCGCCGTGTTAAGCGTGATGTACAAGAGCGTGGTCGCACCATGGAATCTGTACTGAAGCAGTACCAAGAGACGGTACGCCCTATGTTTATGCAATTTATTGAGCCGTCTAAACAGTACGCTGACATCATTGTGCCGCGTGGTGGTAAAAACCGTATCGCGATTGATGTTCTCAAAGCGCATATCGCAAAATTGCTCAAATCGTAATTTTGACCAGAGCTTTGCATCGCTTAGCTTTATTTTTCAAAGTAGAAGTGGCACTTTAAGTGCCACTTTCTTTTTCTCGTCAAGCAAGGAAAAGCAGATGAAAAAACTGTTTATTTCTCTTCTCGGTTTAGTTGTGCTGATTGTTGGCGCACTGCTGGCCTTAGTGTTGTTGGTTAACCCCAATCAATTTAAACCTTTAATCGTAGAGCAAGCCAAAAAACAAACTGGCTTAGATTTGGTGATTGAAGGCGATATTGGCTGGCAATTTTTCCCGTCTATCGGTTTTGAGTTAGGCAAAACCGAGCTGAAAAACCCGCAAGGTTTTGCTAGCCCAAACCTGTTTAAAGTTGAGAGTGTGGGTATTGATGTCTCAGTGATGCCACTGCTCGATAAACAGCTCAAAATCGGCAACATCCGTTTGGATGGCGCAGAATTCCATCTGGAAACGCTTAAAGATGGTCGATCCAATTTGGATGCGTTAACACAAGCGCAATCCAAGCCGGTGTCCACACCAACCACAACCGAACCTGTACCCGCTTCTCAGCCAAGTTCAAGCGAGCCTGCGGCGGCGTGGAGTATTGAGTTGGGTGGCGTTTCTGTCTCTAATGCCGTTTTGGAAATCACGGATAAAAATGCGGGTTCGCATACCAAGCTGTATGACGTTCAATTGAGTGTTGCTGAGTTTGTGCCAGACAGCTGGACGAAAGCGACCTTTGCCGCGAAAGGCGATAAAGATCAGCAGAAGTTTGCCGCGCAAGGTGAAGCTGAAGTGCGCCTATCAGCAGACTTCAAGCAATATGCACTACGTAACATTAATCTCGATGCGAGCTTTAGTGATCCGAGTAACCAAATCGATTCAGCCAAACTGAAACTCGATACTTTTGAGTTTGATAAAGCCAATGCTTTGACCTTCTCCGTGGCGGGTAAAGCGGCAGATATGAAGCTTAACGCGCAAGGTTCAGCCTCATTGATGGTCAATCAAGCGATCAGCAAAGTTGGTTTGGATACGCTGAAGCTGCAAGCTGAATTGGAAGGGGCTGCGTTACCGCAATCACCGATGAAGTTAAGTTTAGACTCGCAAATTGCTTTCGATTTGACACAAAACCATCTTAGTGTGCTGCTCAACAAACTGACGGCCAATGCGCTGAGTTTCGATGGCAAAGCGGATGTCACCCTCGCAGATATTCCGAAAGTGCGTTTCAACTTGCACAGCCCTGAGATTGACTTGGATGCCTTCTTAGGCACGAAAGCTCAAGAGTCGCAATCTGCGCCAGCCAAGGAAGCGGCTGCATCCTCATCGTCAGCACCCGCGGCAAATGCCCCAGCAGAAGTGGAACCGGACTTGTCGGCACTCAACGCCTTGGATGTGGCGGGTGAGATCAGTATTGATAAATTCAAAGCCAGCAACGCCCATCTGCAAAATGTAAAAGCGATTTTTGCGGTCAATCGTGGTGTGGTGGATTTGAAATCCTTCACCGCGAATCTGTATCAAGGATCCGTGCAAGCTAGCGCGCAAGTGGATGCGCGTAAAACGCCCGCGACTTACAGTGTGAAGAAGCAGATCAAAGGGGTACAGGTTAAGCCTTTACTAAAAGATGTGCTGAACAACGAAATGCTAGAAGGCACAGGCAATATTGATGTGAATGTGCAAGGCAAGGGCCTAACACCAAGCGGTATCCAGAAAAATCTGGTTGGTACTGTGGCGATTAACTTTGCCGATGGTGCGGTAAGAGGGATTAACGTGGCGCACCTGATTCGTA
This sequence comes from Vibrio tarriae, assembly GCF_002216685.1. Taxonomy (NCBI): domain Bacteria; kingdom Pseudomonadati; phylum Pseudomonadota; class Gammaproteobacteria; order Vibrionales; family Vibrionaceae; genus Vibrio; species Vibrio tarriae. The sequence goes on along the minus strand of NZ_CP022353.1, from coordinate 1,758,862 downwards.
CCAACTACGCCAAAATCAAAGGCCAAAGTGTTGAAGAAGTGGACACCGTCAAGAAAACAGACTTTAGTGCGATGACGACGACGCTGAAACTCAATAAAGGTGAAGTAACGACCAACGATCTTAATATGCAATCGCCATTGCTGCGCATTCATGGTGAAGGTAAAGCCAATTACCTACAGCAGAATGTCGATTTTCTGGTACGTACTTCGATTGTTGGAACCTTGGAAGGTCAGGGTGGTAAGGGTTTAGATGAGTTGCGCGATGTGACTATCCCGATCAATGTTTCAGGTGCATGGAGCGATCCGAAATTCCGTTTGGTGTTTGATGATGTACTCAAACAAAAAGCCAAGAAAGAAGTGGATCGCGGCGTGGAAAAACTGACCGATAAAATTAAAGATGAAGAGACCAAAAAAGCGGTGGATGGGTTGTTGAAAGGTCTATTTAACTAATGTTGATGCATCGCTAGTGGAACTAGAAAGGGCTGATATTCAGCCCTTTTTTATTGATTTTTTTAAGTGTTTTACCAATCGACCCCTTTAAGGGCTTTCACGCCGGATTCGAAAGCGTGCTTGATATTTTTCACTTCAGAAACCGTATCGGCCATCTCAATCAAAGTGCGGTGTGCGCCGCGCCCAGTGATGATCACCGATTGCATTTTCGGACGCTGATTCAATGCTTCGACCACTTCCTCAAGTTCGATGTAACCGTAGCTCACCATGTAAGTGAGTTCATCAAACAGCACCACATCCAGCGATTCATCCTGCAACATGCGTTTGCAGTGTTGCCATACTTCTTGTGCCGCTGCGGTATCGCTATCGCGGTTCTGGGTTTCCCAAGTAAAGCCAGTCGACATGACTTGAAATTCAACGCCGAGCTTTTCTAAAAGATTTCGCTCGCCATTCTCCCATGTGCCTTTAATAAACTGAGCTACCGCGCACTGTTTACTGTGACCTACCGCGCGCGCAATGGTGCCAAAACCTGAGGTCGATTTTCCTTTACCATTGCCAGTAATAATCAGCAGCAACCCTTTTTCTTCTTGAGCGGCGGCAATTTTGGCATCCACTTGCTCTTTGACTTTTTGTTGACGAGCTTTGTGACGCTCTTGTTTGATTTCATCGCCGGACATGGCAAATCCTTTTTCAATCTGAAACTTGTCGCTATGATAGCCCAACTCGTCAGTGGCAAACACCAAACAAAAATAGGGATATAAGATGCAGAAGGTACTCGTGGTGTGCATGGGCAATATTTGCCGTTCTCCGACCGCGGAAGCGGTATTGCGTGCTAAGGCTGCACAACTCAAGGTTGATGTAGAAATCGATTCAGCAGGCACGATTGGGTATCACCAAGGGAATCCACCGGATGCACGCTCAAAAGCGGCAGGAGAGAAGCGGGGATACTCATTTTCTGGCATCAAAGCGCGAAAGATCCGTGATGAAGATTTTGTGAAATTTGATTGGATTTTAGCCGCAGACAAAGAGAATTTAGCTGAGCTGAAAGCTCGCTGCCCTCAATCCCATCAACATAAGCTGTCATTGATGCTCAGCCATTGTGATTGCGGATGTGAAGAGATTCCCGATCCTTACTATGGAGGTGAGCAGGGTTTTGAGCGGGTATTAGATTTAGTGGAACAAGCGGCAGAGCAGTTCTTACTGAAACTACCACAGCAAGGCCAGCGTTAAGCTGGCCTTGCTAAAGTGGAATGACTTTAGAAGCGGTAGTTCGCTTGAACACCGATTAGCCAAACATTGCCTGATACATTACCTGTAAATGCACCACCGATTGCGGCTGCAGTTTGGTCTGAAGCGTCACGAGGTTCATTGATGGTTGCATCTTTCGCAAAGATATAGGTAAAACCGGCATCGAGAGTCAGTTGTGGCGTTGCAACATAACTACCGCCGACACTTACCCAAGTACGGTCTGTTTCTGGGATGGTTGCTGTGCGGTTTTTATCGTCTACCGCTGATGTGTCGTATGCGACGCCTGCACGCAGAGCGAGTTTAGCGTCGTATTGATACGTTGTGCCTAAAGCAAAGCGGTAGTTGTCTTCCCAGTTTTCTGATTTGATGAGGTCAGATTTTTCTGGGAACACAGTCGTCAACTCTTTGAATGAACTCCAATCTGTCCAGTTAATGCTAGCGTGAATCGCCCACTGGTCATTGAGTTGGTGGAAGCTTGCCAGTTCAGCCGTCGCTGGTAGAGTCACAGACATCATGCCGGGTTTATAACTACCGTAACTGACTCCTTCTGCATGGCCTTCAAAATCCATCACCACTTCCGATTTATAGGCGAAACCTACGCGGTGATCTTGATTGATTTGCCATGCACTGCCTACTTGCCAACCCCAAGAATTATCTTCACCTTCCATATATTTTAAGGTTGTACCTTTAGGTAAAGTCATGACGTTGTTAGTAACAGGATGACGAATCAGATTTTTTGCTGGCGCAGTTGCACCGAAATGACCTTCACCCATCACATAACGCACACCACCACCAATACTCAGTTGAGGCAAAACTTGGTAAGCAATATTGAGGTTAGCTTCTTTGCTGATCACGCTCGCTTGGTTGCCAAAGTGAGAGGCTGCAAACTCAGTGCCTAGATCGGTTTCCATGCCGTAGTTAGTACCAAGAGCAAAACCCAGTGCCACTTGTTCGTTTAACTGGTGTGACAGGTAGAAATTCGGAATCACTGCATCGTGGGCAAAATCGTTTGATGACGCGTGTGTGTTACCCAGTTGTTGATGGGTTACTGTGCCTTCAACATCCACGTTTGGATTCACGTAGATTGCGCCAGCAGAAACTTGAGTGCCTTCTAAATAGGTCAGCATTGCAGGATTGCGCCATTGTGCGCTGGCGTTGTCTGCCATCGCGGCTTCACCGGCGTAAGCACGGCCAAGACCCGTTGCTGAGTACTCAGCAAGCTGGAAGCCCGCCGCTTGGGTAAAAGTAGAAACACTGGCTAAACCGAAAGCCACAGCACAGGAGAGGAGAATCTTATTGGTTTTCATTGGGATTGTTCGCTGAAATTTGCTGGTTTTTGTTGCGGCAAGTCTACGTCTAGAGCAATTGCTTTAAAACTTCAAATCAATGAAAGTGTAGGATTTGAAGTTTTATCCTGTAAAATGGATATTTTATAGATGATATTTCTATTTATTAAACAAAGGTTATTAAAGGTTCAGCGTACAGATGTAGTGATATTGAGGCGGTTAATCGCACGCTTGTACGCTGACATTAAGCAAAACTAGGCAGTGAGCAAAATAAAGGGGCTGATAAATCAGCCCCTTAGTAATGATATGTTGTGACGTTTTAATTAAAACGTACGGCTGTATTGTAAGCCCAACAGGATTGCGTCTGCGTGGGTTGTTGCGGTTAGCTTAGAACCCGCATCATTTTCAGAAACTGCGACATCTTTACCCATTAAGTAAGTAAAGCCAAAGTCTACGTTTGATTTGTCATCGATGTTATAGGTAAAGCCTGCTGATAACCACTGGCGATCTGAATCTGGAACAGAGATAGAAGTACGTGAATCTTGTGCGCTAGTATCGTACATATAGCCTGCACGCAGTGTCCAATCACTATTTAAGTAGTATGTGCCACCGATAGAGTAGTGCCAGCCATCTTGCCACTCATACATCTTATCGTAGCTGCCTTTGGTTAGAGCGCCAACAGAAGAGCGAGACGTTACAAGGTTGCGGAACTCAATTTTGTCGAAAGCACTCCAGCCAATCCACTGTACGCTATAGTGTACGGCAAACTGAGTATTCTCGATTTTGTGGAAGCCAGAGAACTCAGCGATATCCGGTAGTGGTAGCGTGATCTCTTGTCCGTAATCGTCTTTAGCTTTAAATTCTGGGCTATAGCGGTAAGACAAACCAAAGCGGTTATTCTCATCCATTTCGTAAACTGTACCCAAGTTAAAACCTACTGCCCAACCATCCGCTTTATCGACGTTGAGTAGTGATGTGCCTCGAGCTGGGATAACGGTCGTCGGGTTCACCACAATTGTACTTGCTGGGAAACTGGTTCCGGCAATACGTTTCATCGTGCCTTGCCCATAAATCAGGTCTAAACCAGCACCAAAACTCCATTCTTTGTTGACGCGATAAGAACCTGCTAGGCCTAAGTTAAAGCTTTTAACGTCAGTTAAGCCACCGTATTCAGAGGCTGGATAAGAATCAGAAAACTCAGTTTTTGTACCAAAGTTTGAATAAGCATTAACCCCCCAAGCAAACTGTTCATTGACTGGAACGATCAAATGAATATTAGGTGCAACGGAAGTACCACCTACGTCATCCGTGTCTTGAACAGAAACTGAGTTACCGAGAACACCTCGATAAGAGACATCTTTAACGTCAATCATGGTGGTAATGGTTTCAAAACCAAGAGAGAGCGCCATCTCATCAAACAGTGCCATCGCCGCTGGGTTGCGAGACATTACGGCTGCGTTATCGGCGATAACGGCATCACCCGCAAAAGCGCGACCTAGGCCTGTAGCAGATTGTGCGTTGAGCTGGAAACCTGCTGCAAACGCTTGTTGTGTGGCTAGCGTTACCGTTACGGCAAGCAGAGATTTTTTAAACAGACGCATGTTGTTCATTAGACTTTTCCTTTTTGGTTTCGCCTCTTATGGGCGTTGTTGTATGAGCTTTTGCTTTATTTGAGCAATTGCTCAGTGGTGGCTGATCCTAGACGCTAGTATAGGAGATAGAAATCCGACCATTGTCTAATTGAGCGAGAAAATTACTGAAATGATGTCTATTTGGCAGGAATTTAGGCGAAAACTCTAAAACTTAGAGTTTTCGCTCTATTTTGGCCATTCACAACAATGAGCGAGTGTCATGTCGAGTATGCAAAAATCAGATAGATGATTGGATCATGGACATAAGTTTATTGGCAATATTGGTCAGGTTTTCGTCCTTTTCGCCCACCAAAATCAAACTTGCACTACCGACAGGCTCAATGACTACTGCCATATCATCTTGCTTAAATAGGCTGCTTTGCGTGCTGTGAATGGGCGTGAAAAACAGTGTTACTTTTCCTTTGTCACCTTGAAATACCATGTGTACGGCATTGTCTTTACCAAAACCGCAGTGATTGAGGTAATAGACGTGATAAGGAAAGTCACCTTCCATTTTGTAGGCAAAAGGTTGCATTTTTGCATTGATTTGCTGCATGTCCGCTTGTTCGTCTAGCCGGTTAACGAATCCTTTTTCATGGATAACATGTTGCACTGCCATTTCAGATAGGCTGGCTTGCGCGGGAGAGATGAAAAGGTTGCCCCACTGGATTTGCCCAACCAAGAGCCCCGCAGTAAAGGCAACCGATGCCGCGATCGCCATGGCTTTACGAACAAACTGAGGGCGGATGATTTTCTCATCTTCCATTAAAGTGCTTTGTTTGAATAAAATTTTATCAGCCAGATTATCCGGTACATCCACTTTGAATGCCTGAGCTATCTGTTTATCGAGCTGAAGTACATCATCGACAAACTTAGCGTTAGCCTCACTTGAGGCCATCATGTCAAGCATGTCGTTATCGCGCTGTTTGGGATCAGACATGACTTTGCGGCGAAATTCCAGTTCATCCATTTTGCTGCTCCGGGTAGTGTTCTGAACCATCCATCATCTCTTTAAGTTGGTTACGTGCTCTAAACAAACGGGTCATCACCGTATTTTTATTCAGTGAAAGGATGTCTGCGATCTCCTCACCACTGAATCCTCCCACCACTTGTAAAAAGAGGGGCTCGCGATATTCGATATCCAGTTTCAAAATTTGCTTTTGCAGCCACTCATTTTGATGGTGTTCATCGTCGTTGTACTTGGCTTCATAATCGTGTTCATCGATATCGACTAAATCGAACTGTTTACGCTCAAAGCGGCGAGCATTTTCTCGGCGCAGAATCGTAATTAACCAAGCTTTGGCTGCTTTTTCATCCAGCAGGCTATCGAGCGATTTCCACGCTCTCAAGCAGGTTTCTTGCACCAAGTCTTCGGCAATCGAGCGATCTTTACACAACCAATAGGCGTATCGGTAAAGGTCGCGATGATAAGCTCGCACCAGTGCTTCGTATTTTCTTTGTCTGTCCATGTCACTATTGACCGGACGTTGGGAAACTTTCTTTCCAAACAGATTCAATATCGACACCAAGGGCTCCCTATATGCGTCGTGTTATTCCAATTCATTTTGCCAAACTCCTGTTGCGCTATGCGGTTTGACTCGAAGATGGTGATATGACAGAAATAATGCGAAGGAGTTCACGACTTATGAAGTTTCAGCGCGTTATGGCTCTCTACCTCAACAAGTCGTTTAATCGCATTAAACTTGATCTAATTCAAAATCTCATACTCTGAAGCCGTTATAGTAGCTCCTGTCATCTCGTTAGTCATTATGACTGACATTGTTGAGCAAAGATGACACTTCCTTTTGAAGGCTGACTTTACTTTCTCCTAATCAGGAAACTGATTTTTCAATTGGCGTAAGTTAATTGCTTTACCCATTCCGACCACACAGTTCTGTGTGGTTTTTTTTTTTGCAAAAAATCCTACCTACACCGGTTTGCCAGTGTTTTTCATCTCGAAAGGATTGTTTAAATCACGATTATTTAAACGGTCGTTTGATTTATTTAACATTCTCGTTACAATGTGTCAGGTCAGACCTCTTATTCGAAGGAGAAATCATGGGCAAACAGGAAGTCAGGACTCGTTCTGGAGAACGAGTGGCGATTGTGGCCGGGCTACGTACGCCGTTTGCGCGTCAAAGCACCGAGTTTGGTCAAGTACCCGCAGTCGATCTCGGCAAAATGGTAGTACAAGAGATGATGGCTCGCACCGCTATCGATCCTAAATTAATTGAGCAAGTGGTGTTTGGCCAAGTGGTACAGATGCCAGAAGCGCCGAATATTGCTCGAGAAATTGTACTAGGTACCGGAATGTCGATTAACACGGATGCCTACAGCGTTACTCGCGCTTGTGCCACCAGTTTTCAAGCAGCCGTCAATGTGGCCGAAAGTATCATGGCTGGCAGCATAGATATTGGTATTGCAGGTGGTGCGGACTCTTCTTCTGTTCTGCCGATTGGTGTTTCTAAAAAACTGGCGGCTTCTTTATTAGCCTTGAGTAAAACTAAGACGGTCGGGCAGAAACTTAAACTGCTCAGCAACCTCTCTTTTAAAGACTTGATGCCCGTACCTCCTGCGGTTGCGGAATATTCAACGGGTCTTTCGATGGGGCAAACTGCTGAGCAGATGGCCAAAAGCTATGCGATCTCGCGCGCTGAGCAAGATGCGTTAGCACATCGTTCACATACTTTAGCGGCTCAAGCATGGGCAGAGGGCAAAATTCGCGATGAAGTGATGACGGCTTTTCCTGAGCCATACAAAAAATGGCTGGATATGGATAACAACATTCGCATGGACTCCAAGCTAGAGAGCTATGCGAAGTTGCGTCCTGCCTTTGACCGTCAATACGGCTCGGTGACCGCAGCAAACTCAACCCCACTGACGGATGGCGCCGCCGCGATTATGTTGATGCGTGAAGGTAAAGCGAAAGAGCTTGGTCTTGAGATCATGGGGTATATCCGCTCTTATGCGTTTGCCGCGATTGGCGTAGAAAAAGATATGCTGATGGGGCCTTCTTACGCCACTCCGATAGCCTTGGATCGCGCAGGCATCACCTTAAATGATCTCACCTTGATTGATATGCACGAAGCCTTTGCCGCGCAAACCTTAGCGAACTTGAAGATGTTCGCCAGTGACAAGTTTGCTCAAGAGCAGCTAGGTCGCGCACAAGCGATTGGTGAAGTGGACATGAGTAAATTTAACGTGCTGGGTGGCTCACTGGCTTATGGTCACCCATTCGCGGCGACAGGTGCGCGTATGATCACTCAAACTTTGCGTGAATTAAAACGCCGTGGCGGTGGTTTAGCCTTAAATACGGCTTGTGCTGCGGGTGGCTTAGGCGCTGCTATGATTCTGGAGGTGGAATAATGGATAACAACAATGCATTTCAGCTCTCGTTTGATGAGCAGCATTACGCTTGGCTGGCGATTGATGTCCCGGGCGAAAAAATGAATACCCTGCAAGCGGCATTTGCAGAAGAGATGCAAGCCGTTTTTGCAACGCTCAATGAAAAGCGAGGACAGATCAAAGGGCTGATTATCCACTCTCTTAAGCCGGATAACTTTATTGCGGGCGCGGATGTCCGCATGTTGGAAGCTTGCCAATCGGTACATGAAGCACAAGCGTTAGCCTCGCAGGGGCAACAGATGTTCCAGCAGCTTGCCGATTTGCCTTTTCCTGTGGTCGCGGCGATTCACGGCCCTTGCTTAGGCGGTGGTTTAGAATTGGCTCTGGCGTGTGATTATCGTGTCTGTACTGAAGGTGACGTAACACGTTTAGGCTTACCAGAAGTGATGTTGGGTTTGCTTCCGGGCTCAGGCGGTACGCAGCGTTTACCACGTTTGATTGGTTTACTGCCTGCGCTGGATCTCATCTTAACGGGCAAACAATTGCGTGCCAAAAAAGCCAAAAAATTGGGTGTGGTTGATGCATGTGTTCCGCACTCAGTACTGTTGGATGTGGCTAAACGTCTTTTAGAAGAAAAAGGGCACAAAAAGCGCGCCCAAGTTACGCTACCGATCAAAGAAAAACTGCTCGCCAATACCGGCTTGGGGCGTAAGTTGATTTTTGACCAAGCGGCCAAGAAAACGCAGCAGAAAACCCGTGGCAATTACCCCGCAGCGCAAGCCATTTTAGAGGTCATTCAGTATGGTCTAGAAAAAGGGATGCATGCCGGCTTGGAATATGAAGCCAAGCGTTTCGCTGAACTGGTGATGACCCGAGAATCGAAAGCACTGCGCTCCATTTTCTTTGCGACCACAGAGATGAAAAAAGATCTCGGTGCGGATGCCAAACCCGTACCTGTAGCGGCTGTGGGCGTGCTCGGTGGTGGTTTGATGGGGGCGGGCATCAGTCACGTTACTGTGGCGAAAGCCAAAACACCGGTGCGCATCAAAGATGTGGCGAATGATGGTGTGCTCAATGCCCTCAATTACAACTATAAGCTGTTTGATAAACAGAGACAGCGCAAGATGTTGACTAAAGCGCAGTTGCAAGCGCAGATGTCGCAGCTCTCGGGTGGGACTGGCTTTGTGGGTTTTGACAGTTGTGATGTGGTGATTGAGGCTGTGTTTGAAGATCTGAAACTTAAGCAACAAATGGTGGCGGATATTGAAGCGAATGCCAAACCGACAACGATTTTTGCGACCAACACGTCCTCGCTGCCGATCCATCAGATCGCGAGCCAAGCGCAGCGTCCGCAAAATATTGTGGGTTTACATTATTTCAGCCCAGTTGAAAAAATGCCGTTGGTGGAAGTAATCCCTCACGCGACCACCTCGGATGAAACCATTGCGACCGTGGTGACTTTGGCACGTAAGCAGGGCAAAACTCCGATTGTTGTTAAAGACTGTGCCGGTTTTTATGTCAACCGCATTTTAGCGCCTTATATGAATGAAGCCGCGCAAGTGCTGATGGCGGGTGAACCTATCGAAAAACTCGATGCTGCGTTACTGGATTTTGGTTTCCCAGTGGGGCCTATCACCTTGCTTGATGAAGTAGGGGTCGATATCGGAGCCAAGATCATGCCGATTTTGGTTAAAGAGCTTGGGCCGCGTTTCCAAGGACCGGACGTGTTTGATGTGCTGTTGAAAGATAACCGTAAAGGCCGGAAAAGCGGTAAAGGTTTCTACACCTACAAAGGCAGCAAAAAGAAAGAAGTCGATAAATCCGTTTATAAACTGCTGAAGTTAACCCCGGAATCTAAGCTAAACGACAAAGAAATCGCGATGCGTTGCTTGTTGCCTATGCTCAATGAGGCGGTTCGTTGTCTCGATGAAGGCATTATTCGCAGTGCACGTGATGGCGATATGGGCGCGATTTTTGGCATCGGCTTCCCGCCATTCTTGGGTGGCCCTTTCCGTTATATGGATACGCTTGGTTTAACCAAAGTGGTGGAAATGATGAACCAGCACACCGAGAAATATGGAGAGCGGTTTGCACCATGCGATGGCTTGTTGACCAGAGCGGGATTGGGTGAGAAGTTCTACTGCTAACCTCAGGTGACAATAGCCCAAAGTCAGCGACAGGAAAGAGGCCAAGTGCCTCTTTCTTACTGCGAGGGACTCTGAAAATCTGTGCTAGGATGAAACATAAAATCAAGAAGTAACAAGGAATTCAAAATGGAAGCGCTCGATTTATTGCTCAACCGTCGTTCAATCGCCAAACTGGATGCGCCAGCACCACAAGGCGAGGCATTAGATAATATTCTGCGTGCAGGTTTACGCGCACCCGATCACGGTGCACTCACTCCGTGGCGTTTTGTGGTGGCTCACGGTGATGGACTAGCCAAACTGGCCGCCATTTTAGAGCAAGCGGAGATTGCTAACGGTAGTGATGAGGCAGTGATCAGTAAAGCGAAAAATGCGCCTTTTCGTGCGCCAATGGTGATCACTGTGATTGCTAAAGTCACTCACACTGACAAAATTCCAGCGTTTGAGCAGCATTTATCCGCAGGTTGCGCGGTGCAAGCCATGCAAATGGCGGCCGTAGCACAAGGGTTTCAGGGGATTTGGCGCTCTGGAAGTTGGATGTTCCATCCGGTTGTCCGTCGTGCTTTCAAGGTGCAAGGCGAAGATCAAATTGTCGGTTTTCTCTATCTTGGTACTCCCGGTACTACGGCAGTTAAAGTGCCTGAACGTGAGCTTAGCAAGTACGTTGAGTATCTCTAAATATGGGGTACGTACAACAGTAAGAAAAAGGGCGCGAAGCCCTTTTTCTATTGAAATGCTTTATAAAAAGACGAGTGTTTATTGCAGGTGGTAGCCAATCACAAAATCAATAAACAGGCGCACTTTTTCCGGCTGGTGATCTTTGTGGTTATACAGCATGTAGATATCCCGCGGATTTGAGCTCCAATCCGACAGCACTTGTACCAAACTGCCATCCTCAAGAAATTCACGCAGCATCACATCGGGCATGAGCGTAATGCCTAAACCTTCTGAACATGCGCTGCGAACGACATTCAGTGCGCTGGCTTGAAAACGGCCGCGATCACTGTTGACGACAGTCTCACCTTGGCTGTTGGTCAGTTGCCATTTGAGCAATGGATAACCTTTGAGTAACTGATGTTGGTGCAACTCTTCAGCATGGGTCGGTTGCGGATTGCTCGCCAAGTATTGAGGGCTAGCAACCAAAATATCTTTCACTTCACCGATCTTACGAGCTATTAAGCTGGAATCACGCTGTGGGCCAACTCGGAAAATCACATCCCATTCGGTGGGGTCGAGATCGTCGGCTTGGTTACTCATCATCAGCTCAATATGGATATCGGGGTATTTCTGCATAAAAGCATTGAACATCGGCATCATCATTCGTTTAGTCAGATTGGATGGCGCAGAAATACGAATGCGCCCCGATGCACCACGACATTCATCGGTGATCTCTTCTGTCATTGAAGCGAGGCGCTCCAGCAGGGGAGAGCAATCTTTGTAGAAACGTTCGCCCGCTTCGGTCAGAGTCAGTTTACGAGCGTGACGATTGAGCAACCTAAGGTTTAGGGAATCCTCCAAGGCTTGGATCCGTCTTGTGATCGTTGCCACAGGGATCATGGTTTTTTTTGAAGTTGAGGTATAGCTTCCATTTTCGACAACCAGTCGAAAGAGGTTTAGGTCATCTAATTTCATCGTTTCTGACACATTATGTTGCAACTATCGCTAATTTATACACATATGAGCCGATAAATTTTGCGTGATGTCAACTTGTAAGAGGATTTATTGAAAACCATACATCTTGTGATTGATTAATTTTTAAGCCCCACGGTTTGTGTAATGCCCAATTCGAAGCTACTTTTTAACTAATCAATAATCCAACTTTTCCGCCGCAAGCAATTGGTGACTTGTGCGGTAGACTTTATGAGTGAGGTCGATGTTTATGTATAAATCTCACATCTCGGAAGACTGCGAAGATGAAGCGCAGATAACGGCAGCAAAGCTGATTTTGCTGGTGGATGACGATCCTGTTTTCCGACGAATGACCAAAGGCTATCTTCAAAAATATGGTTATCAAGTGATCGAAGCTGAAAACGGTTTAGATGGCTTGCGAAAATTACGTGACCACGAGCCAGACCTGATTTTGTGTGATTTGTCCATGCCCGTGCTCAACGGGATTGAGTTCGTTGAAGAGGTTAGCTCGTCCTATCCTTCCTTGCCTCTGGTTGTTGTTTCAGCCACCGAGGAAATGGCTGATGTGGCTAAAGCGCTGCGCTTTGGAATTCAAGATTTTCTACCCAAACCGATCACCAATCATTCGCATCTTGCCAGCGCAATAGAAAAAGTGTTGGCTAATGATGAGCATCAACGAGATTTTGCAAGTTGTTGGTATGGTGCTGATCGCCAAGGGAGCATCCCTGAAGAACAAGAACTACATTGGCATTTACAATATTTGAAAGACAACCCTAATGCCGCCAAAGAGTTACTCGAAGCACTATTACCAGAAAAGGATTCTCAGCTCGGGAGCTGGAAATGTAGTTATCGCTTACTACAGTCCGCCGAATTGATGCCACTGGTTTTTGACTACGCTTGGCTTATGAACGGTCAATTTGTGTTCTATGTGGTTGATGCGGCGAGCCACCGTGAGTGCGGTGCGGCATCCACATTGCTGGTGCGCGCCTTGTTCCATGATTATTTGCGTAATCTAGGTAACTTTAGTGTTGAGCTGAAAGATCTTGCCGAAATCATCGAGCGGGGTATTCGTTGCTCTGAGTGTATTGGTAAAGTATCGGCCCTGTTTGGGGTGGCAGATCTTGCCGATGGTACTTTGTCACTATTACCAGCGGGGCTGGATTGTCAGTGGTCAAATGGCTACGTACACAATCGGATTACTTCTGGTGTTCAGTTAGGCGATAACAGTTTACGCAATTTTATTACCAAAGATTTGCCAATTCGTTCAGCCTGCCAAATCAGTTTGAGTAAACCCAGAGCCTACAGTTTTACGTTGGATCTTTATCAGGGTTGTGAGGGGTGATTTTACCGCCTAAAGTGTGAGTGTGATTATAACTTTGTGTCGAGCTGCTAATAACCTTATACATTATCAGTGTTTGTTACAGCTCGCTTTCGCTATAGTTCTGACCACAAAATTAATGAGGCTACCCTAGAGTTGCCCAATTTAAAGTCACCCAAAAGAGAAGATTACAATGGCAAACCAAGAGTTCAAAGAACCCTTCAATATCTATTACTTTCTAGGCGTGGTTGCAGTACTACTGATCCCGACTCTGCCTGCTACACTGACTTGGATTCGTGTATTTAACGGGTACGCTGGTTTTTAATGCGTTCATCCTTACCACGTTTTTTGTTCAGTGTTATTGGAATAATCAGTTTATGCCTAGGGATACTAGGCATATTTCTTCCTCTCCTTCCCACAACGCCGTTTATCTTACTGTCCAGCGCTTGTTTTTTGCGCAGTAGCCCTCGGTTTCATCTCTGGTTGAATCAACACCCAACATTTGGTCCTATCATTCAAAACTGGCAACAACATGGCGCAGTCAATAAAACGGTGAAAAAGCGTGCAACACTCTTTATCGTGCTGAGTTTTGCTTTCTCGATCTGGATGGTTCCTTGGCTGTGGCTCAAGGTCGCGCTGTTTATCTGGCTTGTGCTTTTGATCACTTGGTTTATCCGTTTACCTACCCATGAGCTGGTTGCTAACCAACAAGAAAATCACTAGCATTAGCGGGAAGTGTGCCCACTCTTCGAGTGGGCTTTGTTTTTTCAGTGCTGTCTATCCCGTGTGGCAGACGGCACCGAAATTGTTCTGTCATCACCTAAGGTGATGAAGCAACTGAAGTTAAAGTAACTATGACAACTGAAACTCTTTCACTGATCAAATCCAGCATCAAAAGTATTCCTGACTACCCGAAAAAAGGCATTCTGTTTCGTGATGTGACCAGTTTGCTGGAAGATGCCAAAGCCTACCAAGCGACCATTCAACTTCTGGTGGATAAGTACAAAGACATGGGTTTTACCAAGGTTGTGGGCACAGAAGCGCGTGGTTTCTTGTTTGGTGCTCCGCTGGCACTAGAACTGGGTGTCGGCTTTGTGCCTGTGCGTAAGCCAGGTAAACTGCCGCGTCAAACCGTCGCTCAATCTTATGAGCTGGAATACGGTACTGATACGCTGGAAATTCATGTGGATGCGATCAAACCGGGCGACAAAGTGCTGGTGGTGGATGACCTGCTGGCGACCGGTGGTACGATTGAAGCGACCACTAAGCTCATCCGTCAATTGGGTGGAGAAGTCGAGCACGCTGCCTTCGTGATCAACTTGCCAGAAATTGGTGGTGATAAGCGCCTTGAAGGGTTAGGCTTGCAGGTTTACAGCATCTGTGAATTTGAAGGTCACTAACCGACAACGGATATTGGAATGAGTTATCTTGCTTTAGCACGCAAATGGCGTCCGACACGATTTAGCGAAGTGGTCGGACAATCCCATGTTTTAACCGCTTTAGAAAACGCTTTGGCGCAAAACCGTTTGCACCATGCGTACTTGTTTAGTGGCACTCGAGGCGTGGGTAAGACCACCATAGGTCGTTTGTTTGCGAAGGGGCTCAACTGCGAGACGGGCATAACGGCTACGCCTTGCGGCCAGTGTGCAACCTGTCAAGAGATTGATCAGGGACGCTTTGTCGATCTTCTTGAGATTGACGCGGCATCACGCACCAAAGTGGAAGATACGCGTGAGCTGCTCGACAACGTGCAGTACAAACCTGCGCGCGGACGCTTCAAAGTTTACCTGATCGATGAAGTTCATATGCTCTCGCGTCACAGCTTCAATGCGCTACTGAAAACGCTTGAAGAGCCGCCTGAGTATGTGAAGTTTTTGCTGGCAACCACTGATCCACAAAAGCTGCCTGTGACTATCTTGTCTCGCTGTTTGCAGTTCCATCTCAAACCGATCAGTGTAGAAAATATCCAGCAGCAGCTCGATAAAGTGCTGCACGCCGAACAGATTTCGAGCGACAGCAAAGCACTCAATCTGCTCGCCCATGCTGCGGATGGCAGTATGCGCGATGCTCTTAGCTTGACCGATCAAGCGATTGCTTTGGGCAATGGCGTAGTGAAAAGTGACATCGTCGCGCACATGCTCGGCACGCTAGACACGGATCATGCTCTACATCTCTTGCAAGCCATCAGCCTGCAAACGCCACAAGCAGTCATGGATTGCATCGAAACACTTGCCCAAAATGGCGTAGAGTGGGATGGATTACTGCAACAGCTTTCGACTCAACTGCATCGAATTGCTATGTACCAAGCGTTGCCTGCCACCTTGGATAAATCGCTGCCAGAGGCATCGCGTATTGAGTCGTTGGCCAAAACCTTAGCGCCGCAAGATGTGCAGCTTTACTACCAAATTGCGCTCAAAGGTCGACAAGATTTACCACTGTCACCCACGGCGCGAATTGGCATTGAAATGTTGATGCTGCGCATGATGGCGTTTCGTCCGTCGAGTGTATCTCTAGCTAGTGTGATCACGCCGGTCAATGCACAATCGGAAGTATCATCAGTTGCCTCACCAGCACCAATGGTTCGCCCTGCACCTCAAGCAGCAGTTCAAACACCACAGTCACAACCTGTAGTTCAGCCTCCAGTGTCGCAACCCGCACAAGCTATGCCGAATGCTATGGCACAGCCTATGATGGCTGCGGAGCCTGAGATGGAAAGGGCTGCTCCGGCCGTTCAGCGAGAAGAAGCAAACTCGATGAACTCACCAATGGGTACCGCTGTGCCCAATACGGATGCTCAAAACCAAACCACTATGCCTGCCTTAGCGGGGTTGCGTCATCAACTGCGCTCTAAGCGACAAGAAGTACAAAACAAAGGCGCGGATGGAAAAAAGTCTGACGCGACATCTGCTACTCCAGCGTCGGCGCTAGAGCGTATTGCGCAGAGAGCACAACAAGTGCAGGTGTCGCCAGAACGCAATGATGAAGATGAGTTGGAGCCTGAAGAGGAAATCTATCAATGGCGTCCAATGCAACCTATCGAAGTGGCGGTAAAAAGTGAAGTCACGCCAACGCAACTGAAAAAAGCGTTAGAGCATGAAAAAACGCCGGAAATGGGAGCGAAGTTGATTGAAGAAGCGGTCGCGCAAGACGCGTGGTCGGCATTGGTTCAACGGCTAGAGACTGCCAAAATGGTTGAGCAATTGGCGCTGAATTCCGCTTTTGTTCGTCAAGGCGATCAGATTTCTCTAACGCTGCGTCCAAGTCATGCCCATCTGCACAACGAAAAAGCGCAGCAAGAGTTAGAACAGGCATTGAATCATGTGCTTGGTGAAGCTTGTTCATTGAACATTACCGTGGGACAAGAGGGAGAAACCCCCCTTGAGCTGCGTGAGCGGCTCTACCAGCAGAAACTCACGTCCGCGCTGCACAGTTTACAAACCGATCCCAACGTGCAGTTTATTGAGCGTCGATTTAATGCGCAGCTCGATAGCGACAGCGTACGACCCATTTAACTGGGGTTGAAACCTAAGTGTCTCACCCCCACACTATGTGAAACATTCAACGATAACCAGAGAGATAAAGATGTTTGGTAAAGGCGGAATGGGCAACCTGATGAAGCAAGCCCAACAAATGCAAGAGCGTATGCAAAAGCTGCAAGAAGAGATCGCAAACATGGAAGTGACCGGTGAATCCGGTGCTGGCCTTGTGAAAGTGACCGTAACGGGCAGCCACAGCGTGCGCCGTGTCAACATCGATGAAAGTCTGATGGAAGACGATAAAGAGATGCTGGAAGATTTGATTGCTGCCGCATTCAATGATGCCGCTCGTCGTATCGAAGAGACGCAAAAAGAAAAAATGGCTTCAATCACCGGTGGAATGCAACTGCCTCCGGGCATGAAAATGCCATTCTAATCTGAGCTGAATTTATGCGTACCAGTCACATGCTGGAACATTTGATGGAAGCATTACGCTGTCTGCCGGGTGTTGGCCCAAAATCAGCGCAGCGTATGGCATTCCATCTGTTACAGCGCGATCGTAAAGGTGGTTTACAACTGGCTGAGGCACTGAGTCAGGCGATGGTCGAAATCGGCCATTGTCAGGAGTGCCGAACTTTTACTGAGCAGGATGTTTGCCACATCTGTAGCAACCCAAAACGTAAAGAAAATGGTCAGTTGTGTGTGGTTGAAAGCCCAGCAGATATTGCGGCGCTAGAAGCTACCGGTCAATTTTCTGGTCGCTATTTTGTGTTGATGGGGCACTTATCACCGCTGGATGGTATTGGTCCGAGCGATATTGGCCTCGATACGCTGGATTATCGCTTGCAACGCGGTGATATCAGTGAGGTGATCCTCGCCACTAACCCGACGGTGGAAGGTGAGGCGACCGCGCAATACATTGCCGAGTTGTGTCGTGAACATCGAGTCACCGCAAGCCGCATTGCACATGGTGTTCCCGTGGGCGGCGAACTTGAGTTGGTGGATGGCACGACCTTATCGCATTCGCTGTTGGGCCGTCACAAACTGTTTTAACTCAGCCTCAAAAATTACAATGCCGCTCGATGAGCGGCATTCTTTTATCTTTACTTGTCTTTTATCTGTGTTCGGAGGCGAAGTCGCGTTGCTGAATCCACGTTATGCTTAAGTTAATCGCTCAAGTTCGGTTAAGTTAGCCAAGGCTTGCTGATTGGTTTTTCCACAAACGACGGGGCAGGCTTTGAAATCGTGACACACTTTTGGGCGCTCAGGACGGCCAAATAGTTGGCACAAATTATCCTCATTGAGCTGAACACAGCGCACACCAGCCGGTTTGCCATTCGGCATGCCTGGAATCGGGGAGGAGATGCTTGGCGCTATGCAGCAAGCGCCGCAGCCTAATCGACAATCCATCATAATCTCTTTGCGCTGGAAAAATGGGCGGCCATCCTAACAGAAAGCTCGATAGGATGCACTGACTTGCGCTTTTCTTGCACTTTAGCGATGTAAAGAGTATAAATCGTCCCCCCGATAGATAAACCGTAAGACACTGCAATGAGTACACCCTTCTGGCAAAGCAAAACGTTAGACCAAATGACCGAAGCCGAGTGGGAATCGCTGTGCGATGGCTGTGGTAAATGTTGCCTGCACAAACTCATGGACGAAGATACGGATGAAATCTACTACACCAATGTGGCGTGTAGCTGGCTCAATAGCGACACCTGCTCTTGTAAAGATTACCCCAATCGTTTTAGCTCAGGTGAAGAGTGTTTAAAGCTCACTCGCGACAAGATTGAAGAGTTTAACTGGCTGCCTGATACCTGCGCTTACCGTTTGCTTGGTAATGGTCAAACACTTCCAGAATGGCATCCTTTGCTGACCGGCTCGAAAGACGCCATGCATGCCGCCGATGAAAGTGTGCGCGGTAAAATCGTTTATGAAGTGGATGTGATTGATTGGGAAGATCACATTGTGCTGATGAGCCGAGATTAAGCGCTTTACTCATCGATGGTGATGTTAGAGAACAAAAACGCCTTGCTACTTGCAAGGCGTTTGTCTTTGTGTGAAAGCCAAAACTAAACCGCGTTATTTCTTTGGCTGGGCATCAATACATTGACCGTGCACTTCACGGCCTTCTGGAGCCATCAAGTACAGATAGAGCGGCATAATATCGAGCGGTGTTTTTAACTTGTCTGCATCCTCTGCTGGGTAGGCTTTCGCGCGCATCGCGGTGCGAGTGCCGCCCGGGTTAATCGCATTGACTCGAATGGTGCTTTCACTCAATTCATCGGCCAGAATTTGCATCATACCCTCAGTCGCAAACTTAGAAATCGCGTAAGTCGCCCAGAAAGCACGGCCAATATGACCTACGGTAGACGTGGTAAACACAATTCGAGCATCGGCTGATTTGTGCAGCAGCGGTAGCAGCGCTTGAGTCATAAGGAACTGTGCTTTCACGTTCACTTGCATCACTTCATCGAAGCTGTCTTCGCCAATTTGATCGAAGGGGCTAAGTACGCCAAGTAAGCTGGCATTGTGTAATACGCCATCCAAACGGCCAAATTGATCTTCTATGGTATCGACCATATCCAGATAATTTTGTTTGGTTGCGCCTTTCATATCTAAAGGAACAATCGCCGGTGTCGGATAACCCGCTGCTTCAATAGCATCATAGGTTTGTTCGAGCTTTTTCACGGTACGGCCAAGTAAAATCACGGTCGCGCCGTGCGCCGCGAAACTGATCGCCGCTTGCTTACCAATACCATCACCCGCTCCGGTGACTAAAATCACTTTCTCTTTCAAAGCGTCTGTTGAGACTGAATAATTCACGTCTTATTCCTTATTATTTTTTAGCTCTTCCTGCTGGCAAACTCTGGCTGAGGCGTGTCAAAAATCCAAGGTTAGTCGAGTTGGAAGAGGATTTGCTTTAAGTCTTCGTGACAAGGTGGTTACAATACACCAATTCGTATTCAAGAAGGATGAGTCACTTGGAGTTTTTGTTAGATTACGGCCTGTTTTTGGCCAAGATTGTGACTGTGGTAGTCGCATTGGTCGCAGTACTAGTGATAGTAAAATCATTGGGCGGACGCAGTGGTGGTGCCAAAGGGGAGTTGGAAATCACCGATCTGACCGAACAGCATAAAGAGACGGTTGAGCGTTTAGAGGCTTATCTGCATGACGAAGCGTTTTTAAAAGCGCGCGATAAAGCGGATAAGAAGAAAGAAAAAGCTGAGCAGAAAAGTCGTGAAAAGTCGCTTAAGCAAGCGGCGAAAGAAGGCGAATTGGAAAGCAAACGCGATCCGCATCTGTTTGTGCTTGATTTTCACGGCAGTATTGATGCGAAAGAAGTCGCTTCACTGCGTGAAGAGGTGAGCGCGATCTTGGCGGTGGCACAAGCGGGTGATGAGGTGCTGCTGCGTTTGGAAACTGGTGGCGGCATGGTGCATGGTTATGGTTTGGCATCATCACAACTGGATCGCCTTAAAGCAGCTGGCTTACCGCTGACCATTGCGGTAGATAAAGTTGCGGCTAGCGGCGGTTATATGATGGCCTGCATCGCTGATAAAATCGTCAGTGCGCCATTTGCGATTGTCGGGTCTATCGGTGTGGTGGCTCAGTTACCAAACTTCCATAAACTGCTGAAAAAGAACGATATCGAGTTTGAACAGCTCACGGCGGGCGAATACAAGCGCACCTTAACCATGTTTGGTGAAAACACCGATAAAGCGCGTGAAAAGTTCAAGAAAGAGCTGGAAGAAACACATCAACTGTTCAAAGACTTTATCCGCGAGCATCGCCCCGCGTTGGATCTCGATAAAGTCGCGACTGGTGAACACTGGTTTGGCACGCAGGCCAAAGCTCTGGGGTTGGTCGATGAGATTCAAACGTCCGATGATTTGATTGTTGCCGCGTGCAAGAGCAAAACCGTACTTCTGCTGCGTTATACGCAAAAGAAAAAGCTGGCCGATAAACTGGCCGGAGTGGCCGGTGATGCCGCCGACAATGTGTTGCTGAAATTGATCAGCCGAGGCCAACGTCCCTTGGTTTAAAGTCGATGGGTTTAACGTCCCTTGGTTTAAGGTTGATTGGTTTAATGTTCGTTGCCGTAATAAAAAAACGCGCTTAGTTTGCTAAGCGCGTTTTTTCATGGTCATCCCTAAATCATCGCTTTTTGCGCTGGGATGGTTTGCATGGAGTAAGCACTTAATCCAAACAGCCTGTCGCAGAGAATGTTTCCAACTTGTGCAGGTATTTACTTAAATCGCCAATGTTGTTTTTGACCCACTCAGGGTTGTAATAGGTATCAAGGTAGCGTTCACCGCTATCGCACAAGAGCGTGACAATCGAACCTTGCTCGCCGCGGCGCTTCATTTCGCAGGCGAGTTGCAGCGCGCCATACAGGTTAGTGCCAGTGGAGGCGCCTGCTTTACGGCCAAGAATTTTCTCCAACCAGTAAATGGTCGCTACACTCGCGGCATCAGGGATCGCACGCATTTCATCCACCACATCAGGAATAAAACTGGGCTCGACTCTTGGACGGCCAATGCCTTCAATTTTGCTGCCGCAGTCACGGGTTAGCTCGGCATTTCGCGTGCGGTAGTAGTCATAAAAAACCGAGTTTTCCGGGTCAACCACACACAGTTTGGTGTTGTATTGTTGGTAGCGAATAAAGCGGCCGATAGTGGCTGAGGTGCCTCCCGTCCCCGAGCTCATCACAATCCAGCTTGGAACGGGGTGTTGTTCCATCTGCATCTGGCTAAAAATACTATCAGCGATGTTGCTGTTGCCACGCCAGTCGGTAGCTCGTTCAGCGTAAGTAAACTGATCCATGTAGTGGCCTTTCAGCTCTTTCGCGAGACGATGAGATTCTGCGTAAATTTGATCGGAGCGATCTACAAGATGCGCCTTGCCCCCATAGAACTGGATCTGTTCGATTTTTTTACGCGCGGTGCACTTTGGCATCACGGCAATAAAGGGTAGGCCAAGCAAGCGAGCAAAGTAAGCTTCCGATACGGCAGTACTGCCAGATGAGGATTCAATAATGGTAGTTTCTGGGCCAATCCAGCCATTACACAGTCCATATAAAAACAGTGAACGGGCGAGGCGGTGTTTGAGAGAACCGGTGGGGTGGGTACTTTCATCTTTCAGATAGATATCGACGCCAGAGACGCAAGGTAAATCGAGTTTAATCAGATGGGTGTCGGCAGAGCGTTGATAGTCTGCTTCAATTTTACGAATTGCACTGTTAATCCACTGATGGTCGGTACACATAATCCAGTTTCTCCCTTAGGTTACCGAATCAGTTTAGCTAGGCTTGGAGAGAAAAACTTTGCCATTTTGCCTATGCTTTTGTAGTTTTGTAGAAAAATTTTCTCTAAAAAAGGCAATTTGTATGTTGCTCGACAAAGTTGATCGGCAAATCTTGGCCATTTTGCAACAAGACTGCACCGTGTCACTCAATGAATTAGCCGAAGCGGTCAATTTAACCACAACGCCTTGCTGGAAGCGTTTGAAAAAAATGGAAGAAGGTGGCGTGATTCGCGAGCGAGTCGCACTGCTTGATGCGCAAGCCCTTGACCTCTCTTTCACGGCCTTTGTCATGGTGACCACCAATAACCACTCCCATGAATGGTACTGCCGCTTTGTGACTGCCGTGGAAGAGTTTCCCGAAGTGATGGAGTTTTATCGCATGGCGGGAGAATACGATTACATGATGAAGGTGCAGGTCAAAGATATGCCGTGTTTTGACCGATTCTATAAAAAACTGGTCAATAGTATCGAAGGGTTGAACAAAGTGACCTCCACCTTTGCGATGGAGTCACTTAAATACACGACTCAGTTGCCGCTCTAAGGGTGAGATCAGCTTAAAAAGCGCATCACGCCTTCTTGGACGGCTGTTGCGACCAAGTTGCCTTGGCGATCATAAATCTCACCACGCACTAAACCGCGTGTATTGCTCGCAGTAGGACTTTCGATGGCAAACAGTAGCCAGTCATCCATCTTAAACGGACGGTGGAACCAGATAGAGTGGTCAATGGTTGCCACTTGGAATTTTGGTGTCATCAGAGAAACACCGTGTGGATGCAAGGCGGTGACTAAAAAGCCCCAGTCAGACGCGTAGCCAAGCAAATACTGATGGATGAGCTGGTCATCGGGCATATCGCCATTGGCTCGGATCCACAAATACTGCTTAGGCTCCGCTTTTTCTGGCTTCAAGGGGTTGATGACAGTAACGGGACGCATCTCAATCGGTTTTTCACCACAAAAGGCTTTTTGCAGTTTTTCTGGTAAGAAATGCGCAATCTGCGCCGCGAGCTCGGATTCGGAAGCAAAGTTTTCAGGCCCCGGAACCACAGGCATGGTTTTTTGGTGCTCAAATCCCGGGGCATCACCATGATAGGAAGCGGTCAGATAAAAAATTGGCCGGCCGTTTTGAATGGCTTTGACGCGACGAGTGCTGAAACTTCTGCCATCACGAAGATTTTCTACATCGTAAATAATCGGCTTTTCGGGATCGCCAGGGTAAAGAAAATAGCTATGGAAAGAGTGCACAGTACGATCTGATTCGACCGTGTAGCGAGCTGCCGACAAGGCTTGGCCAATCACTTGCCCTCCGTACACTTGAGGAAGCCCCAAGTTTTCGCTGGCACCTCGATACAACCCCTCTTCCAGTTTCTCCAATTGCAGCAGACTTAACAATTCGTCTAACGGTTTACTCATGACTTAGGATCCTTTTTTGTATTTTGATGATTTTGTGATGTTAGTCAGACATTTGTCAATAATCCTGCAGCCCAATGACACAAATACTGCGGTGGCATATAATTTGCTCGTTTTTAATGTGATGTTTCCCCATTTGTAGTGAGGCGCTATGAAAAAGGTTCTACTTATTGTTATCTCTATTTTGTTTGGTTCTGTACTCGTAGGCTGCCAAATGAATGAATCCAACAAGACACAAGACAAAATCCAATCGATTACGGGGAGCGTGGCGTATCGTGAACGCATTGCCTTGCCGGATAATGCGGTGGTGACTGTCTATCTACAAGATGTTTCATTAGCCGATGCGCCAGCGACGGTCATTGCAAAACAGAACTTCATCACTAATGGTATGCAAGTACCGCTCGAGTTCAACCTAGCGTATGACAGCAGCAAGATCAAAACGAACCACCGTTACAGTGTGAGTGCACGTATTGAGGTTGATGGTAAGCTGCGTTTTATTACGGATACTCACTACGGCGTGATCACCGATCCTGAAGCGACTAAGCACGTACCCATGATGCTGATTGGTGTGCGTGGAGAGTAACTTACGATAATTAAGTTATTCCGTAAAACGTCGCGGATTGCACAATGGCAGCCACTAGGGCTGCCATTGGTATTTACGTAGCGATATTTTACCTGTTTCACTCACCTCTATACTCTCGGCTAACAATAATTGCCGCTGGCGCACAAAATCTTCCCCTTGCAACGATATTTTGCCTTGGCTGTTGATGACTCGAAACCAAGGTAACTGACTCCCCTCAGGCAAATGACCCAGCGCCTTGCCCACATGGCGCGCATAGCCCGGATAACCGGCCATTTTGGCGACTGCACCGTAAGTTGAAACATTGCCAAACGGAATTTGGTGAATCACCACAAAGATCTGTTGTAAAAACTGGTCCATAATACAAGTGCCCGAAACAAGTTTACCAAGGATAGGTATAGGGAGTTGGCATGATACTGTCTGCCTTACAATTTCTCATCGCGACTATTTTTACCATCGTTGCTGCGTATGTGGCAGGCTTAAGCAAGGGTGATATTCCGATCATCGCGTTTTTAATTCCAGCCTTATGGTTACTGCCCAAATCCGGTTTTTCTAGTGTTGTCATGTTAGCTGCGATGGGGATTTTGGGTCTTACGTTACCACTCCAGCCTGTCGCTTTGTCCATCAGTCAGTGGGTGCTTATTCCTCTGTTGATGGTGGCGTTTTCTCCACGTAGCAACTTGGGTGTCATCTTAGTCAGTGCTTTGATTGTGCTCACCTTGCAAGTCGGCATCATGGTAACGCAATCGGCAGGCAAACTGGAAGGCTCACCTATGGTGACTGTGGTGCAGATAGTCATGGTGATGTTGATCTGGTGGGCAGCCCGTGGTTGGAAGCCAAGTCATGCTCACAGTTGGTGGGCATTAGTATTAGTGATTCCGCTTTGGGTCGCGGAGCAGTTTTATGCTGCTACCTTAGCTTTGCTGATAACCGGAATTATTGCTGCATGTGAATATTTAGTTCCCAAAGCCACCCCGTCGTTAAACTGGGGAACTTTGCTTGGTTGGAGCTTGCCCTGTGTCAGTTTTGCCGCTTTAGTGGTTTCTCCTGCGACAGATGTGCCCAAGCCAGTCTTTGTGGTATGGATCTGTATTTTGGCCACGGCTTGGACTACCGACTATGTACTGAAAAGTACAGAAGAAGCTCCCGAATAGCCAGTTGGCTGTATCAAACAGGGATATAAGTACTTTATGAACCATAGGTGGTTCTATGAAATTTATTACCTAAATTGGATAGTGGGGTGGGGGTATTTACGATAAAATGCGCAGCAAAAAATACAACATACCATTATTCAACGTCTATGTTATTTAACGCTTTTTCACGCCTAGTTTTACTTTGGCTTGGTTGGCTAGTGATTTGCACCAGCAGTTTAGCCGCAACATCTACCACTTATAAGGTTGCCACAGAAGCGGATGATGTGGTGACTCGTGTACTATTTGATTCGATTGCCTACCACTTCAACCTTGAAATTGAATACGTCAACTACCCCAGCTTTAACGATATTTTAATAGCGATAGAGAACGGTAATGCCGACTTTGCTGCCAACATCACTTACACGGATTTACGTGCCCAACGTTTTGATTTCTCAAGTCCTACCAACATTGAGTACACCTATCTCTACAGTTATGGTGGGTTACGTTTAACCGAGCTTCGTCTCGTGGGTATCCCGAAAGGAACCATTTATGGAACGTTATTAAAAGAACATTATCCCTATATCCAGCAAGTGGAGTATGAAGGGCATTTAGAAGCACTCACTTTGCTGCAAAGCGGCCGCGTGGACGGAGTGGTCGATGCGATCAATCAGCTCAAGCCCATGTTGCTGAAAGGGCTTGACGTACAACTACTTAACGATCAATTACCGATTCAACCCGTCTCTATCGTGACACCTAAAGGTAAGAATTCAGCGCTGTTAGATAAACTTGAAAAGTATGCGCATTCGGCTTACGTACAACGCTTATTGCGTGAATCTATTCAAAAATATCAATTGGACATTCGCAAGCAAGCTCTGCGTCAAGCGGTTGTGGATAGCGGGCTAAACGTGCAGCGTGTACTGCGTGTCAAGCTAGAGAACAACCCACAATATGCACTTTACCAGCCCGACGGTTCTGTACGTGGGATCAGTGCCGATGTCGTGTTTCAAGCTTGTGAGATGCTACTGCTGAAATGCGAATTGGTCAGCCATGGTCAAGAAACGTGGGAGAGCATGTTTGATGATTTGCAGGATAAAAGCATCGATATTTTGGCTCCTGTCACCATTTCCCCGCAGCGTAAAAACTTTGCCTACTTCAGTGAAAGCTATTATCACCCACAAGCAATTTTGGTGAAACGAGAGCACTATAAAGACGATGTGTATAGCAATGTATCTGAGTTGGTCGCCGAACGTATTGGGGTAATCAAAGACGATTTTTTTGAAGAGCTGTTACAGCAGATGTTGCCAAACAAGATATTGTTCAGCTACGCAAATCAGGAAGAAACAGTACAAGCCTTACTGAATAAAGAGGTGGATTACATCGTGCTCAATCGAGCCAATTTTAACCTCTTGCTTCGCGAGTCTAAGGAGATGCTGCCGATTGTAGAAGACACCATGATTGGCAGCTTTTACCAATATGACATTGCGATAGGTTTTGCTAAAAATCCACTTGGCGCAACTCTTGCCCCACTTTTTTCCCGCGCAATCAAAATGCTCAATACCGAGCAAATCATTCATACTTATGATTACCAGCCGAATTGGCGAGCCACATTACTTACAGAAAAGAAATATCAGCACAGTACTCAATGGCTCTTTGCTATGGCTTTAGTTGTTCTGTTTATAGTGGCGTTTTACCTGCATGGCATCTCACATACCGATAACCTTACTAAGCTGCGCAATCGTCGCGCTTTGTATAACCGATACCGCCGCGGATTGTCGCCTCGTTTGAGCTTGATTTATCTTGATGTGAATACGTTTAAATCGATCAACGATCAGTATGGACATGAAGTGGGTGACAAGGTCTTAAAACAACTATCACAACGGATTGAGAATGTTTGGCGAGGTCGCAGCTACCGGATTGGCGGCGATGAATTTATCTTAATTGGCGAATGTTCCGCCAAGCGGCTTGAACATGTGGTTGCGCAATGTGAACGTTTTAT
The DNA here is from genome assembly GCF_002216685.1 of Vibrio tarriae. Classification (NCBI taxonomy): domain Bacteria; kingdom Pseudomonadati; phylum Pseudomonadota; class Gammaproteobacteria; order Vibrionales; family Vibrionaceae; genus Vibrio; species Vibrio tarriae. The sequence goes on along the minus strand of NZ_CP022353.1, from coordinate 1,731,913 downwards.
GTTTGTGGATGCAGAGCGCGATGTCAGTTTTGAAGTGAGTGTGGCGATTGGTATTGCTAAGAATCGTGAGCGGACCGAATCACTTAATGAGGTGATGCACCAAGCGGATATTGCGATGTATCGCGCCAAGGCGGAATCGACGCAATCGCCATTTCAGGCTGCCAGCAAGGTAAAAGGATTACACATCGTTTAATCAAACTGGTGAAATGCTGTTCGGTTGATGGGCAATGTGGGGGTAAATCAGGATTATCGCTTGCATTGCCTAAGTCGATGTTTAATAATCGCTCCCGCTTTGGAGACAATCCAAACTCAAATCGATGGAGGCCCTGGTCCTCCCGCAACACTAGTTCGTGAACCTGGTCAGATCCGGAAGGAAGCAGCCACAGCGGATGATGTGTGTGCCGGGATGTGGCTGGGGCCTCCGCCCATCTGATGTCGCTGAAAGCATAAAGTGTCCAATTAAAAGCATAAGCTGTCCTTTTAAAACTCATAAAGTGTCCTAAACTTAATTTGGTTGTTTTATTACAACGTTAAGGGACAAGTTATGTACGTTCGAAATCTCCGCAAACCATCTGCAACAAAAAATGTGTACAAGTTTGCGAGTTCTAAAAACCGAAGTGTCATTTTGTGTGAAAGTTCTTTAGAACGAGATTGTTGTTACCATCTCGAATACTCTAAGGACGTTTTTTCATTCCAATCACAACCCGAAGGCTTCTATTATTCTTCAGGTTACAAACGTTGTCCCTATACTCCTGATTTTCTCGTGCGAAACCAAGATGGTTCAGAGTATTACCTTGAAGTTAAACCTCTCGCTAAAACCTTTTCTGAAGATTTCAAACGTTCCTTCGCTTTAAAGCGTATTGCAGCACAGCATCAAGGAAAATCATTGGTATTAGTCACAGATAAGCAGATACGTAATGGCGTGTATCTAGAAAACCTTAACTTAATACATCGATATAGTGGGCTAGTGGATTTCAGCTTGCCATCAACAAAAATTGTTGAGGAGTTGAGTGCTGCAGGAAGAATGTGTATTCGTTCGCTTGCTGATAACCTGAAACTATCGATTGGTGAAGTGATAGCAGCCGTCTTTTGTTTAATTGGATTAGGCAGAGTTAATGTGCCTTTAGATTCTGCAATTAATGAGATGTCTGTGATCTCGGTGAATTGAAATGGTCATGCCTTTTGATGATGAGTTTGAATCCATAACAGATAATACTCAGGCCGAATATGATTCAACTTCTGAGGCTAAGCTAACTCGAAAACAATACCTACCACTTGATTCAGTCACTATTCATGAGCGAGACCTGTCATCTTTTTCTGAAGAACAGAAAAACAAGGCATTGGAGCGATACAAACTTATTTCTTCTGTCGCTAAAGAGATATCTGGTGGTTGGACACCTAAAAATATTAACCCTTTAATTGATAAATACAGTCCCAACTTATCGATCAAACGGCCAAGTTACAAATCAGTTATTCGTTGGTATAAATCCTTTTGTGAGAACGATGGAAACATTGTGTGTTTAGTTGATCACAATCACTCAAAAGGTAATAGAACTAAGCGTATTATTGATGACGAAGCTTTTTTTGTTGAGGCCACCGAACGTTTCCTTGATGCAAAAAGACCCAACTATTCACAAGCGTATCAGTTTTACTGCGACAGAATCGAAATTGAAAACAGCAATATTATCTCCGGTCAAATATCCAAAGTTAGTTATCAGGCGTTTAAAGAAAGACTGAAAAAACTTCCCCCTTATGAAGTTGCATTAAAACGATTTGGTCCAAATTATGCGAATAAACTTTTCAACTACTACCAATCATCGGTTCGAACCTCAAGAATATTGGAACGTGTAGAGCTAGACCATACACCACTCGATTTAATCCTTCTTGATGATGATTTACTCATACCATTAGGTAGAGCCTATTTGACGTTACTGGTCGATGTGTTTAGTGGCTGTATTATTGGTTTCCATCTTGGTTTCAATCCCCCTAGCTATGTATCTGTTGCTAAAGCGATCATCCATTCGGTAAAAAGCAAAGATTATGTTCATGATTTGAATATTGAGCTAACTAATGACTGGCTATGCCACGGGAAAATGGAAACACTGGTTGTTGATAATGGCGCTGAGTTTTGGTCAAAAAGCTTAGAGCAAGCCTGTATGGAAGCTGGAATACATGTTGAATATTGTAAAGTGGGGCAACCGTGGGAAAAGCCTCGGGTTGAAAGGAAATTTTTAGAAATCATTCAGGGAATTGTTGGATGGGTTCCGGGGAAAACTTTTTCGAATATATTGGAAAAAGATCGGTATGACCCACAAAAAGACGCTGTAATGCGATTTAGTAGTTTTGTTGAAGAGCTACATCGTTGGATCATTGATGTTCATAATGCCTCCCCTGACTCTCGGAATACGAAGATTCCCAATTACCATTGGAAAAAGAGTGAAGAAGCCTTGCCACCCGCAGCGCTTAGTGACCGAGATGAAAAGCAGTTTCGAATCATTATGGGGGTTACTCATGAAGGCGTTGTGACAACTAAAGGTATAAAATATAAGCACTTAATGTATGACAATGTGGCGTTAGAACAATATCGGAAGCAGTACCCACAAACAAAAGAGTCTCGTAAGAAAACAATAAAAATTGACCCCGATGATCTGTCTAGCATATTCGTTTATCTGGAGGAAATCGGTGGATACATCGAAGTTCCCTGCAAATACGATCCTTTGGGATACACAAAGAATCTGTCACTGAGTGAGCATGTTCGCATTACTAAAATACATCGTGATTTTATAAAAGGCCAAGTGGATGCTTTATCATTAGCGAAAGCTCGGCAGGCACTTCATGAACGTATTAAAACGGAGCAAGAGCACCTTTCTTTAATGTCAGTTGAGAGTCGAGCGAAAAAAGCCAAACATGGTAAGAAAATGGCAGCTCTTTCAGGTATATCAAATGAGCAGCCTATGTCCATACAGAATGCTTTAGAAAACAAAAATAAGCCGTTAGATGACAACCTTGACGAGTCTACTCCTGTAGACAATCTAAAATCGCTCTGGAATAAACGCAAAGCGATGAAAAGGTCTAAAGAATGAATCTATCTGCTAAACAAGAAATTGCTGTCGATGAATTACTAACTCAATACCACAATTCATTCGTTATTTATCCAGATGTGCAACAGATATTCGATGGCCTTGATTGGATTGTACGTCGCAGTCAATTTGGCAATTTTACGCCATCTATGCTTATAACTGGTGGCACAGGTGCGGGCAAAACATCACTTATTAATCATTATGCAAAATATCATTTTAATGACAATGAAGTGTTAATCACTCGCGTCAGACCAAGTTTTATCGAAACACTTATCTGGGCAATTGATAAGTTGGGTATTCCTTATAACACTCGCTCTAAACGTTCAGAAATTGGTTTACAGGATTATTTCATCAATAGTGTTAAGAAATCCAATCTTAAACTGTTGGTCATAGAAGAAGCTCAAGAATTGTTTGAATGTGCATCTCCTAAAGAAAGACAAAAAATACGTGACCGATTAAAGATGATAAGTGATGAGTGCCGGTTACCTATAGTCTTTATTGGGATTCCTACTGCTAAACTTATTTTGGAAGATTCACAGTGGGATAGACGAATTATGGTTAAAAGAGAACTGCCTTATATTCGAATAACATCGGAATCTTCGTTAGATGTATACATCGATTTACTTGAAGAGCTTGAAAAGCAGCTTCCTATTTCTGTTCAACCGGAGCTTTCAGAGATGGATATCGCAATGCGATTATTATCGGCTACCAAAGGGATGCTGGGAGCCATTAAAGAGTTAGTCGGCTATGCATTAGAGCTAGCGCTGCTATCAGGTAAATCAGCAATCACCAACGACGAATTTACATTGGGATTCGAGAGAATCAATGGTCCCGATGTAACGAATCCGTTTACAACAGAGTTGGAAAAGCTATTGGTACCGCAAGTTATTGAGTACGAGGGGTTCATCATTGACCCCGAAAATGGCGAAATCAAATTTACTAAACAAATATTTAAAGACATACCATTAGCAGCTCTATTGGGTTAGTTTTTATTTAGTTGCTTTCAACTTTTCCAACAGCGCTGCTTTCTCTTCATCACTCATTTTGTCAATCACGCAAGCCAGTTCAGCACTTAACTCGTTTCTACAGAAAAAGTAGTTTAGTGGTACGTTTAACTCTTCAGCCATTCGTTCGAGCGTGCCAAGATCGGGTACATGTCTCCCTTTCTCATAGTGGTTCATCCGCCCACTCGCCGAGCTAGGTTCCATACCAATTCTGATACCCAGATCTTTCTGGGTAATGCCAGCTTTTTTGCGGGCTTCTTTAAGCCTCGTTGGGATTGGGTTGTCTTTATGCACTTACACATTTCTTTTCAACCTTTCGATAACTTAGATTGTCTAAGTTTTACCGATTTTTGTATACTTAGCAATCCTAAGTTTTTGATGGGTGAAATAGTGCAATGAATCGAAAAGTACCCCTTAACCAATGGCTATATAAAGCATTGATAGATAAAGAAATGGATGGTTTCACGGTACTGGAACTAAGAAATAGACTATTGTACGCAACAGTGGGCGTATTCAACAAAAATGAACTCAGAAAAATGCTTTATCGCCAGCTTTATCAACTTGCAGAACGGGGATACCTTGAGAAAAGAAACAATCAGGCTAACGAAAAATCACGCTATTTCAAAACCTCTGCGTTCAAATCAGTAGAGTTTATTTCTGCGCATCGCACAAATTTACCATCCGCGAAAACAGGCTTGGCAAATAGCATTCAACAGCCTTTCATTAGGTATATATCCCAAGAAAAAGCGCAGTCCGAAGCTGAGCTTAGAATTCTGTTAGGGGAAGTTGAAGAATATAAGCGTGTGCTTACTCATTTTCCTGCTCAGTCAGCTCTTATTAAGCCGCTTTATGACAAATCAAAAGAATACTCAGCTGAGCTATTGGGAAGAGTGAATGCTCTGAGTAAATTGGAGTCACTATAATGCTAAGAAAGTGACAAAATGTGTTCGTGGATAGTTCGGTGTGGGGATAACGAGGGGCAAAATCACTTTTTGTCTCACTATGCAGTGTGAAGCCATCTCGATGGTGGAGGTCGCTGCCAACCAGCAGACGCAATTGGGGTAGAGCGACGTTGATGTATGGTTTATCCCCCTTGCAGAGTTGAATTTGGATGAGCGGTTAATTTTAATGCTCTTAAACAAAGAGTCGAAGAGGCTACATAACTGCCAATATTTAAAACCATAGATAATCAGAATCAAAGGGACCTAATATTCAATTCTTTGTTATGAAATTAATGCATTTCATATGGAGTAATTATTAATCGCGGGAATTGTTGGCTTTAGGTTACTTCAAACAGAGAGTTTTTCTCATTTTTCTAAATAGATTAGTGAGTTAGTCAATACAACTAACATTATTCGCCTCCTCAAGAATTTAAACTCGGTTATAATGCCAACATCCAGTTAGTTGTACAGTTGGCATTAATGACCTCTAGCATCAACAAATCTAAGCTCACAGAAGCCGATATCATCAGCAAATTTGTTCTCCCTAGCATTGAAGAGGCTGGTTGGGATCGTATGACTCAAATCCGTCAGGAGGTCAAACTCCGAGATGGTAAAGTCGTTGTACGCGGACAGATTGCTGCACGTAAAAAATCGAAAGCGGCAGACATAGTGCTTTATCACAAACCCAACATACCTCTGGCTGTGGTAGAGGCGAAAGCTAATAAGCACGAAGTGGGCAAAGGGATGCAGCAAGGATTGAACTATGCTTCCTTGCTTGATGTGCCATTTGTTTTTGCTACCAATGGTGATGGTTATATCTTTCACGATAAAACAAACTCCGATCAGATCGAGGCTGAAATCCGCCTTGAGGATTTCCCATCTCCAGCCATGCTGTGGGAGAAATACTGCCAGTGGAAAGGATACACAGAAGAACAATTACCGCTGATCACTCAAGATTACTACGATGACGGTAGTGGTAAATCGCCGCGTTACTACCAACTAAATGCTATCAGTAAAACAATTGAAGCAATCTCGCGAGGCCAGAATCGCATCCTCCTTGTTATGGCTACTGGTACTGGAAAAACTTACACCGCTTCTCAGATCATGTGGAAGCTATGGAAAGCCAACGTAAAGAAACGAATTCTATTTCTCGCGGATAGGAACTTTCTTGTTGATGATCCGATGCGAAAGGATTTCCTCCCTTTTAAAGATGTGATGACAAAGATTACCGGAAGGGAAATTGATCCTGCATATGAAGTTCAACTAGCGTTATATCAGTCGACGACTGGTCAAGAAGACCATCAAAAGGTATTTAAACAAGTATCACGTGACTTTTTCGATTTGATTATCGTCGATGAGTGCCATAGGGGGAGTGCCTCTAAAGAAAGTGCTTGGAGAGAAATACTGGAGTATTTTGATTCTGCTACTCAAATTGGATTAACTGCGACTCCAAAAGAAACAAATACAGAATCAAATTCTGAATATTTTGGTGATCCTATTTACACTTACTCGCTCAAACAAGGCATTGAAGATGGCTTCCTTGCGCCCTACAAAGTTGTGCGCGTGGATATCGATATTGATCTTCAAGGCTGGCGGCCAACCAAAGGTCAAGTAGACAAACGTGGCGAGATTATTACTGACCGTATATACAATCAGAGCGATTTCGACCGAACCATGGTGATTGATGAGCGGACGGAACTAGTCGCCCAAACGATTACCAACTATCTGAAACGCACTGACCCGATGGCGAAAACCATCGTTTTTTGTAACGACATCGATCACGCTGAGCGTATGCGTCGAGCCCTTGCCAATTGCAACCCAGAGCAAATGGCTAAGAATGATAAGTATGTTATGAAAATCACTGGTGATGATGAAACTGGCAAAGCCCAATTGGACAACTTCACAAATCCGAAGAAAGCTTATCCAGTGATAGCGACGACCTCTGAGTTGATGACTACAGGCGTAGACTCTAAGACTTGTAAGTTAATCGTTATTGATCAAACTATTAAGTCCATGACCAAGTTTAAGCAGATCATCGGTCGTGGTACCCGCATAGATGACAAGTTCGGCAAACTCTGGTTCTCTATTCTCGACTTCAAAAAGGCCACCGAGCTTTTTGCCGATGAGCGTTTTGATGGCACTCCGGAGCGGGTGAAAGTCACCAAACCGGAAGATTTTGAAAATCCTGAAGACCTCGATGATATTGTCGATGGTATACCGGAAGATGAAAACGGTGAGGCAGTTGTGGATGGTGAGTCACCGTTTGGTGATGACATTGACCCAGATACGATTCTAGAGCCAACGCCACCCTATAAACCTTCAGGTGGCGATACATTCGGTCCTAGCCCAGATGAACCTATCCAAGAAGAAGTCCGAAAATTTTATGTTTCGGGTGTTGAAGTGAAGAAGATTGCAGAGCGTGTTCAGTATTACGACAGCGACGGAAAATTGGTGACGGAATCATTCAAAGACTACACCCGCAAAGCCATGGCAACACAGTTTACCTCGCTAGATGACTTCACCCGCAAATGGAACGATGCTGACCGCAAGCAGGCCATTATCGATGAGTTAGCTGAGATAGGCATTATTTGGGAAGCGTTGGAGCAGGAAGTGGGCAAGGACATGGATCCCTTCGATATGATCTGCCACGTTGTGTATGACCAACCGCCACTGACTCGCAAAGAGCGGGCTGATAACGTTAAGAAGCGCAACTACTTCACCAAATATAGCGATGTCGCGAAGGAAGTCTTGAGCAACCTTCTTGAGAAATATGCCGATGCTGGCGTCAGTGAAATTGAAAGCATCACAGTGCTTAAAGTCGCACCGTTCAACGAAATAGGTCGCCCGACAGAAATCATCAAAAAAGGCTTTGGTGATAAGGAAACCTACCTGAAAGCAGTCAACGAACTGGAATCAGAGATCTACCAAACGGCATAAACACTTACTCATTTCTTCTGGGCTGCTGGAGATAAGTAGCCCTTTGTCATCACAAAGCAAATCAATATGGAGATTGAATGCTTCCACACTCGAAAGCGGTCAACTATAAACTGCTGTTGATACTTCTACTATCTGGGCTCATACCCGCGATTTACTCAACTTTCCGTGTTTTCTTTCTTGGCAGTATTCCTGACCCATGGGCCTTTAGTATCGCAGCTCAGGTGGCATGGCTAAATATCGGTTATGAAGTGATCAACGAAGCTATGCTTATCCCGCTAGCTTACATTCTTGGCCAAGCACTGACTGTCGACAGAATGACATTTACTGAGCGTTTAAATGGTGCAATGGCTGCGGTTGTCGCTGTGTACGCGACGATAACATTCGGTGTGATTATGTTTGCACCTGATTTAATCCAAGCAATGCAGCAAGGTGCTGAGTTGGTGGATAAAACCACGAGTTACATACGCCTTGAATCTATCGCCATTCTCATTTCAAGCCTGTTGGAGCTTTGCTTTCTGGTTCTTGTTTTGCGTGATGAGCGGGGAAGGTTGTATGCATTTATCGCTTTGAAATCTTTGTTGATAATCGGCTTTGACAGTTTGTTTGTAAGCCAGTTGTCGTATTCGCTTCAGTTGGGAGTAAATGGCGTTGCTTACACCAACATCACAGTGAACACTATTTTGTGCATCATCGCGCTTTGTTGGCTCTATCGAGAAGGGTTGTTCAATCCGAAGCTGGCATTCCATTCAGTATCGTGGATGAAAGAATGGATGAAAATAGGTGTTAAGTCAGGATTAGAATCTTTCGTTCGCAATACCGCATTTATCGTGATGATATTGCAGTTGGTTAATCAGGTTCAGCAAGCGGGTGTTTTTTGGGTATCCAACCAATTTATTTGGGGATGGTTACTATTACCTGTCATGGCTCTGGGGCAGTTAATTAAGCGAGATGCCGCTTGCTCGAATGGTCTTTCAGTCGAGAAGGTCAATGTGTATTTCAAACTAACAGGACTCGTTGTCTTGTGCTGGCTGCTCTCCGTACCACTATGGGATGATTTTATCGCCCACATCATGGGTGTCAGTGACCATCAACAAGTGACGAATTTAGTTCTCTTGATGTTAGGTTTTTATGTAGTGTTTGCGTTTAATAACGTTATTGACAGCTACTTCTACGGAATTGGCCGCACGGACTTAATGCTTTATCAGTCTTTAGCCGTTAATACGCTCTTCTATGGTTCTGCCTTTGTGGCCTATCAGTTGGGGTGGTTCGAACCGACATTGGAGGGTATCGCTTTCATGTTTGGTGTGGGCATAACGTTCGATGCGATCATCACTATGGGTTTATACCGCTGGTTGAGGGCAAATCAGAGTTGTGAAAGCGTCACCACCAAACCCGTACTCGGTTAATATGTTCAGGTGATAAATTCAGGCAGCCCTGTTCGTACAGGGTTGCTTATATTCTCGCCACTTAACTCTCGTCAATGCTGACTTCTGCTCAATTAACGGCAGTAAATGCGCTACAATGCGCACAAATTTTCGCATTTCAAAAGCAGTTAAATCATGTCGATCAGTTCCGTAATCAAATCCATTCAAGACATCATGCGTAAAGACGCGGGTGTCGACGGTGATGCACAGCGCCTTGGCCAGCTTTCTTGGTTGTTGTTCCTTAAAGTATTCGATGCACAGGAAGAAGAATTAGAGCTAGAACTGGATGATTACAAAGCGCCAATTAACGAAAGGTACCTGTGGCGTAATTGGGCGGCTGATGCCCAGGGCATTACCGGTGACAAGTTACTGGAGTTTGTGAACGACGACTTATTCTACAACCTGAAAAACATGGCAGCGCCAGTGGACACCAACCCACGCGGCTATGTGGTGAAAGAAGCGTTCAGCGATGCCTACAACTACATGAAAAACGGTACCTTGCTGCGTCAGGTGATCAACAAGCTGAATGAAATCGACTTTACCGATACTGATGAACGCCATCTGTTTGGTGATATCTACGAGCAAATCCTGCGTGACCTGCAAAGCGCGGGTAATGCTGGTGAGTTCTACACGCCGCGTGCGGTGACCCGTTTTATTGTTGACCGTCTTGACCCAAAACTGGGCGAGAACGTGTTTGACCCTTCATGTGGTACGGGCGGTTTCTTAACTTGCGCTATCAATCACATCAACGCACATTACAAACCAAAAACCAGCGAGCAGTACGAGACGTTCCAGAAGCAATTCCACGGCGTTGAGAAAAAACAGCTGCCGCACCTGCTGTGTATCACCAACATGATGCTGCATGGCATTGAAGTGCCATCGCAAATCAAACACGACAACACGCTGAATAAGCCACTTTCCAACTGGGACAGCAACATTAACGTGATTGCGACCAACCCACCGTTTGGCGGTACCGAAGAAGACGGGATTGAAAAGAACTTTCCAGCGGAAATGCAAACTCGTGAAACGGCGGATTTGTTCCTACAACTGATTATTGAAGTACTGGAGCCAGGCTCTGATACCAAGAGCGGCGGCCGTGCGGGTGTGGTATTGCCGGATGGCACTTTGTTTGGTGAAGGCGTAAAAACCAAAATTAAAAAGTTGCTGACCGAAGAATGTAACCTGCACACCATTGTGCGCCTGCCAAACGGCGTGTTTAACCCGTACACGGGCATTAAAACCAACATTCTGTTCTTCACCAAAGGCAAGCCAACCAAAGAAGTGTGGTTTTATGAGCACCCATACCCAGAGGGCGTGAAGAACTACAGCAAAACCAAGCCGATGAAGTTTGAAGAGTTTCAGGCTGAAATCGACTGGTGGGGCAAGGAAGAAGATGGCTTTGCCAGCCGCGTAGAGAATAACCATGCATGGAAAGTCTCGATTGATGAGATCATCGCCCGAAACTTCAACCTCGATATTAAAAACCCGTATCAAGGCGAAGTGGTCAGCCATGACCCAGATGAACTGCTTGAAAGCTACAAGACTCAACAGCAAGAAATCAACGAACTCCGCAACCAACTGAAAGATATCTTAGGGAACGCTCTCTCTTCATCAGCTCAAGCTGCGGATGAGGTGAAGTGATGTCTGCGGAAAAACTGATCACCGACCATATCGATATCTGGACTTCGGCAGTACAGGCGAAATCATCTTCAGGTCGTGGTAGTGGCAAAAAGCGCGAGATTTACGGTATTAAAAAACTGCGTGAGCTGATTTTAGAATTGGCGGTGCGCGGTAAATTGGTGCCGCAAGATCCGAGTGATGAACCTGCTTCTGTGTTGCTTGAGCGAATTGCAGCTGAAAAAGCGCAGTTGGTGAAAGATGGAAGGCTAAAAAAGCAAAAGCCTTTGCCCAACGTAGAAGGCGATGAATTTCTGTTCGAACTGCCAAATGGTTGGGATTGGACCCGTTTGGGCAACATATCTGAAATAGCCCCTAAAAACCCTCATTTTGATGACAATGAGTTAGTGTCTTTTGTTCCGATGCCTTTGATTTCTAACAGTTACAAGGGAACTCATTCATTTGAAGAAAGAAAGTGGGGTGAAGTTAAAAAAGGTTATACGCATTTCGCAGATGGCGATATTGCCATAGCAAAAATTACACCTTGTTTTGAAAATAGCAAAGCAGCTGTGTTTTCAGGTCTTATTAACGGTGTAGGGACCGGAACAACAGAATTACATGTAGCAAGACCAATTGAAGGAACCTCAGACCCACTTTTCATTTTGTTGTATCTGAAGTCACCAATGTTCTTGAAAGTAGGTGAAACCAAAATGACGGGTTCTGCGGGTCAAAAAAGGGTGCCGAAAGACTTTTTCGCTGGTAATCCGTTACCTCTTCCCCCACTTCAAGAACAACACCGCATCGTCGCCAAAGTCGACGAGCTGATGGCGCTGTGCGACCAACTCGAGCAGCAAACCGAAGCCAGCCTTGATGCACATCAGGTATTGGTAGAAACCTTGCTGGCAACGCTCACCAACAGCCAAGACGCCACCGAGCTGATGGCGAACTGGGCACGCATTAGTGAACACTTCGACACCTTGTTCACCACAGAGCAAAGCATCGACCAGCTAAAACAAACCATTCTGCAATTGGCGGTGATGGGTAAGCTGGTACCGCAAGACCCAACAGATGAACCTGCTGCAAAACTGCTTGAGCGAATCGCGGAAGAAAAAGCGCAGTTGGTGAAAGAGAAGAAAATCAAAAAGCAAAAAGCCCTGCCGCCGATTGCTGAGGATGAAAAGCCATTTGAACTGCCGAAGGGATGGGAGTGGGTAAAGTTTGGCGAGTTATCGGAATTTATTAATGGCGATAGAAGTAAAAACTATCCAAACAAAGATGAATATGTAGATCAAGGTATACCGTGGATAAATACTGGTCACATAGAGCCTGATGGCACTTTAACAACTAAAGATATGAATTTCATTACCAAGGAAAAGTTCGACACTCTCAGGAGTGGCAAAATTATTCATACAGATTTAGTTTATTGCCTCCGTGGAGCAACTTTCGGAAAAACTGCTTTTGTTTCCCCATATGTGGAAGGGGCGATTGCATCATCTTTGATGATAATTAGGCCATACAATGTTTCGCTTAGAGAGTTTTTCTACACTTATCTGATAAGCCCTTTTGGTCGCTCACAAATCTTCCGATTTGACAATGGTTCGGCGCAACCTAATTTATCCGCAAATAGTGTCATGTTGTATGCATTTCCTTGCCCTCCAATAGAGGAGCAAATTCGTATCACTACGAAAGTGCGAGAATTGTTTTTGATGTGCGACCAACTAAAACAACGCCTTCGCGATAGCCAACAAACACAACTTCAGCTTACTGACGCGATTGTTGAGCAGGCGTTGTAGTACTTCCTTCGTATCACCAAAGCGGCAGCCTCAAGGCTGCCGTTTTAGCTTCCGAATAAAAACATTTCAACGCTTTGATATTAAGAAAGTTAGGTACTTTTGATGAAGATGCATTGCCCATTTTGTGGTACCTTATATGCATTCAAAGGCACACATTTTATTCTCTGGAAAAACGATGAGCGAAATCTACAACGTCTACTGCGACGAATCATGTCATCTTGAAAATGACGGAATTGGTGTCATGGCATTGGGCGCACTTTGGTGCCCGCTTTCCAAACGCGCTGAAATCGCCAAGCGAATTCGGGAAATTAAAGTCCGGCATGGATTAAAAGCAGAGTTTGAGATCAAATGGACAAAAGTCAGCAACAGCAAGCTGGCTTTTTATCTGGATATCATCGACTACTTTTTCGACGACGATGATTGCCACTTCCGCGGATTAGTTGTGCCCGACAAAACGGTTTTAGATCACCCTCGATTCGGCCAAGATCATGATGACTGGTACTACAAGATGTACTTTTTCATGCTTAAAACCATCTTCGACCCCCAATCAAAATATCGCGTATACATTGATATAAAAGACACGCTAGGCCACGAGAAAATTGAAAGGCTTCATGATGTTATGTGTAACAGTCATTATGATTTTTCAAAGTCAATTATCGAGCGGATGCAACGAATTCACTCCCATGAGGCCGAGCAGCTTCAAATGGCGGACTTGCTGATTGGCGCGTTAGGTTACTTGCATCGTGGACTTGACGGCAACAAGGCTAAATTAGCACTTATTGAACGAATCAAGGATCGCAGCGGCTATAAGCTGACGCAAAACACCTTGTTAAGAGAGAACAAGTTCAACCTGTTTGTCTGGACTGGACAAGGAGGCTTTGCATGACAACAGCGTGGCTCCCAGATTTGGTCATGATGGAAGATTACAACCACAATTGGGAACAGTACTTAGCAGCCATATACTCTTTCTTCGAAGCTGATTTTGTTCACTCTAAACCCGAATTTCAGGGGCGACGATTGGGCCTGAAGAGGTACCCAGAATACGACGGGAAATCGGCAACATTCTGGCATATGACCAGTACTGGCGATGATGAAACAGAAAGGGTGCCAGATTTTAGGCGCTGTGAGCGCATTCGTTGGCCAAGACCCATCATAGAGAATGATCAACATGAAAGCCTGAAAGTATGGACAGAACCCAAAGGCAAGAATCAACGGGTACACATTTGGTGTGAGGAAGAAGGTTATCTGGTGGTATTGGACGATCGCGGAGAGTACATTTTACCTTGGACGGCATTCTATATAGAAAGAGAACATCAGCGTAAGAAATACAATAAGCGCTGGGAAAAGTATAAAGATAAGTAACGATTTGAGAGGCTGGCCTCGCCCTCTTATGAGGACGGAGCCGTAACTCCTTCTACTCTTACACTCGCAAAGAGTTGGTAGATGAGATACGCGAAGTATAGGTACCAGCCCCTCCACAGTCAATCATATTCGTGCTAATTGGTGCGAACTCTCGAAGAAAAAACGATGAGCCTCTATAACATCTCAAACAAAAACTTAACCGCTTTAACCCAAACCACCTTTGCAGCCGAAGGGCTGCAAGAGCGGCAGGATTTACAAGAAGCCCTTAAAGGTTGCATTGATGCAATCGCCCCAGATTGTCTAGTGATCTCTGAGGAGTTTTCCGACTGGGAAGACAGCCGTCGCCGTATTGACTTATTAGCAATTGACCGTAACGCCAACTTGGTGGTGATTGAGCTAAAGCGCGACGAAATAGGCGCACACATGGAGCTTCAAGCGCTTCGCTATGCGGCCATGATCTCTACCATGACGTTCGACAAAGCCTGCGAATATTTTGAGCGTTACATCGCCAAGGAAGGGCTGGAAATCAATGCACGCGAAACCATTCTTGAGTTCGTTGATTTAGATGAAAACAGCCTTGATGATTTCGGTAACGATGTGCGAATCGTGCTCGCATCTGCTGACTTTGGCAAAGAGCTGACAACATCTGTCCTTTGGCTGCGAGACAAAGGCATTGATATCAGTTGTGTTCGTCTTACGCCATATCGCTACAAAGACGATGTGTTGATTAATGCAGAGCAGATCATCCCTGTTCCAGAGGTTGAAGCTTATCAAGTCAAATTCCGCGAGAAACAGGCAGAGCAACGCACCAGTAAAAATGGGCAGCGCGATTACTCGAAATATCGATTTAATGGCCAAGTTTATAACAAACGTAAGTTGGCTTTAGCGGTGATTACTCATTGGATCAACGATAAACAGCCAATGAGCCTTGCTGAGGTTCAGCGTTATCTGAACAGTTTTAATTTGCCAAGGGCCGTGTCGCTGTTTGAACACATTGCTGATAAGCACTTAAACCGATACCACTCTTCAGAAAGTGATCGGTTGATGTTGGTCTCTGGTGAGCAAATTGCGATTTCAAACCAATGGGGTGACAACATTCCAAATTTACTCCAGGCAATGGAACCATATGGCTATGAAATTGTTAAGGTAGAAAATTAGTTCAATTTCGCATCACAGAGCAACAGTCATACTTTTTATAAAGGAAGAACTTATGGCGATCGAACAAGGTATTTGGAAAATCGGTGATAAGCCACAGCGTTTGAAGCCGATATCAATGGCAACGGAAGAGCTTTTAGAGAAGCAGATCCTTCACGATATTAGTCTATTAAATAAGGACTGGTTGCTGATTGGGCATCAAGTCCGCACCGGCTTTGACAAACGAATTGATTTGTTAGCGTTGGACAGCAATGGCTCAACCATAGTGATAGAACTCAAACGTGATAAAACCCCAAGAGATGTTGTTGCTCAAGCGATGGATTACGCCTCTTGGGTTGTCGGTTTATCACCTGATGATATCGAAGAACTGTATTTCAGTTTTGCTAAAAGCAATGGCTTAACACAGAGTTTGGAAGTCGCGTTTAATCAAAAGTTTGGGGTTGGATTGGCAGATGTTGAGCTAAATGAATCACATCATCTGGTTATCGTTGCATCTGAGCTGGATGCTAGTACCGAGCGAATCATTAACTACCTCAACGAGTATTCGAGACTTTCCATTAATGCCGTGTTTTTCAGTGCATTTGAGGATATGGGTAATCTGTACCTAAGCCGAGCTTGGTTTATTGATCCAGATGAAACGAAAGACTTGGCGATTTCTAAACAAAAGAAAGAGCAATGGAATCAAGAGTTTTATGTTTCATTCGGGCATGATCAATATCGCCATTGGGAAGATGCTAGAAAATATGGTTTTGTCGCCGGAGGTCATGGGCTGTGGTACTCAAAAACGCTGTCTATGCTTGCCGAGGGCGACCGTATTTGGGTCAATATTCCGAAAACGGGGTATGTAGGCGTGGGAATTGTTACTGGTGAAAAAGTTCGGTTGGAGCATCATCAGTTTGAAGATTTTTCCGGAAAAACGCTACCTGAACTCGAGACTGCGGGTGACTATGCTTGTTGTTCATCATTAAGTGATGATGATGCACAGTATCTTGTTCCAGTTAAATGGATAAAAACACTGCCACAGCAGTCTGCTTTTTCTGAAATTGGCTTGTTTGGCAACCAAAATACGGTTTGTAAACCAAGGGCAGCCAAATGGGTACATACGGTTGAGCGGCTAAAAGAGACGTGGTCAATTGATTGATAACGCCATCTTTATTCGATATGAATTTGTGAATTTTTGGCAATTGCTTGGAACTACGCCATACTAAAACTTAGAAATTCTAAGTTTGGCGGTGGCGTGTGAAAATGGACATTCAACTTTACCCTGACGAATCGCTTGAAAGCTTCTTGTTGCGTTTATCGCAAGAGCAAGGTTACGAGCGATTTTCTCATTTCGCCGAAGACATTTGGTTCGACACTATGGAGCAGCATGAAGCGATTGCTGGTGCTTTCCCCTTAGAGCTCAACCGAATCAATATTTATCACGCCCAAACCACAAGCCAAATGCGGGTGCGAGTGCTTATCCATCTTGAGAACCAATTAAAACTCAATAACTTTGGAACACTTCGCCTTGCGTTGTCACATTCAAAAGCTCAATTTTCTCCCGAATACAAAGCCGTTCATCGGTTTGGTTCTGATTATCCTTTCGTTTTTCTTGGTCAACGCTTCACACCTATTTGCCCCTTATGCATTAGTGAAGCTCCATACATTCGCCAGCAGTGGCAATTTCTTTCTCAGCAAGCTTGTGAGCGTCATGGCTGTAAATTGCTTCATCACTGCCCAGAGTGCCAATCGAGATTGGAATACCAAACCACTGAGAGTATTAGCCAATGCGAATGCGGTTTTGAACTCCGCAACTCACCGATAGAAGATGCGCCAGTTGCTGCGCTACTGGTTGCAAGATGGCTGTCAGGAAATGACTCAAAACCTTTGGGATTACTGAAGGCTGAAATGACGCTCTCTGAGCGCTATGGTTTTTTACTATGGTACGTTAATCGTTACGGTGATATTGAGAACATCAGTTTTGAGTCATTTGTTGAGTATTGCTCTTGTTGGCCAAGAGTGCTGAAGGAAGAACTTGATGAGTTGGTAAACAAAGCCGATCTCATTCGAATCAAAGATTGGAAAAAGACGTTTTTCAATGAAGTTTTTGGCGCTTTGCTTAAAGATTGCCGCCAGTTACCAAGTAGGCAGTTAGAGCGTAATAGCGTGCTCACTCAAGTGTTAGCCTACTTTACAAAGTTAATGGCAGCAATACCTTCAAGCAGCAAAGGGAATGTAGGCGATGTGCTGTTAAGCCCCTTAGAAGCTTCTACATTACTTTCTTGCACAACGGATGAGGTGTATCGGTTGTATGAGTTTGGTGAGATTAAAGCAGCGATTAGGCCGCGGATGCATACCAAAATTGCCAGTCATGAATCGGCGTTCACCCTAAGAAGTGTCATCGAAACAAAGCTGACTCGCATGTGCTCTGAAAATGACGGTTTAAGCGTATACCTACCTGAGTGGTAATTATGACGAAATTAAGTGATTTACTAGCAATTGAAGACGAAGCAATAAAACAAACTGCTCTAAAAAAGATGTTCATGCCCTATACAGAAGACGTTTGTGTTGATGGGTATGAACAAGAAACGTTGACGATTTTGCTCAATCTCAGTTCTAGTCATCAAGCTGATAGGTGCTCGGATTGGTTGGATGTAGCTCGGGCTCAAAGGTATTTAAAAGACCGCGAAAACTTAGATGCCTCTCTTGCTGAAATCCAGTGGTTCCACACACATAACCTAAAGTTTCCAGATTGCCGTGTTAAGGACCAGCGGATAATTGCGCGACCTCTTTCTACAGCCGAGGAGTTTATTTCAAGTGCAGTATTGGATCAGCGATTGGGCTGGGCTCATAACTCTGCTGTCTATCGTCACACATTGTGGTTACTGAATCCTTTTAAATGGCAATCACAGCCAGTGTGTATCCTTTCGCTTATTCAGCAGAAAAATCCAGTGTGGCTTGATCTACTTAAAGAATTTGGCTTGGATGTGAAGTCACTTGCTCACTTACAAAGTGCAATTGAAGAACAGCTTCCTGAGAATAGTTTTCCCGACAGTGTTAGTACTTACAGTAAGCAATTACGGTTTCCATGGGGTGATGATTATGTTTCGATCCCCCCCGTTGTGAGTCATGCTCTTCAGTGCGAATTAGAAATAAGAGCGCGAAGTCCAGAAAATAAACTCAGTTTTGTCTCTTCGTCACTGCCTAATTCTGCCAGTATTGGGAACCTGTGTGGCAGTTTGGGTGGGTATATGAGAGTCCTAAATTACCCGCTAGGTGTTAAGCAGGCCAAGGGTGGGACGTTAACGGAAAACCGTCAAAAGAGTGGTCATTACTTTGATGACTATCAGGTAACTAACGCCAAAATTTGTCAGGTACTAAATCGCCTAATTGGGTCTGAGCCATCCAAAACACAGCGGCAAAGAGAAAGAGCTCGTAAGGTTAGAAGTAAGATTTTACGAAAGCAAATAGCCTTATGGATGCTGCCACTCATTGAGTTAAGAGATATCGCCGAATCTGAACCCAATCAGCAACAACTAGAGCATGACGACACTTTAGCTCAAGCCTTTTTGTCGTTGCCAGAATGGGAGCTTGGCTCTTTGGCTAGTGAGTTTAACCGACGCTTACATCTCACGTTTCAAAATAATATGTATTCAGCCAAGTTTGCTTATCATCCCAAACTGATGCAGGTAGCTAAAGCACAAGTGACATGGGTGCTTGAGCAACTAAGTAAGCCAATTAACAATCAAGATACGGTGACGGGGGAGCAATATATCTACCTGTCGTCAATGAGAGTGCAAGATGCGGTAGCGATGAGTAACCCTTGTTTGTGTGGTGTGCCGTCTTTGACGGCCATTTGGGGATTCATGCACGATTATCAAAGGCAATTTAATCAATTGGTTAACAATGATTCCCCAGTTGAGTTTTCGAGTTTCGCTTTTTATGTTCGAAACGAGAATATTCAATCAACAGCGAAGCTGACAGAACCGAACTCAGTCGCCAAAGCTAGAACGGTTTCTAATGCGAAACGACCAACCATTCGCAGTGAACGATTGTCGGATTTAGAAATAGACTTAGTTATCAGAGTTCATAGTGAAAGCCGAATTTCAGATTTTAGATCAGCGCTTAAAACGGCCCTTCCCGTTGCTTTCGCCGGAGGGGCATTATACCAACCACAGCTATCGACGCAGATTGAGTGGCTTAGAACATTTACAGGCAGGAGTGAACTTTTCCATGTTTTAAAAGGATTACCTGCATACGGGCGATGGTTATACCCAAGTGAAAAGCAACCTACTAATTTTGATGAGTTAGAGCGGTTGCTCACTCAAGATGATGATAATTTGCCCGTTTCTCTTGGTTACCATTTGTTAGAGCATCCAACTAAGCGGGATAACGTAATCACAGGTTGTCATGCTTATGCGGAGAATGCGATAGGGCTAGCTAAGCGAATAAACCCGATAGAGGTCCGTTTTAGTGGACTAGATCACTTTTTAAACCACGCCTTTTGGTCGATAGAATGCAGTAGCGAAACTATTCTTATAAAAAACCATAGGGATTAATCGTTTATGGAACTTTGCACTCAATTGAACTATGTTCGATCACTTTCTGCTGGCAAAGCTTATTTCTACTATCTATCCGAAAGTGGTGAGATGTGTCCCCTTAATGTAGATAGAACCCGATTGCGCGCACCAAAAGGGAGTTATTCAGAAGCATATAAGGGGAACAAGTTCGTCGAGAAGAATATTGCCCCCCAAGACTTGGCATATTCAAACCCTCAGTTCATCGAAGAGTGCTATGTAAAGCCCGGCGTTGATGAAATCTATTGCGCATTTTCACTTCGAATTCGGGCCAATTCGTTAACCCCAGATATCTGTAGTGATGATGAAGTGCGCAGTAAACTGTCTATGTTTGCTAAGATTTATAAAGAGCTTAACGGATACAAAGAGTTAGCTAATCGTTATGCGAAGAACATCTTGCTTGGTACTTGGTTATGGCGAAATCGTGAGTGCAGAAATATCACTATTGAAGTGACGACCAGTGAATTGGATACCTTTGTTGTCGAACATGCTCAAAAACTCTCTTGGTATGGTCATTGGGATGGTGATTCAACAGAATGCTTAGAAAGGCTTACTGCCTATCTGGAGCGAGCACTGTCTGACCCAACTGAATACTTCTACATGGACGTGAAAGCAAAACTGCGGGTTGGCTGGGGAGATGAGGTTTATCCAAGCCAAGAGTTTTTGGATAGTCGAGAAGATGGAATCCCTACTAAGCAGCTAGCCACAGTAGAGCTTTTGAGAGGAAAAGAAACCGTCGCGTTTCACGGACAAAAAGTTGGTGCGGCGTTGCAATCGATTGACGATTGGTGGCATGAAGAGGCTGATAAGCCTTTAAGAGTGAATGAATATGGCGCTGACCGAGAGTACGTTATAGCAAGAAGACATGTAACATATGGAAATGACTTCTATCAATTACTCAGAAATACAGAGAACTGGATTGAAAGTATGACTGCTTCTGAATCCATTCCGAATGACGTGCACTTTATTATGTCTGTTTTGATCAAGGGCGGATTGTTTAATTGCGCCAAGGCCAATTAAGAGGTTCTATCATGTCTCAACGGTACTACTTCTTGATACGTTACACGAATGCTAATGCCGACTATGGCTTGCTAGCAGGGCGTTGTATCTCACAAATGCATTTGTTTATGGTTAATCACCACCAAGCAATGAATAGAGTAGGTGTGAGTTTTCCTGATTGGAATGAATCTTCAGTTGGTCAAACCATTGCCTTTGTTTCCGAGGACAAAGAGATGATGATTGGCCTCTCTTTTCAGCCCTATTTTTCATTGATGGTTAATGAAGGTTTGTTTGAGATCTCCAGTGTTTATGAGGTGCCAGATACTTCCGAAGAAGTAAGGTTTGTTCGTAATCAGACGATTGGGAAAAACTTTTTGGGTTCCAAAAAGCGTCGAATCAAACGCAGTATGGCTAGGGCCGAGTTATTTGGTATTCAACAATCATTACCAGTAACGAATGAAGACCGTGCCATCGATAGTTTTCATCAAATCCCTATTTCTAGCTGCTCTTCACGGCAGGATTATATTCTGTTTATTCAAAAGGAACTCGCAGATGAGCGTGCTGAATCTGGCTTTAATAGCTATGGTTTTGCAACCAATCAAGAAAAAAGAGCGACGGTACCTGACTTACGTTTTAACCCTTTTGACGAAGACTCTTTTTTAGTTAAGTAGAAACAAAGAGTTACAGTTGTGAAAATAAAAATGGTGTTTTTACCAAGTTGTGACTTTAAGCAAGAATGATCAGATGCTTAGTGATTATATTTTATAGTGTTCTGCCGAATAGGCAGCCAAGAAAAATGACCCAAACATCGACCTGCCGAATAAAATGTGTTCTGCCGAATAGGCAGCCAAGAAATCGCCACTCTATTCCTGCTGCATCGACTGCATGTGTTCTGCCGAATAGGCAGCCAAGAATAGGTCAGGAAGAAAGCAACCTACCTGCTGAACAAGCAGTTAATAATCAAAACCATCAAGTTTAAGTTTTTGGCTTGGTGGTTTTTTGTTTTACAGCTTGTGTTGTGACGGCGGATTGGTTGTGGCCATTTAAGAACTGCAACGCACTTTTGCCCCTTTCCTGCTTAGTGCGATGACTCAGCAATAGATTACTCTGCTGAGTTTGCTATACGAGAGGTTATGGCAGATACCAGAACGCTGTTACATGGAATCTCCCATTTTCGAACATCACACCGTCTATGCTTAGTAGCCTTACTTTTGCATAACAATTCGCTTAGCTAATCACCTACTCTAAAAGAAGTGGTTCAGACAAAGCCTTTCATAGAAATTGTTCTTCAGCTTATGTGCTTTTATCTAAATTTGCTTGGCACTGTAAGTGTTTAATAAACATCGGAATCTTTTTCGCCAAGTGCTTTCGGGAAGAATAAAAAGCATACAGTACTAAATCATCAGGCTCATACTCCATTTCTACCACCTCCAAAACGCCTAGATCTAATTCGGATTGGCAAAATTCAACAGGTAGTATCGCAAAACCTAGGCCAGAAACTGCGCCAGTTTTAGCAAGAAGCCCGCTGTTCACTTTGAATGAAGAATGCACTTTTTGAGTAATCCGCTCACCTTTGCCATTGCTGAATACCCACCAGAAGGCGGTTTTGGTGGTGATAGGGCAGAGAGTGTAGCGGGTTCAATGGTGGATAGCTCGGTGGCTAATGAAATTGATAGTGAGCGTTTTTCATCAAACACGATGCTTTGTATCAAACTTTTTGTTTCAGGGTTACCTGCATTTCTAGCATGCATAATAGTTAGCACCGCAACATAACAAACGCCTCAAGAGGGACTGTCAACGCGTGGCGTTTCCAGTCCCATTGAGCCGCGGTGGTTACGGCTGTTGTGTTTGAGTCTGGTTGTAATGCGTTGTCAGCCCCTTAGGCGGGCGTTATGTTTAATCACGTAAATTCAGAGGTTTATGATTTTTCTTTGCCCCATCGGCTTGTTAGTTTTGTTCTCGTCGGCAAATTGGCTCATTTGGCGCTGTTTTCTGGACATTTATTCTTTGGCGCTGGAAATTCAGAGAATTGCCTCAGTTGATTTTCGTGTAAGTGCGAGGTTGGTTCGGCTGGCTCAATTAGCATTTTGAACACAGGTTTTTGTGCTTAAATTGCCGAAATTCGAAGTCTGTTTTTCAAATCTATGAGTCGTTTCAGTTTTTAGGTCTTGGCTTTTGTTTGTGAATCAAAGCTGAGTTAATCTTGGTTTTGGTAAAACGTAAGTCATTGAAGCTTAAACATAACAAACGGTTCGAGAGGGACAGCCAACGCGCGGCATTTTTACTATGCGTTGGTTTTTGTGGTTACGGTGTTATGCGGAAGCTTGGTAATTGCGTTGGCTGCCCCTTAGGCGGGCGTTAGCCCTATTCCGTAATCTTTGAATCAGACTCACACTTACCATGCTCTTTAAACGATTTTTCGTCATTCATGCCTGTATAATTTCCAGTCAAAAGAAAAACATAGGATAAACGTTATGTCTAAAGGCGTTAAAGTTGGCGATATTGGTACAGATCATGATGGGTTTCCACCCACCCCAGTAACTGCAGGTTCACCAGATGTAAAATTTGATGGTCAACCTGCCGCTAGAGTTGGCGACCCATTAGCCCCTCACGATAAACCTAAACACCCGCCTCACGGCAGAACGATAGCAGCAGGTTCTTCAACTGTGATGATAAATGGTAAACCCGCAGCAATTACCGGTGGGGCTGTTAGTTGTGGAGGTGTAACAATTGGCAGTGGTACGGTTAATATCGGTGATACACACCAACCTGCATCAATGTCTATGTTGTCAGCTAGTCCCCGATCTGTGAATCAAGCACAAGAAACTGCGTCATCAACAGTTGCGAAAAATGTTTCACCCCAAACACTACAAATTCCTCAAGGTTCGGGTTATTGGCCACCATACGATTTCACTAAAAGTAAACCACTTGACGTTGAGTATACTCAAAAGGTTGTTGACCTTGCCGTTATGTCATTAGAAGAAGCGGAGGAATTCGCAAATAACCTATGGTTGGAATACAACGGTAAAGATACATTAGATAATTCTAAAAAAATCTGGGACGGCGCCTCGAATGCTAAAGATGCATATCAACTTGCAAAAGGACTCGGAGGTATGGGGGTTGTGGCCTATGTCAAGCCTGCAAATGGGCAGGATTACATAGTAATCAAGGGGTATAAAAAACACCTTAAAACATTAGTCAAAGGTAATCGTTGGCGAGCCAATAACCCTCAAGTCATTCAACTTGGGCTTGGCACAAAAAACATGGCTCGTAACATGCTTAAGGTTGGGATAGTTGTCGATATCGCTTTTGCTATTGCAATTAATGCCGTTGATGTTTATGTGCATGACGAAAAGACAATGGAAGACTTCGTTGGTCGTTCGGGTGTCGATATCGTTAAAGGTGTTGTAGCAACAGGAGCCGGGACTATTGCTGCTGTTGTAATGGCAACCGCTGGTGCACCTATATTAGTAAGTGGATTATTATTTGCTGGTATTTCTGTCGGCGTTGGTTTTGCACTGGATTGGGCTGACAATGAATTTGGTATATCTGACTCTTTAGTTGACCAGTTAAAAAAGGGTGAATAATGAAAAAAATACAAATTATGGGTATCGTTTTTTTCACACTCTTGCTAGCTGGTTATCTAATTATTGGAGCTCCATCGGAATTGGCTCTTCCCTTTAAGCCATTGGAGGTTAGAGTTAGATTACTTGGTTATATATCTTATATAGCTCTAGCAATCATCCCTCCTCTATTGTTGGGAGGGGTTTGTATAATGGTTCATCAAATATGTAATCCTCAACGAGATGTGACATCTTATGGCAGGGCATGGAGTAAAATTGTTTATTTAGTGTTGGTTATTGGGATATGTGCATTGTTTGCGAGAGGATATCTTGGTTATCAAACAGCTAATGCTGGATATGTTCAGTGCATTAATGAATCACGCACTTCCTCTAAGAACAGTTGGAGAGTGTATGCGAAAGATCTTAGTTTGTGTAAGCCACCATCAGATATTATCGGCGATTGAAACATCGGGCTAACAAACGCCTCAAGAGGGACTGTCAACGCTTGGCGTTTCCAGTCCTAATGAGCTGAGGTGGTTACGGTGGTTGTGATTGAGTTTGGTTGTTATGCGTTGTCAGCCCCTTAGGCGGGCGTTAGCTAAAAGGAGAGAGTGTGTTCCAAGGAATCATGAATGGTGCCGGGCTAATCAAGGAAGCAATTCGGGCTCTAGGGAAGTATCCGAGAATGCTGATCCCTCTTCTTCTGTGTTGGCTTGTATATGCCCCTTTGTTGGTAGTTTTTAAGTTTCATATCCCTTGGGATAATTTTGATATTATCACTCTGCTCCTTGTTGTGTTCGCTGCAATCTTGCTCCTTTCGGTGATTTTTTCTTGGTCTGCTTTTATGCTCCTTGAGCTAATACGGCAGATTGAAACAGATGAAGAACGGAGTATCTCAAAAGCTATTAGAACGAGTTCTATCAATTTAGTAATTGGTCTTCCTGTTGTAATGGGTTGGGCTGTAATCTGGTTCTCTCTGACGCTTATAGAAATTATTCTTAGCAGACGATCTGGCGGTTCTGACGAAGAATACAATGCTAAGAATGTGGCTAAAACGTTGGCGGGATTTCAAGAGTTCTCTCTGTCTGGGGCGTTCTTTGAAGCCCTAAAAAAAGGCGTGCGCATGACCTCTTTTCTTATCTATCCTGCGATAGCATGGGAAAAACTCGGAACTGCTAAGTCTGTAAAAAAGGGTTTGGGTATTGCGAGAACACATAAATCTGAATTTGGTGCTGGGTTTATTCTGACTGAGTTTGCCGCCACGATCGTTTTTCTTCCCCCGGCAGTACTTTTTAACGTGTCAGATAAGTTTGATATAAGCTTCTCTGATCCAGTATGGTTCGGAGTGATGGTCTACTGTGCATTCGCGTGGAGCTTTTCCCTTTTCCTGGAGCAAATGTTTGTCGCTGAACTATATCTTTGGCATCTGATCTGGGAGAAAGAAGTGGATAAGGCTAGGAGTAAAGGTAAGCCAGAACCAAAACTTGAGGATGTAAAGCGTCCATCTGTCATGGATTCCGTCGCGGATCTCTATTTAACCAATGTGCCAAAAGCAGCTAACAATACGTTGAATTCGCAGACGCCTGACGGCGCTGCTTAGCTTGTCGTTAGACATTAAGAGGACTGCATTTTGAGATTCGAAAGAAAAATTGCTCTAGTCACTGGTGCTGCTAAAGGTATTGGTGAGTCGATTGCTCGGCATTTTGCAGCGGAAGGTGCTTTTGTTTATGTCACAGATATTGATCAGGATAATGGGCAGCAAGTAGCGTCATCTCTTGGTCAAGCAGCTCGATTTGCTTTATTGGATGTACGCGATGAAGCTGCTTGGCAAAAGCTTACTAAGGAGATAATCGACGCACACGGTCGACTTGATATCGTCGTTAACAATGCTGGTATTACTGGCTTTGAAGAAGACTTCGTTCCGCATGATCCAGAAAATGCAACCTTAGACGCTTGGCGCAAGGTCCATGAGACAAACCTAAATGGTGTCTTTCTTGGATGTAAATACGCGATTAAAGCCATGCGCTCCACGGGTAAGGGTTCCATTATCAATATATCATCGCGTTCTGGCATCGTCGGTATCCCAACTGCCGCAGCCTATGCTTCTAGCAAAGCAGGCGTGCGGAATCATACTAAAAGTGTAGCCTTGTACTGCGCGCAGCAGAATTTGAATGTACGGTGTAACTCGATTCACCCTGCCGCAATTCTGACACCTATGTGGGAACCGGTGCTGGGGGATATCGGATATAAAGCTAACGACTTTCTATACCTGTAGTTATCCATTAGTTGCTAAATTAGGAAAGTCACTGACACGGTTCTGTCCAAAAAATTGTTACACGTAAGATGCCAGTATTTGTTCAATGTTAATGCTGAAAACACTCATTTTTCGTAAGTAAGTTTCTTTCGTACCCTGATATCGCTTGTTATAACGAACAATTAATGGGACACCTTATGCTTTCAGTTTAGGACGCTTTATGGTTTTAGATTGATTTTAACCATTTGATTTTCTGTGAGCGCATAGGACATCTTATGCTTTCAGCGACACTGACGTTCTAAAAATCCAATTCCTTCCCAATAATTTTGTGAGCTTCCTTGTTCAAAGGATAAGTTGACCTAACTTCAACTATTGCTATTTCCTACCCTCGGTTCTACCCATTTTTCTAGCCTTAGTGATTTTTTATTCAAGCTTAACTTTTCTTATATCATTGTTTATTAATGGTTTTATTTGTTTTGATGACAGATGTTGCAGTCATCGTTGATTTATTTTTATCCAATATACCAAACACTGATTGACATCGATTTTTCCTTGGATAATATATTCACATATCCATATGTATTGGAGTTGGTTATGTTGCCTCACCAGTTTTTCAAATTACTCGCCGATGAAACGCGGGTGCGCTGCTTACTGATGATTGCTCGGGAAGAGAAGGTTTGTGTTGCAGAACTCACCGAAGCCTTGAATGAGAGTCAGCCGAAAATTTCTCGCCATTTGGCGTTGCTGCGTGCCAGCGGCGTGGTGGTCGATATCCGTCAGGGGCAGTGGGTGTTTTATCGTATTTCCGATCAACTGCCGGGATGGATGCGCAAGCAGATCCAAGGGTTGGTGGAATCCAACTGTCTTAAACAAGAATACCAGCAAGATATTCAGCGCCTCGCCGAGATGACCTCTCGTCCTCAGTGCTGTGTGTAAAGAACCAAGTTGAGTTATCCCTCAACGGCTTAGCGTTGTAGCCAAAATGGCTGCTTAGTTGGGAAGGGATAAAAACAAGTTTAAAGGAAAAGGAATATGGCAATTAAAGTCGGAATTAATGGATTTGGTCGTATTGGACGTTTGGCTTTAAGAGCTTCGTTTGATTGGCCTGAGATTGAATTTGTACAGATCAACGATGTGGCGGGTGATGCTGCAACATTAGCGCACCTTTTGGAGTTCGATTCGGTACAAGGTCGTTGGCACCATGCTGTGAGCATTGAAGCGGATGCTATCCTGATCAACGGCAAACGCATTCGCGCAACACAAGAAAAAGCGATTGATGCAGTGGATTGGTCGGGCTGCGATGTGGTGATTGAGGCTACGGGTAAGCACCGTAAAGGCGAATTCTTGAACCAGTATTTGGCACAAGGAGTAAAACGTGTCGTCGTTTCAGCGCCTGTCAAAGAAGAGGGGATTGCCAATATCGTGGTGGGGGTGAACGATCACATCTTCAACCCTGAACAACATCGTATTGTCACTGCCGCTTCTTGTACCACTAACTGTATTGCTCCAGTGGTGAAAGTGATCCACGAAAAATTGGGTATCGCGCAAGCCTCTTTTACCACCATCCATAACCTAACCAATACGCAAACCATTTTGGATGCACCGCATAAAGATTTACGCCGTGCGCGTGCTTGCGGTATGAGCCTTATCCCGACGACCACCGGCTCTGCCAAAGCGATTATCGAAATTTTCCCGGATCTGAAAGGCAAGATTGATGGACACGCCGTGCGTGTACCGCTGGCGAATGCCTCGTTAACCGACATCATTTTTGATGTGCAGCGTGATACGACGGTGGAAGAGATCAATCAGCTTTTAAAACAGGCTTCAGAAAACGAGCTTAAAGGCATTCTGGGTTTTGAAGAGCGTCCACTGGTGTCGATTGATTACCAAGGCGATCAACGTTCAACGATTGTTGATGCGCTCTCCACCATGGTGGTTGGTAAGCGAATGGTGAAAATCTACGCTTGGTATGACAACGAAATGGGTTACGCCACGCGCACCGCGGAATTAGTTCGTAAAGTCGGTTTGGCATAAGGAGTAGTAAAAAATGACGCATCCAACTTGGGAATTACCGGTAGCCGACAATCAGGCGAGCTTAGTGCTCACACCTTGTCCGGGAACCAAAGGCACACCTCTGTCGGAAAGCATTGCCCAACTCAAAGCGCAAGGGGTGTCGGCAGTAGTCACGGCGCTAAGCCATGAGGAAATGGAGCAGCATGGCGTGGGTGAGCTACCAGCGGAAGTCGAAAAAGCCGGATTACAGTGGTTTCATGCGCCGATCGAAGATGATTGCGCGCCGGATGCTGCTTTTGCGCAAGATTGGCAACAGTGCTCACCGGCTTTGCATCAGGCACTCAGCCGCGGTGAAAAAGTCGCTTTGCATTGCATGGGCGGTTCGGGTCGTACTGGCCTACTGGCCGCGCATCTGCTGCTAGAAAAAGGCTGGCCGCTGGAAAGCATCATTACTCAGGTGCAAGCATTAAGGCCGGGTGCATTTACCAAAGAAGTGCAAGTGCAGTACGTGCATCAAATCGTCAAACCATAACCCGATCAAGGGCCGCATAAGCGGCTCTTTTTAAGAGAGTGTTTATGCTGTCCCAACTGAATGCCCATGTTCGTCAGTACATGCTTGTGACGTTCAACTACTGGAACTTTACCCTGACTGATGGGGCGCTGCGTATGTTGGTGGTGCTCTATTTCTATGATTTGGGCTATTCCAGCTTAGCGATTGCCTCGCTGTTTCTGTTCTATGAATTTTTTGGTGTGGTGACCAACTTAATTGGCGGGTGGCTTGGGGCTCGGCTTGGGCTGAATCGCACCATGAACATCGGGCTTGGTTTGCAAATCATCGCGCTTTTGATGTTGGCAGTGCCGGCAAGCTGGTTGACCATTCCTTGGGTAATGGCCGCGCAAGCCCTGTCGGGCATCGCGAAAGATCTCAATAAGATGAGTGCCAAAAGCGCTATCAAAACCTTAGTGCCAGAAAATGCACAAGGCGCGTTGTTTAAGTGGATTGCGATCCTGACGGGGTCAAAGAATGCCTTAAAAGGCGCTGGATTTTTCTTGGGCGGCGCGTTGTTGTCCTTGATCGGTTTCCAGTATGCGGTCGCTACCATGGCGGCTGTGTTGGCATTGGTTTTCATTGGCAGCGTAATGAGTTTGAAATCCGATCTCGGCAAGGCCAAGAACAAGCCGAAGTTTTCCGATATTTTCTCTAAATCGGCGAGTGTGAACATCCTGTCGGCGGCACGGCTATTTCTGTTTGGCGCGCGCGATGTGTGGTTTGTCATCGCACTGCCTATCTATTTAGGCAGCGTGTTTGGTTGGGATCACAGTGCTGTGGGGGGCTTTCTGGCGCTTTGGGTGATTGGCTACGGCGTCATTCAAGGATTCGCGCCCAAAATCACAGGCAGCAAATCGGAGCATCCACCAGCAGGGCGAGCCGCTATTGGCTGGGCATTAGCACTGTCCTTGGTCACGGGGCTGATTGCTTATGGTGTGCAGCTACAGTGGCACCCAGAAGTGGTGATCATCGGAGGACTCATGCTGTTTGGTGCGGTATTTGCGGTGAACTCTTCACTGCATTCATACCTGATTGTCAGCTACGCCAAAGATGATGGCGTGTCGCTCGATGTCGGCTTTTACTACATGGCGAATGCGATGGGGCGCTTAATCGGCACGATATTATCCGGCTGGGTCTTCCAGCTTTGGGGGCTGGCAGCTTGTTTGTGGGTCTCTTTCGGATTTTTAGTGCTGACGACGCTGATCTCATTTTGGTTGCCGAATCGCACTCAGGAATAACGTTGGGAAAGTGTGGCACAACCTCGCTGAATGAGGCGCAGAGCGTAGTGCCACTCTTATTCAACTGGTAAACTTATTGCACCTCAATCTTATCTAAAATCAATACTATGACCTCGACCCAGCGTAGAGATGCGATTCTGAAATACATTCAGCACCACCAAAGTGGTTCGGTGAATTATTTTGCTGAGCAATTTCAGGTGTCGGAAGTTACGATTCGCCATGATTTGAATATTCTTGAGAAAAAAGGCTGTGTCACCCGCTGCTACGGTGGTGCGCTGATCAATGCACAATTTGCGTTTGACCAACCGCTGCAAGATAAAAAGCAGCTCAATCAGGATATCAAAAGCCAGTTGGGGGCGTATGCGGCTTCTTTGGTTGAAGATGGTGACACGCTGATCCTTGATTCTGGCTCAACTACCGAGCAAATCGCTTTTCATCTCACCGATAAAAAACAGCTCAAAGTCATGACCAACGCCATCAACATTGCCTATCACTTGGCGAATCACGACAACATTGAGGTGATTGTGACTGGGGGGCTAATGCGCAAAAACTCGTATTCGCTACACGGTGAATCAGGTAAGGCGCTGCTCGGGCAGTTTCGTTTTAATAAACTGTTTCTGGGTGTTGATGGTTTCGATAAGCTGGCGGGCGTGACGACACCCCATGCGGGTGAGGCGAGTATTAACCGTAGAATGGTGGAAGCGGCACAAATGGTGATTGCGGTGAGCGATTCTTCAAAATTTAATCGGCAAAGTTTCTGTTTGATTGCACGCCCAGAGCAGCTCGACATGTTGATCACCGATAGTGGGATGCCTGAAGATTATCGACGTGAGTTGACCGCGATGGGAGTGGATGTTCGCATTGTTGATGCATGTTAAAGGCGTTCTGATGACGACATCATCTCTGCATTTTGCCTCGGTTAGCGAGGATGTTTTTTAGCCCTCTTTCCTAAAGTGTGATCTCGCGCAGGTCACCATCTGAAATTTCGCTGCTTTTTTGATCAGCGCTTTGCCTTTCACTTTCGTTTCCCTGCTTTCCTTTAATTTCCACCGATTAAGCCGTTTTTCTCATTCAATTATTGAAAGCTATTTCTTTCACTTTCTGCAAAGTGAAAGGGTTTTTACACCCAAATCGAAAGGTTTTTGGCTGTGATCTGGCTTTCATTTTTCTCAATCTGCCCCTGATTAAATAAAAACACAAGGAAGCGAAAGCTTTAGCAGGCTAACCGAAAGGTAGCGAAAGGGGAGAGAAATGATGACCAGCGCAGAACGTCGACAACGAATTATGTCCCATATCGTGCAACACGGTACGGGGAAAGTGGATGAATTCGCTCTGACCTTCAATGTTTCTGCGGTCACCATCCGTCATGACCTTAATCTTTTGGAAAAAGAAGGCTGCGTTTTTCGTTGTTACGGAGGCGCGAACCTGAACCCTAATTTCGCGTTTGACCAGCCGCTATACCGAAAAGATCAGTTAAATCGCGACATCAAACAGATGATTGCTTTCGCGGCAGCGCAACTGATTGGTGATGGTGAAGCGATTATTCTCGACTCGGGTTCCACCATTGCTTTGATGCCGCAGCATCTGACCCAGAAAAAATTGGTGGTGATGACTAACGCGCTCAACACCGCATACCAACTTAGCCACAACGACAATGTGGAACTGCATGTGATTGGCGGCAGTTTACGCCGTGCTTCTTGCTCGCTGACGGGGCATCACGGTGAGCAGCAAATTCGCTCCTACCTGTTTGATAAGTTGTTTTTAGGCGTGGATGGGTTTGACCTGCAAGCGGGCATCACCACACCAGATAACCACGAAGCCCAAGTAAATCGAGCGATGTGCGATGTGGCGCGACAGGTAATTGCCGTGACCGATTCCAGTAAGTTTGGTCGCAAAAGCTTTTGCATGATCCGTGCGGCAAGCCAGATCGATGTGCTGGTGACCGACAGCCATATTCCGCCAGCGACTCATCAGGCACTGCTTGATATGGGGGTGCACGTCATCCTCGCTGACCAAACTTCCCCACACCGTAAGTTGAACTAGGACCGCTCATGAAAACGCTACTCTCTTTAATTCAGCAACATAAACAAGGCCAAGCTAAGGGCATCTACTCGGTATGTTCGGCGCATCCACTGGTGTTGGAAGCGGCGATCAAACAAGCGGCTCGCGATGGTCAGTTGGTGTTGATTGAAGCAACCTCCAACCAAGTGAATCAGTTTGGCGGTTACACAGGGATGACGCCCCAAGCGTTTGCGGATTATGTCTTCACCTTAGCAGCGCGTTTGGATTTTCCGCGAGAACGGATGATTTTGGGCGGTGACCATCTTGGCCCCAACTGCTGGCAGCATCTGCCAGCGAGACAGGCAATGGAATATTCTGCACAACTGATTCATGACTACGTGAGTGCTGGGTTTAGCAAAATTCACCTCGACTGCTCTATGGCTTGTGAAGGCGATGAGTTGCCGTTGAGCGAAGCGATGATGGCTGAGCGTGCCGCGCAGTTGTGCATGGTGGCTGAACAAGCATGGAAAAACCGTGGCGGTGAAGCACCTGTGTATGTGATTGGTACCGAAGTGCCGACGCCGGGTGGGGCTTTGGAATCTTTGCAAGACCATGAGCTGCAAGTCACTCAGCCAGAGCAAGCGCTGGCAACCTTAGGTGCGCATCACCAAGCCTTTAGTTATTCGGGGTTAGGTTATGTGTGGCCTCGGGTGATTGGTTTAGTGGTACAGCCGGGTGTGGAGTTTGATCATCACCAAGTACATCACTACCAAAGTGCTCAAGCCCAAGTGCTGAGCAAGATGATTGAAAGCCAGCCGCATCTGGTGTTTGAAGCGCACTCGACCGATTACCAAAACCCGCAGGCATACCATGAGCTTATTCGCGATCACTTCGCGATTTTGAAAGTCGGTCCCGCGCTGACTTTCGTGGTACGTGAAGCGTTGTTTGCCTTAGATGCCGCTGAAAAAGAGTGGATAGGCGTACATCAAGCCTCCCATCTGCGTGACACCATTGAGCAAGTGATGCATGAGCAGCCGAATTATTGGCGCTCCCACTATCAAAGCAAAGGACACCAGCAATTTCTGGATTGTAACTACAGCCTGAGTGACCGTATTCGTTACTACTGGACGCACCCCGAAGTGCAAACGGCGCAGCATGCACTGTTTGAGCATCTGATTGAAAAACCATTACCGACCACTTTGTTAAGCCAATACCTGCCGAATCAGGCTCGGGCGATTGCGCAGCAGCACATCGCTAATCATCCCGCTGAGATCATCGTTCACAAAATTATGGAAGTCACTCAGCTCTATTCCGATGCCTGTTACCGCAATGCAGCTGTTTGTAAGGAGACGATTTAATGACAACTTTTTTAGGTTATTCATCCGCTTGGCTTGCCGAGCATAACGCGACCCATACGGCAAAAGAGATTTCTCATCAGCCCGTATTGTGGCGCGCTTTAGCCGAGAATTTGCAGCAACAGGCGGCAAGCATTGAGGCTTTTCTGGCTCCGTTATTAAAGCGTGATGATTTGCGCATTATTTTGACCGGTGCTGGCACTTCTGCCTTTGTCGGCGATGCGGCCGTGCCGTTTTTACAACCTGAATTGAATTTTCAAATGGAATCAATCCCGACGACGGATTTGGTTTCTAACCCTGAGCTGTATCTGGATGCGGATCGTCCGACCTTGCTGATTTCCTACGCACGCTCCGGCAATAGCCCAGAGAGTGTGGCCGCGGTGGCCTTGGCGGATCAACGGGTCAAAGAGTGCTATCACCTGTTTTTAACCTGCAACGGTGAAGGGGCGTTATCGCGTTACGCTCAGCAAGCCAAGCGTGCCTTATGTGTGCTGATGCCAGAAGGATCAAATGACAAAAGTTTTGCCATGACTTCCAGCTTTAGCTGCATGTTGATGGCGACACTGACGCTGCTGGGGAAATCTGCTCAAAACGCGATTCAAGCCACGGCGGAATTGTGCGAAAGCAAACTCGTGCAGTGGCCTGAAGCGATTAAACAGTTGGCGGCACTGCCTTATGAACGCCTGATTGTGCTTGGCAGTGGTGGCTTTGCTGGATTGGCACGCGAGGCGTCACTCAAATCGTTAGAACTGAGCGCCGGCAAAGTGATGACGGCTTTTGATTCCTCACTCGGTTTTCGTCACGGGCCTAAATTTGCCATCAATCACAAGGCGCTGGTTATTCAACTGCTGTCGAGTGATGACTACACCCGTCAATATGATCTGGATTTACTGCGCGAAATTCGCCGCGATAACCAAGCGCTGCGCCATATCGCCTTGACCGAAACCCCACTCAACGAAGACGACGTATTTGAGCTCGGACATTTAGGCCTTGGCGATCGTTGGCTCTGTTTCCCTTACATCCTGTTTTGCCAAATGTTGGCGTTTGAAAAATCGCTCCAGCTTGGCTTGGGTCCTGATAACCCATGCCCAACCGGCGAAGTTAACCGTGTCGTACAAGGCGTCACGATTTATCCCTACCCACAGCAACCTGTTTTGAATCAATAAGGAAATGATCATGCCGAATATTGTACTCAGTCGAATTGATGAACGTTTAGTGCATGGCCAAGTGGGTGTGCAGTGGGTGGGATTTGCCGATGCCAATATCGTGGTGGTCGCCAATGATGAAGTGGCGGAAGACACGATTCAGCAAAACCTGATGGAAATGGTACTGGCCGATGGGATCGCCATCCGTTTTTGGACGGTGCAAAAGACCATCGACACCATTCACAAAGCCTCGGACCGTCAGCGCATCCTTTTGGTGTGCCGCACTCCGCGCGATTTTCGCCGTCTAGTTGAAGGGGGCGTACCCATTCAAGCCATTAACGTTGGCAACATGCATTACGCCGACGGCAAAAAGCAGATTTCTAAAACGGTTTCGGTTGATGCCGAAGACGTGGCGGATTTTCAACAACTTAAAGCACTCGGGGTTCGCTGCACGATTCAAGGCGTTCCAACAGAAAGTGCAACCGATCTCTTCACTCTACTCTGATAAAAGGACATCTATCATGGAAATAGGACTCTTTCAGGCGTTGATGTTGGGCATACTGGCCTTTCTGGCTGGTCTTGACCTGTTCAATGGCCTTACACACTTCCACCGGCCTGTCGTACTCGGGCCAATCGTGGGTCTGATCTTAGGCGATCTGCAAACCGGTATTTTGGTCGGCGGTACCTTAGAACTGATCTGGATGGGTTTAGCCCCGTTGGCGGGTGCACAGCCACCTAACGTTATCATCGGCACTATCGTCGGCACGACATTCGCGATCACCACGGGGGTTGAGCCCAATGTGGCGGTTGGGGTTGCCGTACCATTTGCGGTTGCGGTTCAAATGGGCATTACCTTGCTGTTCTCTGCCATGTCTGCGGTGATGTCGAAGTGCGATGAGTACGCTCAAAATGCAGATACCGATGGCATTGAACGCGTCAACTATTTTGCGCTGGCGGTGCTCGGCACGTTCTATTTCCTCTGTGCTTTCTTACCAATTTACCTTGGCGCTGAACATGCGGGAACCATGGTTTCCACTTTGCCGAAAGAGCTGATTGATGGCTTAGGCGTTGCGGGCGGCATCATGCCTGCGATTGGTTTCGCGGTACTGATGAAGATCATGATGAAAAACGCTTACATCCCGTATTTCATTTTGGGCTTTGTCGCCGCTGCATGGCTACAACTGCCGATTTTGGCGATTGCCTCTGCTGCGACAGCGATGGCGATTATCGACTTTATGCGCAAATCCGAACCGACGGCAGTGGCTGCGAAAACTGAGGATCTTGAAGATGGAATCTAATGCAATCAAATCAATGGATATGGGTAATGTGAATCCAGATGTCAGACCGGCTCCCGGTGTAGCAGCCGATGAGTATGAGAATAAAGCGATTGGCGCGGAGCTAACCAAAGCCGACATCAACACCATGGCGTGGCGCTCACTTTTATTGCAAGCCTCATTCAACTTTGAACGTATGCAGGCTTCTGGCTGGCTCTATGGGTTATTGCCTGCGCTGAAAAAAATCCACACCAACAAAGCGGATCTTTCCAAAGCCATGCAAGGGCATATGGGCTTCTTCAATACCCACCCATTCTTGGTCACCTTCGTGATGGGCATTGTTCTGGCGATGGAGCGTTCCAAGCAGAACATCAACAGTATTCAAAGTACCAAAATTGCGGTGGGTGCACCGATGGGCGGGATTGGTGATGCCATGTTCTGGCTCACACTGCTGCCGATTTGTGGCGGTATTGGTGCGGACCTTGCGCTGCAAGGCTCCATCATGGGGGCGGTGTTCTTCTTCGTGCTGTTTAACGTAGTGCACTTTGGTCTGCGTTTTGGGTTGGCGCACTACGCCTACCGCATGGGGGTTGCCGCAATTCCAATGATCAAAGCCAACACCAAGAAAGTCGGCCATGCCGCTTCCGTAGTGGGGATGACGGTGATTGGTGCTTTGGTCGCGACGTATGTTCGCCTCTCCACCACGGCAGAAATTACCGCGGGGGATGCGGTAGTGAAACTGCAAGCCGATGTGATTGATAAATTGATGCCTGCTTTCCTACCACTGGTTTACACCCTAGCCATGTATGCCTTGGTGAAACGAGGCTGGAGCCCTCTGAAACTTATCGCGATCACGGTGACATTAGGGGTAGCCGGACGTTTTATGGGCTTCCTCTAACCTAACGAGATATAGCCGTAATCACGGGGTTGGTACGCCAACCCCTATCAAGGAGACCAATATGCTAGCGGTAATTTTATCTGGTCACGGAGCATTTGCTTCTGGAATGGCGCAGGCAGTACATCAAGTGATCGGTGAGCAGCCACAGTTTCGCTTCATCGATTTTCCTGAGCAGATGACCACACCACAGCTTGATGTGGCGATGCGTCAAGCCATGGACGAAATCGATACGGGGGATGGCATTGTGTTTCTCACCGATTTACTCGGGGGGACTCCGTTTCGCACCGCTTCGCTGCTTAGCCAAGAGCGTGCAGATATTGAAGTGGTAACCGGAACTAACATGCAGATGGCAGCAGAAATGTTGCTTGAGCGAGATGAACTGTCGTTGGTGGAGTTTCGTAATCTCGCGTTGGAGTGCGGACACCGAGGCATTACCTGTTTAGCGACAGAAATGGCAGAAAAGACACCGAGCAACACAATGGTGGAAGATGATGGTATCTAACCTGCAACGTTTTCGTGCTCAGCGTGTTCTGCATGGTGATAAGTGGCAACCCGATGCGGTGGTCACGGTCGATGACACAGGAGTGATCACGGCCATCGAAGCCTATGATGCACAGCGTCATGGTGATGCGCTGAATTTAGGCCAAGTCGACCTGCTGCCCGGCCTGCTTGATAGCCATGTGCATGGCAGTAAAGGTTGCGATGTGATGGATGCGACGCACGAAAGCCTCAATACCCTGTCACTCTATTTTGCCAGTTTAGGTGTAACAGCGTTTGTCGCTACTACAGTCACCGCGCCGGTGGCCAAAATTCGCGCCGCCTTAACTCAAGTGGCGAAAAGTAAGCAAGAGGGCGTGGCAGGTGCGGAAATTCTAGGAGCGTATTTGGAAGGGCCTTATTTCACCGAAAAGAATAAAGGCGCGCACCCAACGCAATGGTTTCGTGAATTGGCTCTCGAAGAGCTGGATGACTGGATCTCGTACAGCGATAACCAACTGCTCAAAGTGGCGTTAGCTCCGGAAAAATCTGGTGCGCTTGAAACCATTCGTTATCTCGATGCGCACGGCGTTAAAGTCATGCTCGGCCATAGCGATGCCAGTTACGAGCAGGTACAACTCGCCCTAGACGCGGGCGCAAAAGGCATAGTGCATTGCTACAACGGTATGCATGGGCTGCATCATC
The DNA here is from genome assembly GCF_002216685.1 of Vibrio tarriae. Lineage (NCBI taxonomy): Bacteria > Pseudomonadati > Pseudomonadota > Gammaproteobacteria > Vibrionales > Vibrionaceae > Vibrio > Vibrio tarriae. The sequence continues at coordinate 1,693,569 of NZ_CP022353.1, read as the reverse complement.
GTGATCCCGGCGTGGTTGGGGCAGGGCTGTTACATCCAGAATGTTATGTGGAGATGATTGCTGATGGTCACCATGTACATCCTGCGGCAATTGAGGTAGCGCACCGCTGCTGCGGCTCACGCATGACACTCATTACCGATGCGATGTGCGCGACTGGCATGCCCGATGGGCAATACACCTTAGGCGAATACCAAGTCGAAATGCAACAAGGCGTTGTCACTACTCAGTCCGGTGGACTGGCGGGCAGCACCTTAACCCTGCTTGATGGGGTAAAGAATATTCAACGTTGGCTCAATCTGCCGGTTGAGCAAGCGTGGCTGATGGCGTCACTCACTCCAGCCACATCGTTAGGCATTCAACATCAACTCGGCACCTTAGAAGTGGGCAAATACGCCTCTATGGTCGCCATCAGTTCCGATTTCTCAATTGAAAAAACGTGGGTGAAAGGTCGTCTGGTATTTGACGCCGTGGTTTCCCCTCGTCAGGAGGTTTTATGTATCTAATTTCTTCTCGTGAAATGTTAAAACGCGCTCAACTGGGTGGTTATGCGGTTCCCGCATTCAATATTCATAACCTCGAAACCGTACAAGTGGTGGTGGAAACCGCTTCCGAAATGGGCTCCCCCGTCATTTTGGCTGGTACGCCCGGAACCTACGATTACGCAGGTACCGACTATTTGATCAGCATCTGCAAAGAAGCGGCGCACAAACACTCGATTCCGCTCGTGCTGCATCTGGATCACCATGAAGATCTGCAAGACATCCGTAACAAAGTCGAACACGGCATTCGTTCAGTGATGATTGATGGTTCGCATTATGCCTTTGAGCAAAACATCGAGATCGTGCGCTCTGTTGTGCAGCTCTGCCATCGGTTTGATGCCAGTGTTGAAGCGGAATTGGGGCGTTTGGGTGGGCAAGAAGACGATCTGATTGTGGATAGTGCCGATGCCTTGCTGACTGACCCCGCCTCTGCCGCTGAATTTGTACGCCGCACGGGGATTGATTCGTTAGCGGTGGCGATCGGGACGGCGCATGGGCTGTATAAAGCGGAGCCGAGACTCGATTTTGCCCGCTTAGAAAAAATTCGCGCCGTAGTGGATATTCCTTTAGTGCTGCATGGTGCTTCTGGGGTGCCAGATGAGATGGTACGCCGCTGTATTGGGCTGGGTGTGTGCAAAGTCAATGTCGCGACGGAGCTGAAAATCGCTTTTGCGGATGCGGTAAAAGGTCATTTTGCAGAGCACCCCGATGCGAATGATCCACGCAAGTACATCACGCCCGGCAAAGCAGCGATGAAACGAGTTGTGATGGATAAAATCCGTCTGTGTGGTAGCGAAGGCAAGCTGTAAAAATCGGTTAAATTTACTAATACTTCCCCCTCATTGAGTATTAGTCAGGCACTGGAAACAGTGCCTTTTTTACCCCCAACCCCTACTTCAGAGCCGGGTGCTATCATAGAGAACAGTACCTTAACGCGCTAAAGCGGGATAAGTAAAAAACAGCAAATGGACAAAGTTAAATAGGAAGTGCACCCCCACGCTGACCCAAAGACGCCCCGTAAAATGGAACACCAAACCATAGCCAAGTCCCGCAAGAGCGGCGAAGATCATCAGTAATGGGCCTCCTGCAAAATGGGCCATACCAAACAGCGCACTGGCGATCAAAAGTCCGGCAATGGTGCCGAACTGCTGCTGAGCTTTTTGCTGAATCAAACCACGAAATAGCGCTTCTTCTGCCACACAAGTAAATAGCAAATTGTTGAGTGCAAAAATCCACCACCACTCCGGTAGTGACCATTCAAACGCCAATGCACCTAACCAAACCGCGATAGGCAAGAGAGCAAATAAAGGCACTAAGGTCAGCAGTGTGGCCTTGATGTTCGCAGTTTTAGACTGACCCAGTAGCGCCGGAAACGCGAGTAACAGTGCAAAAAACACCAGCGGTTTATCTAAATTCAGATAAAGGCTGAAAGGGGTACTGTGCGCACTGGCGATCACTTTATCCAGCACTTTGAGGTTAGAAAAACCGGGTAGCCAATGGAGGAACAGCGCTAAACACCACAGCAGCAAAGCAACCCAAGCGGTCGATCGCCAGTGTGATTTACCATTCGCAGCCAGATAGGCCAGAGCAAAGCCAACACCGACGACTCCAGCGCCAACGAAGGTGAGGTGACCACTTCCCAATGCACTGAGCAGAGTGATGATCAACAGCCCCCAACTAACGCGGTGATAACGAGCTAAGCCCGCAATGATCGCTAAGGCCAGCGGTAGCCAAAGCAAAGCGGATGCAGAAAGTAACATATTGATATCCTATTTATTTCCTCTTGCATCAAGAGCTTGAGGTATTTAAGGCAGTGATAATGACGTGCTAAGCGAGCAAGGACAAGCCACGAAGTCAGGCTTTCTCACTGGTTAAACCTGTTGCTCAGTTATGCCGTGAGCTTTTTCCTCACGTTAACCTTACATGAAGAACCACCTGCGGAATGAATAGCGCAGTTAAGTCAACCTGAGCGAAATGAAGAACCTAGAGTGAGAGTGACTGCTGCGCTGGCCTACTGTTTGATCTTCTTTATGAGATGAGCCAACAATCGCTCAGTGAAGACACAGAGCGACAATTTGTGCTGGTTTTTTACGCGCAGCTGCGTGATGCCAAAGCGCTGCATCTGCTGTTTCCGAGCGAAAATGCCTCAATGCGAGAGCGTTTAGCACGTTACTTAAGTGTTAATCCCAGTGATGAACACTGTATTGAAACGGTGGCGGCGCATTTTGCGATGAGTCGAGAGACCTTGGCTCGCCATTTGGCTGCGGAAGGTACGGGTTTTCGAGAAGTGCTCAGTGAAGTGCTGATGAACTATGCGCTAGCCTTGTTGCAAGAGCTGCATCCTTTGATGGAGGTCGCGGTTGCTTGTGGGTATCAATCATTGACTCGATTTTCGGCGCGCTTTAAGCAGCAGTATCGGCTTACGCCTTATCAGTATTTACAAACCATTACGGATAAGCCGGAAAAATAAAAAGAGCCACCTTAGGTGGCTCTTGAACTATGGATTGGATTACCGAGATTAAATGCCCGCGCGCTTTAGAAGGCCAGCCATCAAAGCTGAGCTGGATTTCACTTGCTTAGATTTGTTGAGCAAATTCTTGGCTAACGCTTGGTTATCAATGCTTTTAGCGATGAATGACATCGCATGGTAGAAATCGCTGGCTGATTTGATCTTGTTCGCGTCATTGAGTGGTGCAAGCAGCTTCACCATTTCAGTGCCTTTCATTTTTTTCTCAGTGGCGTAGGCTTCAACAGCATCCAGCACTAGGTCGAGATCGCCCATGGCTTCCGCACTTTCCACGCCGTGCTTTTTCATCTCTTTTTGGTTGCGTTTACGCAGTTGCTTGATCATAAAAGCAGGTTTGTTGATTTTTCTAAAACCAAAATAACCTGCAGCAATCACGATGACGATCCCGCCGACCACATAACCCCAAATGGAGCCGCTTGACTCAACTACAGGTTGTACGGTTTGGGTGGCAAAATCGACGGTGGTAGAAACATCAGACATCTTACAAATCCTATCGGTGGCGCTTCAAAACTGAAGCTATTAATTAATCTGGCTGCCGAGTTGGCGCATTGCGATGCATCAATCTTTATTGAAAGGACGATTGAAAAGCACGTTTTTTTCACCAGCTTTGTGAACATCAATGGGGATGTACATCCACAAAACCAAGTCGATATCTGCTGACATTTCAGCTTGGTTATCTAGTTTGCTGCGTGAGCTCACAAAAATTGTGGCAATTTATCTCTGCACTCGGAGCTGGCATTGGTTTAACTGGCTGCGCGACGGAGACGGTCATGTACAGCGAGCCACGCTTCACCTTGTGGTGGACGCTCTAACCAAATTTCATCCACGCCCCATTTGTCCACTTCGGCCAGAGATCGATATAACGCTTGCCCATAGGCTTTGGCATCCTGCGGCATCGGTTTAAGTAAACGCTGTTCACTGGCTTGTAGTTCAGACAGGTGCAATAGAGCGATTTTGATATTGCTCGCCGTCGCCAGTTCATTGTCAATGGCATCAATCACGCGCAGACGTGTTTTGGGTTGGTAATGGCTATCGACATTTCCCGGCACCGCCACTTGGTGAACTTGTGGCTGCAGTACTTCTTGACCCAATACCGCGCTAAGTTCACTGGCCGTTATCGGGCCAGCGCGCAGTACGCGAAAAGGTTTGCTGGTTAAATCGACAATCGTGGATTCCAAACCGTGTTGACATTCACCGCCATCTAAGACTGCGGCGAGTTTGCCATTCAAACCATCAAGCACTTGCTGGGCTGAAGTTGGGCTGAGTTTTTTATAGGGGTTGGCCGAAGGTGCGGCAACCGCTAAGCGATGCGTCTTTAAAATGTCCAGTAGTACAGGATGAGCGGGAACACGAATTCCGACCGACTCTAAACCGCCAGTCACTACAGGAGAAACTTGTTTGGCTTTGGGGAGCAATAGAGTCAATGGTCCCGGCCAAAATGCTTCGGCAAGTTGATACGCTTCAGGAGCAATATCGGTTGCCCATTCAGAGAGTTGTTCTGCCGACCCGAGATGGACGATCAACGGATGATTCGCTGGGCGACCTTTGGCACTAAAAATCTGCTTCACCGCTTCAGGTTGGGTGGCATCGGCCGCCAGTCCATAAACGGTTTCGGTCGGTATCGCAACCAGTTGGCCTTGCTTAAGTAACTGCGCTGCGCATTCAATATCAGCAGGTGTCATCGCTGAAAGCTGTTGGGTATTCAACAAAAAATCTCCGTGGTTCGGCATAACTTACTCGCATCATCCATTCACCAATAAAATGGCGTCCGGTGTTTTGAAGGGCGGCATTCTAACAAAATTTGACCCAGATCCCTACTCAAGAATGTTTTTGAGTGGTGAACCTTGGTATGAGTTTTATCGATAACTTTAAAACTAAAAGTGTGCACCTCTAACGTTTACATATCCGATAATGGACTACACTGAGGTTAAGGTATTGGTTTATATCGCAACCCTAACATTGGAATGAAAAAGAGATGGATCAGAGCGCGGCATTCAACATTTCGACAATTGCCAAAATGGTTGGCAGCGATCTGGTAGAGCCTATGTTGGTGAGTTATCAAGAGACCATGCAGGCTCAGTTGCCCAAATTAATCACGATTACAGTGATGCAATCTGTGGGCGAACTGCATCGTTTGGCACACAGTATGAAATCCTCTGCACGCTTTATTGGTAGTGACGCGCTATCCGAATTCTGTTTTCAACTCGAGATGAAAACGGCCACTGACTCAGAGTGGCATAGCGACTATGCGCGGCAAGTTGAGGAGTTATGTCAGAGAAGTCGCGATGTCCTCGAACAGATCGCCATCTATTTAGAACAGCAAAAAGTGAGTAATCGATGACAGCAGAAGTGATGAAGGTTGTTTGCGTCGATGACGACGATTTTATGCTCAAAGCGTTAGGGCGCATGATCCGAAGAATGCGACCTGATTGGGAGATAGAGTTAGTTGAAGATGCCAACCATTGGGTGGCAGATATCAATAACGTGCCAAGCGTGGTGATTTCCGATCTGCTGATGCCGGGAAAAAAATGGTGAAACATTACTGACGGAATTACGTTCGCGTTGCCCTGAAACTATGCGGGTACTGTTAACTGGAGATACCACGCAAGAATTGCCTCGCAAAGCTCACACCTACGCACAATTTGTGCTCCCCAAACCCTTTACCCACGAAGACTTTGAACATCTTTTCTTATGTGTCGAACGGCTTTATCAAATGCCGTTCAATATTGAATGCCGCAAGCGACTGGGGGCGTTAGAGGAGATTCCGATACTGCCCAATTCCGTCCGTAAACTACAACAAGTGATTGTTTCGCCAAATTGCAGCATGGACGCGATTGCGGAAACTATAGTTCATGAGCCTGTATTAGTGGCTAAGATCATTCAAATCGCCAACTCATCCTACTTTGGTTTTCGCCGTAATACCGATTCGCTGCATGAAGCGGTTGCGCGTTTGGGCGCGGTTTTGGTGGAGTCCATCGCTATCTCTTTGCTCGCGATTCATCCCAGTAATGTCAACTCAGCGGAAGACCATCAATGGGTGGCGGACTGCGCATTCAAATCCAGCTCCATTGCCAGAGCTTTGGTGAGAGAGCTGGGTTATTCACGTCAGGATCAAGATCGGATTTTTGTGGCGAATTTGCTGACCTCGATTGGCAAAATTCTGCTGTTGGAAGATGGTGCAAGTAAAAAAGAGTTTTTGGATTACTACCACTTACAGCCTGGGTATGCCGATTGTGATGTGATATCGGCATACATACTGATTATGTGGGGCTACGATATTGATATAGGGGATATCATTCTCAACCAAAGATTGACCACGTTTAGCGGCGAGCATTTAGAGCAGCTTGGTAGCCTTTCATGTTTGGCAAATAGAATTGAAAATTGCAAGCAAATCAATGAATACCGACAGCTTGTACAAAAAGCACCAGACTCAATACAAGGTGCGCTCAAGGAACTGGAAGCTCAATTTTTTCCAGCTTAGTCAGTGAAAATACTGAATTTTAAGGGAGTGAGTTTATGGCGATACGACTAACGGTAGCCGATGATTCAAAGATGTCACGCAAGTCCGTGATCAGAGCGATTCCAGCCGGTTGGGATGTAGAAATAAGCGAGGCTCAAAATGGAAAAGAAGCGGTAGAAAACTACAATAATGGTCTTGCTGATGTGATGTTTCTGGATCTCACCATGCCCGAAATGGATGGGATACAGGTCTTGGAACACTTTCACCGTATTGATGCAAAATGCTTAGTTATCGTGATTAGTGCAGATATTCAACCCTTGGTTCAGCAACGAGTTCGAGAGTTGGGTGCGCTGAACTTTTTGCAAAAGCCACTCGATCCAGCGCAACTGGAACAAACACTTCATGAGGCAGGGTTGTTATGAGCATCATACTTTCCGCAGATCACAAAGACGCATTGCAGGAATTCATGAACATCTCCATGGGTCGAGCTGCTAGTAAGCTTGCAACCTTGCTCAATTTGCACGTTACCATCTCCGTGCCCAATATTCGGGTTGCAACGGAGGAAGACATGCGTGCGCTACAGTCCTATGCCGCCGATTACTATTACACCCGACAATCCTTCTACGGCGGGATGGATGGTGAACTGATCACCCTAATGAGCCGCTGCGGTTGTGAGCAAGTGGTCAATGATCTTAACCATTCGAAAGGCATGGTGGATGGATTAGTCAGTATTGAAGAGAGTATTTTGGATATCTCCAACATCCTTTCTGGGGCGAGCTTAAAAGGTCTATGTCAACAGATTGAATTGAAAACCAAAATTCAACCGCCGGTGATCTTTGATCCGACCCATCAGCCTTTGCCAATTTTACAATGGCGTTTGTCCTTGATTATGGAAATCAATTTTCTGGTTGAGAAGGCCTCTTTTTCTGCCAAAACCATCATCTGTTTTGCCGATAAAGAGTTGGATAAGGTGTTTGCCCATCTCGACGAACTTTTGATGTAAGGATACGAGTATGGCAAAGAGTCGTTTATTGCTCTCTGAACTACTGGATCAGCTCTCTTTTGCGCTCTGTATCGTGCGTAATGATTATGTGATCGTCAAAGTGAATGAATATTTTGAATCACGAGTCATTTTTGATGGGGAAACCATGCAAGGGAAGAACATCCTAGAGCTGTTTCCTGAATCCGCCGATTATTTAAAGCGCAAAATTGATACGGCGCTGGTGATTGAGTCCTCCAGTTTCAGCAGTTGGGAGCAGAAACCCCATCTTTTGCCTTTCAAAAGTTCTCGCCCAGTGTCGGGCGAGGAAGAGCAGATGTACCAAAACCTCGAAGTTATTCCCATCCATAGTGAAGATGGCGCGATAGAGCATGTTTGCCTGTGTGTGTATGACGTCACCATTCAAGCCAGCCAGCAACTGGAGCTCAAGCGAGTGTCGCAAAAGCTTGAAGAAGAACATCAATCTCAAAAAGTGTTAATCAAAAAACTGGAAGATGCACAAGGTCAGTTAATCCAATCGGAAAAAATGGCCTCGATTGGCCAGCTTTCCGCAGGGATCGCTCATGAAATCAATAACCCAGTAGGCTTTATTACTTCGAACCTGCAAACGTTAAGCGACTACTTTAATAGCTTAGAGAAAGTGCTGAAAAGCATTACCCAGACGATTGGCCAGAGTAAAGACACAGTGCTCAATGACGCTTGCCAGAAGATCCTCAAGCAAGGGCAAGTGGATTTTATTCTGGAAGACACGGCGGAGTTGATTACCGAATCTTTAGAAGGCTCTTCACGCGTGATGTCGATTGTTAAAAACCTCAAAGAGTTCTCACACGTTGACCGTTCAGAGTGGAGTTACGCCAATTTAGAAAACTGCATCGAATCGACGTTGAAAATCATCAATAACGAGATTAAGTACAACATTACGCTTGAGAAACACTACGCCGCCAATGTGCCCGATGTTTTTTGCCAACCGATGCAGATTAATCAGGTATTACTCAATATATTGGTGAATGCCAGCCACGCTATCAAAGGTGAAGGAGCGATCTCCATTACCTTACAACCGGCGGGTGACGACTTTGTTGAGATACACATTCGAGACACGGGATGTGGCATTCCAGAAGAGATCCGCGAGCGTATCTTTGAACCCTTTTTTACCACAAAACCTGTCGGTTCGGGCACTGGATTAGGTTTATCTGTCTCTTACGGGATTATCAATAAGCACAATGGTACGATCAGCGTCACCAGTGAAGTCGGCAAGGGTAGCGAATTCACCATTCGTTTGCCGGTAAATCCGAGTGTAGAAGCGGTAGACAATACCGATGCCAAAGCGATGTAAATGGAGGCGGCATGGTAGAGAAACTACGTACTTCTGGCGCAGCAATGCGAGAACAAGGGAATGGTGGCCATATCCCTTTTGCTCTGTTGGCCTTTATTAAGGTGCTGTTTTCCAATGTAAAACCCAAGCGTAAGTTCAATAGTTTGATGACCACCATCAACGATTTAGTGCCCGAGTGTCAGATTGCGTTACTTGAGCATCAATCAGACGATCACTGGCATATCATTCAAACCAGTGGTTTAACTGGTATTCCCCAAAAAATGCCATTACCTCAATTTATTGAGGATGAGTGGTATTGCATGCCGAATGTGCAGGAGGAACCAGTGTGGCGCGAGCATTACGCGCACTGTTTTCCTGAATGCCTGAGCGCGTTAGCGGCGAAGTTCCACACTGCAGAGAATCATTATCTACTGCTTATTATGCAGCCGACGTTGGATGGTTTTACTCGCCCACAACGCGATGAGTTATATGCGCTATTTGATGTCACCAAAAGTGCGCTTTACTCCATGTTGCAATTTCGCAAAACCGTTATTGATAAGCATCAGGCTCAGCAAGAAGAAAAATTGGCGTCTTTAGGTAAGTTAGCCGCTGGCGTCGCCCATGAAATCAATAACCCGCTTGGGTTTGTAATGAGTAACTTCACTTTCCTGACGGAATACGTTACTCAGATAAGACAACATCCACAAATTCAGCCCATAGAAGACCCAAGGCTTCACGAAATGATCGCCGATAGCGAAGCCATCTTGATGGAGAGTTTAGAAGGACTATCGCGGATCAAAAATATCGTTTCGAGCCTCAATGTGTATTCGCATACCCATGAAAATATGGCGGAAATTGATATGCGTGATGTACTGAGTTCGGCACTGGCTTTGATTATTGGTGATCTGAAACACCGTGCCCAGTTTGTGTATCCCACACCCGAAAAACCGTATTACATTCGCGGTAGTTACAACAAACTACAACAAGTGTTTATCAATTTGATTATTAATGCGGTGCAATCGGTCTCTGCAACCCAAGAAGGGGTCGTGCGTATTGAACTTTGTGACGTACGTTGGCCGGGGGAAGGTATTCCGCGTGTGCAAGTGTCGATTGAAGACAACGGCAAAGGGATCAGCGCTGAACACCTTGAAAAAGTGTTTGAACCCTTCTTTACCACCAAAAAAGTGGGTGACGGAGCGGGTTTGGGACTCTCCGTGGCACGTGAAATTATTGAAGAACATCATGGCAAAATAAAACTCTGTTCGACGGTAGGCGTCGGAACTCGAGTCTTTGTGACACTGCCGCAAGCAGTGCGCTCGCAAGGAGTTTCCTGATGCAAGCCCATCGCGAAATTCTGTTGGTAGATGATGAGCCCGCGGTGTTGAATGCTTTAAAACGCGAGTTGCGTCCTTATTTTCCCCATCTGCACACCGCCACTTGCGCGCAAGAAGCGTTAGAACTTTTGCAGCAACATCCGGTACAGATGGTGATTTCCGACTATCGGATGCCGGGTATGAATGGTGCCGATTTGGTGATAGAGATTAATCGTCGCTACCCACATGTTATGTCGTTGATTCTTTCTGGGCAGGCCGATATGGATGGATTATCGCGAGCCTTGAATGAAGGAGAACTGTACAAGTTCTTACTCAAACCTTGGGAGCGAAACTATCTGCTGCAAACTATCTTGCAGTGTTTTAGTGAAAAAGAACGCCGTGAAGAGTTCGATACCGTTTCCGGGCTGAAAACACTGCAAGCACTCAACAAACAGATTTCATTGCTGCAGTCACTGGCTGACCACCCCTATCTCGTGTTGATCATGGAGTGGCAAACGCCGGTTAATGATGTACAGCGGCAGGCAATTTCACAGCACTTTATTCAACAACGGCTAGAAACAGAGCATGTCTATCATGACGGCTCTCATTGGTTTTGGGTCACACACCGCTTAACGCCTTGGTATCAAACATTATTTAAGTTAATTGATAGTTTTCATATTGCTTCAACCACGGATGCGGCAGCCTTTGAGGTCACACAGATTCCGCATTGGTGGATTGCCGATATTGAGTCGTGGTCTGACGTTGAGCACAGGTTAGCCACTCGGCTACTTGAGTCTGCGCCTTTAGTCGATAACTTACCGATTTATTGGCAAGGAAATGCGGATGAAACGCTTGAAATTAAACAGTTATTGAATATTTATCGCGATCTCCAGCGCGGCCATTTTTGCGCTTTTTATCAGCCTCAAAAGCAAATGGATTCGGGGGCTGTGGTGGCATTTGAAGCCTTAGCCAGACGAGTGATTGGCAAAGGATTGTATGAAATGCCCGATCGGTTTTTTCCGATTTTGGAAAAATACCATTTGATCCCGACGCTAACCGAAGTCATGGTGCGCGACATTTTGACCTTTTTAACCACGGAAGATACGGTCTTACAAGACATCACCATAGGGGTAAATATTCCGGGGAAAATGCTCACTGACGGCAGTTTTTATCGTTTGTTACTGAGCGTAGCTGAGGAGACGCAAGCGCAACATGCATTGCCTCGACTCTCGGTTGAGATCACGGAACACGATTTGATTGCCGATTTTGATGCCGCTAAACATGAGATCTATAAGCTAAAATCATTAGGAATACGCTGCGCATTAGATGATTTTGGTACGGGGTATTCCGGTTATGAGTACTTGTGTGAAATTCCGTTTGATGTGGTGAAGATTGATGGCCGATACATTCAAAGTTTGGGCAAGGCGGAATCAAGTACCGTCATTTTACAATCGATGATTTCTAGCATTAAGTCTTTATCTATGCAGGCGATTGCGGAATGGGTTGACTCTGAGCAGCAGTATCAAATTTTACAAGAGATGGGATGCGACATGGTACAAGGCTATTTAGTTAGCCCGGCAATTTCGCCACAACAAGTCCTGAACTATCTCCATAAAAAATAGGGGAGCGCGATGCAAATGGATAACATGCACGATGAGAAGTTAAACGTTCTGTTGCTTGATGATGAAAACGATATTTTGAAAGCGCTTAACCGTGTGTTGCGGATGGATTACAACGTAGTGACCTTCGATAACGGCGCTGATGCGTTGGAATATCTGCAGGAAAACCCAATCCACATCATCATCTCGGATATGCGTATGCCAGAGATGGATGGGGCTGATTTTCTTGCTAAAGCGCGAGAAATGCAGCCAGAAACCGTGCGTTTGTTGCTCACTGGGTATGCGGATATTCAATCGACAGTGCGTGCGGTTAACGCGGGAGGAATTCATACCTACATTAGCAAACCGTGGGACAACGAAAACCTAAAGCTTATTGTAGGTAAAGCCGCTGAATTCTATCGCTTAAGTCGGGATAAAGAGCGCCTGACCCTTGAGTTGGAGGAACGTAATAAGGATCTTGAAGTAGCCAATCAGGCGTTAGCCGCGAACAATCTTAAACTCTCGCAATTTAATCAAGAGTTGGAAGCGAAAGTACAAGAGCGAACGGTTGCGTTGCAAGAAAGCAATAAGCGGCTAGAAGCCTCGCTCGCTTCACGTAATAAAACGTTCAAAGATATTCTGGCCATGGTCACGGCGATTATTCAACACCGCACCGGTTATCCTGCTGATCATGCTGAGCGGATCGCTAATCAGGCAAAATCGGTGGCTCTCAAGTTGAAATTACCCGAAGCGGTCGCCAGCCATGTCTATTTATGTGGGCTCATGCATCAAATTGGCCTGATTGCTGAAACCAGCAATGACTGGAAAGTCGTTAAGGTTCATCAGGATTCGGAGATCCCCATTACCCCCAACGTGAATCCCATTTTGGGTGCAGAAATTGTGGGCCGAATTAAGCGCTTTGAACCGTTGATGGAAATTATACGCCATCAAGATGAACTGTATGATGGGACGGGGAAGCCGGATCATTTACGTGGCGAGCAAATCCCCATAGGCGCGCGGATCATAAAAGTCGTCAAGGATTATGATTTCTTCGTCGCTGGGGCGAATAACCCAAGACGCATGCACACCAAAAGTGCGCAAGGCTATCTGCGTCAGCAAGCCGAAGTGTATTACGACTCTAAAGTGGTGGAAGCCTTTATTACGATTGTGAGTACGGTGACTCGAATTGAAGAGGGTATGGAGCTCTGTGTCAGCCTAAGCGAAGTGCGCCCAGGTATGGTTATCAAACGTGATATCTATCTGCCTAACGGCAATTTAATGCTGACGGCTGGCAACGCAATGAGTGAGCCTTTATTGCGTAAGCTAAAAGAGTTAGAGCAAGAGATGAATATGCCGATCCCCGTTTACATAGGATAAGGGCATAGGATAAGGATTAGTCAGGTCGTTACGGTTTGTTGGGTGCTAAAGGCAGAGTAATTAACACGCGAGTGCCTTGTCCCAGTTCACTAAAGAGCTGTATATCACCATCGTATTTTTTGATACTACTGTAGGCTTCGGTTAAGCCGAGGCCTACGCCTTTGCCTACATCATGAGTGGTGAAAAAGGGGTCAAAAGCGTGCTGTTTTTCTTCGATACTCATACCGCGGCCAAAATCGCGAATCTCAATTTCTAGCTGTTGATGATCATGACGCAGCGAAAGTTCGATACGGATCATGGGGTCATCGGAGGCGTAAGCTTGATAGGCATTATTTAAAATAGCGCTCAACGCCGTCACAAAATCGTTGCTGTAGCAATATATCAATGGTGGGTAGAGAGTTTGCTCTTTCCAGACGATCCATTCTCGCAAACCACAAACTTGAATCGTTTGTTCCACTAAGCTTAGTGGCGAGACCCAACTGCTGTCATGGGGAGCCGGTTCGGCTTGGCAACGCTGAACTTTATCGACAATCGATTTTATCCGGTCGACACAGTGCAGGGCATCTCTAATACTTTCCGCAATACCTGAAAAACTCTCTTCGAGATAAAGCGCATTTTTGGTTTGGGTTAACTTATCGTAGTAATCGCTTCCGCTAAGCAGTAAATCAATCTGTTCAAAGCCTACTTTAAGCTGGTTAAAGTCTTGTTGAAGTAACTGTAAATGGCTTTTCAGTGCGCCGTTTGGGTTGTTAATTTCATGAGCAAATCCAGCGGCCAGCGTACCAATCGAGATCATTTTCTCGGTTTCGACCAGCTTATCCTTCATCAAGGTTAGCTTGGTATTCATCTCTTCAAGTTGTTGATTTTTTGCGAGTAGGTTTTCCGTACGCTGGTTAATCTTATCTTCGAGTTCTAAATTCCACTGTTCAAGCTGATGTTGATAATCACGCATGGTTGCTTCTGAATGGCGCAACGATTGCACCATTTGTTGAAAAGAGTGGGCGACGCGACTGATTTCATCATGACCTTGAATATCAAGTTGCACTTCACGATTGCCGAAGGTGATTTGATCGGTCGCGGTTTTGAGCTTTGTTAAACGCCGGGTCAATGCATTGCCCAAGAGATAAGAAAACAGCGCGACTAAGCCCATTTCCCCCAGCACAATCAGCAGTGTCCATTTGCGGGCGTGGGCGAGTTGTTGCTCAAGATAGGATAGGTCAAAACCGATATACACAGTGCCAAACAGAGTGCCACTCACTTCAATCACATCCGTTGCGGTGTAGATGGGTTGGAGTTTAGAAAAATCCTGATCATTAATCGTGTGATAAGTTTCAAATAAATCGCGGGCGCCTTTAAAGGTTAAGAGTTTTCGATGAGGATTTTCGACCGCCACATAGACAATATCTTGATTCGACATCATTAACGTGGCGGCAGAATCGATACTGGCTAGATCGTAAGCCAGTACTGGATTCTTCACCATAGTGGCAAACAGAGCAATCGTAGTTTGGGCGCGCTTTTGTAATCCATCGTAGTTGGTGGATTCAAGATAGCTTAGGGTGAAGGTGATCAAAATCGTCAGTAATAAAGCTTCGATCAACGCCACGCCAAGCATCGTCTTTAAGCGTATCGACATCGCTTATTCCTTAAGCAGATGAGAGAGGGTTTGGATGTCTAATTCACGGATGTCGTCCCAATCGCTGTCTTGAGCGGTTTCAATGCCCGAAAAACCAATCGCTTGAAGCTGCAAACGCCCTTTCTCGGTCTGATCAAGGTTAACTAATGCATTTTGCACCGCGGATACCTGATCTGGGTTCAGTCTTGGATGATAGGCGAAAGCGTGCGGCGTAAAACTGGGGCTTTCCCACAATATTCTGAGTTGGCTAGTGATGGCCTTAGGGGCATTGTTAAATGTGCGTTTGATACCACCACCAGCAGCAAAAAAGCCATTCGCTACGTTCAAGTAAACAGAATCGTGCGAGGAGACATATTGAGACTCAATATTTATCCCTTCTTTTCTTAACAGCGCTTGAGGAATGATGGTAGCGGCAAAGGCAGCAGGAGAGGGAAAGGCGAGACTTTTTCCATCGAGATCTTGTATGGATCTTATCGGGCTCTCTTTCGCAACCACTATGATGCCTTGTAGCCTCTGTTCTTTCTGTTTAGCAAATGCCACATATCCAGGTTGTTGATGGAAGAGTGTGTAGTGATAAGGATTCATGTACACCAAATCATAATCACCTTTGAGTACCCGCTGTTCAAATTCCGGAATAGTGGCCGCGGTGTGAAATTCAATCGAGGAGCCTGTTGTTTCGGAAAGGTTTTCCAAAATCGGTACCCAACGTTTAGCCAATTCTTCAGGGGATTGCTGTGGCACGACACCAAAAGAGAGGGTGGAAGCCCAAGTGAGAGATGACATACACCAGACGAACACAAGCCAACCGTAGCGCATAAAGTTACCTTTGAGTTTCTAATACTAATGGGGTAAGTATAGAAAATGGTTGATCAGCTAGGTGATTATTTTCTGGTAAAGAAAAGTGATGAATTGGGTTTATTCGACCTGTTCAGCAAAATTTACGTTTTCACGTGATTCGTATTCATAAGTTTGAATTAGGCTCACAACTTACTTATTTGTACCAAACGATTGCTTAAAATAGAGGTTTGATGTGGCTCACATTTCAGCTCTGCGAGATAGTGCATTGTCATTAAGAGTTGGCGTGTATGTGTACAAAATGTTAAATAGATCTGAGTTATCTAGCATAATGCGCTGTACATTGAGGGTGCACTAGATAATTTAGCAAATTGTCTGTTTATGCCAGCTTCTTTGCTCTAATCAACTAGAGATAACTAAGATTCGTGAAGTTTTTTACTAGTGTCTGAGAAAACCAGAGAGGATAGTCGGTTTTTAAGACATTTTTATGGCAAATTAATTCAATGATTGCTAATGTGTGCCGCAATCCCTGTCAGGTGTAAGTTGTCTTTGTTTAAAACTTATACGACAAACGACAACAATCAGCCGTTCTGAATACCTGACATGGAAGTCATGGATGCAATACTAAAACTTGGAGTTTATGCATGTATAAGAACAAAATCACCCAAGCACTGCTTCTCGGTGCTGGTCTAGCGGTGGCTACCACGTCATTTACCTCTTTTGCAGCGAATGTTCCTGCTGGTACCAAACTTGCTCCTGTTCAAGAGCTGGTTCGTGGTAACGGTACTGAAGTCGCGTCTCTCGATCCGCACAAAACCGAAGGTGTTCCTGAGTCCAACGTGATTCGTGACCTGTTAGAAGGTCTGGTAAACCAAGACGCTAACGGTAACGTGGTTCCGGGTGTTGCGGAAAGTTGGGAAACCACAGACAACAAAACCTTTACTTTCCACATTCGCAAAGAAGCGAAATGGTCTAACGGCGACCCTGTTACTGCACACGATTTCGTGTACAGTTTCCAACGTGCTGTCGATCCAGCAACCGCATCTCCTTATTCTTGGTATATGGAATACACCAAGATGAAGAATGCTAAAGAGATCATCGCTGGGGAGAAAGACAAATCTACTTTGGGTGTAAAAGCGCTTGATGACAAAACCCTCGTGTTTGAGTTGGAAAGTGCAGTGCCTTACTTCGTGATGATGATGGGTCACACAACAGTGAAACCCGTTCATAAAGCGACAGTGGAAAAGTTTGGTGAGCAATGGACAAAGCCTGAAAACTATGTTGGAAACGGTGCTTTTGTTCTTGAAAAATGGGTGGTTAACGAGCGTTTAGAACTGAAGCGCAACCCACAATACTGGGATGACAAGAATACGGTTCTGAATAAAGTGACTTATCTGCCAATCGAAAACCAAGTGGCAGAGATGAACCGCTTCCTATCGGGCGAAATTCAGATCACGAATGAACTGCCTCTTGAGCATTTCAAGCGTCTGAAAAAAGAGCATCCAGAGTCAGTTCAAGTACAAGGTCAACTCTGTACTTATTACTATGGCTTCAACAACAAAAAGCCACCATTTGATGATGTTCGTGTACGTCAAGCGCTCTCCTATGCGATTGATCGCGATGTGGTTTCGGATGCCATTTTAGGTCAAGGCCAAAAACCGGCTTACTTCCTAACGCCAGAAATCACCGCGGGATTCAGCCCAGAAATGCCAGCTTACGGCAAAATGACTCAGAAAGAGCGCATTGCTGAAGCGAAGAAATTGCTGGAAGAAGCGGGTTATAACAAATCTAACCCTCTGAAATTTACTCTGCTGTACAACACTTCAGAAAACCACAAGAAGATTGCAACTGCTGTTCAATCTATGTGGAAAACCTCTCTGGGTGTTGATATCGCATTGGAAAACCAAGAGTGGAAAACCTACCTAGATACTCGTCGCCAAGGCAACTTCGATGTGACTCGTGCGGGATGGTGTGGTGACTACAACGAAGCGTCTTCTTTCTTGACTCTGATGCTGTCAAGCAACACCTCAAACGATCCTCAGTACCACAATGCTGAGTACGACGCCGTGATTGAAAAAGCCATGACGTCAACATCAGAAGAAGAGCGTCAAAAACTCTATGCTGATGCAGAGAAGTTACTGGCTCGCGATATGCCAATCGCACCAATCTATCAATACGTAAGATCACGCCTTGTTTCTCCAACGGTTGGTGGTTATCCATCAAACAACGCGGAAGACAAGATCTATATGAAAGATCTTTACATCAAAGCTCAATAATAGAGCCGTAACCCAACGACTTGGAGTGACTGCGTAGTATTGCGGCAACTCCAGTTAAGCGGGATAAAACTATAAGTAACGTAGACGCTGCATGTGAAATTCACATGCAGGGTCTTTGCATTTCCTTGTCACAGATTGAAAGAGTGAGCATATGCTTAAATTCATCGCTAAAAGGATATTTGAAGCGATACCAACCATGTTGGTGTTGATTACGATATCTTTCTTTCTTATGCGCTACGCGCCAGGCAATCCATTTTCTTCTGAGCGTCCTCTGCCGCCGGAAGTGATGGCTAACATCAACGCCAAATACGGCTTAGATAAACCGGTTTCTGAACAGTATCTAACCTATTTGACGAATATCGTTCAGGGTGATTTTGGTCCATCGTTTAAGTACAAAGACTATACGGTGAATGAACTGATCGCCAGCGCGCTGCCTGTATCGGTCAAAATCGGTCTTGCCGCGTTTTTCTTCACTGTCATTATGGGGGTAACGGTCGGAACCATAGCTGCCTTGAAGCAGAATACTTGGGTCGACTACACCATAATGTCCACCGCCATGTTAGGGGTGGTCATGCCTTCCTTCGTGTTGGCACCTGTGTTGATTTATATCTTTGCGATTAATTTTAATATTTTCCCGGCAGGCGGATGGCAAGACGGAGGGTTCCAGTACATGGCTCTGCCAGTCTTGGGGATGTCACTGCTTTATGTCGCGACTTTTGCCCGTATTACTCGTGGCTCAATGATTGAAACCCTGAACAGTAACTTTATCCGCACCGCTCGTGCAAAAGGGCTGAGTTACGGTTATATCGTGGTCAAGCACGCGCTGAAGCCAGCCATGCTGCCTGTTGTGTCATACATGGGCCCAGCTTTCGTCGGCATCATCACGGGTTCAGTAGTTATTGAGACCATTTTTGGTTTGCCAGGCATTGGTAAGCTCTTCGTTAACGCCGCCTTCAACCGAGATTATTCTTTGGTTATGGGGGTAACGATCCTGATCGGTTTCCTATTTATTTTGTTTAACGCGATTGTCGATATTCTTCTCGCTTACATCGATCCGAAGATTCGCTACTAATAGGACTTAGATAATGTTGACGAAAAAAGAAAACTTAGCGGCGATTGAAAACTTTTCGCAAAATCTTGAGATTCAAGGCCGCAGCTTATGGCAAGACGCGCGTATTCGTTTTATGCGTAACAAAGCAGCGATGGTCAGCCTGTTTGTTCTACTGTTGATCACTCTCGCCGTGATCATTTTACCTATGCTTTCTTCATACAGTTATGAAGATACAGATTGGTATGCAATGCATGCAGCACCTTCGGCTGAACACTGGTTTGGTACCGATGCTCTTGGACGTGACCTGTTTGTGCGTACGCTGGTTGGTGGCCGTATCTCCCTGATGGTAGGTATCATGGGCGCTTTGGTTGCGGTATTGATCGGCACTCTATATGGTGCAGCGTCTGGTTTTATTGGTGGCCGTACTGACCGTGTGATGATGCGTATTCTGGAAATCCTCTACGCAATCCCATTCATGTTCTTGGTTATCGTATTGGTCACTTTCTTTGGCCGTAACATCGTGCTGATCTTCGTCGCGATCGGTGCGATCGCATGGCTGGATATGGC
The DNA here is from genome assembly GCF_002216685.1 of Vibrio tarriae. Lineage (NCBI taxonomy): Bacteria > Pseudomonadati > Pseudomonadota > Gammaproteobacteria > Vibrionales > Vibrionaceae > Vibrio > Vibrio tarriae. The sequence goes on along the minus strand of NZ_CP022353.1, from coordinate 1,674,121 downwards.
GCGTATTGTGCGCGGCCAAACCTTGAGCCTACGTAGCAAAGAGTTTATCGAAGCGGCGCATGTGTGTGGTGTGAGCAAGTGGAACATTATTACGCGCCATATCGTGCCAAACGTACTGGGCATTGTAGCGGTTTACTCCACCCTACTGATCCCAAGTATGATTTTGACCGAATCTTTCCTTTCTTTCCTTGGTCTTGGGGTACAAGAGCCGATGACAAGCTGGGGCGCGCTGTTACAAGAGGGCGCGAACACAATGGAAGTGGCTATTTGGCAACTCTTGTTCCCTGCCGCATTCATGGTGTTGACCTTGTTCTGCTTTAACTATGTCGGCGATGGTCTACGTGACGCGCTCGATCCAAAAGACAGATAAACCAAGAAGAATAAAAAGGAAGCAATGATGAGTTTATTAGATGTCAAAGATCTGCGCGTAGAATTCTCTACCCAAGACGGTATTGTCACCGCAGTGAACGATCTCAATTTCTCTCTTAAGCAGGGAGAAACTTTAGGTATTGTGGGCGAATCTGGCTCAGGCAAATCACAAACCGTATTTGCCATCATGGGGCTACTCGCTAAAAACGGTAAAATCAGCGGTAGCGCGAAATTTGAAGGTAAAGAAATCCTTAATTTGCCGGAGCGTGAACTGAATAAAGTGCGCGCTGAGCAAATCGCGATGATTTTCCAAGACCCAATGACTTCACTTAATCCATACATGAAAGTGAGCGATCAGCTGATGGAAGTGCTGATGTTGCATAAAGGTATGGGGAAAGCGGAGGCGTTTGAAGAGTCAGTACGCATGCTGGAAGCGGTAAAGATCCCAGAAGCGCGTAAGCGTATCACCATGTATCCGCATGAGTTTTCAGGCGGTATGCGTCAACGGGTGATGATTGCGATGGCTTTGCTGTGTCGCCCGAAACTGCTGATTGCGGATGAACCGACCACCGCACTTGACGTTACCGTTCAAGCGCAAATCATGGAGCTGCTTAACGAACTGAAACGTGAGTTCAATACCGCAATCATCATGATCACCCACGATCTGGGGGTGGTTGCTGGCTCTTGCGATAAAGTGCTGGTGATGTATGCCGGCCGTACTATGGAGTACGGTTCAGTAAACGATATTTTCTATAACCCAAGCCACCCTTACGCAGAAGGTTTGCTGAGCGCGATCCCGCGCTTGGATACCGAAGGGGAAGTGTTGCCGACGATTCCGGGCAACCCACCTAACTTGCTGCGTTTGCCTGTCGGCTGTCCTTATCAAGAACGCTGCCATCGCGTGACGGATCGCTGCAAGCGAGAAGCACCGATCCTGCTGCCGTTTGGTAACGGCCGTCAACGTGCGTGTTTTTCTGATTGGGAGGCTTGGACAAAATGAGCGTAGAGAAAAAATTATTATTGGACGTTAAAGATCTTAAAGTCCATTTCAACATTACCCCAAAATCGGCATGGCCATGGACCAAGCCCGTTACCTTGAAAGCGGTAGATGGGGTTAACGTGCGTCTGTATGAAGGCGAAACCTTAGGGGTAGTGGGCGAATCTGGCTGTGGTAAATCGACTTTCGCACGCGCCATTATTGGTCTGGTGCAAGCGACTCACGGTGAAGTAGTGTGGTTAGGTCAGGATTTAACACGTATGCAGGAAGTGAAACGCCGTGCAACGCGTAAGCAAATCCAAATGATTTTCCAAGACCCACTGGCGTCATTGAACCCACGTATGACGGTCGGAGATATCATTGCCGAGCCACTGCAAACCTTCTATCCCGAGCTTTCCAAGCAAGAAGTGAAAGATCGGGTAAAAGAGATGATGTCCAAGGTAGGTTTGCTGCCTAACGTGATCAACCGTTATCCGCACGAGTTTTCAGGCGGTCAGTGTCAGCGTATCGGTATTGCTCGCGCGCTGATCCTCAAACCTAAGATGATCATCTGTGATGAACCGGTTTCCGCTCTGGATGTGTCGATTCAGGCTCAGGTCGTTAACCTTCTCAAAGAGCTGCAAAAAGAGCTCGGTTTAAGTCTGGTGTTCATCGCGCACGATCTCTCGGTGGTAAAGCACATCTCAGATCGCGTGTTGGTCATGTATTTGGGCAATGCGGTAGAGTTGGGCGTTTCTAAAGAACTGTTTGCTAACCCTAAACACCCTTATACCAAGGCATTAATGTCTGCCGTGCCTATTCCTGACCCCAATATCGAGCGCAATAAGACCATTCAGATGTTGGAAGGGGATCTGCCTTCACCGATGAACCCGCCATCGGGTTGTGTGTTCCGCACTCGTTGCCCGCAAGCTACGGCAGAGTGTGCGAAGACAAAGCCAGTGATTAAAGGTTCGGATATTCACTCAGTATCTTGTTTGTACGCTGAGGCATAAATTCAGCCTGTGACGGGCCAAGCGCGATTCCTCGTTCGGATCGCGCTTTTTTTTGTATTCGAATATTTTGAACAACACGACCAATCGCCTTGGGTTAAGTGGCGTGCCCAGTTGCTTATAATGCCTAAAAGATGAGAATTTGGGGGCAAGATGGGCAAGCTAATTAAAGGCAAATGGCACGATGTTTGGTACGACACTAAACAACATGATGGCGAATTTATACGCGAAGATGCAGGGTTTCGTGACTGGGTGAAAGCGACGCCTGATGCGCAATTTGCAGCTGAATCTGGCCGTTATCATCTCTATGTCTCTTTGGCGTGTCCGTGGGCACATCGCACCTTGATTTTTCGTGCTCTCAAAGGACTGCAAGCGCATATTGATGTGACGATTGTCTGTCCGGATATGCTCTCACATGGTTGGCAGTTTGGCATACCAGAGCCGCTGTATGGCTACACTCAACTACATCAACTCTATACCCATGCTAAAGCCGATTACACCGGACGAGTCACAGTGCCTGTGTTGTGGGATAAAAAGCGGCACACTATTGTGAGCAATGAATCTTCCGAAATCATCCGCATGTTCAACAGTGCATTTAATGAGTTAACGGGCAATCAAACCGATTATTATCCTCAAGCGCTGCGCACAGCGATTGATGAGTGGAATGAATTCATCTATCCCCACATCAACAATGGGGTATATCGTTGTGGTTTTGCGACCACGCAAAAAGCCTATGAAGAAGCGTTTGAAGCGCTGTTTGCGGCGTTGGATAAAGTTGATCAGCATCTGGCAACGCATCGTTATTTAGCGGGAAACCAAATCACCGAAGCGGACTGGCGTTTGTTTACCACCTTAGTGCGTTTTGATGCGGTGTATGTCGGGCATTTCAAATGTAACCGTCAGCGTATTGCGGATTACTCACATCTGAGCGGTTATTTAAGGGAGTTGTATCAAGTCCCCAGCATCCAAGAGACGGTTGATTTTTACCACATTAAACGCCACTACTATTTCAGTCATACCACAATCAACCCCACTCAAGTTGTGCCAGTCGGGCCGCAAGTGGATCTACTCAGTCCACACCAGCGTGAACGAATTGGTTGAAAAGGGTAGATAGCAATCTATAAAGCGCATAAAAAAGCCCCCGAATTTCGGGGGCTTTTGCCTATCTGTCACCAGAAAAGATGACTGTGACTAGCGCTTATTTCTGCTCTTGACCCGCTTGGATAGCCGTCAGAGCGATGGTGTAGACGATATCGTCAACCAATGCGCCACGAGACAGGTCGTTAACTGGCTTACGCATACCTTGCAGCATAGGACCGATAGACACCAGATCCGCTGAACGTTGTACCGCTTTGTAAGTGGTGTTACCGGTGTTCAGATCTGGGAATACGAATACGGTCGCTTTGCCCGCGACTGGCGAGTTAGGCGCTTTAGAAGCCGCTACGTTTTCCATGATCGCCGCATCGTACTGCAGAGGGCCGTCAATGATGAGATCAGGACGTTTCTCTTTAGCAATGCGGGTTGCTTCGCGCACTTTATCAACGTCTGCACCTTGACCAGAAGTACCGGTCGAGTAAGAGATCATCGCTACGCGAGGCTCAATACCGAAGGCGGCTGCTGAGTCCGCAGACTGGATAGCAATCTCAGCCAGTTGCTCTGCGTTTGGATCTGGGTTGATCGCGCAGTCACCGTATACCAGTACCTGATCAGGCAGCAGCATGAAGAAGATTGACGAAACCAGAGACGCATTGGGCGCGGTCTTGATGATTTGGAGTGGTGGACGAATGGTGTTCGCCGTGGTGTGAACCGCACCTGAAACCAGACCATCAACTTCGTTACGCTCAAGCATCATAGTGCCGAGAACAACGGTGTCTTCCAGTTGCTCGCGCGCCACCACTTCGGTCATGCCTTTGCTCTTACGCAGTTCAACCAGACGTGCCACGTATTTCTCTTGCGCCACTTTTGGATCGATGATTTCGATGCCAGAGCCGAGTTCAACACCTTGCTGCGCGGCAACGCGTTTGATCTCTTCTGGGTTACCCAAAAGCACACAATGTGCAATACCGCGCTCAGCACAGATGGCTGCTGCTTTCACAGTACGTGGCTCATCACCTTCTGGCAGTACGATACGCTTGTTCGCGCTACGAGCCAATTCAGTTAGCTGGTAACGGAAAGCAGGTGGGCTCAAGCGACGAGACGCTTGCGCACCTTCAGTCAGAGAGTCTACCCATGGGCCATCAATGTGGCTTGCCACGTGCTCGCTGATGAATTCGATACGCTCTTTGTCATCGGCTGGCACTTCAAGGCTGAAGCTTTGTAGGTTCAGCGACGTTTGCCACGTGTTGCCTTGCGCTTTGAAAATGGGCAGACCCGTGTCAAAAGCGGGCTTACATAGATTCACCAGTTCACGCGGAATATCGTAACCGCCGGTCAGAAGTACTGCGCCGATTTCCACACCGTTCATCGCTGCGAGTGCCGCAGCTACAATCACGTCAGGACGATCAGCTGAGGTTACCAGTAGTGAGCCCGGTTTGAAGTGCTCAATCATGTTCGGGATAGAGCGAGCACAGAAAGTGATGCTCTTGATACGACGAGTATTGATCTCACCTGGGTTGATGATTTCAGCTTTCAGGTGCTTCGCCATATCGATAGCACGAGTCGCAATCAGGTCGATGCTCCATGGCACACAGCCCAGCACACGAATTGGGCTGGTGTTGAAGATCTGCATCACTTCAAGGTTAGCTTGTTTCGCATGGTCAGCAGCATCATCAAAGATCTCTGACAAGTCAGGACGAGTACGGCCCGCGTCATCAACCGGTGCATTCAGTTTATTGATGATAACGCCTGAAATGCTCTTGTTCTTGGTGCCACCAAAGTTAGAGCACGCCACTTCAATGCGCTCTTTCAGTTGCGTCGGGTTATCCGTACCTGGAGTGGCAACGAACACAATTTCCGCACCAAGAGTGTTGGCGATTTCCGCGTTCACTTGGTTAGCAAAAGGGTGTTTACGTGTTGGAACCAGACCTTCGATCAGCGTCACTTCTGCATCTTTGTTGATCTGGTTGTAACGCTCAACCACGGTTTCCAGCAGAACGTCCATCTTCTCGCTACCGATCAGCGTCTCTGCGGCAGACATGCTCATCGGCTGGCCGATCTTGATGTCGCTGTTGCGGCTCATGACAGTAGAAGTCAGGTCAGGTTGATCATCGCCAGTACGTGGCTGTGCGATAGGCTTATAGAAAGAAACGCTAACCCCTTTACGCTCCATTGAACGCAAGAGACCCATGCTCACGCTGGTCAGACCGACGCCAGCGCTGATTGGGATAAGCATAATAGTACGGGACATGGGTAAAGTACCTCAACACTATTGATACCAATCTAAGGTGCTTAGATTGAAAGTGACAAAGCTCAAACGCAGATTAGGCTTACGCTGAGCCCCTAAATGACACTGGCTAACCTGAGTTAGCCAGTGTAAGGCGTATTAGATGTTCGTTAAACGAGCAGTATCTTCTGCAATCACTAACTCTTCGTTAGTGGCGATAACCATCGCTGGGATACGGCTGTCAGCCGTCGTGATCACACCTTCGCCACCGAAACGGGCTTTCAGGTTTGCTGCGCTGTCAACCGTGATACCGAAGATCGCTAGGCGGTTCAGAACCATTTCACGGATTGGCGCAGAGTTTTCACCGATACCACCAGTGAAGGTGATCGCATCCAGACGGCCGTCTAGGCTTGCAGTGTAGCCAGCCACGTATTTCGCTAGGCGGTGGCAGAACACGTCCATTGCGCGAGTTGCTTCTTCCTTTTGACCGTAGTTGTCTTCAACGAAACGGCAGTCAGAAGTCACTTCAGTCAGACCTAACAGACCTGATTCTTTGGTCAGCATGGTGTTGATTTTCTCGACTGAGTAACCCAGCGTGTCGTGCAGGTGGAAGATGATCGCAGGATCGATATCACCACAACGAGTACCCATCACCAGACCTTCCAGTGGAGTCAGACCCATAGAGGTGTCAACCGATTGGCCGTTTTTGATCGCACAAACAGAAGCACCGTTGCCTAGGTGGCAGTTGATGATGTTCAGTTCGTTTGCAGGTTTGCCAAGACGCTCAGCCGCTTCACGTGCGATGAACAGGTGAGACGTACCGTGCATGCCGTAACGACGAATACCGTGCTCTTTGTACAGGTTGTATGGCAGAGCGTACAGGTACGCTTCTTCTGGCATCGTTTGGTGGAACGCAGTGTCGAATACCGCAACGTTTTTCAGCTCAGGGAACGCTTTTTGCGCCGCTTTGATACCGATGATGTGAGCTGGGTTGTGCAGTGGAGCCAATGCGGCACAGTCTTCGATACCTTTTAGTACAGCGTTGTCAATCAGTGCAGATTGAGTGAACTGCTCACCACCGTGTACCACGCGGTGACCGATCGCTTTCAGTTGAGCGGCCAGTTCTGGTTTAGAAGCAAGAATAGTTTCAACGATGAAAGACAGAGCTTCATCGTGTGCTGCGCCTTCGCCCAGTTGAGCTTCGTGCTTGCCGTCCAATTTCCACTTGATACGAGCTTCAGGAAGGTGTAAACATTCAGCAAGACCTGAAAGATGTTGTTCACCGCTTTGAGCGTCAACAACTGCGAACTTAAGTGAAGAACTACCGCAGTTTAAAACTAAAACCAGCTTAGACATGAGTGACTACCTGTAATAATCGGTTGAGATAAAAAAATCAGTACCAAGAGTAGATGACGCATCGATGAACGCGCCCTAATCTCGGTCAATAAAACGTCAATTTCCGTATCGTGGAGACGTGACAAAGTCAGTATAAATCGTCGATGCAATCCGTGCAGGAATCGTCCCAACGTTGCCTAAATTGTAAATAAGGGCAACAATGAGATTGAGAGTCCGCAGAGCATAGCGATAATGGGCAAATATAACAAAAAAAATTTGAATCAATATTAGCTTTTGTCAAATTTTTGCGTCTTTTTTTGAATCATTCAACTAGATTTTAGTGGCTTGAGCAAAGAGCAGCGAGGAAGTGGATATGAATAATAAAGTCGGCATAGTGCATAGCCTAAAAGATGGCCAGAAGTACATGGATATTTGGCCGATGCGCAAAGAGTTAAATCCACTGTTCCCTGAGCAACGCGTGATTAAAGCGACACGCTTTGCGATTAAAGTGATGCCAGCCGTTGCCGCGATCAGCGTACTGACACAAATGGTGTTTACGAATACCCAAGCCATGCCTCAAGCGATTGTGGTCGCTTTATTTGCCATGAGTTTGCCACTGCAAGGTATTTGGTGGCTGGGCAATCGTGCCAATACCCAATTGCCGCCGGCGCTTGCAAGTTGGTATCGCGAACTCTATATGAAGATCGTCGAAACCGGTTTTGCACTGGAGCCGATCAAAAGCAAACCACGTTACAAAGAGCTCGCGCAAGTGTTGAATCGCGCGTTTCGGCAACTGGATGATACAGCGCTAGAACGCTGGTTTTAAGGCCGCTGTGTAGACTGTTGTCCATCAGTGTGACCAACGAATATCGAATAGCATATCGAATAGTTGGTCACAGAAACTTGCCGTGTGCCAAGTCAACCTATCCCATTAGATCAAGATCAGTTAGCGCTGAGTGTAGCGATTGCGAGACGTTCTTTCTTTATGAGCAGAGGCCGCTTTCGCCTGAGATTTCAAAATAGAGTCTACCGTTAATGGCATCGGCTCTTTGGGCTGTAGGCCGTGAGGGAAAGTTCGTGCGCGTGGCGGGAGAGTAAACTCTTCACTGGAAGCGCGAGGCATTCGTTTAAAGCGATAGAGATAAAAATTTTCTAGTTTTTCTCGTGCCCACTCGGTCTTGTTTAAATATTTGACACTGCTGGCAATCGAAGGCTTGGTATGAAAGCAGTTAAAGCGCATTGCGGTATCTAAAATATCCCAGCCATAAAAATCCACCAGCTCTTGCAGTAAGGTTTCTAACTTAAGGCCGTGTAATGGGTTGTTTTTTTGTAGTTCGATTCTTTCTTGAACGGTCATCATCATCGGCTCCTAAGGATAAACGGTAGATAGGGTCGGTATATTAAGATTTGGCACCTGCACTTGTTGAATCCTGCAGAGGGGGCGCATTCTAGCAGAGTTGATCTTACATCCCTATGGTTATCTGTTATGGGGATCATCTTTTATGGGGTCACCTTAGTCACAGAGTCTATCTGGGCTCATGGGAGTGAACTGACCTACCATCCTCTGTCGCTCCACGTCGTTTGGGGAGATAGTTAACTTCACTTCCATTTTCGACATTGACCAAATTCTGCACTTTTTCTTGTTATTTAACTGTTAAATCCTACTTCCCTTTGCCTAAAGTTACTGGTAATAATGTTGTCAGAGACACCTTGAGTGTCCAATAACAACTATTAAAGCTACACCCACACACAACATCATAAAAACTATGCTTTATATCAAGGAGTTAAGATGAGAGCAGGCAAAGTTATTGCTACCGCCGTTCTAGCCGGAGCTGCACTACTGTCTTCCCAGAGTATCATGGCCAAAACAGCCAAAGTCGCGGTATCACAAATTGTGGAACACCCCGCTTTAGATGCGACACGTCAAGGGCTACTCGATGGATTGAAAGCCAAAGGCTATGAAGAGGGCAAAAATCTAGAATTTGATTACAAAACCGCGCAAGGTAATCCTGCGATTGCGGTCCAAATTGCCCGTCAATTTGTCGGTGAAAACCCAGATGTCTTAGTCGGTATTGCGACACCTACCGCCCAAGCACTGGTTTCTGCCACAAAAACCATTCCTATTGTGTTTACCGCAGTGACTGACCCTGTTGGTGCTAAGTTGGTGAAACAACTTGAACAACCGGGAAAAAACGTGACAGGTTTGTCAGATTTGTCTCCGGTTGAACAACATGTTGAACTGATTAAAGAGATCCTACCTAACGTCAAATCGATTGGCGTGGTGTACAATCCAGGTGAAGCCAATGCGGTCAGCTTAATGGAGTTACTCAAACTCTCGGCTGCAAAGCATGGTATTAAGCTGGTCGAAGCTACTGCGCTGAAAAGTGCTGATGTTCAATCAGCCACCCAAGCGATTGCTGAAAAATCCGATGTGATTTATGCCCTGATCGACAACACGGTCGCCAGCGCGATTGAAGGCATGATTGTGGCAGCTAATCAAGCCAAAACCCCAGTCTTTGGCGCAGCCACTTCTTATGTAGAACGCGGCGCGATTGCCAGCCTAGGTTTTGACTATTACCAAATCGGCGTGCAAACCGCTGACTACGTGGCGGCTATTTTAGAAGGTAAAGAGCCGGGTTCGCTTGATGTTCAAGTGGCAAAAGGTTCGGATCTTGTGATCAACAAAACCGCCGCAGAACAGTTAGGAGTCACCATTCCTGAAGCCGTACTTGCGCGTGCAACCAGTACCAAATAAGTAAGCTCTATCCAAATGACGAGGGGGTAACGCTTTACGCGCTAGCCCCTCGTCGGAAGCGTATATCCCAAGGAGTTGGGGTATTTCAACTTCTGTAAGCAGAAAGGAGTATGTATGTCTGCTTTTGCCTTTTTTGGCGCTTTGGAGCTTGGCTTGTTGTATGGCTTAGTAGCTTTGGGCGTGTATTTAACTTTCCGAGTGCTGGATTTCCCTGATTTGAGCGTCGACGGCAGTTTCCCAATGGGCGCTGCTGTGGCGGCTACTGCGATTGTGGCAGGAATTAACCCATGGGTGGCGACAGGCTTGGCCATTCTTGCTGGCGCCGCTACCGGTTGGGTCACGGCTTTTCTCAGTGTGCGATGTGGTATCTTGCATCTCTTGGCCTCGATTTTGACCATGATTGCTGCATTTTCCATCAATATCCGCATTATGGGACGTCCTAATCTGGCCTTATTAGGTGAAGATACTATTTTGACCCCGTTTGAAACCCTCGGTGATCCAGTGTTAATCCGTCCACTGGTGGTGGGTGTATTGGTTGTGATCTCTGCGTTGTTAGTGGTTCGGCTCTTAAACAGCGATTTCGGTTTAGGGTTGCGAGCCACAGGCGTCAACGCTCGTATGGTGGCAGCCCAAGGGGCAAGCACCGCGTTTTACACGTATTTCTGTTTGGCTCTGTCTAATGGATTTGTCGGTTTTGCAGGGGCTCTATTTGCGCAAACCAACAGCTTTGCGGATGTCACTTCTGGTGTTGGTACGATTGTGGTGGGGCTTGCTGCGGTCATTTTAGGGCAAACCCTGATCCCCGGTCGCAAAATCTGGGTCGCTGTTGTGGCGGTGATTGTCGGTTCTGTGCTGTACCGCTTAGCCGTTGCCTTCGCACTTAGTTCAGGCATGTTTGGCTTACAAGCTTCAGACCTTAACTTGGTGACTGCCGTGTTGGTGGCTCTGGCTCTGATCATGCCGAAGATTAAAAGGAATTTAAAATCAAAAAAGCGTAACGCACCTGCTCAGAAGATTGAAGTCTCTCAGCAGGGAAGCGTGTCAGGAGATGCAGCATGATCCGTTTACAAGATATTCAGGTGACCTTTAACCCCGGCACGATTTTGGAAAATCGCGCATTGCGCGGCGTATCGCTAGAAGTTCCGGAGCACCAATTTTTAACTGTGATCGGCTCTAATGGGGCTGGGAAATCGACCCTACTCGGCGCGGTTACAGGTGAAACTCCCATCGTGGGTGGTCAGGTGTTAATTGATGAGATTGATGTGACTAAACAGAGTGTGGATCAGCGTGCGAATCTGTGCGCGCGTGTGTTTCAAGATCCGTTAGCCGGAACGTGCGGTGCACTCACGATTGAAGAGAACATGGCACTCGCCTACATGCGTGGTAAGAAACGTGGCTGGAACTTGGCGCTTTCCAATCAGCGCCGCAAGTTGTTTCAAGAACGTATCAGCATCCTCGGTTTGGGGTTAGAAGATCGCCTCGGTGACAATATTGGTCTGCTCTCTGGCGGCCAGCGCCAAGCAGTAAGTTTGGTAATGGCGACACTGTCAGAAAGTAAACTTTTGCTACTCGATGAACATACCGCAGCACTTGACCCGCGCATGGCCGCATTCATCATCGATCTCACGAAAAAAATCGTTAAAGAATTCAATCTGACGGTGATGATGGTGACGCACTCGATGAAAGATGCTCTGGCTTGTGGTGATCGTACCGTCATGCTGCATCAAGGTCAGATTGTATTGGATGTCACGGGTGAACAACGGGCAAACATGGGAGTACCGGAGCTGCTTGAGATGTTCTCGAAAGTACGCGGAGAAGAGTTGGCGGATGACAGCCTTTTGCTGAGTTGATCGCTTTTTTTAACCGAAAACGGTGAAAACGGGGCTTGTTATTACCATCAAGCACTAGCACTTTTTAGTGTTTTTTGGGCATAATCGTCGCAACGCAATATCCTTACCCATCATAAGCGTTATCTGTTTATGGTGGGTTTTTCATTTCTAGAGGTTAGCAGGCAATGATGAATCAGCGCATGAGTTTAACTTGGATTATCTGCGCGCCACTGCTTGTCGTTTTTGTGCTGGTCGCTTCGTTCTCTCAGCAATATCTGGAGGATCTTAACCAAGAGATTGATGATGCATATGCGGATATGCAGCAGCAACTTGTTCGAGCAGAAAAAGTGGTGACAGCACTGGATTATACTTTTACGCATAATCAACGTCCCGCGGAGAATATATTGTTCAAACACTCCGCTCGTGTGGTCAATAATGTTTGTCAAATCAAACCAATAGATGGGCTGGTTCTTGCTCAAGGCTTTAGCTCCAATTTTGCCGTACCCAAATTAAATCTGAGTTATATGTTGATTGGGGATGCCTCATTATGTGACACCAAACCAAGCCACGATCCAAGTTTACAAACCAGGCTTTCTATGGCTCCCATGCTTTCATTTTTGCACGACATGGATGAGTACATTTATGGTGTGCACTATGTGGATACCAGCGGCTATATCATTTCATCGCCCGATACGTTAGGTGCAAATGTGACTTTTCAGCAAATTAGAGATTTTATCGAAGAGAGTCCTTTGTGGAGTCATGCGATTGCTGCACCAAATATGATCGCGGTGGATGGGCCTTATCGTTCGGTGATTAGAGAGGAGCATGAGTGGTTATTAACTTTGATTTTGCCCGTCTATTTACAATCGAACTATCAAGGGTTGGTCGCAGTCGATATTGGCATACGTGAGCTATTGGGGCGAATGCCACATTTAGCATCCGGTTTTGGGATTATCGACCTTGAAGAGCAGCCACTTCCCACTGAAGCTTACCGACCTTATCGATTAGTCAGCAATTACGTTGATTACCATCAAGTGATATTTTATCAACTGGATTTCAAAGCTGAGCTATACAGTTTCTTGCAACACAAAAGAGGCAATTTGCTCGTCGTGGCTTTAGTTTACTTATTCTTGACGGGGGGGCTGATTTATCTCAATACCCGTTGGGATCGTCAACACTATGCCGAGCTTGCGTCACGCGATCCGATGACAGGGTTGCTTAATCGCCGAGGTATGGAAAGCTTTCTGAAAGGTAAACGGCACAGCCAATATTTAGCCATTGCCGTGTTGGACATCGATGATTTCAAACAAGTCAATGACACCTATGGCCATGATGTAGGCGATAAAGTGATCTGCTACATTGGTGAGCAGATTGAAAACCATATCCGCAGCTCAGATGCCGTGGCGCGCTTTGGTGGCGAAGAGTTTGTGGTTTATGTGACGGCGAAAGAAAAAGAGCAGATTACGAGAATTATGCAGCGCATTTTTGATGCCGTTTGCCACGATTCGCCTTTGATAATTGAACCAGGCTTTACCATATCGGGTGGGATAGAGGTGGTTGAAAGTACAGCAGAGCGCAGTTTTGAAGATTTGTTTAAAGCCGCTGATGAGAAGTTGTATATCGCGAAGACCAGCGGCAAAAGTCAGTTGGTGTATTGATGATTAAGCTAGGGTGGTGCGATGCAATTGATCGCTATAACGCTGCAATTGATCAACGATCGGCTCGACTTGAGTCAAAGTACGTAATTCACCAAACAGATCATTAGCCTGAGGGTATGCGTGGCGCAGATAAGCAAACCACTGCTTAATACGGTTTGGGTAGTATTTGCCTTTGTCACCACGCACTTCAAATTGCGTGTAGCTCAGTAGCAAATCCACCACTTCATGCCAAGGCATGGCGACGTGATTGTGTTTGACCACATTGCCTAAATTCGGCACGTTGAGCGCGCCGCGGCACACCATGAGTGAATCGACACCTGTGGTTTGGATGCAAGCTTGACCATCGGCGTAATTCCACACTTCACCATTAGCAATCAATGGAATACTGCATTTTTGGCGGATCTGGTCAATGTAATGCCATTTGATTTCGCTGGCCTTGTAGCCTCCGGCTTTGGTGCGCGCGTGCACAGTGAGCTCATCGGCTTTAGCTTGCGCAACGGCATCGACAATCTCAAAACAATCTTCCGGATCTTCCCAACCTAAGCGGATTTTCGCCGAAACAGGAATGTGCGCAGGCACCGCGTCACGACACGCTTTGACTACCTGATAAATTAGCTCGGGATGCTGCAAAAGAGCCGCGCCGCCTTTGCTTTGATTGACCATTTTGGCAGGGCAACCGAAATTAAGATCGATGCCATAAGCCCCAAGCTCAGCAGCGCGGATCGCGTTTTCGGCCATCCAGTGTGGGTCTTGCCCAAGCAGTTGCACCTTGACTGGAACACCGGACGGGGTTTTAGAACCCTGTCGTAATTCAGGACAGAGGCGATAAAACACATGATCAGGCAGCAGCAGATTCACTACGCGCACAAATTCGGTGACGCAGAAGTCGTAGTCATTGATTTGCGTGAGCATGTCACGCATCAAATGATCTAACACGCCCTCCATCGGGCCTAAAATAACTCGCATAGTGATGAATACCGGCTAGCGCTGAAGAAAAGGGAGCGAGATTGTAGTAGTAGCATCAATAAATGTCACCCATCCTTTCTGATTCAAGTTCAGTGTGACGACCTGCCACTTCTTTAGCTTTGAGTATATAATGCGGCGCAACTTTCCTTGTATTAAGCGTTTTCTATGAATTATTCCCTGATCGATCTCAGCGCGATTGAATGCCCTGAGTCGGATCTGTTTATTGAAGGTGTGGTGCTCGCTGCTAATTTTGCGACTCGTCCGCTCGATCCTGAGCAGTGGCTCCCCGAGCTGTTTGTCGAGCAACATCAAGCGCTATTACAACCGGTGACCGAGCAAATTCATCAGCAATACCAGAAGCTTAAAGGCAACGGTTATGATTTGTTGGCATTGTTGGCCGAGCATGCACCCTCGCGTGAGCAAGGTTTGGCAGATTTTGCGGAAGGCTTTATGCAATTATGGCCACAGGTAGAACCCATGTGGCAGCAAGGCGCATTTGCAGATGGCTCGATTCGTATGCTGCAAGCATTATTGACCACCTTGATGTTGGCGATTGATGAAGCGCAAACCCAAGCGCAAATGCGCGAAGCGGGCTATGAACAAGTTCCAGCGCTCGCCGATTTGATCGAGCAACTGAATTTCATGGTGCATGAAGTCGCGCTTGCGGCGGATGAAGCCATGCTCGGCGCTAAAGCACAAAGTGTGAATCCGTTTAAAGGCATTGGCCGCAATGATGCTTGCCCTTGCGACAGCGGTAAAAAATTCAAACAGTGTTGTGGGCAATAGTTTATTACACATCACTGACACGTTAGAGAAGGCAAACGCTTAGGCTTTTGCTTTATTATCTTCCTCATCGCTAAATTTCTTGGAGCAGAGTCAGCATGAACAAATGGTTAGCCCTGTTATTTTGTAGTTTCTCGGCCATTGCGGCCCCTAAAGATACCTTAAGTGAGCGTTTAGCCATGAGTGAAGGCTTCAGCGCGACCTTTAATCAGCAAGTATTAAGCCCAGAGGGAAAAGTGATCCTGACCGGAAATGGTAAGGTGGATATTGCTCGTCCGAGCCTATTTCGTTGGGAAACCGAAACGCCGGATGAAAACTTACTGGTCTCTGACGGTACAACTTTATGGCATTTCGATCCTTTCGTGGAGCAGGTCACCTTGTACCGCGCCGAAGAAGCTTTAGAGCAGACGCCTTTTGTGCTGCTGACTCGTAATAAAGCCAGCGATTGGGATACCTATCATGTGGAAGAAAAGGGTGATGTATTTACCCTGACGCCTACTGCGCTGGATTCAAACCAAGGCCGTTTCCAAATCACCATCAGTGAGAAAGGGGTGGTGCAAGGTTTTAAAGTGATTGAGCAAGATGGTCAGCAGAGCGAATTTACCTTTAGTAAGGTGAAACAGCAGAAACCAAACGCTAGCGTATTTAACTACAAAGTGCCGAAAGGCGTGGAAGTTGACGATCAGCGTAACTAAATCAGCACCAAGGAAGCGAGTCGAGTGAGTAATTACAGCTTAGATTTTTCCGGCGACGAAGATTTTCGTCCGTTAGCTGCCCGTATGCGTCCGCAAACCGTGGAGCAGTATATTGGTCAGCAACACATCTTAGGGCCGGGAAAACCGCTGCGCCGCGCATTAGAAGCGGGGCATATTCACTCGATGATTCTTTGGGGGCCTCCGGGCACCGGAAAAACCACTTTAGCCGAAGTGGCAGCCAACTACGCGAATGCGGAAGTGGAACGCGTATCGGCAGTGACGTCTGGAGTCAAAGAGATCCGTGCCGCGATCGAAAAAGCGCGTGAGAACAAACTCAGTGGTCGCCGCACCATTTTGTTTGTCGACGAAGTCCATCGTTTTAATAAATCGCAGCAAGATGCATTTTTGCCGCATATTGAAGATGGTACGGTCACTTTTATTGGCGCAACCACGGAAAACCCTTCTTTTGAGCTTAATAACGCGCTGCTTTCCCGCGCGCGGGTTTATAAGCTTACCTCGCTCAATCAACAAGAAATTCTGCAAGCTTTGCATCAAGCGATTGCGGATACTGAACGCGGGCTTGGCAAAGTGGCGGCGGTATTTGCTGATAACGTGTTGGATCGCCTAGCCGAACTGGTCAATGGCGATGCGCGCATGTCGCTCAACTATCTTGAACTGCTGTACGATATGGCTCGCGAAGATGATCAGGGACGCAAGCAGATTGATCTGCCTTTATTGGCCGAAGTCGCTGGTGAAAAGGTGTCGCGCTTTGATAACAAGGGCGATATTTGGTATGACCTGATTTCCGCTGTACACAAATCGATTCGAGGCTCCGATCCCGATGCAGCGCTGTACTGGGCGGCGCGGATGATTTCCGCAGGCTGTGACCCTTTGTATATCGCGCGCCGTCTGCTCGCGATTGCCTCTGAAGATGTTGGTAATGCCGACCCGCGGGGCATGCAAGTGGCGCTTTCTGCTTGGGATTGCTTTACCCGTGTGGGGCCTGCAGAAGGCGAGCGCGCGATTGCTCAAGCGATTGTCTATTTGGCGTGCGCGCCGAAAAGCAATGCGGTGTACACCGCGTGGAAACAAGCGCTGTCGGATGCGCATAATCTGCCTGAGTTTGAAGTGCCGCCGCATCTGCGTAATGCCCCAACGCGATTGATGAAAGATCTCGGTTATGGCGAGGAATACCGTTACGCCCATGATGAACCGGGCGCTTATGCTGCAGGGGAGTGCTACTTCCCACCAGAAATGAGTGGAACTCGCTACTATCAGCCTACTCAACGCGGGCTAGAAACTAAGATTGCTGAAAAGTTAGCGTATCTGGCGGATTTGAACGCAAAAAGCCCACAAAAGCGCTATGAAAAGTAGTGCCTTTTGGTTATCTTTGGCAGGGTAAATTTCAATACGCGTGGCTTTGGCTAAAAAGGAAGCACACGCGCTTTCTCGCAACTCTTAAAGCATAGGATTAGCAATGCTGGATTCTAAATTACTTCGTACTGAGCTGGACGAAACAGCTGCAAAATTGGCACGTCGCGGTTTTAAACTCGACGTGGAGACTATCCGTACTCTTGAAGAACAACGTAAGTCCATTCAAGTAGAAGTTGAGAATTTACAATCCACGCGTAACTCCATCTCCAAGCAAATCGGTCAACTGATGGCGTCTGGCGACAAAGCGGGCGCAGAAGCGGTTAAGCAACAAATCGGCACCTTGGGTGACGATCTGGATGCGAAAAAAGTTGAACTGGATGCGGTTATGGCGCAATTGGATGCGATCACCCAAACCGTGCCTAACATTCCAGACGATGCAGTGCCAAACGGTAAAGACGACAGCGAAAACGTAGAAGTTTCTCGTTGGGGAACACCAAAAACTTATGATTTTGAAGTGAAAGATCATGTGGATTTGGGCGAAATGGGCGACGGTCTGGATTTCGCTAGCGCAACCAAGATCACGGGTGCGCGTTTTGTGGTGATGAAAGGTCAATTTGCTCGTTTGCACCGTGCTATCGCACAGTTCATGTTGGATCTGCACACCGATCAACACGGTTACACTGAGCTGTATGTACCTTACCTAGTGAACGCGGAAACGCTGTTCGGTACAGGTCAATTACCAAAATTCGGTCAGGATCTATTCCACACTGAGCCTCTGACTGAGAAAGCCAGTGATGAAGAGCCACGCCGTCTGTCACTGATCCCAACCGCAGAAGTGCCAGTGACTAACTTAGTGCGTGACACCATTTTGGATGAAGCTGAACTGCCTCTGAAAATGACCGCACACACGCCTTGTTTCCGCTCTGAGGCGGGTTCTTATGGTCGTGATACTCGTGGTCTGATCCGTATGCACCAGTTTGACAAAGTGGAACTGGTACAAATCACTCGCCCTGAAGATTCCATGGCGGCATTGGAAGAGCTGACTGGCCATGCAGAAAAAGTTCTGCAACTGCTGGAGCTGCCTTACCGCAAAGTGATTCTGTGTACGGGCGACATGGGCTTTGGCTCGTGCAAAACTTACGACTTGGAAGTTTGGGTTCCAGCGCAGAAGACGTACCGTGAAATCTCTTCTTGTTCAAACATGTGGGATTTCCAAGCGCGTCGTATGCAAGCGCGTTTCCGCCGCAAAGGTGAGAAGAAGCCTGAATTGGTGCACACACTGAACGGTTCTGGTTTGGCAGTGGGTCGTACCATGGTCGCGATTTTGGAAAACTACCAAGAAGCCGATGGTCGTATTGTGATTCCTGCGGTACTGCAAAAGTACATGGGCGGTTTAACCCATATCGGTTAATCCTGTTTCCCATCAAGGGAAAATCAGCGCCCAAAGCACATAAGAATGAAAAAAGCCGACGTGATGTCGGCTTTTTTATGCTTGCCGTTTGTTGCGCAGCGTATTGTCTATTGTTTAAAGCAGTCTGGTTGGCTTAACGCGGCTGCAATGGCATCCACCAGTTTTTGCAGATGTTCAGGTTGACTAATATAGGGTGGCATTAGGTAAATCAACCGACCAAAGGGGCGGATCCAAACACCATACTCTACAAAGAGAGCCTGAATCACCTCCATATTGACCGGAAAATGTGTCTCCACCACCCCAATCGCACCTAGCCAACGAGTCTGTTTCACCAGTGGAAAATTATTGAGTTTAGGTAGATGTTCGGCAAAAAACGCTTCAATGTTCGCGACTTGCTGTTGCCAATCGCCTTGCTCAATCAGCGATAAACTCGCACTCGCCACCGCGCAAGCCAGCGGATTGCCCATAAAAGTAGGGCCATGCATAAAACAACCCGCTTCTCCTGCGCAGACGGTATCGGCCACTTGTTGGGTAGTGAGGGTAGCGGATAGCGTCATGTATCCGCCAGTGAGTGCCTTGCCCACACAGAGAATATCCGGTTGAATTCCCGCATGTTCACAGGCAAAGAGTTTGCCTGTGCGGCCAAAGCCGGTCGCAATCTCATCCAAAATCAGCAGCACACCAAATTCATCACACAAAGCGCGCACTTGGCGTAAAAACTCAGGGTGATAGATGCGCATACCCCCAGCGCCTTGCACGATAGGCTCAAGAATTACGGCGGCAATCTGGTGGTGGTGTTCAGCAAGTTTGTCACGAAAATCGGCAATATCACGATCATCCCATGCATCAAAAAATCCACCTTCTGGCGAGTTAGAGAAAATATGCTCGGGCAGAAAACCCTTGTACAGGCTGTGCATGGAGTTATCCGGATCGGTCACTGACATTGCGGCGAAGGTATCGCCGTGATAGCCGTGACGTAGGGTGAGAAACTTTGCTCTCGGCTGACCTTTACTGTGCCAATACTGCAACGCCATTTTCAGGCTCACTTCTACGGCGACCGAACCTGAATCGGCGAGAAACACTTGCTGTAAATTGTTGGGCGCGAGTTTGAGCAGCTTTTTGCAAAGCTCAATCGCGGGTTGATGAGTTAACCCACCAAACATGATGTGTGACATCCGCTCAATCTGCTGGTGCGCCGCTTGGTTGAGTGTGGGGTGATTATAACCGTGGATCGCCGCCCACCAAGAGGACATGCCGTCAACTAAGCTGCGTCCATCCTCAAGCGTGATCATTACGCCATCGGCTCGGCTTACCGGATAACAGGTCAGAGGTGTTAGAGTAGAGGTGTAGGGATGCCAGATATGGCAACGGTCGAAGGCTAAATCCATCATCATTCCAAAATTAATAAAAGATTAATTAGTAATCACATGTAAACCTTGTGATTTTCTTGTTGTTGACAGTCTAACGCCTGTCAGTAGACTAGCCAAGCATAAAACCAATAACCCCAATAAGGATTACACGTGGAAGTTCGTCATAACTGGACGGTCGCTGAGGTCAAAGCGTTACTGGATAAACCTTTTATGGATCTGCTGTTTGAAGCGCAGCAGGTGCATCGTCTTCATCATCCGCACAACCATGTGCAGGTCAGCACGCTGCTGTCGATCAAAACCGGCGCTTGTCCAGAAGATTGCAAATATTGCCCGCAAAGTGCTCACTATCGTACGGATGTAGATAAAGAGCGTTTGATGGAAGTCGAGCGCGTATTGGATGCGGCGCAAAAAGCCAAAAATTCAGGCTCGACCCGTTTTTGTATGGGCGCGGCGTGGAAGAATCCGAAAGAGCGTGATATGCCGCTGCTCAAAGAGATGATCCGCGGCGTCAAGGATATGGGGCTAGAAACCTGTATGACGCTGGGTATGCTGACGCCAGATCAAGCGCAGCAATTGGCGCAAGCGGGGCTGGATTATTACAACCACAACCTTGATACCTCGCCTGAATTTTACGGCAGCATCATCACTACACGCACATACCAAGACCGCTTAGATACCTTGTCGCACGTGCGTGATGCTGGGATGAAGATCTGCTCAGGGGGGATTATTGGTATGGGTGAAAGCACCAATGACCGCGCTGGGTTATTGGTTGAGCTGGCGAACTTATCGACCCATCCTGAAAGTGTACCGATCAACATGCTAGTCAAAGTGAAAGGTACGCCACTGGAACAAGTAGATGATGTGGAACCCTTCGATTTTGTGCGTTTGATTGCGGTAGCACGCATTATGATGCCGAAATCCGCGGTTCGTCTTTCAGCCGGACGTGAGAAGATGAATGAGCAGATGCAGGCACTGTGCTTTATGGCCGGAGCCAATTCGATTTTCTACGGTTGCAAACTGCTGACCACCCCCAACCCAGCAGAAGATAGCGATATGCTGCTGTTTAAAAAGCTAGGTATTAATCGTGAACAAGTGGCGCAAAAGCCCGATGAAATCACGGAAAATGAACTGCTGGATCGTGTCGTTGAACGCGTAGCAGCGCGCCCAACCGCCAGCGATTTATTCTATGACGCTGCGCTTTAAGTCGCGGATTGAGCAAGCTCTGAATGAGCGTGAACATTCAGGGCTGACGCGCCGTCTTCAGCTTTTAGAGCGAAGCGCACAAGGGGAACTGATTCAGCAAGATCGTACTTACCTGAACTTCTCAAGCAACGATTACCTTGGTTTAGCCAGTGATGCTGAGTTAGTGCAGGCTTGGCAAACAGGTCTGGCGCGCTTTGGCGCAGGCAGTGGCGCTTCGCCGATGGTGACTGGTTTTAGCTCCGCCCATGCTGAGTTAGAGCATGAGTTGTGTCAATGGCTTGGTTACGAGCGGGCGATCTTGTTCAGTTCAGGCTTTAGTGCCAATCAAGCCCTGTTGTTTACTTTGCTCGAAAAAGAAGACTTGCTGCTGCAAGACAAACTGAATCATGCCTCCTTGATGGAAGCGGGTATGTTAAGTCCTGCCACCATGAAACGCTTTAAGCACAATGATACAGATCATCTTCGCCAATTACTGAATGAGCAGAGCAACAGCTTAGTGGTGACGGAAGGGGTGTTTAGTATGGATGGCGATTGCGCACCCTTGGCGCAAATTGCAACTTTGGTGAAACAGCGCGCGTGGTTGATGGTGGATGATGCGCACGGCATTGGTGTGCTTGGAGAGGATGGGGCGGGGAGCTGTCAAGCAGCAGGGATTCATCCCGAGATTCTGGTCGTTACTTTTGGTAAAGCTTTTGGGTTAGCAGGTGCGGCGGTGTTGTGTGATGCACACGTTGGCGATTATCTGACGCAATTTGCACGCCACCATGTGTATTCCACCGCTATGCCTCCGGCACAAGCGCATGCTCTGACTCATGCTGCGCGGATGATCCAAAGTCAGTCTTGGCGTAGAGAAAAACTGGCTGAGCTGATGGCGTGTTTTGATGAATGGTGTAGTGACACGCCGGGTTATGTGTCGACGTCAACGCCAATCAAACCTTGGCTATTAGGCAGCAGCGAGCAAGCAATGGCGGCATCCCATCAACTGAAACAGCAAGGTATTTGGGTGAGTGCAATCCGCCCACCGACTGTGCCAGTCGGTAGCGCGCGATTACGCATTACCTTGACAGCAGCACACTCAAAGCAACAAGTCCGCTATCTGGCTGAACAGTTACAAAGAGTGATGGAGAAGCGCGCATGAGTATGACCGCTTGCGAACTTTATACAGAGCTGAAAGATAAAAGTGCTATTGCTCAAGCTTTCGGCAAAGCCGCCGAGCATTATGATCGACATGCGGCCTTTCAACGCGATGTTGGATTACGTTTGCTCGATAAAATGCCGAGTCGAATGGATGGCTTGTTGGTGCTCGATCTCGGTTGCGGAACGGGGTATTTTTCTGCGTTACTGCGTGAACGTGGTGCGCAGGTGGTATGCGCCGATATTTCTTTAGCCATGCTTGAGCAAGCAAGGCAACGCTGTGGCGATGAGGGTATGCATTACCAGTTAGCGGATGCCGAGCAACTGCCTTTAACACCAGCCAGTTTCGATTTGGTGTTTTCTAGCTTAGCGCTGCAATGGTGTGAAGATTTATCTTTGCCTTTGCGTGAGGTACGGCGAGTGCTCAAACCACAAGGTCAAGCCTTTGTTTCGACCTTGCTCGATGGCTCCTTGTTTGAGCTACAAGAGGCTTGGCGAAGTGTTGATCACCATCGTCATATCAATCAGTTCATTTCCATCAATCAGGTAAAAATTGCGTTAGCGCAAGCCGAGTGTGCGCAACATCACTTAGACTTAGCGCCAATCACCGTTTGGTATGAGACAGCCTTCGCACTGATGCGCGATCTAAAAGGGATCGGTGCCAATCATGTCAATGGGCGTTCAACGGGGCTGATCAGTCGCCGAACGTTGGCAAAAGTTGAGTTGGCCTACCAATCATTTCGTAACCAACAGGGTCTTGTGCCTGCCACATATCAAGTTTGTTTAGGGGTTATTCACCGATGAGAAATGCAATTTTTATCGCAGGGACGGATACCGACGTTGGGAAAACAGTCGCATCAAAAGCGATTCTTCAGGCGCTAGCGGCGCAGAATATTGCCACGATTGGTTACAAACCAGTGGCGGCGGGTAGTGATAAAACGGAATTTGGCTATCGCAATTCAGATGCTTTGCATCTCATGAAAGCAGCAACAGTGACAATGCCGTATGACGATGTGAATCCTTACGCTTTGGCTCTGCCGACATCTCCTCACATTGCAGCTAAACATGAAAATGTGGTGATTGATTATGCGTTGCTGAGTAATAAGCTAGCGAAACATAAACAAAATGCGGAGTTGGTGGTAGTTGAGGGGGCTGGTGGTTGGCGAGTACCCACATCGGATTCTGATTGTTTATCCACTTGGGTTAAACAAGAGCGCTTGCCCGTGATTTTAGTCGTTGGAATTAAGTTAGGTTGCTTGAGCCATGCAATTTTAACGGCGGAAGCGATTCGTGCCGATGGCCTTGAGTTGATCGGCTGGGTTGCTAACCGGATTAACCCAGGGACTGAGCATTATGCGGAGATCATTGAGCATCTAGAGGGGCGGCTCGGTGCACCGAAATTGGGGGAAATCCCTTATATGCCGAGCGCGAAGCGTCAGGAATTGGGTAAGTATATCAATCTCGAGTACGTGCTAGAAACGACGCCTACCGCGTAAGTGATAACAAATGATAATACAAAAAGGCAGCTCATACGTGAGCTGCCTTTTTAGTATCCGAAGTGCTTACTTTTCTGTACTCAGTCCCATCAGGGATTGCTGAGTTTCGACAATCTGCTTTTGCAGTGTCTGCTCTTTGGCTTCCAATCCGAGTTGAGTACGAGCTTCTTGTTCACTGATACCTAAATGACAACAAAGTAAATCAATCGCCATTTGGTAGCTATGTGCTTCAGCCATGTGTTTTCCTTTGTTTATGGTTAAATTCCTTTGACTCACGCACTCTATGCCTTCGTTCACACTATCTCAATACGACCAAAGTCTAACCCTTCCACCTTCTTGCTTCCTCAGCGTTGGCTGAACAGAATCTGGACATTAAATGTTGCAATTTACTGCTTAACCTTGTTTTTCAAATGGCAGAACATATGTTGTAAATAAGAACAAACGATGTGTGGTAAAGTCGCGCATCGCATCAGCTGAGAAGTTTCCTTCGGAGAGTAAGTCATGAAACGTATATTGTTATTCTTAGCAACTAACCTTGCTGTCGTATTGGTGCTTAGTGTTGTTTTGAATATTGTTTATGCCGTCACGGGTATGCAACCAGGGAGTTTGTCTGGTCTGTTAGTGATGGCGGCTGTGTTTGGCTTTGGCGGTGCATTTATTTCACTGTTGATGTCGAAAAGTATGGCCTTACGCTCAGTGGGTGGTGTTGTCATTGATACTCCACGCAATGAGATGGAACATTGGCTATTGGAAACGGTACGTCGCCAAGCAAGCCAAGCGGGTATCGGTATGCCAACGGTGGCGATTTATGATGCGCCAGATATGAATGCGTTTGCCACGGGGGCTAAGCGTGATGATTCTCTGGTCGCGGTCTCAACGGGTTTGCTGCACAACATGACGCGTGATGAAGCCGAAGCCGTGCTGGCTCATGAAGTTAGCCACATTGCTAACGGTGACATGGTCACCATGACGCTGATGCAAGGGGTGGTAAACACCTTCGTGATCTTCTTGTCACGCTTTATTGCCAATATCGTGGCTTCACGTGATTCGGAAGAAGGTGAAGGCAGCAACATGATGGTCTATTTCGGTGTCTCTATGGTTTTGGAGCTGGTATTTGGTTTGCTGGCAAGCTTTATCACCATGTGGTACAGCCGCCGTCGTGAATTCTACGCTGATGCGGGGGCCGCGCAGTTAGTCGGTAAACACAAGATGATTGCGGCGTTAGAACGTCTGAAAATGGGTCAGGAGTCGCATCTTGAAGGTTCGATGATGGCGTTTGGCATCACAGGTAAACGCTCTCTATCCGAATTAATGATGACTCACCCACCCCTTGAAAAACGTATCGCAGCACTGCGCAATATGTAATCTCTTCCAACCAGCCTTCGGGCTGGTTTTGTTTATCTTGATTTATAGTTTTCTTGAGCTCGTTTTCTTAACGCTCTTTAGTGATCCCTTACATTCTGAGTTTCGTAACATGAAGTATAAAGTTGTACAGAAAAAATCTTGTACAACTTTACAAACTCAACTATGGTTGTAATGCATTATACGAATCTTAAATTTGTATAACTTTAGGGATGAGCATTATGGACGTACAACACGTCGCGCAGTTTTATCAACAATTAGATAAGAGCCAATTACATAGGCTGATTGAAATCTATCATCCTGATGTGGTGTTTGAAGATGCCGCACATCACATCGAAGGGTTTGACGCCCTTTACCAGTATTTTTTGAATCTTTACCAAAACGTTCATACCTGTACTTTTACCATTCATGAGCAGTATGCGGTCAATGAGCGCGCGTTTTTGGTCTGGACCATGCATTTACGTCACCCAAAATTAGCCAAGGGCGAACAGGTGGATGTGAAAGGCGTGAGCCACTTGCGCTTTGCCGAGGGCAAAGTGACCTACCATCGCGATTATTTCGATATGGGGGAAATGCTTTATGAGCAATTGCCTGTGTTGGGGCAAGTTATCCGCGCGATTAAGCGGAGACTAGGACAATGACCGCGGTGTTCATTACCGGTGCGACCTCCGGAATTGGTAAACAACTGGCATTGGATTATGCCATACAGGGTTGGCAAGTTATTGCGTGTGGACGTAATCAGCCGGTGTTAGACAGCTTGCAGGCACAACACGCCAATATTTTTCCCTTGGCGTTTGATGTCACCGATCATCCCGGTACAAAAGCGGCATTAGCGCAGCTTCCATGTCAGCCAGAACTCTGGATTTTAAATGCGGGCGATTGTGAATACATCGATGATGGCAAGATGGATGTCACACTGATGGCACGTGTGTTCAATATCAATGTGCTTGGCGTAGCGGCGGTGATTGAAGGTATACAGCCACATTTGTCGCGTGGTCACCGTGTGGCGATTGTCGGCTCGATTGCCAGTGAGTTGGTCTTGCCGCGAGCAGAAGCTTATGGCGCTTCCAAAGCGGCCGTCGCTTATTTAGCACGAACGCTTCAACTCGATTGGCGTCCGCTTGGTATCGAAGTTACCACCATTTTTCCGGGCTTTGTCGCCACACCACTCACGGATCGCAATACTTTTGCCATGCCGATGATCATCACAGTAGAGCGTGCCGCCCAGGAGATCAAAGCTGGCTTGGCGCGCGGTGTGTCACAACTCTATTTCCCTAAACGATTTACTTGGCTGATTCGGCTACTCGGTGCTTTGCCTTATGCATGGCAAGGTCGCTTAGTTCGACGTCTGTTGAAGGCTTAATAAGGATTTTTTGATGAAAATTGCAATCATTGGCTCGGGCATTTCAGGTTTAACCTGTGGTTACTATCTGCACCGTTATCACGATATCACCCTATTCGAAGCCAATGACTACATTGGCGGGCACACTGCGACGGTGGATGTTGAGCTTGCGGGTAAGCCATACGCAGTGGATACGGGCTTTATCGTTTATAACGACAGAACCTATCCTAATTTCATCAAAATGATGGATGAGATTGGCGTACAAGGTAAACCGACGCAGATGAGCTTCAGTGTGCGCAATGATGCTAACGGTTTGGAGTACAACGGGCATACCCTGACTACCTTATTCGCTCAAAAGCGTAACTGGCTGAATCCAAAGTTTTATCGTTTTATCGCGGAGATTTTACGCTTTAACCGTTTAACGAAAGCGTGCGTCGATAATCAATTGGCGAATGAGCAAACCTTAGGTGATTTTCTGGCTCAGCATCAGTTTTCTGAATACTTCTGTGAAAACTACATTCTGCCCATGGGGGCGGCGATTTGGTCTTCCTCTCTGGCTGATATGCGAGCTTTCCCTCTGATGTTTTTCGCGCGCTTTTTCCTAAACCATGGCCTACTGGATGTTACTAATCGTCCGCAGTGGTATGTGATCCCCGGCGGTTCGCGCAGTTATATTGCACCTTTAACCCAAGGATTTGGTGATCGCATCCGCCTCAATAGCGCGGTCACTCAAGTGAAGCGTTTACCAACTGGGGTAGACGTTGTGGTCAATGGTCAGAGTGAGCGTTTTGATGAGGTGATTTTTGCTTGCCATAGCGACCAAGCTCTTGCCATGCTCAGTGATGCAAGTTCCACCGAACAACAACTGCTGTCTGCACTCGCTTATCAGGCGAATGAAGTGGTGCTCCATACGGATACTCGTTTGCTGCCCCAACGTAAAGCGGCTTGGGCGGCTTGGAATTACTGGTTGAAAGGTGAAGCCAATCAAGAAACGCGCTTGCCATCTTTGACCTACAACATGAATATTTTGCAGCATATTGAAGCGCCAGAGACGTTCTGCGTCACACTCAATAGTAGTGAGGACATTGACCCGAGCAAGATACTGCGCCGATTTACCTATCATCATCCGGTGTTTTCTCGTCCTGCGATTGAAGCGCAGCAGAAAAAAGCGCAGATCAGCGGTGTCAACCATACTTGGTTTTGTGGCGCATACTGGCATAACGGTTTTCATGAAGATGGGGTACGCAGTGCGCTGGATGTGGTAACCCAATTGGAAGCTTACGCACAGCGCAGTGAGCAAGGAGCGGCCTAATGCCTGTGCCCCAAGATAGCGCCGAGTGGCAAAGTTGTTTGATGGTTGGACACGTCAGACACCGACGTTTTACGCCGGTCGAGCACGCACTCAATTATCCGCTGTTTATGCCTTGTATTGATTTAGATGAATGGCCACAGTTGGCGGATAAAGTGTGGGGATTGGGTGAGCGTTGGTGGCATTGGGCGCGTTTTCGCCGTGAGGATTACCTCGGGCAAGGCCCGCTCAAACAAGCGGTGCTTGATAAGGTCGAGCAACTGACGGGAGAGCGAATAGAAGGCGGCAGAGTGGTGGCTTTGCTGCATCTGCGCTATCTCGAAATCTATTTTAGCCCAGTCAACTTTTACTACGTCTACGATAGCGAAAAGCGTTGGCGTTATTTGCTGGCTGAAGTCAGTAATACCCCGTGGAACGAGCGCCACTACTATGCGGTTCCAGCACAAGCAGCATTAACCTTTGAAGAGGCTGCCGTGATTAAGTGGCAGCATGCGAAAGCGTTTCATGTTTCGCCATTCAATCCCATCGAACAGAGATACCACTGGAAAATTAAACCCTTAACTCGCGCGCTGATGATCCATCTTGAGTGTCATCGTAGTGATAAAGAGTTTGATGCTACCTTAGCGATGCAGGCTGAACCCTTGAGCGCAAGCAATTTATTACCTCGATTGATCAAAACGCCGATCATGGCAGTAAAAGTGGTATTAGGCATTTATTGGCACGCTTTCAAATTGTGGCGCAAAGGTGCCCCGTTTTATGCGCACCCAGACCAAACTCAGAACAATAATAAGGAGCAACCTCATGTTAAATAGCTCGTCGATGGAAATATCCGGCTCTCTAACCAGCTGGCAGAAAGGTGCCCGCAGCGTAATTCACCGTGCATTACAGTATCTCGAAGGCAATTTAACGGTGATAGAACATTTCCCCGACCAAACCCAAACCAAGCATGAACAATTTGGCCAAAATAAGCCCGATGCCATTCATGCCGTGATCGAGGTTAAGCACCCGGATTTTTACAGCCGAGTATTGAAGGGCGGCAGTATTGCTGCCGCAGAAGCTTACATGGAAGGGTGGTGGGAAAGCCCTAATCTGACGGCTTTGATGCAGTTGATGGCTGCCAACCTCGGTACGCTGGATAAGCTAGAAAGTCAAAGTAGTCCTGTGACTCAATGGTTAAACCGTTTCACTCACTGGCTCAAACGCAACACCATAGATCAAGCCAAAGATAATATTCACCAGCACTATGATTTGGGGAATGAGCTTTACCAACTGTTCCTCGATGAAGAGATGCTTTACTCCAGCGCGCTGTTTACCCAACCTGAGCTCTCACTAGAGCAGGCGCAGCAAGCCAAAATGCAGCGTTTGTGTGAGCAACTACAACTGAAACCGACCGATCACGTGTTAGAAATTGGTACGGGGTGGGGCGCGATGGCGATTTACATGGCGCAGCACTATGGCTGTAAGGTCACCACCACCACCATTTCTGAAGAGCAGTATGCTTACGCACAGCAAAAAATTACGGCACTTGGGCTAAATAACCAAATTACCCTGCTCAAACAAGATTACCGTTTGCTGAGCGGTCAGTATGACAAGTTGGTATCGATTGAAATGATTGAAGCGGTGGGTAAGGCCTACTTGCCGACGTTTTTGAGCCAATGCTATGCGTTACTGAAGCCGCGCGGCAAAATGGCGATTCAGGCAATCACCATTGCCGATCAGCGTTATGAAAGCTACAGCAATAACGTGGACTTTATTCAGAAATACATTTTCCCCGGCGGTTTTTTGCCTTCGATCAGTGTGTTGACCGAATTAGCCACCAAACGTACTGGGTTGGTGTTGCGTAACTTGCATGACATCGGCATGGATTACGCACTGACGTTGCAACACTGGCGTGACCGCTTTGAGCAGCAACTGCCGAAAGTGCGTGATCTTGGGTATGACGAACGTTTCATCCGTATGTGGCGTTATTACTTTTGTTACTGCGAAGGTGGCTTTTTAGCCCGTAGCATCAGTACCGTGCACATGACTTTTGAACGAGATTAATCATGGCGTTAGTGGCGATATCATTATGGTTTGACCTGCTCTGGGCACTGGCTGTCTTGGGGCAGCAAACCTGGTTATGGCTCACCGCATTACTGGTGGTTGCCACCTATGGCTTAACGGCAATCCAGCGTCATCCATTGTTAGAAAAAATGGTGTGGATGGCGCTGGTGGGCATCATGATAGACAGCAGCAATATGCTGCTTGGATTACTCTCCTTTGCCGACGATCAATTTCCACTTTGGTTGGTGGCACTCTGGTTTGCCTTTACTTGGTATGCAGGCCACTTACTGCCGCAGCTTAACCAATATTCCCATACTCTTCTGTGTCTCGCAGGAGGCGTTCTGGGTAGTTTAAGTTATTGGTTTGGTTTCCGAATAGGTGCGGTTGGTTGGGAATACCCCACCTTTATCGTCATGTTGGCACTGTTTTTGGAATGGATAGGTATCACTTGGTTACTGTTGAAGGTAATGAGGCATGAAAAAAGGACTTATAACCCTATTCGTTTTGCTCGCGAGCGGACTTGGTTACGCCGCCGTCGCTAATGCGGCGCAAGCGGAGCATAAAACTTTCCAGCGATGGGCAGAATGGCCAGTCGTTGGACAGGCAACCCTTTCATGGCTGTGGTTGGACATCTACTCCTCGCAGTTGCGAGCGCCTGATGGCCAGTATCATGAGTCGCAAGATGTCTCGCCACATCCAGTGGCTCTTGAGATCCGTTATTTGCGCGATATCAGCAGTAAACAGTTGGTGGATGCCACTGAGTATCAGTGGCGAAAACTTGGATTCACCGCGCCGCAAACCCAAGCGTGGTTGAAGCAACTGCAGCAAATACTGCCGGATGTCGCGACGGGAGATCGCCTAGTGTATGTCTCTGATGGGCAGCGCGGAGAGTTTTTCTTTAGTCGCCAGCAACAGACGGAACGTTCGGTAGGCAGCATTGATGATGAAGCGTTTAATGATGCTTTTCTCTCCATTTGGCTGTCGCCGCAAACGGAATATTTAACCTTGCGTAATCAATTGATAGGAATGAATCGACCATGAGATTGGCTAAATGTTGGCTATTACTACTCTGTATCTGGCTTAGTGGATGCTCGGCAGAGATTGATGATTATCGTGCGATGACGCCTAAGTTTGATCTCTTCAATTACTTTGTCGGAACGACACATGCGTGGGGTATGGTGCAAGACTATACCGAGAAGCAGACGCGCCGTTTTGAGGTGGTAATTGAAGGTCGAATTGAGAATAACCAACTGATTTTAGTCGAAGACTTCGTGTTTGATGATGGGGAGAAGGATCAACGGATCTGGACGATTAACCGAACGGCTGATGATGAGTACGAAGGACGAGCGGATGACATTATTGGAACGGCTCGCGGTAAAGAAGTGGGAAATGCACTGCAGTGGCAATACGATTTTGTGTTGCAACGCGACAGCGGCGATGTGCAAGTACACTTCGATGACTGGTTGTATCGACAAGATGACAAGCGGGTATTTAATTTAACCAAAATTCGCAAATTTGGTCTTGAAGTCGGTCGGATTACTCTGTTTTTTGAAAAGCAGGAGTGAAACGGTCTGGTATAAACCAAGTCGATAAGTCGTCGATAAGTAAAAGGGGAGCCGTTGCTCCCCTTCGTCATTTGGTCTCTCTTGTCGAGATTACAGCTTGTCCGTCAGCTCAATCGCATAGCCAATGTAGCTGGCTGGTGTCATGGCTTTCAAGCGCGTTTTCTCTTCCGCTGGCAGTTCTAAACCATCAATGAATTGACGCATCGCTTCACCATCTACTCGCTTACCACGAGTCAGTTCTTTGAGCTTCTCATAAGGCTTTTCAATGCCGTAGCGGCGCATCACAGTTTGGATTGGCTCTGCCAGAACTTCCCAGTTGTGATCCAGTTCTGCAAGTAGTGCGTCGCGGTTCACTTCCAGCTTGCTGATGCCTTTCAAAGTTGAGGTATAAGCGATGATGGCATAGCCGACACCCACACCGAGGTTACGCAGTACGGTAGAATCCGTTAAATCACGTTGCCAACGAGAGATAGGCAGTTTTTGCGCTAAATGGGTAAATACCGCGTTCGCCAGACCCAAGTTACCTTCTGAGTTTTCAAAGTCGATTGGGTTGACTTTGTGTGGCATGGTAGAAGAGCCAATTTCACCCGCGATGGTTCTTTGTTTGAAGTGGCCCAGAGCAATGTAACCCCAAACATCACGATCAAAGTCGATCAAGATAGTGTTAAAACGTGCTACCGCTTCAAACAGCTCAGCAATGTAATCATGCGGCTCGATTTGCGTGGTGTACGGGTTCCAGTCTACGCCCAAAGATTCAGTGATGAACTCTTCGCTGAATTTATGCCAATCTACCGTTGGGTAAGCAGAAAGGTGCGCGTTGTAGTTACCCACCGCACCGTTGATTTTGGCTAGGATTTCTACGTTAGCGATCTGCTTGTATTGGCGCTCCATGCGGTAGGCCACGTTCGCCATCTCTTTACCCATGGTCGATGGAGAGGCTGGCTGACCGTGAGTACGAGAAAGCAGCGGAATATCGCGGTACTCTTTGGCCAGTTTGCGAATTGCGTCAATCACGTTACGAATTTCAGGCAGGATCACCGTGTCACGAGCTTCTTTGAGCATCAACGCATGTGAAGTGTTGTTGATGTCTTCGGAAGTACAAGCAAAGTGAATGAACTCGTTGACGGCATGCAGTTCAGGCATGGCCGCTACTTTCTCTTTCAGGAAGTATTCCACGGCTTTTACATCGTGGTTGGTAGTGCGTTCAATCTCTTTGATACGCAGTGCATCCGCCTCATTAAAGTTGGCGGCAATCGCATCAAGGAATTGATTCGCTTCGGCACTGAATGCAGGCACTTCTGCGATTTCAGTAGTGGCGGCTAGCTTTTGTAGCCAGCGAATTTCAACGATAGTGCGGTACTTTAGGAGACCAAACTCACTGAAGATACTGCGTAACGCAATCGTTTTACTTCCGTAGCGGCCATCTACCGGTGAAACAGCAGTCAATGCTGACAGTTCCATGTTCTTCTCCTGAATATTGAGTTAAAGGTGTGAGTAATTCGAGTGGGTAGCCATCACTTAGATTCGCGCTAACAAAATCTGCGCTTGTTCGATCATCTTTTTACGACCGAAAATCAGGTGACGACGGCGTCCACCAACCTGACGCCACAATACGGCGCAGCGGATCCCTGACAGGAGTAGGGCGCGCACTTTGTGCTGGTTAGCGGTTTGCTGTAATACGGCTGGTGTGCCAGTGACTTGAATGCGTGGGCCAATTGGGCTAATCACATCAAGGTAAATGCTGGCGAGGTTACTGATCATCTGATCATCAAATAAGTCAAAATGCTCAAGCTGACGCTCAATCATTTGAATGCGGTCACCGAGTTGGCTCATGGTATCGCGGCGACCACTTAATTTACGCTCAAGCGCCATTAGGCTGATCAGGTAACGGGTGATTTCGCTACCTGATGGCGTGCTGTCAATCCCTTTGACCAAGCACTCTAAGCCGAGCTTGAGCTGACTTTCGTGACCGAAAACTTCAAGCGTGTTACTTGGATTGGTACAAGTAATCGCTTTGAGCGACGTTTCAAACGCATCAGAATCACAGTACCCATTTTTGGCGACTTGCTGCACAAGTGCCACTGCCTGACAAATGCCAGCGAAAGCGATGGTACGGTCGTAAATTGCGTTAGCCACGTAAATCTCCTAAAAATTGACTTTAAATGCGCTCTTCAATAATGCCGCCACCAAGGCAGATTTCACCTTGATAAAAGACGGCGGATTGTCCCGGAGTCACGGCCACTTGTGGCTCGTCAAACATCACTTTGATGCGATCATCACTGAGCGGAATGATGGTACAAGCGATGTCACTTTGACGATAACGCGTCTTTACGCTGCAACGTACAGGTTCAGTGATGGGGGTGCGATCAACCCAATGTAACTGAGCCGCCACCAAACCATGCGATTTGAGGAGAGGATGATCCGCGCCTTGTACCGCGATGAGTACGTTGCGTTTGAGATCTTTATCCGCCACATACCATGGCTGTTCGCTGCTCTCTTTCATACCACCAATGTGCAGACCTTTACGCTGTCCGAGAGTGTGGTACATCAAGCCTTGGTGCTCACCAATCACTTTACCTTCCGGGGTCTCAATTTTACCCGGTTGGGCTGGCAAATAGCGAGATAAGAAGTCGGTAAATTTGCGCTCACCGATAAAACAAATACCGGTTGAATCTTTCTTCTTCGCGGTAATTAAGCCTTGTTCTTCGGCAATGCGGCGTACTTCAGGTTTTTCTAGTTCACCCACGGGGAATAGGCTACGCGCCACTTGCTCATGACTCAGAGTATAAAGGAAGTAGCTTTGGTCTTTATTACCGTCTAAACCGCGCAGCATTTGCGGTTTTTCGCCATTCTGCGGGAAGGTGCGACGCACATAGTGCCCCATGGCAATGTAGTCCGCATCCAGCACTTCATCAGCAAATTCTAAGAAGGCTTTAAATTTGATCTCTTTATTACACAAAATATCTGGGTTAGGAGTCCGTCCCGCTTTATATTCCGCGAGGAAGTATTCAAATACGTTATCCCAGTATTCTGCTGCGAAGTTAATGGTATGCAGTGGGATGCCGAGTTTGTCACACACCGCCTGAGCATCGGCGAGATCTTCTGCCGCAGTACAATACTCTTCGTTATCGTCTTCTTCCCAGTTTTTCATAAACAGGCCTTCCACTTGGTAACCCTGTTGCTTGAGAAGATAGGCTGAAACAGAGGAATCAACCCCTCCAGACATACCGACAATCACTTTCTTTTGGCTGTTTGCGCTGTGCTCTACAGACATCACTTATCTACCACTTGAGGAACTTGGACGGGGATTCTAACAGAAAGAATTTTTCGAGGACAGATCCGAGACGCTAATCACACTTCCCCGAACCTAAGCGCTATGTTGCTAACCTATTGAATCACTTGCGCTCCAAGCGCTAAGAGAAGAGCGCGAAATAAAATCCTCAGCGTGCAAACGTTTGCTTTTTTTTCCTTTATTGCTGCACTAAAAGGTGCGCGGTAGAATCGGCGCTCCTTTCATCCTTGAACCCAAGTAACCTTTATGAAATTTCCTGGCCAACGCAAATCTAAGCATTATTTTCCGGTTCACGCGCGTGATCCTCTGGTCATTCAAGCGCAAGAAAATAAGAAGATGTCGCGCACCCACATTATCGGTATTGATCAAACCCTAGTGGATATAGAGGCCAAAGTCGATTCAGATTTGATTGAACGTTATGGTTTAAGTAAAGGACACTCATTGGTCATTGATGATCAGGCTGCAGAAGCGTTATACAACGAATTAAAAGAGCAGCGTTTGATTACCAATGAATATGCAGGTGGAACTATAGGGAATACGCTGCATAATTACTCCGTGCTTGCGGATGATCGCTCCACGCTACTGGGTGTGATGAGCCAAGATATTAAAATTGGCAGTTACGGTTATCGCTATCTGTGTAACACTTCTAGCCGCATGGATCTCAACTATTTACAAGGTGTAGAGGGGGCGATTGGCCGCTGCTTTGCCTTGATTACCGAAGATGGTGAACGTACTTTCGCGATCAGCGAAGGTCAAATGAACCAATTACAACCAGACAGTATTCCTGAAAAAATATTTGCTAGTGCTTCTGCATTAGTGATCACGGCTTATTTAGTTCGTTGTAAAGAAGGCGATCCAATGCCGGAAGCAACAATGCGTGCCATTGAATATGCAAAAAAATATGATGTGCCTGTGGTATTAACCCTAGGTACTAAATTTGTTATTCAAGATGATCCGAAATTCTGGCAAGAATTTTTACGTGATCATGTCACTGTGGTGGCAATGAATGAAGATGAAGCATTAGCTTTAACAGGAGAAAGCGATCCGCTGGCAGCCTCAGATAAAGCGTTAGATTGGGTTGATTTAGTACTTTGTACCGCAGGCCCAGTGGGTTTATTTATGGCGGGTTACACCGAAGATTCCGCTAAACGTGAAACCACATTACCGTTATTACCGGGATCGGTCCCAGAATTTAACCGTTATGAATTTAGCCGTCCTGCGCGTAAAGAGAGTTGTATAAATCCTATTCGTGTTTATTCACATATTTCACCGTATATGGGCGGACCAGAGAAGATCAAAAATACCAATGGTGCGGGTGATGCAGCATTATCGGCCTTGTTACACGATATGGCAGCCAATAAATACCACAAAGAAAATGTACCTAACTCAAGTAAGCATCAACATGAGTTTTTAACCTATTCATCTTTTTCTCAAGTGTGTAAATATTCAAACCGCGCGAGTTATGAGGTGTTGGCCCAACATTCTCCACGTCTTTCACGTGGTCTTCCTGAGCGAGAAGATAGCCTTGAAGAGGCTTATTGGGAAAGATAATAAAAAAGGCTCCTTAGGGAGCCTTTTTTATTTTGGGATTTCTAGCAGAATTACAGAGCGAATTCTTCCAGAGATTTACCTTCATCCAGTGCTTTTTGGATCACTGAAGGAGTACGGCCTTGGCCTGTCCAAGTTTTTTCTTCACCGTTGGTGTCGATATACTTGTATTTTGCAGGGCGAGGTGCACGTTTGCCTTTTGCTTTAGTTTTAGTTTCGCCTGATAGCGCAGAAATAAGCGCTTCGAGGTCGATACCATCTTTAGCAATTTGTTCAGCAATTGCGGCTAATTTCGCTTCTTGCTCTGCACGAGCAGCAATTTCTTCTGCTTCTGCTTCTTTACGCTCTTGAACGACGGTAGTTAATTTATCTAACGCTTCTTCAAGTTGCTCAATAGTCAGTTCGCGTGCATAAGCACGTAGGCTACGAATATTTAATAAAGTCTTAGTGATTTCCGACATTACCATTTCCTGTTCACAATTTGGATAACGAGTTAATACTAAACCTAGCTTATTATACTGACAAGTTTTCGCTGCAAATATTAAGTCAAAATAGTAAGAAAGTAAAAATATAAAATGATATTTATTTAATGGATTTACTTTTTAGAATACTGCTGAAGCATATAAAAGCATCTGCAGGAAACTTATCATACAGATAAATAATATTAGTTCTATATATCAAGTATTGTGGTGTTTTTTATGAAATAAGTATCAATGAAATGATTGATTTGTGAGCGGCGGCACTTGTTTTTCGTACAGAAAGCTAGTTGCATTGATATTTTTGTTAAGTAAAATGTATCTCACCTAATGCGAAAAGCAGACTAAATGAGCTAAATGAATTGGCTGATTAGGATGAAGTTTTCGCCGTAGAGGAGCGGTTACGAAGAGTATCCACAATTCGGGTGATGCCAATGAATTATGGAAAAAGGCGTTGTCGCCGAAGTCAACTTGCCCATCAACGCAGTTGGCTGGGGTTACATTCAATAGGTGTAACACTGCCATAGTCTATATTGTTGTTAAACTATGGAGCGCTACTGTAGGGTTGGGTGAAGTGTTCGCTTCCCTTTCGCTTAGTTCAACATAAATTAAGCTGACATGATGTCGCTTGATTTGTCTGCAGTAGATCTCTAACCATTTTTTACTGGTTTTGGAAGATCATGAATTTAATCGATTTTGCTTCTTCGCCATTCTCTGTTTTACCACCTCTGGTGGCATTGAGCTTGGCTATTGTGACTCGCCGTGTACTCCTTTCTCTTGGCGTGGGGATATTTTTAGGTGCTTTACTGCTGGCTGATTATTCTATTGGTCAGTCGTTGCAATATATCGCAACACAAGTCGGTAGCGTGTTTGTCAAAGAGGGCGCGATCAATGCTTGGAATATGAGTATTGTCGGCTTTTTACTGTTACTGGGTATGATGACTGCGCTACTGACGTTGTCGGGCGGCACTCGCGCTTTTGCTCAGTGGGCACAAGTCCGGGTGAAAAGTAAACGTGGCTCTAAATTACTGGCGGCATTTTTAGGCGTATTCATTTTTGTTGACGACTATTTTAACAGCCTCGCTGTCGGTTCAATTTCTCGCCCAGTGACCGATCGTTTTTACGTTTCGCGTGCCAAACTGGCTTACATTCTGGATTCCACTGCTGCGCCTATGTGTGTGGTGATGCCCGCCTCAAGTTGGGGCGCGTATATCATGACCATCATCGGTGGCATTTTAGTTTCGCACGGTATTGAGGAGTATTCCGCATTAGGCGCTTATCTGCGTTTAGTGCCGATGAACTTCTATGCGATCTTTGCGTTGCTGATGGTATTTGCGGTGGTGTGGTTCCAAATGGATATCGGCCAGATGCGCAAGCATGAAATTGCCGCTTCTCAAGGGCGTGGTTTTGATGAAGATCCAAGTACAGACGCACAAGAGGCTCACGAGCTCAATGAAGAGCTTGATATTCGTGAAAGTGAACGCGGTACAGTACTCGATCTCGTGCTGCCGATTGTATTTTTAGTCGTTGCGACGATTGGCGCGATGATTTGGACTGGCACAACTGCATTAGCAGAAAGTGGAAAGTCATTTGATATTTTTGGGGCGTTTGAAAATACCAATGTCGGTACCTCATTGGTGTATGGCGGATTAGTCGGCCTAGCTATCGCATTTGTGACCGTTCTTCGCCAAAAATTGCCGGCGACTGAAATCGTAAAAACCTTGTGGATTGGCGCGAAATCCATGTTTGGTGCGATTCTGATCCTGATTTTTGCATGGACAATTGGTTCTGTGATTGGTGACATGAAGACGGGTGCTTACCTTTCATCGTTAGTGCAAGGGAATATTGATCCACATTGGCTTCCGGTCATTCTGTTCATCTTGTCAGGCGCGATGGCTTTCTCTACCGGCACATCATGGGGCACTTTTGGCATTATGCTGCCGATTGCAGGTGATATGGCGGGCGCTACCGATATCGCACTTATGCTGCCGATGCTCGGTGCGGTGCTTGCCGGTTCCGTATTTGGTGATCACTGCTCGCCAATTTCTGATACCACGATTCTCTCTTCGACGGGAGCACGTTGTCATCATATTGACCACGTTGCGACTCAACTGCCTTACGCGTTGGCGGTTGCGTTAGTGTCAGCGATTGGTTATGTGGTGCTGGGAATTTTTGCTTCACTCGGGCTGGCTTTAGCAGCCGCATCCGTGAGCTTTGTGGTGGTTTGCTTAATTTTTGCAGCTCTGTCAAAAGCCAAAGTGAGCAAACAAGTGTCTGCGTAATTCGCATCGCTATAGAGATAAGAGGCCAGTCGGCCTCTTTTTTTATCGCTACCCTAAATTGCAGCTTTGAGTGGTGGTATGGTTTCTTAAAGCCGTCATAAAAAAATAACCAGAAAAGTGTCAATTTGTGGTTGAAAAAAAAACTTAGCTTAGTTAGTGTGAAGGCAGTTCTCAAACAGACAGAAACCACTAAGTATGCGTAATTTCGTAATGAACATTCATCACCATCATCATCCCTAAGGTGTCTTTCGGGAGATGTACGCATACCCGGGGGACAGGAATCTCCCGGAGTTGAAATCAGAGCCATAAAAAGATTCTAACCCTCGGGAGACCAAACCTCCCGAGGGTTTTTCGTTTTAAGCTTTGGAAAAATTATTAAATTCAACAAATTGCAAAGGAAGAATGACATGCAAACACAACGACTAAGAATCGCGATACAGAAAAAAGGCCGCCTCAGCCAAGAGTGCCAAGAACTGCTGAAAAAATGCGGTGTGAAATTCAACATCATGGGCGAGCGCTTGGTAGTTCATTCACTGAATATGCCGATTGATCTGTTGTTGGTGCGTGACGATGATATTCCAGGGCTGATCATGGATGGGGTGGTGGATTTGGGTTTTGTTGGTGAAAACGTGCTTGAAGAAACACGTTTAGATCGCCTCGCACTCAACCAACGGAACGAATTTATCACTCTACGCCGTATGGATTTTGGTGGTTGCCGTTTGTCGATCGCGATTGAAAAAGATGCTGAGTATCGTGGACCTCAAGATCTGAATGGTAAGCGTATTGCCACCACTTACCCACAACTGCTCAAAGCTTACATGGATCGCCAAGGTGTGGATTTCAGCACCTGCATGTTAACGGGTTCGGTTGAAGTTGCACCGCGTGCAGGGTTAGCGGATGCGATTGCGGATCTGGTCTCCACTGGCGCGACTTTGGAAGCCAACGGTCTTAAAGAAGTGGAAGTGATTTTTGAATCCAAAGCGACGCTTATTCAGCGCCCAGGTGCTTTTGCTGCCGATAAAGCCGCACTGATCGATAAACTCCTCACGCGTATGCACGGCGTACAACAAGCCAAAGAATCGAAATACATCATGCTGCACGCTCCGGTTGAGAAGCTGGCGCAAATCAAAACCTTGTTGCCCGGAGCGGAAGACCCAACCGTACTGCCTTTGTCTGCCGACAAATCCAAAGTCGCGGTACACATGGTGAGTTCGGAAAATCTATTCTGGGAAACCATGGAACAACTGAAAGCCCTCGGAGCCAGCTCAATTCTGGTGTTACCGATTGAAAAAATGATGGAGTAAGGCGATGAGAACCGTTGTTTGGCAATCGTTGAGTGAAGCTCAGCAAGAATCGATTTTAGAACGTCCTGCGATTACCGAAGGAGCAAACATCACTGCCGCAGTTGCGCAGGTGATTGCGAAAGTGCGCAGTGAGGGTGATGCCGCACTGTTTGAATTAACTGAAAAATTTGATCGCGTAAAACCTGCTTCACTGCGTGTTTCTCGTGAAGAGATGGATGCCGCCGCCTCGCGTTTGTCGGAAACAATGAAACAGGCGTTGGAGCAGGCATACAACAACATCAGCAAATTCCACAAGGCGCAAAAAGCGCAGCCAATCAAAGTGGAAACCATGCCCGGAGTGGTGTGTGAGCAAGTGACTCGCCCGATCAATAAAGTGGGTCTGTATATTCCGGGTGGCAGCGCACCGCTACCATCAACCGTACTAATGCTCGGTGTGCCTGCGCAAATCGCCGGTTGCCGTAAAGTGGTGCTCTGCTCACCACCGCCGATTGCTGATGAAATTCTCTACGTCGCTAAGCTGTGTAACATTGATGAGGTGTACAACCTAGGCGGCGGTCAGGCAATCGCCGCAATGGCTTATGGCACGGAAACGGTGACTAAAGTCGACAAAATCTTTGGCCCCGGTAACGCCTATGTGACAGAAGCAAAACGCCAAGTGAGTAACGATTTCCGCGGCGCTGCGATTGATATGCCTGCAGGACCTTCAGAAGTATTGGTGATTGCTGATGAAACGGCGGATGCCGATTTTATTGCCGCTGATCTCCTCAGTCAGGCAGAGCACGGCCCAGATTCTCAGGTGGTGTTGGTGACGCCATCTCCGGTGTTAGCCGATCAGGTAACGGATGCAGTGCAAAAGCAGCTTAAAGTGCTTTTGCGCGCCAGTATTGCTGAAAAAGCCTTGGCTTCCAGTCTGATCATTATTGCTGAATCACTCACCCAAGCAGTGTCAATTTCTAACTACTACGGACCTGAGCACTTGATTGTGCAGACGCGCAACCCGCGTGAGTTAGTTCCA
This sequence comes from Vibrio tarriae, assembly GCF_002216685.1. Taxonomy (NCBI): domain Bacteria; kingdom Pseudomonadati; phylum Pseudomonadota; class Gammaproteobacteria; order Vibrionales; family Vibrionaceae; genus Vibrio; species Vibrio tarriae. The sequence continues at coordinate 1,632,897 of NZ_CP022353.1, read as the reverse complement.
CTGCTCGATAACGCAGGCTCCATTTTCCTTGGCGATTGGTCGCCAGAATCGGTAGGTGATTACGCTTCAGGTACTAACCATGTGCTACCCACTTACGGATACACCCGCACCTATTCCAGCTTAGGTTTGGCCGATTTCAGCAAACGCATGACAGTGCAAGAGCTGACCGCTGATGGTTTGCAATTGCTCGCGCCCACCGTAGTCACGATGGCGGAAGCGGAAGGCTTAGACGCGCACAAACGTGCGGTTACGATTCGAGTAGAAAAATTACAGAAGGCTCAATAAATTATGGAAAAACTGGCTCGTCAACAAATTCAGGCGTTAACCCCATACCTTTCTGCGCGTCGTATTGGTGGTAGTGGTGATGTTTGGCTCAATGCTAACGAATCGCCTTTTAATAACGAATACAAAACCGATTTTGCGCGCCTTAATCGTTACAGTGATTGCCAACCTAAGGCGATGATCCAAGCTTACGCTAATTATGCCGGAGTACAGCCGGAGCAAGTGCTGACTTCGCGCGGCGCGGATGAAGGGATTGAGCTTTTGATCCGTGCGTTTTGCGAACCCAATCAGGACGCGATTCTTTTTTGCCCTCCCACTTATGGTATGTATGCGATCAGTGCAGAAACCTTTGGTGTTGAGCGTAAAAAAGTGCCGTTGACTGCCGATTGGCAACTCGATTTACCGAGCATTGAAGCCAATCTGGATCGCGTTAAATTGGTATTTGTGTGTAGCCCGAATAACCCGACTGGCAACTTGGTCAAACGAGCTGACATCATCAAACTGCTGGAGATGACCCAAGATCGCGCGATTGTGGTGATGGATGAAGCCTACATCGATTTCTGCCCAGAAGCGTCGACTGTCGATTTGCTCGCCCAATATCCGAACTTGGCGATTCTACGCACACTCTCTAAAGCCTTTGCTTTGGCGGGACTACGCTGTGGCTTCACGCTTGCCAATGCTGAACTCATCAATGTGTTGCTCAAAGTGATTGCGCCTTATCCGGTGCCGATTCCTGTTGCTGAAATCGCGGTGCAAGCCTTATCACCTGGTGGTCTCGCGCGCGCCAAATACCAAGTGTTGGATCTCGGCGCGAATCGAGCTTACCTGCAAGTGGGGCTTTCTATGGTTCCGGGTGTGCATGTTTTTGAGGGCTGGGGTAACTATCTCTTAGTGAAATTCCCTGATGGTAATGCGCTATTTAAAGCGGCGTGGGAGCACGGCATTATTTTGCGCAATTCACCGATTGAAAACTGTGTGCGTATTAGTGTTGGCAATCGTGAAGAGTGTGAAAAAACCGTCGCGTTTATTCGCAACTACTACCAGTAATTTTGTTTACAGCAGCTCGCAGCGCGGGCTGCTGATGAAAAGGACATTCTTGTGAGCAAACAACAAAAACTTCTTTTTATCGACCGCGACGGCACCTTAATTGTTGAGCCGCCAGTGGATTTTCAAGTCGACCGTTTGGACAAACTCAAACTTGAGCCTTATGTGATCCCAAGCCTGCTCAAGCTACAAGAGGCGGGCTATCGCTTAGTGATGGTGACCAATCAGGATGGTTTAGGCACTTCAAGCTACCCGCAAGCGGATTTCGATGCGCCGCATAACATGATGATGGACATTTTTGAATCGCAAGGCGTGAAGTTTGATGATGTGCTGATTTGCCCGCACTTTGAGCGTGATAACTGCTCGTGCCGCAAACCGAAACTAGGCTTGGTCAAAGAGTATCTGCAAGGTGGCAAAGTTGATTTCAAATCGTCAGCTGTGATTGGCGATCGCATGACCGATCTGCAATTGGCGGAAAATATGGCGATTCGCGGTATTCAATACCACCCGCAAACTATGGGTTGGCTGGATATCGTTAAAGATCTCACCACCAAGCCGCGTGTTGCCCAAGTGGTGCGTAAAACCAAAGAGACCGATATTCAGGTTCTAGTCAATCTTGACCAAACTGGCGGTAATCAGATCGAAACGGGTTTGGGCTTTTTTGACCACATGCTGGATCAAATCGCAACCCACGGCGGTTTCCAACTGCAACTGAAAGTGGTGGGCGATCTGCACATTGATGATCACCACACAGTGGAAGATACCGCATTGGCACTTGGGCAAGCACTGCGTGAAGCACTGGGTGACAAACGTGGTATTGGACGCTTTGGTTTCACATTGCCGATGGATGAATGTTTGGCACAGTGCGCGTTGGATCTCTCGGGCCGCCCGTATCTGAAATTTGATGCGAGCTTTAGCCGCCCGCAAGTGGGCGATCTGTCGACCGAGATGGTGTATCACTTCTTCCGCTCATTGACCGATACCTTGGCGTGTACTCTGCACCTTTCATCCAGTGGCGACAATGATCACCACATCATTGAGAGTCTGTTTAAAGCGTTTGGCCGCACGCTGCGTCAAGCCATTACGGTGCAAGGTAACGATCTGCCGAGCAGTAAAGGGGTGCTCTGATGACTCAGAATGTGGTGATTATTGATACTGGCTGCGCCAATATTTCCTCGGTCAAATTTGCCATTGAGCGATTAGGTTATGCGGTGACGATTTCGCGCGATCCGCAAGTGGTACTCGCGGCAGATAAACTGTTTCTGCCCGGTGTTGGCACCGCGAGCGAAGCAATGAAAAACCTCACCGAACGTGATTTGATCGAGCTAGTGAAGCGGGTTGAAAAGCCATTGCTTGGCATCTGTCTTGGCATGCAACTGCTTGGCAAATTGTCGGAAGAGAAAGGTCAGAAAGCCGATGAGATTGTGCAGTGCTTAGGGTTAGTCGATGGTGAAGTCCGTTTGCTGCAAACCGGCGATCTGCCGTTGCCACACATGGGCTGGAACACGGTGCAAGTGAAAGAGGGGCATCCACTGTTTAACGGTATAGAACCTGATGCGTACTTCTACTTTGTGCACAGCTTTGCCATGCCCGTTGGCGATTACACCATTGCCCAGTGCGAGTATGGTCAGCCGTTTAGCGCAGCGATTCAAGCAGGGAACTATTACGGGGTGCAATTTCACCCTGAGCGCTCTTCAAAAGCGGGCGCACGCTTGATTCAAAATTTTCTTGAGCTTTAGGGACAAGCGCTGGTCAAAGCTGGCGCAATACAAGGAACCACAATGATTATTCCCGCATTAGATTTGATTGAAGGTCAGGTTGTGCGTCTGTATCAAGGTGATTACGGACAAGTGACCGAATATAAAGTAGACCCAGCGGAGCAGTTTAATTTGTACCACCAAGCTGGGGCAGGTTGGTTGCACTTAGTGGATTTAACTGGCGCGAAAAATACCGAGGCACGCCAACTGGATTTGATTGCTCGCCTGCTCGCGAGCACACCCGCTAACATCCAAATTGGTGGTGGAGTACGCAGCGAACAAGACGTGGTGGATCTGCTTGAAGCAGGTGCGCAGCGCGTGGTGGTGGGCTCAACCGCGGTTAAACAGCCGCAATTGGTCAAAAGCTGGATGGAAAAATACGGCGCTGAGAAAATTGTTTTAGCGTTGGACATCAACATTGATGAACAAGGTACGCGCAAAGTCGCGATTTCTGGCTGGCAGGAAGATTCCGGCGTGACGATTGAAGCTTTGATTGATGACTACTTAACGGTTGGCTTACAGCACGTTCTGTGTACCGATATTTCCCGAGATGGCACGTTGGCGGGCTCGAACGTTGAGTTGTATCGCGATCTCTGTCGTCAATACCCACAAGTGCAGTTTCAATCGTCCGGTGGCATTGGTTCACTCGCCGATATTGAGGCACTGAAAGGCACAGGCGTTGCGGGTGTGATTGTCGGTCGCGCGCTATTGGATGGCAAATTTACCGCGCAGGAGGCATTCGCATGTTGGCAAAACGGATAATTCCTTGTCTGGATGTACGTGATGGACAGGTAGTGAAAGGCGTTCAGTTTCGTAACCACGAAATCATTGGAGACATTGTGCCACTGGCCAAACGTTACGCCGAAGAAGGCGCGGATGAGCTGGTGTTTTACGATATTACCGCTTCTAGTGATGGCCGCGTGGTTGATAAAAGCTGGGTCGCGCGAGTCGCGGAAGTGATCGACATTCCTTTCTGTGTCGCGGGCGGGATCAAGTCGGCGCAAGATGCTGCGCGAATCTTGGAATTTGGTGCAGATAAAGTCTCGATTAACTCGCCTGCTTTGGCGAATCCACAACTCATCACCGATCTTGCGGATCGCTTTGGCGTGCAATGTATCGTGGTTGGCATCGACTCTTATTTTGATAAAGAAACAGGTCAATATCAGGTTTATCAGTTTACCGGTGATGAAAGCCGCACCCGAGCGACGCAGTGGCAAACTTGTGATTGGGTGCAAGAGGTGCAAAAGCGCGGCGCTGGGGAAATTGTACTGAACATGATGAACCAAGATGGTGTGCGCAATGGTTACGATCTTGAGCAGCTCAATTTAGTGCGCTCGGTGTGCCGAGTTCCGCTGATCGCCTCCGGTGGCGCAGGCGCGATGGAACATTTCGCGCAAGCTTTTACTCAACCGAACGTCGATGGCGCTTTAGCCGCTTCGGTGTTTCACAAGCAGATCATCAATATCGGTGAACTCAAGCAGTATCTAAAACAACAAGGAATTGAGGTGAGACGATGAATCCAGCAAGCCCATTTGCCACGCTAACCGACCGTATTGATTGGCAGAAAGTCGATGGACTTGTGCCCGCGATTGTGCAGGATTTTCAGTCCAGCCAAGTCTTAATGATGGGGTATATGAACCCTGAAGCGTTGCAAAAAACCCTCGATACTCAACAAGTAACCTTTTTCTCGCGCAGCAAACAGCGTTTGTGGACTAAGGGGGAAACCTCTGGTCATGTGTTGCAACTGAAAAACATCGCGCTGGATTGTGACCAAGATACGCTATTGGTGAAAGTGAACCCGATTGGCCCAACCTGCCATACAGGCACCGTGACCTGTTGGGATGGCGATGCACAAGAAGAGTCACAAATGGTTTGGCTTCATCAGCTTGAACAACTGTTGGCTGAGCGAAAAAATGCCGATCCCAGTTCTTCTTACACGGCCTCTTTGTATGCGCGTGGCACCAAACGCATTGCGCAGAAAGTGGGTGAAGAAGGGGTTGAAGTCGCGCTGGCGGCGACGGCAGGGGATAAGGAGGAGCTGATTTGCGAATCCGCCGACTTGATGTACCACTTACTGGTGCTGCTGCAAGAGCAAGGCTTAGCCATGAATGATGTGATTAATAAGCTGAAAGAACGCCATAAGTAATTGGTAGAAGAGTTTATCCAATCCAACAATAACGCCCCATTATTGGGGCGTTATTGTCTTCCTACTTCAAGCTGCAGCGGTGTTGGCTGCAACTCCAAGTAGTTTGGCTATATATCGTTGATTAATCAGAGTGTTAAAGCGTCACTTCCCGCCACTCACCGGGCTGCAAATCTCCCAAGTTCCAATCGCCCATGGAGTAACGAATTAAACGTAGAGTAGGGAAGCCGATGTGCGCCGTCATGCGTCGCACTTGGCGATTACGCCCTTCCATCAAGGTAATGGCTAACCATGTGGTAGGAATCGCAGCGCGAAAACGCACCGGCGGATTGCGTGGCCAAAGCGTGGGTTCGGGCATGATGTCGACTTTCGCCGGTAAAGTCGGACCATCTTTTAAGGTCACTCCGTGGCGCAATGCCTCAAGGTCGCTCTCTTGTGGCGCACCTTCAACTTGCACCCAGTAAGTTTTTGGCGCTTTGGATTGCGGCTGAGTCAATCTGGCCTGCAAAATCCCATCATTGGTTAAAATGAGCAGCCCTTCACTATCGCGATCCAAACGGCCTGCTGCGTAGACATCCTTAATTGGGATGTAGTCGGCCAAGGTTTTTCTTCCATCCCCATCGGTAAATTGGCTTAAAGTGTCATAAGGTTTATTAAACAGGATCACTTTACGCTCAGCAGGAGAAAGGGGGCGCTTAGGTGACAAAGCCGTTTGAGTGGCATTTTTTTTCTTGTTAGCAACACTCTTTCGATTTGATCTCGTTGGTGGATGGCCAGCGTTTTTCGCGGCTCTTTGTTTAAAATGCGACTTTCGTTGATCGGAAGAAGAGGAGGTGGCATCGCTGGACAAGCGAGATGACATGTTAAGCACCTTGCAAAAATGTAAATAAACTGTGTTTGAAAGTTTTCCGCAGAGGCGAGATCGGCTATCATTTGCGCGCCCTGGAAAAGGTTTAACGAACAAGATAATAGACTATTGTCTTCAATTTGTTTAATTATAAATACCTTCACTCAAGGACGAGCTCGAAGGCGGCTCAACGTCATTCGAACACAGGATTTGCAAGAGTGAGAAGATCGTACTCAGGTTGAGGGGATGTCGCCGACTTGAGTACGGACAGTCACACAGTGTCATTGCATCCAATGGTGCTGTTAGAACAGATAGGGAAAGTTCATGCCTACCAATAAACCTACAATTATTTATACCATTACTGATGAAGCCCCAGCGCTGGCAACGTATTCATTACTGCCGATTATTCAATCATTTACTGCTTCATCAGGCATTAACGTAGAAACACGCGATATTTCATTAGCTGGCCGTATTCTGGCTAATTTCCCTGAGCATTTGACCGAAGAACAACGTATCAGTGATGCGTTAACTGAACTCGGTGAGTTAGCAAAAACGCCTGAAGCGAACATCATCAAACTGCCGAATATTTCGGCCTCTGTTCCCCAGCTCAAAGCGGCAATCAAAGAGCTGCAAGATAAAGGCTACGCACTGCCTGATTACCCAGAAGAGCCGAGCAGCTACGAAGAGGAAGCGATCAAAGCGACCTATGACAAAATCAAGGGCAGTGCGGTAAACCCTGTATTACGTGAAGGTAACTCCGATCGCCGTGCGCCAGCCTCGGTGAAAAACTACGCCAAGAAAAACCCGCACTCAATGGGTGCCTGGAGTAAGGATTCTAAATCCCATGTCGCGAGCATGAGCGATAAAGATTTCTTTGGTAGTGAAAAGTCAGTCACGGTCAGTGGCGCAACCAAAGTTGCGATTGAGTTTGTCGGTAAAGATGGTGCAGTGAAGGTGCTGAAAAAACCATTCGCACTGCAAGATAAAGAGATCATCGATACCAGCGTGATGAGCAAAAAAGCGCTGATTGCTTTCTTTGAAAAAGAAATCGCTGATGCGAAAGCGCAAGATGTGCTGTTCTCACTGCACATGAAAGCGACCATGATGAAAGTCTCAGATCCCGTGATTTTCGGTCACGCGGTGAAAGTGTACTACAAAGCCGTTTTTGACCAATATGGCCAACTGTTCGACCAATTGGGTGTGGACGTCAATAACGGCTTAGGTGATGTTTACGCGAAAATTCAATCGTTACCAGAAGCGCAACGCGCAGAGATTGAGGCGGCGATTCAAGCGGTATATGCCACTCAACCCGCTCTGGCGATGGTTGACTCTGATCGCGGCATTACCAACCTGCATGTACCAAGTGATGTGATTGTTGATGCCTCCATGCCTGCAATGATCCGTACTTCTGGCCAAATGTGGGGGCCAGATGGTAAGCAGAAAGATACCAAAGCGACGATTCCCGATCGCTGCTACGCGGGTGTTTACCAAACCGTTATCGATTTCTGTAAACAGCACGGCGCGTTTGACCCAACCACTATGGGCAGTGTGCCAAACGTTGGTCTGATGGCACAAAAAGCAGAAGAATACGGTTCACACGATAAAACCTTTATTCTTGATGCTGAAGGTGTCGTGCGTGTGATTGATGAAGCGGGTAAAGTGCTTCTGGAGCAAATTGTCGAAGCTGGCGATATCTTCCGTATGTGTCAGGTGAAAGATGCCCCTATCCAAGATTGGGTAAAACTGGCGGTAACTCGTGCTCGTGCTTCAGGTACACCAGCCGTTTTCTGGCTTGATCCAGAGCGTGCACATGATGCTGAACTGATCAAAAAAGTGAATCAGTATCTACCAAATCACGATACATCAGGCTTGGAAATCAAGATCCTGTCTCCTGTTGATGCAACGCAATACTCACTAGTACGCATGAAAGCAGGACAAGATACCATTTCCGTAACGGGCAACGTATTGCGTGACTATCTAACTGACTTATTCCCAATCCTTGAACTGGGTACTTCAGCGAAAATGCTCTCTATCGTTCCGTTGATGAACGGCGGTGGCTTGTTTGAAACGGGCGCGGGCGGCTCTGCTCCGAAGCACGTACAACAAGTACAAAAAGAGAACCACTTGCGTTGGGATTCACTGGGTGAGTTTTTGGCGTTAGCCGCATCTCTGGAGCACTTGAGTGTGGTCACTGGCAATCGCAAAGCACAAGTGTTGGCGGATGCGCTTGATAAAGCGACGGGTAAGTTCCTCGATATGAACAAATCGCCTTCTCGTCGTGTCGGTGAAATTGATAACCGTGGTAGCCATTTCTATTTGGCAACTTACTGGGCACAAGCGCTGGCTGAACAAACGGCAGATGCGGATCTCGCGGCTGAATTTGCGCCAATTGCCAAACAGTTGGAAGAAAATGAAGCACAGATTGTGGCTGAACTGAATGGTGCGCAAGGGAAGCCAGCCGATTTGGGTGGCTATTACGCCCCTGAGTTTGCTAAGGCTGCTCCGCTTATGCGCCCTAGCTCGACCTTCAACGCGATCATTGACCGTTAATCTGGCCTAACCGCCAAAATAAAACCCGCCCAAGTTGGCGGGTTTCTATTTTTGTGCTTTGCAAATTGCCAAAGCACGCTAGTATGGCAATTAATCCACTACTTTGCTGATTGTCCCTCGACCGGCACAACGCAGCTTGCGTGGTATCCCTTAGGACCTTGCTCAACCTGATAAGAAACCTGTTGACCGGCTTTGAGTGTACGGTATCCGTCCATCTGAATGGTTGAGTAATGAGCGAAAATATCTCCGTCTTCACCTTCTGGGCAAATAAAACCGAAGCCTTTGGCATTATTAAACCATTTCACTGTACCTGTAGCCATGCTATACATCCCTCATGCATTTTATAACTGATGTTTTAAGAGTAACTTCATTACGTCTATGACTTTAATGAGATCTCAAAAGTGAATAGCGATTCAGCCTATGCTTAACGTTAGTCACTAATTGACCAATTTAGACGATGATTGAACGCAGTCAATAGGACGAACGTATAAAAGCACACAGTTTGATATGAAAAATCAATTTTGCAATTGCAATTATATAAATTTGTCATTTGCAAATCGCGAAGCAAATTATTAACAAGCTTGCATATTGGTGTCGGTAAAGTAAGCAATCGCACTATTCGTGATCGTCATTCGCAATGTTTTATTTGCAGCGTTACAATTGCTGCATTAGTCTCTAAGTAAGAGGCGAAGTCCATTAAAGTGCGAATTCAATCAGCGAGTAAAAATGGCTAGTTTTACAGCACTTTATAGTTGAATTCTCTGTAAGAAGCCCTCAAATATTGAAGTGTCATGAGTAAAAACTTTGAATGGATCTCTCCAGACTTTGATTTGCTGGAGAAAGAAAAAACGGCGGTTAAGCCACCATCTATGTATCACGTGGTATTAAACAACGATGATTACACACCGATGGACTTTGTAATTGAGATTCTTGAGCGCTTTTTCTCTATGGATATAGAGAGAGCGACACAAGTGATGCTCAAAGTGCATTACGAAGGAAAAGCAATATGTGGCACGTTTACTGCAGAAGTTGCAGAGACGAAAGTCGCTCAAGTTACGATGTACTCAAGGGAAAATGAGCATCCACTTTTGTGCACGATGGAGCAAGCGTAAGCTTGCCAGACAACGTGGTTGTTCCTTAAGGAGGCCTTATGCTTAACAAAGAATTAGAGTCTAGTCTAAACGGCGCGTTCGCTCGGGCACGAGACAAAAGACATGAGTTTATGACCGTCGAGCACCTCCTACTTGCATTGTTGGACAACGATGCAGCGCGGGAAGCCTTGTTAGCCTGCCAAGCTGATATCGATGTGTTACGCCGTGAGCTGGATACTTTTATCGACCAGACCACGCCCCTTATCCCCAAAAATGATGACACTCGCGAGACGCAACCGACGTTGAGTTTCCAACGCGTACTGCAACGTGCTGTGTTCCACGTACAATCTTCTGGTCGTAGCGAAGTGACCGGAGCAAACGTGCTGGTGGCGATTTTCAGTGAGCAAGAGTCGCACGCGGCCTATCTGCTCAAGAAAAATGACATCAGCCGCTTGGACATTGTTAACTTTATCTCGCACGGCATTACCAAAGCGTCTAACCATAGCGAAGACTCTTCTTCCGATTCGTTTGGCAGCAGTGACACTTCTGAAGAGGTGAGTGCTGACGAGCGTTTGGAAAGTTTTGCTACCAATCTTAATCAGTTAGCAAAACAAGGCCAGATCGACCCACTGATTGGCCGTGACAAAGAGTTGGAACGTACGATTCAAGTCCTGTGTCGCCGTCGTAAAAATAACCCACTGCTGGTGGGGGAAGCGGGTGTCGGCAAAACCGCGATTGCGGAAGGCTTGGCATGGCGAATTGTTGAAGGCAATGTGCCGGAAGTGATTCAGCGCAGTGTGATTTATTCACTGGATATTGGTTCGCTGTTAGCGGGCACGAAATATCGTGGTGATTTCGAAAAACGTTTCAAATCGATTTTGAAACAGCTTGAGAAAGAGAAAGACGCGATCCTGTTTATCGATGAAATTCACACCATCATAGGTGCGGGTGCCGCTTCTGGTGGTCAAGTCGATGCAGCCAACCTGATTAAGCCTCTGCTCAGTAGCGGTAAACTGCGTTGTATCGGCTCAACCACCTATCAAGAGTACAGCAATATTTTTGAAAAAGAGCGTGCACTGTCTCGCCGCTTCCAAAAGATTGATATTGTTGAGCCTTCATTGGACGATACCACCAAGATTTTGATGGGATTGAAAACCAAATACGAAGCTCACCATGATGTGCGCTATACCAATAAAGCACTGCGTGCTGCGGTTGAACTTTCAGCCAAATACATTAACGAACGTCATCTGCCTGACAAAGCGATTGATGTGATTGATGAAGCTGGCGCTCGGGCTCGTTTGATGCCAGCAAGCCGTCGTAAGAAAACGGTCGGTGTGGCGGAAATTGAATCCATGGTCGCCAAAATGGCGCGGATCCCAGAAAAATCCGTCTCCTCTTCTGATAAAGACATCCTGAAGAATCTGGATCAGAAGATGAAAATGTTGGTGTTTGGTCAAGATGCGGCGATTGATGTCCTGACAGAGGCGATCAAGCTGACCCGTGCTGGATTAGGCGCAGAACATAAGCCAGTCGGTTCTTTCCTGTTTGCAGGCCCAACTGGGGTTGGTAAAACAGAAGTGACTCTGCAGCTTTCTAAGCTGCTCGGTATCGAACTGCTACGTTTTGATATGTCGGAATACGGTGAGCGCCATTCGGTAAGCCGTTTGATTGGTGCTCCTCCGGGTTATGTGGGTTATGACCAAGGTGGTCTGCTGACTGATGCTGTCATCAAGCATCCTCACTCCGTTGTGCTTCTTGATGAGATCGAAAAAGCGCACCCCGATATTTTTAACTTGCTATTGCAGGTGATGGATAACGGTACGCTGACGGATAACAACGGTCGTAAAGCCGATTTCCGCAATGTGATTCTTGTGATGACCACCAACGCGGGTGTGGCCGAAACGGTGAAAAAATCGATTGGTTTGATCCAGCAAGACAATAGTCATGATGCGATGTCGGAAATTAAAAAGGTGTTCACACCCGAATTCCGTAACCGTCTTGATCACATTATCTGGTTCAATAGCTTAGATGAGCGTGTGATTCATCAAGTGGTCGATAAATTTATCGTGGAACTGCAAGCTCAGTTAGATGCGCGTGGCGTTTCTCTGGAAGTTTCGGAAGATGCCCGCCACTGGTTAGCAGTGAAAGGTTATGACCGTGAGATGGGCGCTCGTCCGATGGGACGTGTGATCCAAGAACAACTGAAGAAACCACTCGCCAATGAGCTGTTGTTTGGATCGTTAGTCGATGGTGGCACAGTGAAAGTGACGCTGAGTGATGACAGACTGGCTTTCGAGTATTTCGGCACTCGCGAAGAAGTGGTTCACTAGACGTCTCACAATACGCAAAAGGCACCGCAAGGTGCCTTTTTTGATCCACAGTATTGGATAACTCAAATTTAACTGAGCAAGATAAAGATGGTGCCCGTTAAGGTCATCAGAATATTGGCGATTGCATAGGTACCCGCGTAGCCCAGTGCTGGAATGGTAGACTTAGCGTATTCATTAACCACATCCATCGCCGGAGCACAGGTTCGCGCGCCAATAATCGCACCAAACAATAGAGCGCGGTTCATCTTTAGAATGTAGGCGCCAACCAAGTAAGCGAACACGACAGGTATGACGCTCACTAAAAAGGCTAAGCCGATCACTTGCACACCTACTTCGGAGAGGTGCTGGAACATTTTGCTACCTGCATTAAGACCGATCCCAACCATGAAGATGGCCAGACCAAGGTCTTTGACCATATTGAGTGCGCCTTGCGGAACATAACCGAAAGTCGGGTGGTTGGCTCGCAAAAAGCCCAAAGTGATACCAGAGAGCAGTAGCCCCACCGCATTACCTAAGCTAAATGAGACTTGGCCAAAGGTCATGGTGACCAAACCAAACAGAATGCCAAGAATAAAAAAGCTACAGAAGGCAAGCAGATCAGCCATTTGGCTGTGTACTGAGATAAAACCGATTTTATCTGCCAGCCCCTTTACTTTGCTTTTCTCGCCGCTGACTTGCAGGACATCGCCTTTGGCGAGCACGATATCCAGATCCATCGGCATTTCGATTTGCGCACGAACGACTCGGTTAAGGAAGCAGCCGTATTCCGAAAGATTAAGATCGGAGAGACGTTTTCCCGCAATGCTGTCACTTTTTACTACGATCTCTTCTTCTGAAATTCGTAGGTCGAGTAAGTTACGGTCAAACACTTCTTTGCCGTTGCGAAAGCTCGGGTCAAGACGAGCGTGACTATCTGGGAAACCTACGAGAGCAATTTCATCCCCTTCTTGCAAAATGGCATCACCATCAGGATGAGCCAAAATACCATGTCGGCGGATCCGCTCAATATAACAGCCTGTTTGACGATAGATACCCAGCTCGCGCAGATTACGGCCGTCGATCCAGTTAATCAGTTCAGGTCCGACTCGATAGGCGCGGATGATCGGCAGGTAGACTTTACGCTGACTGCCTAACCCTCGTTCTTGCGCGATCTGTTGAGCCGAATCGGACAGGTTTTGCTTTTGCAACTTAGGGAGTAATTTAGCAAACATGATCATGCTGATAAGGCCGATCAAGTAGGCCATCGCATAACCGACCGAGACATTATCTAGAATCAGTGACAAATCCATATGTCTTGGTACCGCGGCAAGTCCAGAATTGAGCGCATCCTGAGCACCTACCAGTACGGGCGTTGAGGTTAATGCGCCCGCCATCATCCCAGCGGCTAAACCGTAATCCAGATTAAGATAGTAACCACCAAAGTAGGCAATCCAAGTTGCTGTGGTCAACACCACCAAGCTTAGAATTAAGTAGTGCTTACCATCGCGGAAGAAAATACCAAAGAAGTTAGGGCCAGCTTCAATACCGACACAGTAGATAAAGAGCATAAAGCCGATGGTGAGTGCTTCTGGTGTAAAGGAAAAGCCAAGATGCCCCATGATTAGAGAGGTGATGAGTACTCCTATCGAATTACCCAACTGGAAGCTGCCAAAGCGAATTTTCCCGAAAGAAAGACCAATGGCGAGGACAACAAATATCAGCAAAATTGGATTTTGCTCTAGCAATAAAACGACGTCGATGTTCACGATTTAACTCAATTCACGCGTGACAAGAGGGGAAATAATAAAATTTTGGGAATTGTATCTGAATATTGCAAAAAGATAAGTGAATTTTTGTGCAAATGTGCATTCTTTGGAGCGAAATAGCTAAAAAATCCTGAATTAGCAGAATCTCGCACTAACAAAAAAGCCTGCGATATTCACAGGCTTTTTCGACTTATCATTTTATTAGTCAAATAGACCTAGATTTTCTTTTGCGTACGCTTCGAAGTCTGTGCAGCCGCCGATGTGTTGTTCATCGATGAAAATCTGTGGAACGGTTTCGACTGGCTTACCGATGGTTTTTTCTAGATCGGCTTTAGTGATGCCTTCGGCGTGGATATCAACATAGCGGTAGTTAAAATCATCACGCTTTGCTTTCAATGTTTCAGCATGCTCTTTGGCACGAACACAGTAAGGACAGCCAGGACGACCAAAAATGACCACAAACATATCTTTCTCCTTCATTTTGTTTGCGGGTACTATGCCCGATTCAAAGGGGGAAATAAAGCGTGATTTTCCCTCTTGATTTAATAGATAAAAACAATGGTTTTACTCTATGCCTCGCTTTTTCTCACCACTCTTCTTGGCTCGCAGTTATCATGGAAGAGATTGAAAATACTCAATTTCTATGTGAGGCTGTGCAAGAACTAGCAGATTTTTTGTGGTTAATTTCGGCAAGTTGCACTGGGTCAAACAAATTTCTCCCATTTGGGCGCAAGCTTAGCACTATCGGATGTGTAAAGGCCTTGGAGGGAGCATGTTCCAGTTTATGACCGCGACACGGATTATCTTTGGTGAGGGGTCGCTAGAGAGCTCCCTTTCGATAATCAGCCAGTACGGATACAGCGTGCTACTGGTCTCGGGGAAAAACGCTGAGCGCTATGCTCCTCTAACGGCCTATCTACAACAGCAGAACATGCGTTACCAACATGTTGCAGTTTCTGGCGAGCCCAATATCACAATGGTTGAAGAAGCCGCGATGCTCGGTCGTCGCTTTAAACCTGATATGGTGATTGCGATAGGCGGCGGTAGTGTGCTGGATATGGGAAAAGCGGTCGCGGCGATTATCCCCAATCAAGGTAATGTGTATGACTATGTTGAGGTGGTTGGGCGCAGTGTGCCACTCAAAGCCAAACCACTGCCATTTATCGCGATTCCGACTACTGCCAGCTCGGGATCTGAAGTGACGCGTAATGCGGTGCTGAAATCGGCGCAAGACAGAGTCAAAATTAGCTTGCGCAGTCCTGAGATGTTAGCAGACGTTGCAATCATTGACCCCACTTTGACTTACGGTACGGATCCTGTGACGTCCGGTCGAGGAGCCATGGATGCGTTTACTCATCTTATGGAAGCTTACGTGTGTGGAGAGCCCAATCCTCTAACCGATATGATTTGTGAGGAAGGGTTACGGCGTTTAAGCCGAGCGATGATCGCGGGCTGCTTGCGCGATGATAAAAAAGCACGGAGTGATCTATCCTTCGCTGCCATGCTGGGTGGGATGGCGACAACCAATGCCAAATTAGGGGCCGCCCATGGATTGGCTTCTGCTCTGGGCGGCAAATTGGATGCGCCACACAGTGTGATTACCGCGCGACTTGCGCCGATTGTGATGCGAGAAAATATTGATGTGGCTAAAGAGGCTGGGCGCAGTGATATTCTACAGCGCTACAAGATCGTTTCGCGCATTCTGACTGGCCGTAAAAATGCCTGTGTGGAAGATGGCATCTTATGGGTCAATATGATGCTAGAAAAATTATCGATTCCTAATTTGACCGATTTTGGTGTCTGCGCGACCTCTTTTGAACGCGTTGCTGCAGATGCACTGAAATCGACGGCGATTAAAGGTAACCCGATCCCTTTGACCATGGAGCGCTTGACTCACATTCTGCATCAAGTCTGCTCTTGTCAACCACTTGCGGCGATAGAGCCCCGAGCATCACAAGGTGAGGTGGAGATTCGCCATTTGCTAAAAGAGGAAGGGAGCCGGTTGAGCGGGCAACATTGAGCCTATTCCTCCTTATTGGAAGCCATCGCTATTCTGACTCAAAATGAAAACGGAGCCACTGGGCTCCGTTATTCTGTCTTTGTGTGTGGCCTAGTAAGGCGGTAGTTTGTCGTAGCGAGAATCTTTCAGCACTTCTTTCACGCGCTTAAGATTTTCTCTAAAGCCTGAACCTCGGCGCAAAGTAAAGCCGGTTGCCAATACATCGATCACTGTCATTTGCACTACGCGACTTGCCATTGGCATATACACGTCTGTGTCTTCAGGCACATCTAAACAGATCGATAATGAACTGGCTTTGTCCAGTGGTGAATCTTTAGCGGTAATCGCGATCACCGTTGCTCCGTTTTCACGAGCAAGATTAGCGATTTCAACCTGACTTTTGGTGCGGCCAGTATGAGAAATCAGCACAATCACATCATTATCGGTGCAGTTGATACAGCTCATTCGCTGCATCACAATATCTTCAAAGCAGCTGATCGGGATATTGAAGCGGATAAATTTATTCTGTGCATCGCGAGCGACCGCAGAGGACGCGCCTAAGCCAAAAAACGAAATACGTTTTGCTTGAGTGAGCAGGTCAACAGCACGGTTGATTTGCACGGGATCCAAACTGTTTTTCGCCACATCCAGACACGCCATGGTCGATTCGAAAATCTTGTGGGTGTAAGCATCTGGGCCATCATCCTCTTCTACGTTACGGTTAACGTAAGGCGTGCCGTTTGCAAGGCTTTGAGCTAAATGCAGTTTAAAGTCCGGAAAACCTTTGGTATCAAGGCGGCGACAGAAACGGTTCACCGTAGGTTCACTCACGTCCGCCATTTTCGCCAGCGTAGCAATGCTGGAATGAATAGCGGTTTGTGGTGATGCCATAATCACTTCGGCAACCTTACGCTCAGACTTGCTAAAATTTTCCAGGTTTTTTTGAATTTTTTCTAATGTATTCATAGTGTTCACGCAGGCTAGAGAACAACTCGTTGGTCTGGGCTTTGGAAACAATAGGGGAGAAATCAATGGCTTCCAAATGCTAAACCCACCAACGCCAATAAGCCGAGTATAAACCTAAGCGTGATGGATCCAGAAACGAAACTCTCAGAAAGACCGTGAGAATATGACAAGCCTCAATTAAATTTTATAAAAACTACACTTTTGAGGTGTGGTGTTGCCCATATCTGGTGCTTCTAGCCCATGATTGACGCAAGAGTTACAGCAAACTGAAATTTTATTTCTGTTTGCTGTAACTCTTAGCGAAGGATTATTGGTTCAGAATGCATTGGGTCAGATGTTCGATTTGACGCATCAACTTTGGCGCTTGTTGCGCGATTTCTCGTTGTTCATCCAGCACGTTATGCAAAATTTCTTTGGTTGTCAGCGGGTTGGCCAATACCACTCGGAAGACTATGGTTGCCAATTTATCCCATTGGTGTGGATTGAGCTGGGTACGTGATACAAAGGATTTACCCGTTTCCCTCTGTTTCTTCTGAATAAACTTAGTGAGTTCGTTCAGTAGCTCATTCAACTGGGCACGTTGTACCCCTTGCGATTTTTCTAGCGCCATGCGGACATGCGCGGGTAAATATCGATAAGTCAACAAGCAGAGTTCTGGTTGCGAAACCAACTCAAAGTCAGCTTGTGCGTCAATCAGGTCGGCAAAATAACGCGCTTTTTCAATACTTTGGTCGATAAGTAACTGATAGCCTGGGCGGCTAATGATGTGCATGCTGGCGTAAACCAACATCGCCATGCCTGAGCGTGATCCTTCTAGGGTATGGCTACCCAAATCTTTAGAGCCTTGACGCAAAATGTACTGGGCATGATGCTCTATTGAGCGCATCGCATTCGGGTCTTTAAACAAGACCATACCCGCACCCATAGGGATGTAGAGCTGCTTATGAGCATCAATGGTCACTGAATCGGCCAACTCGACACCATCAAGCAACCCACGATACCGGTTTGACATTAACGTCGCGCCGCCCCAAGCCGCATCGATATGGAAGTGGATCTGTTCACGCTGACAAATCTGAGCAATGGTGCGCAGTGGGTCAATATTGCCGGTTTCTGTGGTGCCGGCGACTCCGACAACGGCAAACACTTTGATCTTATTGGCTTTTAACTCGGTGATTTTCTGCTCTAGATCGTGTGGGCAGATACGGTTATGCGCATCGGTTTTGACCGCGACCAAGCCTTCTTGGCCTATACCCAGCACATCGGCCGCTTTTTTCAACGAGTAGTGGCCTCGTTCGGAAACCAAAATGGCTAAACCTTCATGACCGTAGTGGCGCATGGCTTTGAAGAGCCCCGCTTTTTCAACGCCGGGGAAATCGCCTTCTGCTTTAAGCGCATTATTGCGAGCAACCCAAAGTGCCGTAATGTTGGCGATGGTCCCGCCTGAGCAGAAAGCGCCGAGTGAGTGCTCAGCACTGTGCATCCACTGTTGATAGAAGTGATCCGTCTCGCCATAAATCAAGCGATGGATCATGCCTAGCACCTGACGCTCTAGCGGCGTGAATGCCTTCGAGGTTTCAATTTTGACCAGATTCTGGTTGAGAGCGATCATGATTTTTGACAGCGGCATCAGGAAGTAGGGCAGTGCCGATGTCATGTGGCCAATAAAACTGGGCGATGCCGTGTGCACCGAGTGTGACACCAGAGTATCCAGTAAATGTTGGGTATGATCGGAAACGAATTGAGGCTGTTCGGGGATGTGCGCGTTGGAAAAATCTTTCTCAATCTCTTTGAGCGGCTTTTCTTCTGCCACAATGTGTTTGCGCAAGAAGTGGTTTAAATTGCGAGAAAGCTCTTCATCGATTTTGGTTAATGTTGAGTCTGGACCTTCCGGTACGGTGAAGATCTTGAGCAGAGAATCGAAGTTGACTTGCGCGGATTTGTGTTCTGATACCATACAGCGTCGTTATTATTCTGATTGATGGGCTTCAAGCGGGACAATCTAATTCAAAACGGGAACAATGTCCCGTCTTAATTCGGAAAGCCTTGATTGCATTGGTGTGTGATTATTGGCACTTCATTGCTTCGACTTTTTCAATCGCCTGATTATAGCGATTCAGCGCCGATTCGATCTGCTTAGGGTGACTGAGCAGGTCTGCCAACGCGGAGCGCAGTTCATAATTTTTCGGGTGAGGTGTGGCTTGTCGGTCGGCAAAGGTGACGCTGGCTAACTTGCCAAGCTCATCGCTGCGTGTCGCCAATTGTTTGATTTCTGGCTGTTCTAGTTTTAACCATGATTCAACATGTTGGGTGGTTGCGACTTTACTTGGGTCATGTTGTAAGTAGTAATGAACAGCCGCGCGATTCAAGGCAAAGTGGTGCTGTCTTCCTTCTAAAAACCATTGGCTCACTTCGGCTAAATCTGGGTTACGTTCACTGGTCAGTTTGGTGAGATCGGCATACCAGTTCAATGAAGCATCGATGTAGGCATCGTATTTTTGGCTGAAGCAGGTGTTATCCGCATAGGCTGAAGCGGAGACGACCGACATCAGTAAAACAGTGCTCAGGCGTTTCATAATCTTTCCTTTTGAATTGTTATTTTTAGTCGTTCTTGATGGGACTTCATTGAGATAAACCTTAACCCCTAACTCGAAGAGACTTGTTCTACCCAATCATTTAGGGGCGTTAGGTTAAAATATTGTTTACTAAATTGTAAATCTCAAGGCGAAACATTGTAAACGAGCTCAGAGGGAAATCCTGCGATCTAGCTTGCAAGAGAAACAAAGAACAGGATCAAAACCGGCACCAATAGACTCAGAATAAAGCCGCTAACAATCGCCACCGGAACACATTTTACACCGCCAGTGGTTTGAATGACGGGCAGAGTAAAATCCATGGCTGTCGCTCCGGCATAACCAATCGCGGTACAGGGTTTGCGCCGGATCAGCATGGGAATTAACACCAGTGCGACTAGCTCGCGCAGTAGCTCAATCATAAAAGAGGCTCCGCCGAGTACCGGGCCAAAAGCATCGCCGACTAAGATGCCGGCTAATGAGTACCAGCCAAAACCGGAGGCCATCGCCAGTGCTTGGTAAATGGGCATGTCAAGTAGCCACGCAGCAATCACGCCACCTAGCCAACTGGTTAGGATGATCACTGTTGCAATAACCATTCCGTGCTTATTTAGCAAGATCTGTTTGAGCGATAAACCACTGTTACGCAGTTGAATACCAATAAAAAACAGCAAAAGGAAGAGAATCCAGCCGCTCGCGGATTCGACCCAATGTAAGTCTTGATTCAGTAACACACCCGCCACCAGGCCTGCACCGACCACCAAAATAAGCTTCGCAGACTCCAACATCATGCTTGAGAGCGGGACTTTTTTATGAGTGATATCGGTACTAAGTGGCAGATAGCGATCAACTAAAGGTAAGACTAAGAGGTTGCATGTCCCTAACACCACGAAAAAAACGGCCGTGTATTTGACAATGGTCTGTAAGTTACTTTGTAGGTTATCTAAGCCCGCGAGACTGAGACCCATCAAGAATAAGATGACGTAAACGAGATGCGAGGTTGCTCGACTCAAACGATGGAGATGAGATGGGTTACGAAGAGTAAATAGATAACCCACCACGAGTGGTGCAAAAACAAATATCATCCCTGACAGCATAACATCCTCACAGTAGTACTTCAGATGCCACTGGCACTGATCACATCACTTAGCTTATTTTTAAATTCCATTTCAGTTAAGTTGCTGAGTTGGTAAAGCACTTCAGCCCCTTCAGAGTTGATTTCCACATTGTGATCGTCAATCGCATCGTCTTTCTTTCTGAACATCAGTAAGTGATGAGCAATACGCGCAATATCGAGGTAGCTGACTTCTTTTCGCTCAGACACCAGTTCTGAGTTACAGGCGACTTCCAAAAAGTCATGATCAAATCCCCATTGACGCAATACTAATTGACTGATTGGCGAACACTGAGATTGGAAAATTTTCAGCGCGATCGTTGGATCCAGATAATTACCGTTTTGCAGGTATAAATGGTACTCATTGACCAGACAGAATATTCCAATATCTGCTAGTAATCCGACTAACAACGCCTTTTCTAGCTCAAGGTACTGGTACTTTTTGGCATCTACACACTTAAATGTCTGGGTCACCAGTAACATGGTGGCTCCCATTTCGCGAGAAATAGTTGCGCTTTTCAATAAGATGCGGTTGCAATCTTTACTGAGGTTGACCGAATACTTCAACTGCTCAATAGCTTGCGCTGTCACAATATCACGAACTCGCAATATACCCAGTCGCGAAACGGCCGTAACAATATCGGTACAGGTGATGTTGCGACGGTTAAAAACTACTGAGTTGGCAACGCGAATCACAATAGCGGCGAGACCAGGATCTTCAATTAGGGTGTCAGCGATATCAGAGATTGACGTCGATTCCGCTACACAAAGGCGCTGAATTTTTAAAACCACATCCGGAATAGGGGGAAGAGAAATTTTTCCGGTACTGATAGAAAGCTCGACCAATTGCGCAAATTCACTTTCCAATCCTTGGATGAGTTTATGTTTGGTTTCGGGTAACCAGTAAAAAGATAGGTGACTCATAAAATATACGATCAAGCAAAGTTGGTAGCATTTTAACTATCGCTAAACTAAATAAGCAAACGGTTCCATGCATTTTACGGGTTAAACTGGCTTTTTCGTTGAACTATTGAGCAATTTAATAAAAATGGTTTAAGTATGAAAGCGCAAGAAAAAACCTGACGATGTGATACTTATCTCATAATGTAGCGTAGATGCGTTACATTGATGTGAGATAAGTCCAGACTTATTTCTCTTCGTTAACTATCATTAGCTTCACAAAATAAGCAAGCTCATACGAACGATTGAACAGACTTGCTAAATACTTTCATTATTTTCGCTTTATTGCTGCTATCTGGTGATCTTCCTTAATCGGGGAACGTGATTAAAGGATCAATGGATATGAATGAGCAACAGTTTTTCGACTACGTAACTAAGTTTGGCACATACCAAAAACGCTCAATGTTTGGTGGAATAGGTCTGTTTCAACACGATGCGATGTATGTGTTGGTCAGTGAAGACCGCATTTTTGTGCGTGGCGGTGAAGAGCTCGACCCTGAGCTCATGGCTTTAGGGTGCGAGAAATATCGCCATGTTAAAAAACAGACAACGGCAACCGTAAACTATTACGACATCACTGAACTGTATGAGCAACATCACCCTGAGCTAGACTCGATCATTGAACGCTCGATTCAGTTTTCTGTGAATCAACGGGAGTTTCAACGTTCAGCAGCCAGTCGTCGTCTACGTGATTTACCCAATATGCAACTGACTTTAGAGCGTATGGTGAAAAAAGCGGGCATTGACGATGTGGAAACCTTTATGAGTTTAGGTGCGCCAGAAGTGTTTAATAAAGTGCGCCAAGCTTATGGAAGTGATGTCGATGTGAAACTACTTTGGAAGTTTGCTGGTGCGATTGAAGGCATTCACTGGAAACTACTGCAAGAGCCACGTAAGCGCCAGCTGTTAGAAAGTTGCGAGCAGCGTTAAGTTAAAGCGTTACCCACGTTCTCAATCAATCATAAAAAGCCATAAGCCAGATTTCTGGCTTATGGCTTTTTACTGTATCGCGATGAACGCTAACGGATCAGAAGTTAAAGCGAGCTGTGAACATCAACTGATCGTCGTAAAAGTCGTTTATGCGAGCTTCTGCACCGAGAGAGAATAGCTCGGTTGCGTGGAAGCGTGCATACACTGAGCCTAGCCAATCATCATTGTTGTCGATAGAGACGTAACCCGCCTTACCGCCCACCTCAAGTTGAGGTCCTAGCCACTGGCGAATACCGATATTTAGTTCCATGCCGGTATCGGTGCTAGAGCGTTTGCGATCATCGACTAAACGAAACAGCATTTCACCGGTAAGATCTGCCCAGTTATTGACCGGCGCGTGGAATCCAAATCCGGCCGCGACATCGTAGTCACTTTCAAATTCAGAGTCGATTCGACCAATCAGGTGAGCATTAGGGTGAACAGAGCGGCTCATCGCAGCACCAAAAGTCATAGGGCTGGCGCCGATGCGCGCTTCTACATAGTCATAGCTAAAGTTGCTCATTACGGTACGGCTATCACGCTCACCTTCAGCCAGTGCCGAGCCAGCGACGAGAAGTAGTGCAGTTGCAACGATTGTTTTACGCATAATTAAGATAAACCTTTATCTTCTGATTAATTCCAAGGCCACTACCTGAAAGTTGCAGTGACTGAAGCCTTAAAATCGACTCCGGGTTCATGGTTTGACATCATAAAGCATTGATGTATCAAGCTACTATCAAAAAATGTCAGAGTTTTGTCGTTCATATGAAATTTAAGCAATTAGAGTGCCAAATTCCCTATTCGCCAAAGCTCATTCTTTTAGCGGCGATCGCATTTAGAATTTTTTCTGCATCGAGAATTTGAATCCAAGGCATTAAGTCCTCTTCGTTCTCAATCACGTAATGAGTCAATTGCTCTTTTACGGCTTGGCGCAGTTGTTCGCCATGCCAAGGCTTAGCGATGTAAAAGTGTAAACTGGCATGGTTAACGGCTTGAACGGTATCTTCCAGCCCGGCTTGGCCTGTGAGTAACATCTTGCGTGTTTTGGTGGTATCGGCTTCTTGGTTGAGCTCAATAAGAAATTGAATGCCAGTCTGCTCCGGCATGATGTGATCACACAGGATCAGTGCGAGAGGGATCGCCTCTTGGCGATAATCCTCAATCACGGATTTCGCTTCCGCAACCGATTCGGCCGCTTCAATAATGAAATGCTCTTCAAAACAGTCGAGATCTTGCACCACACTGTCGAGCACTTCTCGTTCGTCATCCACACATAAAATCAAAAATTTGTTCATGGCTTGCTCCTTGCCAAGGTGGGTGCGGATGCCATTAAAGGCAGCCACACCGTCATGGTGGTGTAGTGGTTAGGTTGGGAGTCGACATCAATCCAACCTTGATGTTGCATAATGATCTGTTGACAGACAGATAGGCCAATCCCAAGACCAAAGTTGCCTTCTCGTTTGGTGGTGTAGTTGAGGGCAAAAATCTGCTGCTGTAACTCTTGTGGAATGCCACAACCATTGTCGGTGAAGCGAATCACGGCGTAGTCGATATCTTGACGACGTTGCTGCTCGGTTTCAATTCGCAATACGCCATGTTCAGGAAAAGCGTCAATCGCATTTGAGATGAGATTGGTCCACACTTGCTGTAGCGCAATCGGCAAACAATAGATTAATGGTAATTGTGCGTACTCTTTTTCGACACTATGCCGTTTTAGGCGATTTTCAAAAATGACCAAGGTATCTTCTATCCCTTCATGAATATCGGAGAGTCGATAAGTTTCATCGTCAGGGCGTGCATAGCCTTTAAGGCTTTTCACCATGTCAGCAATCCGCTGGGCACAGACTTGGATTGAACGCAGAGTACTGCCGGTGATGTGATAGCTTTCCAGCTGTTCAAGTTGTTTTTGCGCTATTTCCGGTCGACTTTTGGCAAGTTGGATCATGGCCTCATCGTCATCCAAGCCCAATTTGACCATTTTTTTGGCGATTAAACGGTGATGAATAAGCTCTTCTAACTGTTTGGCTTTGTGACGCTCTTCGGAAGTGGAGATCGGTTTAGCCTGCATGGCTTTTTGCAATAATTGCGCACCTAATTGTTCGGTTGGTGCTCGCTCTTCACCCTCAATCAAGTGTCCAATATGGCTGGATAAGGTTTCAGTACCGCGCAAAATGGCAGCGACCGGATTATTCAACTCGTGGGCAACGCCTGCCACCAGTTGTCCTAACATCGCCATTTTTTCACGCTCCATCAATTGTTGATGGGCAGACTCTAAAGACTCCAACGTTTTTTGGAGTTCAAGTTTCGTGGTAATGCTGCGTTGCAATCGACGATTAAAATGGCGCAGAAGTAAGTTGGTAAACAGTGGCAGTAGGCTGGTGTCGTTATGCATGACTTTGGCGAACACATCACGATCAAGTTTTATCACTTCAGTCTGGGTTAGGGTGATCGCAGTCGAAAAAGAGGGTTCGCCAGTCACAAATGACATACCGCCGATAATATTGCCTTTTTTATGGCGTACCACTTCACGCTGTTGGCCAAGATCGTCTCGCTTATATAAAGCCACTTCGCCTTCGGTGATAAACCATAAGAAACGGTTAGGCTCGCCCTCTTCGGTCAGTAAATGCTGCGCGGAATAGGTTCGGCACGCTTGAGTCTCGTCTTTCTCATCAAAAAACTGGTACAGCGCACCAATCACTTTTTCGGCTAATTCACTATCGGATAAGCGGTGATAATCCGTGATGAATCCTTCACGGTAGCTGCGCATCTTGTTATCGATGTGCGCGCGTAACAGACGCTGCTGATCCAACACCGTGCTGTAGCTCAAGATATTGTCTTTATCGTGTTCAAGAACAAAGGAGGTCAGTTCTTGTAAAGCTGTTTTGCGTAGCACGTTATCTTGCAGTGGTTTAGTCAAGCAGTAGTCTAAGCGACCTTCGTTGACCGCGCTCAGAATGGCTTGGATATCTTGTCCACCACTCACCAGAACTTTGCGAGCGTGTTTGGTGTGCGCCACTTTATCTAATCGAATCAAAAAATCCGCACCATTGAGCGCTTCGTGATGACTGGCGATAACTAACGCGGCGATCTGTTCACGTTGTTCAATAAATTCAAGCCACTGCTGAGCTTCATCAATGGATTCAGCGCTGCATAGGTCGAATTTACTGGCAAAACCAGACAGTTCTTGACGCCATTGTTCAATACTGACCGGATTGTTATCTAAAATGAGCAGGGCGTAGCGATTCACAACCTTTTCTCTGGCAAGGGTTCACGCTGTTACTTTAGCAGGGATGGCGCTGATGAAGTGGGAGCAGAGTTGGAGAATTTCCAATCAAGACTGTTGCAATTCAATACTCTGATTTGATTCATACTTTTCCCGTTGTTTGCACAAATGTTGACAATTATTTGTATCTTGTACGAGTTTCGTCACCTAAACTAAGGAAACTCAATCCCAAGGAAATATTCGACTATGAAATCAATAAAAATGATCGGTGCAGTGGGTGGGGCTGTTGCGCTAGGTTTGTGTTGGCCACTCGCGGTGGGTCAAATCGGTGAATCTGCAATCAAAGATGGCCTCAACAATTTTGAAAGCTCATCAACCAAGGCTGAACTGGTTAACTATCAGCGCGGTTATCTGTCATCACAAATGCAGACGCGTTACAAAATCACAGACCCGACGATTGTGGTGCAGTTAGAAGCGGAAGGTATTCCGACCGAAATTTTAGTCGACAGTACACTGACTCATGGCCTGATGGGGGTGTCAGCGGTATCAACACTGCCGCAATTCCCTGAGTTTCCACTGCAGATTCTTTCGAATACCAAATTAAACGGTAACACCGATTACACGGTGAAGCTGGAACAGTGGAACTACGTATTCCAAGGTGAAGAGCCGGTCGCGGTGACCATTGAACCGGCGCAAATGAGCGGTTCTTTAACGACATTGGGTGAAATGACGTTCCAACTGAACGTACCAAAGATCATTTTGGATTTTGAAAACCAAGCACAAATGGTACTCAGCCAGATCATCGGTGACGGTCAAGGTAAAGAGAGTGATGGTTTGTGGCTAGGCGCACAGAATTTCAAGCTGGATAAACTGAGTGTCAACCAAGCGGGGCAAACGGAGTTTGATATGGGTGGTTTTACTTACCATTTCACTTCAGGATTGGATACCACACAGACTCGTTTTACTACAGCTCACAAGATGAAGATTGCCGATGCGAAATACAGCGGTGGCGAGTTTAAAGAGTTCGCTTTAGATTTCACGTTGGGGGATTTGGATACCACGGCCACCAAAGCGCTGTCTAAACTTTATCAAGGTGCGCCAGAGATGACCGAGCAGGATGTTGAGCAGATCTTGCCACAAGTGGAAGCACTGTTCAGGAAAGGATTTTTCGTTTCAGTGGATAACTTCTCGGCCAATATTTCTGGTGGTGATTTTGCATCGAACTGGCGACTGAATGTGCCTGAAGGGACGGAAAATCTATTGCAAGATCCGATGGCGGTCATCCCAGCGCTGACTGGGCAGACTAAAACGTATATTTCCAACCAGTTGGTGACGGCTTTCCCATTTATTGCACAAGGGATTGACCAGCTCATGATGATGGAAATGATGACTCAAGATGATAAAGGCTACACCCTACAAGCGGAAATCAAAGAGGGTAATGTGGTATTCCCGAACGGAAAAACCATGCCACTCGTCATGTTGTTAATGCCGCTGATGATGTCGCAAGGCTAAAAACTCGCGCGGTCGTTCGTTGCTTGGGGAAAGAGGCGTTAAGGCCTCTTTTCTCGCTTTTTATCTGGCGTAAAAAGTGGTATTAATCACAACACTTTTCGTTAGCAGGAGCAATGAACACATGGAGCACAACACCGATACGGTTTATAACTTTAGTGCGGGTCCCGCCGCCTTGCCTAAGGCTGTGATGCTGCAAGCACAAGCGGAGTTTGTAAACTGGAATCATCTTGGCACTTCGGTGATGGAAATTAGCCACCGTAGTAAGCCATTCATTCAAGTAGCCGAGCAGGCTGAGCGCGATCTGCGCGATCTTCTGAATATCCCAGATAATTACAAAGTACTGTTTTGCCAAGGCGGAGCGCGTGCACAGTTTGCGGCTGTACCGCTTAACTTGCTCGGGGATGCAGAGACGGCAACCTACATTGATGCAGGTTACTGGGCGATGAGCGCAGTGAAAGAAGCGAAGAAATATTGCACTGTCGATGTTTTTGACGCCAAAACTGAAAAAGAAGGCAAAATCGCCGTATTGCCTGCGAGCGAATGGCGCATTGCGAACAACGCTGCCTATGTGCACTTCTGCCCGAATGAAACGATTGATGGCATCGAAATCAACGATTTGCCTGTCACAGACAAACCGATCGTTGCCGATATGTCTTCGACCATTTTATCTCGTGAAATTGATGTATCGAAATTCGGCGTGATTTACGCTGGCGCGCAGAAGAATATTGGACCTGCGGGGATCTGTATCGCCATCGTGCGCGATGATTTGCTGGATTTGGCTAGCGATCTGTTACCGGGAGTACTGAATTACAAAATTCTTGCTGAGCAAGAGTCGATGTTTAATACCCCACCTACCTTTGCTTGGTATCTCTCCGGCCTTGTTTTCCAATGGTTGAAAGCACAAGGTGGCGTCAAAGCGATTGAAGAAGTGAACCGCGCAAAAGCGGCGCTGCTTTATGGCTATATTGATTCATCCGATTTCTACCGTAACGAGATCCATCCAGACAACCGCTCGCTGATGAACGTCCCATTCCAACTGGCGAAACCCGAGTTGGACGATACCTTCTTGGAACTGGCTGAAGCGCGTGGCTTGGTGTCATTGAAAGGGCACCGCGTTGTGGGGGGGATGCGTGCCTCTATCTATAACGCGATGCCGCTAGAGGGTGTGCAAGCGCTGGTCGATTTTATGAAAGAGTTTGAAGCGCAATACGCTTAATGGTATGTGGTTGATAGCTCACGAAAAAGGCTTCCATTCGGAAGCCTTTTGTCATGTTGGCGCGGTAAATAAAATCAGGATTACTGCGCTATCGGTGAGTGAACCCCAAACTTACGCACTGCATAGGCTACACGCTCGGCGGGTGTTGGGTAGATCAGTGAAGAACCTAAACTTTCAATGTGCTGCAAACGAGGCAAGAGTCCTGCGCCATTAGCAATCTGAATCGCGAGTCCGGGGCGCGCATTGAGTTCTAACACCATCGGCCCTTCTTCTTTATCCAGTACCATATCAGTTCCGAGATAGCCTAATCCAGTCATCTCCCAAGCGCTGGCTGCTAATGTCAGCAGCCTTTCCCAGTGTGGGACAACTAAGGTGGCCAGCTCTTTGTCTGTATCGGGGTGATGAGTAACGGGTTTATTAAATTGCACGGCACGCACCGCTTTACCGGTGGCAATATCAATTCCCACGCCGACCGCACCTTGGTGTAAGTTGGCTTTACCATCCGAAGCGGAAGTGGAGAGGCGCATCATCGCCATGACCGGATAACCTTTGAACACGATAATCCGCACATCGGGTACGCCTTCATAGCTGAACCCCTCAAAACAGTCATCAAACTGAATTAAGTTTTCGACCACTGCCACATCGTTTTTGCCGCCAAGAGAGAAAAGTCCGGCGAGAGCATTGCTGATGTGGCGTTCCACATCCTCTTTATTCATGGTCGAACCTGAGGGTTTGGTATACACACCGGCTTGATGGGAGGTGACGACCAAAATGCCTTTACCACCACTGCCGCGCGCAGGCTTAATCACAAACCCCGGCCAGTCTTTGACCATCTCATGGATGTGTTTCACTTCGGCTTGATTGCTGATCACGCCGATGAGCTTTGGAACTGTACACCCAGCCCGTTGAGCGATCAGCTTGGTTTTGAGCTTGTCATCCACCAAAGGGTACTTGGAACGATCGTTGTAACGTCCGATATAAGCGTGGTTACGCTTATTCATCCCCATGATCCCTTTGCGGCGTAGCTTAAAAGGGGAGGTGTAATCCGAGAACGAAAAGGAGAACCCCATTACTTCTCCTCCACCAAAGGCTTGAAGCGACGCAGCTCAGAAATTCGATAACCGGTGTAAGTTCCCAACAGTAGGATTGCCGCGAGAACAACCAACTGTAACCCAATGAAATTAAAGGTTAAGTGTTGTACATACGTGTTGGTCATCGCCAGATAGATCAAAATAGCGGTAAACAGTGAGCCACCGCCTTGCAGCAGCACCTCTTTAGCGCCTTCTTCTTCCCACAGAATGGACATCCGCTCAATGGTCCACGACAAAATAATCATCGGGAAGAAAGTTATGGTTAAGCCTTCGGTTAAACCGACTTTAAACGCCACCACAGTAAACACCGAAATAATCAAAATCACGGTTATGATCACGGCTGAAATCCGTGCAACCAGTAAGAGATTGAGCTTGGAGAGGTAGCTACGAATGATTAAGCCAGTGCCCACAATCAGTAGAAAGCCGACAATACCGGTGGTGAGCTGGGTTTGTACAAAGGCAACCGCGATCAATACGGGCATGAAAGTACCCGAGGTTTTGAGTCCGACAATCACGCGCAAAAAAACCACGATCAGCGCGCCAATCGGGATCAACATGATGGTCTTGAACATGGCCTGTTCTTCAAGCGGCAAACTATGGATTGAGAGATTGAGTAAGCCATCAGCCGCGGCCTTACTGTCAGTAGCGTGTTGGGGTGTCACTTTTTGCGAAATCATGCTGAACATGACTTGGCTATTTTGCCCACCAACCACATCAAGCAGAGAGATATTAGATTCATCCCAAACAAGCAAGTTAGGACGGGTCGGCTGTTTACCTGTTTCTGGGTTAAATAGGATCCACGTGTTGCCATTCCACACTTCATTCATATGTTGAATCGACTGGCGGCGGCGACCATCTTCCAACTGGATCACGCCGACCACTTTATTAGGCACTTGTGCGTAAGAAAGCAGTTTTTGCATGGCATCCACTTTACTCATCTTATTCAGCAGCAGAGAGGCGTTTTGGCTTTCGCTATCGTTGAGCCCTTTAATCAGCTCGCGAGTAAAAGTGATGTGGTCGGCTGAGCGCTGAGAAGCTCTGTCGATCAAGGCGGCAGCGGCTGACTCTTCTGGGCCATCAAAGGCCGGCTTTACAATAGGTTGCGTTGGCGGAATTTGCACTGCTTTGGCTTGCGGGTCGACCAGAAATTGCGCTTTGTAGTAGATGATTTGCGGGCCACTCGCTTGACGAATCGACCACTCAATACGGCGACCAGATTCAGTATCTAAGTAAGAAATGCCGTAACCCGGTGAGGATGCAGTTTCGTTGATCAGGGTATAGCCTTCTTGCGTGAGCGGTGCGGCAAGAGAAACTTTGGCCTCTTTCCCTTGCGCTGCAAACTCGATCCTCGCTTCAATATCCCATACTTGACGAGTTTCGCCGGGTGTCCATGGCACACCATAATCTTGATGGCGCAAAACACTCAATGTGATACCTGTAGCAAAGAGCAGAAAGACAGAAATATAAAAAGGAATTTTCGAAGTCATCATCTTGCCTATTTTTGTTCGGTCTGAATGTATTTGCGACTGACATCGACCAGTGCGATATCACGGATAAATTCTCGGCCAAGCAGTACGGGATGTGTCATTTGCGAACGGTCGGCGAGGGTAAACTGCGCTTTCTCATGAATAGATCCCAGTTTTACCCACAGCTCGACAACGGCGCGGCGTTCGGTATTTTCGTTGGTTGATTGGCGAATACGCACATAACGCAAGACGGGCGCTTCAATCCAGTTAGCCTCTGTTTTAGGGTTTTTCTCATCAGCAAGGTGGAAGCGCACCCAGTTTTTGCCATTGCGTTCGAACTCTTCAATATCGACGGCGTTCAGTGATGAGGTGGCGGCACCCGTATCGATACGAGCATCGAAGGTTTGCTTAATCGCATCAATAGTGACACTTTCAATTTCGCCCAACACCACATCGTGGCGAGGTTTGGTTATGGCCGCGTTCTTATCATTGGACGGCTTAGCGGTAGAGGCTTGTTTCGGAACAGGCGGTGGCGGCATTTTAATTTGGCTAACTTGAGTTTTTAACTCAAGAATCTGCTTTTCAAGGCTTTCAATATAATCATTTTGTAGACCCATTTGTGATTCTACGTTCGTCATTTTTTGGGTCATATTGGCTTCAGAGCTTTGAATTGCGGCGAGCGTCGCTTGATGGTATTCATCGCCATTGGTGAGTGCGCAGCCCGAGAGCAAACTCAATGCGGCAAAGGGTGCAATTCGCTTAAACATTTGCGACCTTATTATTTTCTAATGAGTGGTTGTATAAAGAAGTTATAGCAAAGGATGCTTAGCGCATCCTTTGCCAAGGGTAACGTTATACCCAGATATACGAGTTAAAACTGTGTCAATTATGGTTTTTTGGCAATCAGAATGGCGCGGCGTGGCGCAGGATAACCTTCGATGGTTTTGCTTGGGTCTTGTGGGTCAACGTAATCGGGCAGTGAATTGTGTGTCATCCACTCGGTGGTGCGCTGCTCGCCTAATGTTGTGGTGTTTTCATCCACAATACGCACATCGACAAATCCAGTCTTCTCTAACCACACTTTAAGAGCCAGTGCAGAAGGGAAGAAATAGACGTTACGCATTTGGGCGTAGCGATCAAACGGCACCAGTACCGTATTTTCATCCCCTTCCACCACTAAGGTTTCTAAGATCAGTTCACCACCAGAAACCAACTGATTTTTCAGTTGCAGCAAATGATCGAGTGGTGAGCGACGATGATAAAGTACGCCCATGCTGAACACGGTATCAAAGGCGTTCAACTCCGGCATCTGTTCAATACCGAGTGGCAAGAGATGAACGCGTTGGTCATCGCCCAGCAGTTTACGTACCGCTTCAAACTGGATCAGAAACAGCTCGGAAGGGTCAATGCCGAACACTTGCTGCGCCCCTTCACCCAACATACGCCACATGTGATAGCCGTTGCCACAACCCACATCAAGTACCAAACGGTTTTTCAGTGGCGAGATGTGTGGCAGTAAGCGATCCCATTTCCAATCGGATCGCCATTCGGTATCAATATGAATGCCGTGCAGATGGTAAGGACCTTTACGCCAAGGGTGAAAGGTTTTGAGCACCGCTTCCAATTTCTTCTGTTCACCTTGCGCGAGTGGCTGATGATTGTGTGCCGCTACCGCATTTTTCAGATCAATCACCTCCGGTTGACCGACCGGAATTTTCTTGAGGTTACGCATCCAGCGATCGAGATCACCGTGCTGCTTAGCTTGCCAATCCGTCAATTGCTGAGGCAGGGTGTTGAGCCACAACTGTAACTGCGGATGTTGAGCGATCTGTTGGTAAACGTTGGCAAAGTTGAACATGGGGCTAAATACCTAAACTATGCTCTCTGCACATGACTTCAGGATCATGCGTGGCGCAGAGAGTCGCTAACATGAAGATAAATGACAAAAATAGTCAACAAAATAAGCGATTTACTTAATGGCGAACATAGAGCCAAAGTTAAAGCACTGGAACCAAACTTCAAAGCTTGAAAAGCCGAGCGTGGCAAAACGCTGTTTGTGGGTCTGGATGGAATCTGGGCGCATCACATTTTCAATCGCGCTGCGCTTTTGGCTGATCTCCAGCTCGCTGTATCCGTTGGCACGTTTGAAATCGTGGTGCAAATCGATCAGCAGTTCGTGTGCTTCTTGATCTGTAAACACAAATTTTTCCGATAAGATCAAAATGCCACCCGGGCGTAATCCGGCGTAGATTTTTTCTAGCAACGCGTAGCGATCATCCGGCGCGAGAAACTGCAAGGTAAAGTTGAGCACTACGACGGAGGCGTTTTCAATCGCGATATCGCGAATATCCGCTTCGATTACCTGCACTGGTGTGTCAGAGCGATAAGCGTTGAGGTGCAGCTTGCAGCGTTCCACCATGGCCGCTGAGTTATCGACGGCAATGATTTGGCAGCCTTCTTGTTTGATATGGCGGCGCATAGAAAGGGTTGCCGCACCCAGTGAACAGCCTAAATCGTAAATCTTGGAATGAGGCTTTACAAAGCGCTCCGCCAGCATGCCAATCGCGGAGATGATGTTGCTGTAACCCGGCACCGAACGTTGGATCATGTCTGGAAAAACTTCAGCCACGCGCTCGTCAAAGGTGAAATCACCGATTTTATCGATGGGTGCGGAAAAGAGAGTATCTTTTGGGTTCATAGCAGACCTCATGGCAGCGTCTTGTACCTGATCCCGATGAACAGGCGCAATAAAAGGCGCGTATTTTATGAAAAATCACAGCGTCTGTCATTAAACACATCACCTTTAGGGGAAATCAGCTGTGCCGGCTCGTGAGTTCAAAACATGCTCAGTTGTGGCTGTTCGGGCATTGCGGGAAACGGCGCCAGATCAGGCAGCGCGATAGCCTGTTGTAATTGTTGGTAAAGTTGCACCGCCAGCTGAGGCGCGAAATCATTATCCGGTGTATGAATCATTAGATAAGGCTGCTTACCTTGCGCAATCCACTCGGGCAGTTTATGTAGCCAAGCACCGAAAAAGGGTAGGTTGGCCTCAATCTCAGGATGGCCGATAAAACGGATCATCGGATGCTTGGCGGTGGCAATCGCATGAACCGGCACTTTCGGTTTTTTCTGCTGCGCATCAATCACCGCTTCGGTATTCGGCAGCGCCGCAAAAACAGGGCGACTGTCCATAATGATGCGATCAATGTTTTGCTCAATCAGCCATTGATTGAGCGCTTTTTCCGCTTCACCTTTGCTAAAAAAGGCCAGATGACGCACCTCCACGCCCAGTGGAAAATCCGTTGGAAACCAGTCTCGAAAGTTTTTCAATTGCGCCAGATGTTCAGGCCCAAAAGCGGCGGGCAGCTGAATCGTCCACATGCCAATTCGGTCGTGCAAGGGCCGCATTAAACGCAAAAAACTCAGCAGCTCTTCTTTGCAATCGCGCAGTAAATGCTGGTGGGTAATGCTTTTCGGCAGCTTAAAGGTGAAGCGAAAGTCGTCATGAGTGGCCGCGCGCCAGTTGAGCACAGTACTGGGAGAGGGTGATGCATAAAAAGTGGTATTGCCTTCAACCGTGTGAAAAACGCTGGCGTATTTGGCAAGGCGTTCAGAGGCTTGCGTGCCGCTACCATAAAATTCACTCTGCCATGCAGGGTGAGACCACAGGGTTAAACCGAGTCGCAAGGGAAGAGAGGGCGTCACTCTGCTCGGGCTCCTTAAATCATCACGAGAGTTTTGAAGAATACGAGATTTTAGCGCTATAATCAGCGCCTATTTTTCCCTTCTGGTTAGCCTTTAACCTCTACTTAAGAGGATTATTGCGTTAAAAAGCAGCAAGGGGTAAGAAAAGACAACAAATTGTACGTGGGAAGGTCGATCTTAAATCCCTTTCGGCGTATAAATGGAACTTTGCTGAAATGGCAGTCTGCTAAGCACACCACGACCTTTCAGCGTTAAATTTGATGACTAATTGAGATTGGGAAATTCACTATGCGTAGCCATTATTGTGGTCACCTGAACAAGTCCTTGGTAGGACAAACTGTAGAGCTGTGCGGCTGGGTTAATCGCCGTCGTGATTTAGGCGGTCTAATCTTCATTGATATGCGAGATCGTGAAGGTGTTGTTCAGGTAGTAGTGGATCCGGATATGGCAGATGTGTTCGCCGTGGCTAACCAACTGCGTAGCGAATTCTGTATCAAACTGACCGGTGAAGTGCGTGCGCGTCCAGAAAGCCAAATCAACAAAGAGATGGCGACTGGCGAAGTAGAGCTGTTGGCGCGTAGCCTTGAGATCATTAACCGTTCAGACGTTCTGCCGCTCGACTTCAACCAGAAGAACTCAGAAGAGCAACGCCTCAAATACCGTTACTTGGATCTGCGTCGTCCTGAGATGAGTGACCGCATCAAACTGCGTGCCAAAGCTTCCAGCTTTGTGCGCCGTTTCTTGGATACACACGGTTTCCTCGATATCGAAACCCCAGTGTTGACCAAAGCAACACCAGAAGGCGCGCGTGACTACCTAGTACCAAGCCGTGTCCACAAAGGTAGCTTCTACGCGCTGCCACAATCACCACAGCTGTTTAAACAGCTACTGATGATGTCTGGCTTTGACCGTTACTACCAAATCGTAAAATGTTTCCGTGACGAAGATTTGCGCGCAGACCGTCAACCTGAATTTACCCAGATCGATATTGAAACGTCTTTTATGACCGCAGAACAAGTGCGTGCTGTGACGGAGAAGATGATTCGTGAGATGTGGCTTGAACTGCTGAATGTGGATCTGGGCGATTTCCCAATCATGCCTTACAGCGAAGCGATGCGTCGTTTCGGCTCAGACAAGCCAGATCTGCGTAACCCAATGGAGTTGGTGGATGTAGCGGATCTGCTGAAAGACGTCGATTTCAAAGTCTTCTCTGGTCCAGCGAACGATCCAAAAGGCCGCGTGGCTGCACTGCGCATCCCAGGTGGCGCAGCGCTGACCCGTAAACAAATTGATGAGTACACCGCATTTGTGGCTATTTACGGCGCGAAAGGCTTGGCATGGCTGAAAGTGAATGATTTGGCCGCGGGTATGGAAGGTATCCAATCTCCAGTGGCGAAATTCCTCACTGAAGAGATCATCCAAGCCATCATCGAGCGTACTCAAGCACAAACTGGCGATATCATTCTGTTCGGTGCCGATTCTGCCAAAGTGGTGGCTGAAGCGCTGGGCGCACTGCGTCTGAAAGCGGGTAAAGAGTTAGGTATCACCAACGAATCCGCGTGGGCGCCACTGTGGGTCGTGGATTTCCCAATGTTCGAAGGTGATGACGAAGGTAACGTGGCGGCAATGCACCACCCATTCACATCCCCTCTGAACCTCTCTCCTGAGCAGTTGAAAGCCAACCCAGAAGAGGCGCTGTCAAACGCTTACGATATGGTGTTGAACGGCTACGAAGTCGGTGGTGGTTCAGTACGTATCCAC
Organism: Vibrio tarriae; assembly: GCF_002216685.1. Classification (NCBI taxonomy): domain Bacteria; kingdom Pseudomonadati; phylum Pseudomonadota; class Gammaproteobacteria; order Vibrionales; family Vibrionaceae; genus Vibrio; species Vibrio tarriae. The sequence goes on along the minus strand of NZ_CP022353.1, from coordinate 1,596,556 downwards.
AACGCGGAAATGCAATCTGCCGTATTTGACATTCTGGGTATCACGCCAGAAGAGCAACGTCTCAAGTTTGGCTTCCTGCTCGATGCGCTGAAGTTTGGTACACCACCACACGCCGGTCTGGCATTTGGTCTGGATCGTCTGGTGATGCTGCTGTGCGGCACGGAAAACATCCGTGATGTCATTGCCTTCCCGAAAACGACAGCCGCCGCGTGTCTAATGACCGATGCACCAAGTTTGGCGAACCCAGCCGCTCTCGAAGAGTTGGCGATTGCGGTCAAGCTTGCAACGAAAGATAAAGCGTAATCAACGCCTTGCAAAGGGTGGCATTAGCCACCCTTTTTTTTAACCTGCGCAGCACGAGAGCGCAGACAGTAAAATGATACAAACAGGATTTCTTCTTTGGCTCAGATGTACTTTTATTACTCGGCAATGAATGCGGGTAAGTCGACTACCTTATTGCAATCGGCGTTTAACTACCAAGAACGTGGCATGAACCCACTGATTTTTACCGCCGCGATCGACGATCGTTTTGGTGTTGGCAAAGTGAGTTCTCGGATTGGCCTTGAGGCCGAAGCACACCTTTTCCATGCTGATAGCAACCTGTTCCAAGTGATCGCAAAATTGCATGAGGCCGAACCTCGTCACTGTATTTTGATGGATGAGTGTCAGTTTCTCTCTAAAGAGCAGGTTTACCAACTGACCGAAGTGGTGGATAAACTGAATATCCCTGTGCTGTGTTACGGCTTACGTACCGATTTCCTTGGTGAGCTGTTTGAAGGCAGTAAATATCTGCTCTCATGGGCGGATAAACTGATTGAGCTGAAAACCATTTGCCACTGTGGACGCAAAGCCAATATGGTGATCCGTACCGATGAGCATGGCAACGCCATCAGCGAAGGGGATCAGGTCGCGATTGGCGGTAATGATAAGTATGTTTCAGTCTGTCGCCAGCACTATAAAGAGGCGTTGGGACGCTAAGTAAACCCATCTCTTTCGCGGGATAATTTGCCCGTGACTCAATAAAGAAAAAGCCAGACGGATAATGTCTGGCTTTTTTATGAACAATCCTAATCAGCGATTAAGCTTCACGCTTTTCCAGCTCAGTTGCTGCTTCTTCCGTGATCATCGAATCTACAATCACTGCACAAGCGGCATCACCAGTGATGTTCAGTGCAGTACGGATCATGTCGAAAATACGATCCAGTGCAAACAGCAGTGGTAGACCTTCAATAGGAATACCGGCAGAGAGCAGTACCGCCACCACAAGGAAAGATGGCCCCGGAACACCGGCTTGACCAACCGCACCGAGAGTAGCAGTCACGATGATCGCAATGTAGGCACCCATGCTCAGGTCAATATTGAACAACTGAGCAAAGAAGATAGCCACCAGACCGTAGTAGATCGCGTTACCTGACATGTTGATGGTCGCGCCCAAAGGCAGTACGAAAGACGCCGTTGAGTTGCGCACACCCAGATCGTTTTTCACCGTATCCATAGTGACAGGCAGTGTCGCCATTGAAGAAGCGGTAGACAGTGCAACCGCTTGTGGCTTCTTCATTGCTTGAATGAATTTCTTCGCCGATGTTTTGCTAAACAGTTGGATCATGACTGGGTAAACCACAAAGCCAAAAATTGCAATTGCCGCTACGTAAACGACGAACAGTTTAAACACCACCATCAGCGCGCTGAAACCAAATGTACCCACGGCATCAGCCATCAAGCCAAATACACCAATAGGCGCAATCAGCATCACTTTGTTGATCATCCATACCATGGCATCAACAATGGTGTTCACCGCGTTGATCACTGGGTCACGTTTTTCTTTGGCTTGCTTAGAAATCGCAATGCCTAAAAACAGACAGAAAACCAAGATCTGTAGAATGTTCGCTTCGTTCAGTGACTGGAAAACGTTGGTTGGGATCATACCGATGATGGTTGCCCAGAAAGTGGGGAGTTCACCTTGCGCTGCGTATTCCGCAGAGAACATGCTCTCTACACCAGAAACATCGACTCCGACACCCGGTTGGAACAGTTCACCCATGATCAATGCCAGAGCTACAGCGGCGGCAGAGGTAATAGCAAAGTAACTTAACGTCACTGCACCGACCTTACCAGCAGAATGGCTATCACCCAGACCAGCTGCACCAGAAATCAGTGCCACAGCCACCAGGGGAATCACCAGCATTTTGATCAGATTAATAAAAATCGCACCCAGTGGGGCAAATAGTGTCGCATCGTGCCCCATTGCTGCACCGACTGCGGTACCCGCGAGCATGGCGATCACCACTTGCACGCCGATGTTGTTTAGTAAACCCTTTGTCTTTAACACTTCCATAACCTCTGTGCTAATAAATTGTAAATTCCTAGTGTTAGCCACTAGTGTCATATCACTAAATGGGCAAAAATTTTGCTCCTGCTTTTTACACGGAATGTTTACATTTAGCAATAAGCACATCGAGCGTTTTCTCAATAGCGGAGTAAAACGAGAGTAATTTGGCGTTTTTAGCCACAAGGGAAACGTTTGCTATTGATGTGGTGAATGGGTTTGTGTTGTTGGTGTGAGTTTGTTGGTGTTTTTTGGGTTGTTAATAAAATGATGCGGCACACCAAAGGATGCGCCGCTGATTTAAGACAATGCAAGTTAAATTTTTGTTGCTTGTTTCATGGCTTGAGTGAAGTTTGCCAGCTCAGTCAGCTGCTTAGCTGGATTATCCAAATGCGTTTCGATGATTTTTACCACCGCCGATCCGGAAATGGCTCCCGCTGCGCCAGCTTCAATCGCTTGTTTAACTTGAGCGGGCTCTGAAATACCAAAACCTAGCAGTGCTGGTGGCGCATCAAATTGTTGCAGACGTTCAAGCAGGGCATGCACAGGCATGTTGGCTTTGGTTTCAGCCCCAGTCACCCCAGCGCGTGATAGCAGATAGGTGTAGCCTTTGCCTAGTTGAGCCACTGCTTGTAAGGTTGCATCGGTTGCCGTCGGCGGCGCAATAAAGATTGGTTGAATGCCAAACTTCTCTGCGGCCGCCACAAAAGGCTGGCTTTCGTTGGTGGGTACATCGGCAATCAGTACCGAATCCACTCCAGCTTTTTGGCAGCGTTGATAAAAATCTTCGATTCCGCGTGCGTAAACTAAGTTGGCGTACATCAGTAAACCAACCGGAGTTTCAGGGTTGCGTTCACGGATCTGCGCGATCAGCTCAAAACAGACATCTGGCGTGGTTTTCGCCGCTAATGCACGTAAGTTTGCGCCTTGAATCGTCGGGCCATCGGCCAATGGATCGGAGAAGGGCATGCCAAGTTCAAGCGCATCCGCTCCTGCATCAATCAGGGTTTGCATGATGGCGAGTGACTGCTCGGGGTTTGGGTCACCAATGGTCACGAAAGGAACGAAAGCGCCTTGCTGCGCGGCGCTTAGGCGTTGAAATAGGGCTTGATAACGGTTCATTACAACGCTCCTTTGTCTTCAAGTAATTTGTGTACGGTGAAGATATCCTTATCACCTCGGCCCGAAAGGTTAACCACTAACAACTGCTCTTTGTCTGGCTCGGCATACGCCATTTTGATTGCATGCGCGAGAGCGTGTGAAGACTCCAGCGCTGGGATGATGCCTTCGTTTCGTGCTAACGCTTGGAAGGCATCGAGTGCTTCATCATCGGTGATGCTTTCATATTCCGCACGGCCAATGGCATTCAGGTAAGCATGCTGTGGCCCCACCGATGGGAAATCTAACCCTGCCGAGACAGAGTAAGACTCTTCTACTTGACCATGCTCATCTTGCATCAACGGTGCTTTCATACCGAAGAAAATGCCGGTTTTACCGTGTTTAAGTGGTGCGCCATGTTGATGGGTATCAATGCCTTTACCAGCTGGCTCAATACCGATCAAACGTACCGATTCTTCTTCGATGAAATCAGCAAACATACCAATGGCGTTTGAGCCACCGCCAACACAGGCGATCACCGCATCGGGCAAACGACCTTCACGAGCAAGGATTTGGTTTTTGGTTTCTTCGCCAATAATACGTTGGAATTCACGCACAATGGTTGGGAATGGGTGAGGGCCTGCCGCAGTGCCAAGCAGATAATGCGCGGTCTCGTAGCTACCAGACCAGTCGCGCAGCGCTTCGTTACAGGCATCTTTTAGAGTTGCTGAACCAGAATGAACAGGGATCACGGTGGCGCCCATTAAGCGCATGCGGAACACGTTCGGGCTTTGGCGTTCAACATCTTTCGCACCCATGTACACGCGGCACTTTAAGCCAAGCAGCGCACAGGCTAATGCGGTTGCGACACCGTGTTGGCCTGCGCCAGTTTCGGCGATGATTTCATGTTTGCCCATGCGCTTGGCGAGCAGGGCTTGACCCAAAACTTGGTTGGTTTTGTGCGCGCCGCCGTGCAGTAGATCTTCACGTTTCAAATAGAGTTTAGTTTTAGTGCCTTTGGTGATGTTTTGCGTGAGCGTCAGCGCGGTTGGGCGACCTGCGTATTCTTGCAGTAGGCTCATAAATTCAGCGCGGAAAGCATCATCCTGCTGGGCATCAATAAAGGCTTGTTCCAGTTGATCTAGCGCTGGAACCAAAATTTGTGGCACAAACTGCCCACCAAATTCGCCAAAATAGGCGTTTAATTTAGCCATGCTTACATTCCTTTTCTATGCATGTTGCCATGCTGATAATCTAATAATTCCGTAATTGTTGGAAAACCTGTTGTAACTGGTTGGCGTCTTTTTTACCCGGAGCGCTTTCCACGCCAGAGTTGAAATCGAGTCCGCGGCAGCCAAGTTGCGCCGCTTGGGCGACATTTTCGGCGCTCAAGCCGCCGGCGAGCATCAAGTCGCTATGTTTGGGCAGCAAGCGCCAATCAAAACTGTGTCCTGTGCCACCACTTTGTTCGCCGACTTTGGCATCGAGCAGGTGCCTATCGATGTGCTCTGGTAGTAGCTCAGGTAAAGCATTACTGACGCCATACGCTTTCCAAATTTCAATGGATTCTGGAAGGGAAGCGCGCAGTTCGCGTACATACGCAAAATCTTCATCACCGTGCAGTTGCACCGCAAATAAGCCCAATTGGGTCGCGATATCGGCGACTTGCGCGGCTGGGTGGTTTTGAAACACGCCGACATACTGTAGCGGCGCGCCGCTCATGATCAGGCGAGCTTGTTCTACATCGACAAAGCGTTTGGATTTCTCAACAAAAATCAGGCCACCAAAAACGGAACCTGCTTGGTAGGCTTTAACCGCATCATCAGGATGAGTCAAACCGCACACCTTGTGTTCGCCGAGCACAATTTTTCGCACCGCCAGTTCAAGATTGCTTTGCGCCATCAGCGAGCTACCAATCAAGAAACCATTGGCAAACTGAGCTAAATCACGCACCTGCTGGTGGGTGTAAATGCCGGATTCGGAAATAATGATGGTACCTTGTGGAATAAGCGGCGCCAACTGCTTGGTGCGATTTAGGTCGGTGGTCAAATCACGCAGATTGCGGTTATTGATGCCGATGACTTTCGCTTGCAGATCAACTGCACGTTTCAGTTCTTGCTCGTTGCTGACTTCGGTGAGTACGCCCATACCAAGGTCGTGCGCCACAGCGGCCAGTTCACGATATTGATCATCATTGAGCACAGACAGCATCAGCAAAATCGCATCCGCTTGATAATGACGCGCCAGATAAACCTGATACGGGTCGACCATAAAATCTTTGCACAAGACAGGCTGAGTTACCTGAGCGCGCACTTGTGGCAAAAATTCAAAACGACCTTGGAAATACTTTTCATCGGTCAGTACCGAAATGGCATTGGCGTACTCGCCATACACGGAGGCGATGTAATCGAGATCAAACGCTTCGCGGATCAATCCTTTTGAAGGTGAGGCTTTTTTGCATTCGAGAATGAATACGGTGTTATCGCCGCTCAAGGCTTGATAGAAATCGCGCTCTGAGCGAGTCAGTAATGGATGAAAGCTCGCAAGAGGTTGCTTGGCTTTGCGCTCCTCAATCCATTGGTATTTATCGTTGACGATTTTGACCAGCACTTGCGCCATTTGCGCGGTTTGTACGGAAATATGCTCAGACAACTGCTCGGACATTCTGCTTAACCTCGTTGTGCTAACTGCTGAACCAATCCATAGGCTTGGCCCGATTTCATCACGGCGATCGCTTGTTGGGTGTTGGCTTTCAGATCTTCTTGACCAAATAGACGCAGAAGAAGTGCAACGTTGACGGCCACTGCCGCCATTTGTGCTGCTGTACCATTGCCCGTTAGGATCTGGGTGATGATGGCGCGATTCTTTTCTGGCTCTCCACCACGGATCGCATCCAGTGGGTAACGGCTAACACCAAAATCTTCCGGAGTGAGCGTGTACTCAATCAATTCGCCTTGGCGAATTTCCGCCACTTGCGTTTCGCCATGAATTGCGACTTCATCAAGACCTGAACCATGCACCACCGCCGCGCGTTTCAGACCCATTTGTAACATGGTTTGCGCAATAGGACGAACCAAATCCTTGCTGTAGACGCCCATCAATTCAATATTGGGACGAGCAGGGTTAATCAGGGGGCCTAAGATGTTGAAAATGGTGCGAGTTTTCATGGTTTGACGCACCGGCATCGCATGGCGCACACCGCTGTGATACTGAGGGGCAAACAAGAAAGCGACACCGAGATCATCCAAGGCTTGACGCGAATCTTGCGCGCTCATCGCAAGGTTGATCCCAAATGAGCTGAGCAGATCGGAAGAGCCGGATTTGCTCGATACCCCACGGTTGCCGTGTTTGGCGACTTTCACGCCACACGCTGCGGCGACAAATGCGGCGGTGGTTGAGATGTTGATGGTGTTTGAGCCATCGCCACCGGTACCGACGATATCGGCAAAGTCATAATCAGGACGCGGAAATGGATTGGCGTTGGCAAGCAGGGCTTTAGCCGCACCCGCGATTTCATCTGGCGTTTCGCCTTTGATTTTCAGTGCAGTCAGTACCGCCGCCATCAATACAGGATCCATTTCACCGCGAATAATTTGGTCGAAAAGCAGTTGGCTCTCGGCTTGCGTAAGCCCTTGCTGTTCATAGAGTTTATTAATAATGGTTTGCATAACATTCTCTCCCTGTGCGGTTACGCGAATTGAGTCTGTGCTGGCGTTGCAGACAATGCCCAATCAATGGCATTGGCCAGCAAGGTAGCGCCGTGGGTGGTCATGATCGATTCTGGGTGAAATTGAAAGCCGCACACCTTGTCAGTTTCATTAACCACCGACATTACCAAGCCATTCACTTCTGCCGTCACGGTCAGTGTTGCCGGTACTTGCGTTGCGACCAGTGAGTGGTAACGCGCAATCGCCAGTGGTGAAGGGAGGCCGCGATAAATCGCGTGGCTTTGGTGCTCCATCATCGACACTTTACCGTGGATGATTTCACCCGCGCCAGCAACTACACCGCCGTAAGCTTCAACGATGGCTTGATGCCCTAAGCAGATACCAATCATTGGCACCTTGCCTTTCAGACGTTGCAGCAACTCTGGCATGCAGCCCGCTTCAGACGGCGCACCTGGGCCGGGGGATAAGACAACCACAGGATTATCCAGTTGCTGCAGCGCTTGCTCGATAGCATCTGCAGAAAGGTTGTTGCGATAAATCGTTACCACATGACCGAGTGAGCGAAACTGATCCACCAAGTTGTAAGTAAAGGAATCAAAGTTATCGATAAACAGAATATTAGCCATGATCATTCCTTCCCTTGATGAGCATATAAAATGGCGGAGATTACCGCTTGCGCTTTGCCGCGCGTTTCATCGGCTTCGGCTTGTGGGTCAGAGTCGTAAACGACACCCGCGCCGGCTTGGACTTGGGCGATACCGTTTTCCACATAAGCAGAGCGGATCACGATACAGGTATCCAAATCGCCTTCACCCGTGAGATAGCCCACCGCGCCGCCGTAGCTGCCGCGACGCGCTTGTTCAACGTCGCGAATTAACTGCATCGCGCGAATTTTCGGTGCGCCAGTCAGCGTACCCATATTCATGCAAGCTTGATAAGCGTGTAGCGCATCCAGATCTTCACGTAACTGACCCACCACGCGTGACACCAAGTGCATCACATGGCTGTAGCGATCCACTTGCAGCAAGTCAGCGACATGGCGAGTACCGGCTTGGCTAATGCGCGCGACATCGTTGCGTGCTAAGTCAACTAGCATCATGTGCTCGGCGTTTTCTTTTTTATCCGTGCGCAGTTCAAGCTCAATGCGGCCATCGAGGTCAAAATCAATGCTTCCATCGGCGCGTTTACCGCGGCGGCGAGTCCCTGCAATCGGGTAGATTTCCACTTGGTTGGTGTGCATTTCATACTTGAGCGCGCTTTCGGGGGATGCGCCAAACAGGGTAAAGCGTTCATCTTGCATGTAGAACATGTAAGGGCTTGGGTTACTCTGTTTCAGCCGTTGATAAGCAGCGAGTGGTGAAGGACAAGGTAAGCGAAAACGGCGCGAAGGCACAACTTGGAACACATCGCCTTTGACCACGTACTGCTTGAGGTCACGCACGATATCGCAAAACGCTGCATCGCTAATATTGGTGGTCACTTCCACATCAGATAAAGATTGCGCACTCGGCAAAGGCAATTTTTGATTCACTTGCGCACGAATTTCACGCATCCGGCTTTTGAGTTGGCTGTGCAGCGCATCGCCCGGTTGGAATTGGGTCGCCTGCAGTTGGCAAGTTTCACGCTGATGATCAATCACCATCAGAGTTTCTGCTACATAAAACACGTAATCAGGGCATTGATTGTCGGCAGGTGCTTCACCCAGCGGCTCAAAGTTAGCCACTAAATCGTAGGCAAATAAGCCACCTAAAAACAGCGCAAATTTACCGTGGTCAGTGAGATCAAAACTGTGCTGCACTAAACGTAGCGCATCGAAAGAAGACGCTTCGCGCAATCGTGAGTCTTCATCCAACGTATCACAGGGTGTAGAGAAGGTGAGGGTAAGTTTCGCTTTCTCTACTTTGCAAGGAATCCGATCGGTGAGGTTGCCATGAATGATGTTGAGCAGCGCTTGGCCGTTTGCACTGAGCGCATGATAGGTCACTTGATGGCCTTCACACACAATGCGCACGGCAGCATCCACTAACAGAAGGCTCTTCAAATTTTGCTTGGAGTCGATTTCTGCAGATTCCAGTAGTAGGCAGTCGCTGCGCCCAGCGCAAAGAGCATGAAATAAAGCCGTAGGATCTTGCGTATAAGGCAGTTCACTGTGTAGCACCTCAAGCGGCGCGGTTTTCTTTATGTTGATGGCCTTATTCATAAGACCTCCTTAACCATGATTCGATTGTGCACTGATCACCGCGATGAGAAAGTAGCTAAACAGCAGTGATAGGTGGAAAAAACCAATAAAAAGCCCGCTCAAGTTGGCGGGCTAGGTGTGTGAGTATCTAAACTTAGAAATACACGTGAGCCCACCAAGAACTTGTCCAAGTGCGCCACCAAGCCAGTTCAGCATCTGCTGGACTGAAATTGGGTTTATGGTTTGGGTTAAATTCTTGTAACATAGTGAGCCCTAACAGAGAGTCTTGCATTTGCGTACTAGTTAACTAGTGCGACGATAAAAAGTCAAGCTTAAAAATCAGGCAAATAAAAAATATGAGAATTGACCTGCATAGTCATACGACCGCTTCTGATGGACGGTTTACTTATCAACAATTGATCGATCGCGCCGTCAGCTTTGAGATTGATGTTTTGGCGATCACAGACCACGATACCGTGGCTGCGTTGGCGGATGCTCGTGCTTACATTGCACAGCAGCAATATCCGCTACAATTAGTGAACGGCATTGAGATTTCAACGGTTTGGCAAAATAAAGACATTCATATTGTCGGTTTAAACATCGACCCAAACAGTGAGGCATTGGGGCAGCTGATTGCGCGGCAACAGCAACGTCGAGTTGAGCGTGCTGAACTGATCGCCCATCGTTTACAAAAAGCGACGCGTGAGGGAGTGTTAGAAGAGGTTCAACATATTGCCGATGGTGCGCCGATCACGCGTGCCCATTTTGCCAAATGGTTGGTGGATAATGGTTACGCAACCAACATGCAGCAAGTATTTAAGAAATACCTCACTCGTGATAATCCGGGTTATGTACCGCCTAACTGGTGTTCAATGAGTGAAGCGGTGAACGCGATTCACGCCGCAGGTGGACAAGCCGTATTAGCGCATCCGGGACGATATGACTTGACGGCGAAATGGCTTAAGCGCTTAATGACCGCGTTTGTTGAAGCGGGTGGCGATGCCATGGAAGTCGCCCAGCCGCAGCAATCACCACAGGAAAAACGAACCTTGGGTGATTACGCAATGGAATACCAACTACTCGCCTCCCAAGGCAGTGACTTTCACTATCCTTCTCCTTGGATGGAGTTGGGACGAAATCTTTGGTTACCTGCCGGAGTAGAACCTGTATGGAAAGATTGGGGCTTATCCCCAAGCAATAGAGTCGAGAGACTCGATGAAGAGGAATAACCATGAGCCAGTTTTTTTATGTTCATCCTGAGAACCCTCAAACCCGCCTGATCAATCAAGCGGTCGCGATTATTCGCAATGGTGGGGTAGTGGTTTATCCAACCGATTCTGGTTACGCCGTCGGTTGTCAGCTAGAAAATAAACACGGGATGGAGCGTATTTGTCAGATCCGTCGTCTGGACGATAAACACAACTTCACCCTGTTGTGCCGCGACTTATCTGAGATATCTCTGTATGCCCGAGTGGATAACACCGCGTTTCGCTTACTGAAAAACAACACCCCGGGACCTTACACTTTTATCTTTAAAGGAACCAAAGAGGTTCCCCGTCGTCTGATGAACGAAAAGCGTAAAACCATCGGGATCCGTGTACCAGATAACAAAATCGCGTTGGATCTTCTAGAAGCTTTGGGTGAACCGCTGATGTCTACATCACTGATTCTGCCGGGCAACGATTTTACAGAGTCTGATCCTGAAGCCATCCGCGATAGTTTAGAGCACGCGGTGGATGTTATCCTCAACGGTGGTTATTTAGGTCAGCAGCCGACCACAGTGATTGATTTCAGTGATGATGAGATTGTTGTGGCTCGTGTCGGAGCTGGTGATCCAACCCCCTTTCAGTAGTTGAATGAGGTGGTCGCGAATCGCTGACAAAACGGATGCTTTTATCCACAAAATTTGCGATACTACGCGGCCGCGATTTTAACATCGCAACCCGTCATTCGACGTCTGAGAAGACGACACATAGGTAGATAAATGAGCGAAAAGTTACAAAAAGTTTTAGCACGTGCTGGTCATGGTTCTCGTCGTGAGCTTGAAGCTCTGATCCGAGCTGGGCGTGTAAGTGTTAATGGCAAGGTAGCTGTACTGGGTGAACGCCTAGAAGATGATAACGCTGTCGTGCGCGTCGATGGACATGTTGTGTCTGTGAAAGCGCAAGAAGAGGTGATCTGCCGAGTTCTGGCTTATTACAAACCAGAAGGCGAGCTGTGTACCCGTCATGATCCAGAAGGTCGTCGTACGGTATTTGACCGTCTGCCGAAAATTCGTGGTTCACGCTGGATTTCTGTTGGCCGGTTGGACGCCAACACGTCAGGTTTGCTGCTGTTTACCACCGATGGTGAACTGGCTAACCGTTTAATGCACCCAAGCCGTCAGGTAGAACGTGAATATCTGGTTCGCGTCTTTGGTGACGTGACGGAAGAAAAAGTTCGCAATCTAGTGCGTGGTGTGCAGCTAGAAGATGGTATGGCGCGTTTTGAAGATGTGATGTACGCCGGTGGCGAAGGCATCAACCATACTTTCTACGTGGTAATCAATGAAGGTCGTAACCGTGAAGTGCGTCGTCTGTGGGAATCACAAGGTACGACAGTAAGCCGTCTGAAGCGCGTACGTTACGGTGATATTTTCCTCGACAAAAAACTGCCTCGCGGCGGTTGGATGGAGCTTGATCTCAAGCAAGTGAACTACCTGCGTGAGTTGGTAGAACTGCGTCCAGAGAAAGAAACGGTGCTGAACATGGCGCCTGATGCCGCAACGCGTAAGCGTGAGCGTACCCGTAGCCAGAAAATTCGTCGTGCAGTACGTCGTCACGAAGAGCGAATTTCAGCTACTCCGGGTCGTAGCGGAAAAGCCCCTGCGCGCCGTAAGCCGGGTGGTGAATCGAGCACGCGCAATAAAGTGGCTAACCAGCAACAAAGCTCGCGTAAGCCGCGCGGATAAGTGCCCGCCTTTCTTAGAGCGATGTCGCTTATAAAAAAGCCAGTCATGTTGACTGGCTTTTTGCTGTTTATTGTTTGATGCTGTTTATTGTTTGACATGGTGCTCTGCGCTGCATACTTACGCCCCTCAGCGAAGAGAGGCGGGAAGCGTTACAGCTTTTGTGTCAGCTTGTGATAACGACCGTGCTGGGCGAGGAGAGTATGGTGATGACCATATTCGACCAACTGGCCCTGTTCAATCAGCGCAATCGCATCCATCTCTTCAAGGTTGACCAGACGATGAGTGATAAACAGCACGGTTTTGTGACCGAAATGACCATGCAACAGTTGCATGATGTGCTGCTCGGTTTGCTTGTCCAACCCTTCGGTCGGTTCATCAAGCAGTAAGATTGGAGCGTTATGCAGTAGTGCTCGCGCAATGCCGATCCTACGTTTTTCTCCACCGGATAACTGACGGCCACCTTCGCCAAGCCAAGTATTGAGCGCGGCGTCTTGTAGCAATTTCTCTAGACCGACTTGCTGCAGAATATCACTGAGCGCTTCATCGGTTGCGTCCGGTTTCGCCAATTTCAGGTTATCGCGCAGCGTGCCATTGAGAATATCCACCCGTTGACTGACCACGCTGATGGCGGCACGAAGATCGCTCTCTCGCCATTCTCGAATGTCTGTTCCACCAATCGTGATCTGACCCTGCTGTACATCCCAATAACGGCAAAGGAGTTGAATTAAGGTCGATTTCCCTGAGCCGGTTTGGCCGACAATCGCCACTTTCTGCCCTTGAGCGAGAGCCAAAGTAAAGTCATCAATGGCCTTGGGTTTATTCGCTTGGTAAGCAAAGTGGACGCCGTTGAATTCAATGTTGTATTGGCCATTATGCGCGGTTGGTTGCGCGGTAAATTCGACCTCAGTTTTGGCTAGAATAATCTCATTTAAGCGGCGAGCCGAGGTGAGAGTCTGCCCCAAATGCTGGAATGCGCCGGCAATAGGCATCAATAACTCGACGCTGGCCATGGTTGCAAAAGCCACCAGTGCAATCAGCGGATCCGGAGTTTGCCCACCCACGCCATCGGCGGCCAGCCAGATCATCAGTACCAGTGTCCAACCATTGGCAAGTAACAGTAACGATTGAGCCAGTCCTGAGACTTGTGCGTTAACGTATTGGTTACGAAGCAGTTTGTCTTGCGCCGTTAAGATTGCCTGACGATAGGTTTGTTCTGCGCCGAAAATGGTTAGTTCACTGTAACCTTGTAACCAATCTAGCGTGCGAACGCGCAATTCCGCTTTATTCTGCGTTAAGTGTTGACCATTCTTTTTCCCCAAGCGGTAAAAAAGCGTGGGCCACACTAGCAGAACCAGTAGCAAGATAGCGCCTAAGGTCATGCCAAGCTGCAGATCAAACCAAGCAATCAGTGTGGTGAGAGCCGCAATACCCAGCACGCCGACCGTGACTGGATTGATTAAACGTAAATACACATGGTCCATGGCATCCACATCGGCCACGATGCGGTTGAGCATATCGGCATCGCGCACCGCGCTCAGACGTCCCGGGATAAGCGGTGTCAGTTTCTCAAAGAAAAACACTCGCAAATCAGTGAGCAGCTTGAAGGTGGCGTTGTGAGTAACGACACGCTCGCCCCAACGACCTGCGGTGCGTCCCATGGCAAAACCGCGCACAAAGGCGCCGGGTAGCATGTAGTTAAAGGTTTCTCGGGCAATACTGAGTCCGGCCACGGCGGCCGCAGACAAAAACCAGCCGGATAACGTCAGCAGTCCAATCGAAGCGAGAACGGTCAGCATCGCCAGCAGCATGCCAAGGGTAAGACCGAACCAGTGTTTTTTATACAGTTTTAGGTAAGGCAGCAGGTCACGCATCGAGATCCCCTTTGTTGGCAGCTTGTAGCGCTTGGTTAGCGGCTAACATAGTGGCAAATAAACCAGATTGCTGGCTTAAGTCTTCAAAATGTCCTGCTTGTACCAGCAAGCCATTTTCCATCACTAAGATCTGCTCGACCGATTGCAGCGGTTGCAACTGGTGAGTGACAAATAACGCAGTGCGTTGCTGAATGCTTTCGGTCAGTCCACGCATCACATATTGCTCACTGCGCGCATCTAAGCTTGCCGTGGGTTCATCGAGTAACCAAAAGCGGCCATTTTGCAAAATAGCGCGAGCGAGGGCGATGCGTTGGGCTTGACCCACGGAAAGCCCCGCAGAGCGATCACTGATCGGGTAATCCAAACCCTGCTGCTCAACAAACTCTTGGGCATAAGCTGCTTGCAGAGCCTGTGTGACTTGCTCATCGGCGATATTGTGTTTGCCTAGCGTCACGTTGTCGCGAATGGTGCCGTGCAGCAGCAGAGGATTTTGCCCAACCCAACTGATGGTTTGTCGCCACTGCGCATGATCTAACTCGCGCAATTCAATGCCGTTAATGGTTAAGCTGCCTTGGTAGGGCATAAAGCCTAATATGGTATTGATTAAGCTGGTTTTGCCTGCGCCACTTGGCCCGACGAGAGCGGTGGTTTTGCCGCTTTGCAACGTAAATGAGAGCGGGCCTGCTAAGCGTTTGCCTTGTGGACTAAGAATGACCAGATCATTGGCGATAATTTCAATATCGTCATTATCGGTGAGATGACGCTCGCCGCTGTGTAAGGTATCCACTTCGGTTTGCAGAAAATCGACGATCGATTCGGCTGCGCCCACCGCGAGTTGTTTCGCGTGGTAATAGGTTCCGAGATCGCGCAGCGGCTGATAAAACTCCGGAGCAAGGATTAACACAAATAGCCCAGCAAACAGAGTGACACTCGCGCCGTAATAACCGAAGTTGAGTTCACCAATGTAGCTAAAGCCAAAGTACACGGCGGTCAGTGCAATGGAGATCGAGGTGAAAAACTCTAATACTGCAGAAGAGAGGAACGCGATCCGCAGTACATCCATAGTGCGATGGCGAAACACTTCTGAAGCGCCGCGCATGTGCTCGGTTTCTGCTGTGGTGCGATCGAATAGACGAATGGTGGTCAGAGCTTGCAAGCGATCATAAAAATGACCGGATAAACGCTGCAGAGCTTTAAAGTTTTTCCGGCTGGCATCGGCGGCTTTAATGCCGACTAACGCCATAAAGAGTGGCACCAATGGCGCCGTGATCAAAAAAATCAGTCCTGCCGCCCAGTTCACTGGGAAGACGACTGCAAGGATCACAAACGGTACCAAAACCGAAAGAGACATCTGAGGGAGATAGCGAGCAAAGAAGTCGTGCATGTTTTCGACTTGCTCAAGCATTAAGGCTGCCCATGAGCCAGCCGGTTTGCCTTTGATATAGGCTGGCCCTAAGTCGCGTAACTTGTCTAGGATTAGCTGTCGAATATAACGGCGGATCTCTTCTCCACAACGAAAACCAGCGATTTCGCGTCCCCAAGAGCAGAACGCACGCACGGCAATGAGTGCACCCAAGCCAAGGAAGTGTGGAATGAGCAGATGTTTATCGACCTGTTCAATAATCAGCTGATGCAGAATTGATGCAAGGAGTGCGGCTTGCGCCACCAGAAATAGGCTTGATAACACACCCAACCCAACAGCTATTGCGAGCCAGCGCTTAGCCAGTTTGCTTTGCTGCTTGAGCCAGAGATTCAAGCTACGCTGTTTTTTCTTGTCCATTTTGAAAAGGCTTAATGAGAATAATAATTGTAATAGGCCGCCAGTATACAAAGAAAAGCCCGGCGGTTATACCCGTCGGGCTTGGCAAAAATAAAAACTGGCGTTACGCGAAGCGTAAGTTATTTACCCTGGCTATCTAGGTAACGTTCAGCATCGAGTGCTGCCATACACCCGGTTCC
The DNA here is from genome assembly GCF_002216685.1 of Vibrio tarriae. Lineage (NCBI taxonomy): Bacteria > Pseudomonadati > Pseudomonadota > Gammaproteobacteria > Vibrionales > Vibrionaceae > Vibrio > Vibrio tarriae. Next base: position 1,580,505 of record NZ_CP022353.1, on the reverse strand, counting down.
GGCAGAGGTAATCGCTTGACGGTAGTTATGATCCATCACATCACCTGCGGCAAACACACCTTCAATGCTGGTCTGGGTTGCATTACCTTCAAGGCCAGATTTGACGACTATGTAGCCGTTTTTCATTTCAAGCTGACCTTCGAAAATTTGCGAGTTTGGCTGATGGCCGATGGCAATGAATACCCCCATCACATCCAAGTTTTCCGTCATATCTGACTGGGTATCTTTCAAACGTACGCCTGTCACGCCCATCTCATCGCCCAGTACTTCATCCAAAGTGCGGTGCGTGTGCAGAACAATGTTGCCATTCGCCACTTTATCCATCAGACGATCGATCAGAATTTTTTCACTGCGGAAGCTGTCACGGCGGTGGATCAGATGCACTTCTGAGGCGATATTCGATAGGTAAAGAGCCTCTTCAACCGCAGTATTACCACCACCGACTACTGCCACTTTTTGGTTGCGATAGAAGAAACCATCACAGGTCGCACAAGCGGATACACCGCGACCTTTGAACGCTTCTTCTGATTCTAAACCGAGGTATTTAGCAGAGGCACCAGTAGAGATGATGAGGGCATCACAGGTGTACTCTTGGCTATCGCCTGTCAAACGAAATGGGCGAGAAGAGAGATCAACCGAGTTAATGTGATCAAAAACAATTTCAGTATCGAAACGCTCAGCGTGCTCTTTCATGCGCTCCATCAGTGCTGGGCCAGTTAAGCCTTCGGCATCGCCTGGCCAGTTCTCGACTTCTGTCGTCGTGGTGAGCTGACCACCTTGCTGCATTCCAGTGACCAGCACGGGTTTTAGGTTGGCGCGCGCAGCGTAAACCGCGGCTGTGTAACCCGCAGGGCCGGAGCCAAGGATAAGAAGTTTGCTGTGTTTCACGTTACTCATGAAGTACTCCGATAAGGACGAAAGGGAGTTAACTCATGGCTTGAATTCGGAACTAAGACGCAAGCCAATGAAAATAATTGGACTCGATTGTAGGGAATATGGATGGCGAATAAAAGTGGTTCGCTGAGCATAAATCGTAATTGTTTATGCTCTTACGACGTGAAGCTATCTCGGCATATATCCTTCCTACTTGAAGTTGCAGCGGTGTTGGCTACGTTCGTTCACCCCAATCACATAGTGTATCTATGCTCATGGGGATGAACTCACTTGCCACCTACCTGCAACTCCCAAGTTGTTTGGTTATAGCTCGTGTCGGTTCCACCTGATTCTCATGTTAGAGCGGGATCCATGATGCATGGTTTTATGCTAATAGGCTGTCAATCTTCCTTATTTTCCATAAGGTAGAGAAAGCCTCTGGTTTTGCCTATCTTCAGGTTGCGCTTTTGGATGTAGACACTGCTATTTTCAATTTATAAAGAATATAAAAACAAAATTTCAATCCTGATGGTTGATTGAGTCAAAAAATATTGTTTTTGCAAAATAATCGATTAGTCTTAATTGTAAATAAAATGTGAAATTTATGGTGGTATGACTAACCCATTAAGGAGTCGATGATGTTACGTTCTCACCACAATACCCTACATATCACTAAACTGAGTCATTCAGCGATTCATCAACTCGCTCCCTCTTTTGCGCAGTTACCGCATACCAATCATGCGGACGGGCAGTATCGGCTACGTCGTTACTCCGTGATCCGCTTTATTGATGGGCAAGTGGTTGAGTTGGACAAGCATGACTTTATGCAGACCGATCAAATTAACCATTTTCAAGGCAATGTGGTACGCCGTTTCGAACCGTTACTCAGTACTACTTTAAAAAGTGACGGTATGCGTGAGTTGTGCGCGCTGTTTATGGAAGCCAACACACTTCCCGATGGGCAGGAAATTGAGATCCATCAGATGCGGATCGCTGCGGTATTCGATGAAACCTTAGTGGCGCCGGAAGGGGTACATCAAGATGGGTTTGATCATATTGCGATTGTTGGCATTGATCGCCACAACATTGTGGGTGGCGAAATCATGCTCTATCTCAGTAGTCATGAAGCGCCATTTTTCCGTAAAGTATTGGAAAATGGCGAAGTTGCGATGTTGGCCGATAGCCAACTGTGGCACAACGCTTGCCCGATCCGCACAGTGGATCATCAACAAGAAGGGCATATGGATGTCTTTGTTTTGACTGCGAAGGATGGCCGCCATGCGCTTCACTCCTGAGTCAGTGCGTCAGCAGTTTCCTGCGCTGGCGCAAATCGTCAATGATAAGCCAGTGGTGTTTTTCGATGGACCAGGTGGTTCACAAGTGCCACAGTCGGTGCTGGATGCCATGGTGGCTTATTTAGGTCGTTACAATGCCAACCTTGGTGGGCACTATTTTTCGAGCCAGAAAACCGTGGAGTTAGTGCAAAGCGCCCGTGAGCATGTGCAAGCGCTGCTCAATGCCCCCACCCCTGAGTCGATTGTCTTTGGGGCAAACATGACGTCGCTGACTTTCCAGTTTAGCCGTGCGATCAGCCGTGATTGGCGAGTGGGCGATGAAATGATCGTCACGGCTTTAGATCACTATTCGAATGTCTCTAGCTGGCAACAAGCGGCTCAAGACAAAGGCGCAATAGTGCATCAGGCTCGCGTCAATACGGCGGACTGCACCTTAGATCAAGCGCATCTGCTTTCGTTGATTAATCCACGCACCCGTTTAGTAGCGGTGACTTTTGCTTCCAATACCACGGGATCATTGGTTGAACTTGAAGCTATTATTGAGGCGGCGCATCAGGTCGGGGCGATGGTGTATGTCGATGCGGTGCACTATCTGCCGCATCACCTGCCGGATGTGCAGGCGCTGGGCTGTGATTTTCTGGCCTGTTCGGCCTATAAATTTTTTGGCCCTCACGTCGGGATTGTGTATGTAGCGCCGCAGTGGCAAAACACGATTCTGCCTTATAAAGTCGAGCCAGCAACCAATCAAGGGCCGGGACGTTTTGAAACCGGAACGCTCAATTTTGAAGGACTGGCTGGCGTTATTGCTGCGGTGCAATATTTGGCGCAGTGGGGTGACCCGAATTCTCGATTACGTGAACGTTTGGTTGAGAGCTATCAGCAATATCAGCAGCATGAACAGCGCCTCAGTGAGTATTTCTTGCAAAAGCTCAGTGATATACCTGCGCTGAAACTGCATGGTTTGCAACTGGCAGATGCCGCGAAGCGAACACCGACATTTGCGCTGACGTGTACAGATTGTACGCCGCAGTCTATGGCTAAAATGCTCGGCGAACAGAATCTGTGCGTATGGAATGGGCATTTCTATGCACTTGGGGTGGTTCGTCAATTAGGGCTTGAGTCAAGCGGTGGAGTACTACGTATCGGTCTGATGCACTACAACACCACAGAAGAAATTGACCATCTATTTGCTCTTCTACGTGATGGTTTGCCACAGCTTGCTCATTCTTTTCAGTAAGTCGCAAGCCCCTTCTAGACATCCTTCACTTCTAGCGATATGCCTTTTCTACTGATGTTGATTCAGTAGGAAGGGCATCAGTCGTTTATTCCCTCTCTCTTTATATACCTATTTAGTGGTGTGCGGTCATTACTTTAGCAAAAGGTGAAATGCCTCTGAAAAAGAAACCTTGAAATACTCTAGTCGATGACAAAACCGCATCTAACCGCTATTTTTTGGAAGCAATCTCTCTTTATTGAGCATCTTGTATTAAGAGAGTGCTTGTTATGATGTGGTTTGACGCTGGAGTAGGTTGTGAAAGTGCTGCCAAGAGTGCTATTAGGATTAGTCGCGGTCACTATTGTGACTGTATTGCTTTATTGGCAGTTTGGCTCTGCGAAGCGAGTCTTGATTTCTCCCCAGCACTATGCCTATTTCACCACCAATGATCAAACCGCCGGTGGTACATCAACCAGCGCCTTATCCCTCAATGGCAATACCGTCAAAGTGGACTGTGAATTGAATGCCAGTCGTTACGCATGGCCATATTGTGGCATCTCTATTCACCTCAATCCCGATCCTCAATTTGGCCTCGATTTGAGTGATATCCATACCATACGTCTTAACGTGGACTTACAAGGTCCCGCTGCAGAGCCTGCGGCAATGCGTCTGTATTTACGTAATTTCAATCCGATCTACTCTCAGCTTGATGAGGAATATACTCATAAATACAACGGATTAGAGTTTGTGCCAGGCGTTGGGAAAGGTGTGATTGATATTCCCATTCGCAGCTTGCAAGTGATGACGTGGTGGTTGGTTGATAATCGTATTGCCATTGAACACTCCGCTCCTGAGTTTTCCAACGTCAACAAAATTGAATTTGCCACAGGCTCAGGAAGCCCATTAGGACAATATCAATTGACGCTGCATCAAGTGGAATTGATTGGGGATTACGTAGCAGGAGAAAAACTGTTTCTCGGCATGTTGATCATGTGGGCGGTGGCGGGGGCATGGCTCTCTGCGCTCGAAATTCGTCGTAATCGTCGTGAGGTTTTACGTGCGCGTATGCGCCAAGAGCACTTACAGCGTTTGAATCACTCACTGCATGAGCAAAACATAAAATTTGTTGAAATGGCGCATCGTGATGCATTGACGGGAGCCATTAATCGGCATGGAATTCGTGATTGGTTGCAAGATCAAGCGCGCTTAGTGCGCTGGCAACTCAATCACGTTAGCGTACTGTTTATCGACGTTGATTACTTCAAACAAGTGAACGATGTGTACGGACACACTCTAGGGGATGACCTATTACGTGAATTTGCTTTAGTGATCAGCCGTGAAATTCGGGAAAATGACAAATTAGTGCGTTGGGGTGGTGAAGAGTTTGTGGTGTTTTGTGCGCAGACAACGCTTGAGCAAGCGATTGAGCTCGCTGATCGCCTTCGGGCTAGAGTCGAAAGCCACCGTTGGATACATGGTGGAAAGATAACCTGCAGTATCGGCATTGCCCAGATGGGAGAAGAGCGGGTTACGGAAACCGTTTCACGCGCCGACGAAGCGTTATACCGGGCCAAACGGCTTGGTCGCAATCGAATTGAAGTTCACTATGGATTAATGGCAAAAAGCAGTGATGGAGAAAAGGGGTAATGACGACATCAAGTCGTGCCTATCTAGCTTAAATCTAATCACAAGGGATGAGTGTCGCTACAAGATGAGCGGCAACATTCCGAGGTTTACTTATCAAGTCTGATTTATTCAGGTGTATTCGTCGATGTGTCATTTGGGGTTGAGTCGGTATCACTGCCCTCAACGATGATCGGCTCTTTGGGGCCGAGAAACTTAGGTTGAGTGTCCCAGACAAACAGATCAAAGACTGCATAAGCGCGCGCAAACACTTCTCGTAACCGTACTTTAAAACCAGAATGGCTGCTTGGACCCGGCACGGCTAAGCATGACGCTTGAATATCTTGATGGCGGGCAATAAATAGAGCGCGCTCGCAATGAAAACGTTGAGTGATGATCAAAAAATTGTCGGTATCGAAAATTTCCTTCGCGCGCACAATCGAATCAAGAGTACGAAAACCCGCATAATCTAACGAAATGTTCTCCGCCGGAATGCCCGCTCGTAATAAATCGCGTTTCATGGTCCACGGTTCGTTGTACGAACGGTGTGCGTTATCACCACTGAGTAGAAAGTTACGTACCTTTCCTTGTTGATAAAGCTCTATCGCTGCATCAATGCGGTTGGTGTAGTACTCATTGAGAGTCTTGCCTATGTATTTGCTGGTGCCCAATACCACGGCCACCTGAAAAGGCGGAGTGTTTTGCGCATCATTAATAATGTTATTTTGCGTTTGCCAAGTCACCCAGCGATCGATCGCGAGTAACCCTGAGACAACCCCAATAGCCAGCCATAGCAAAGTTTGGCTTAGTTTACGCCAAGGTAGTCTTCGCAGGTGAACCTGCGCAGAGAAAACGACGGCGCGCAGAGTTAGATTTGATGGTTTCTTTGTGCCCATAGGCCTATCACAACAAAGCAGCTTACGATAAGGGTCAGCATCATGCCGGATTCCAGTTGCGCGAGTGTCCGAGCAACGTAAGGGCTGGCCTTGACGATGATTAAACCGTATCCAAACGCGTTAATAAAGATAAACGCTAACGTGCGCACCAGAAAATGTTGATTCCGTAATACTCTACGCAAAAAGGCATTGATCTCGCCACCGAGCATGACCAAAGTGCATGCGACCAGTGCAATCGAGATTTCGCTCAGGTAGGGGAGCATTGCCTGACCTGCAGGAGCAAGATAAGTAAATAGTTGCATGAGATTAGAAAGCCCCTGATTGCAGGGGCTTCTCCGCATAAATTAAAACGCAGTGCGCTTATAACGGCGGTAAACTGGTTGCCAGAAATGTTGTTCAATTGAGGCTTCCAGCGCTTCATCGGTGACTTCTGGAGCCACACCCTGTTCAATCGCTTTTTTCGCTACTGCGAAAGCAATCTTCTTCGAAACAGAGTGGATAGATTCCAGAGGCGGCAGTAATGGTCCATGACCATTGATGGCCAACGGTGAGCAACTTGCCAGTGCACGGCTCGATTCCATCAGCATTTCGTCGGTAACGCGGCGTGCGTTTGCTGCCAAAACCCCTAAACCGATACCCGGGAAAATGTAGCTGTTGTTACATTGCACAATTGGGTAAGTTTTGCCTTCATGCAGCACAGGGTCAAACGGGCTACCTGTCGCGACCAAAGCCTCACCGTTAGTCCAACGGATAATATCGCTCGGCAGAGCTTCAACACGGCTTGTTGGGTTCGATAGCGGGAAAACAATAGGGCGTGGACAGTGCTGATGCATCTCTTTGATGACCTCTTCACTAAACAGACCGGGCGCACCAGACACACCAACCAGCACGGTCGGTTTGGCATTGCGGATCACATCATGCAGCGAGTAGCCGTTGTTTTCCGTTGTCCAATTTTGCGTGTTGGCTTTTTTCTGCACTAGGCGCTGTTGGAAGTCGAGCAGATTTGGCATGCCTTCTTCGAGTAGGCCCCAGCGATCCACCATGTAAACTTGTGAGCGCGCTTGCGCATCGCTGATGCCTTCAGACACCATTTGTGCAATGATCGCTTCCGCGATACCGCAGCCTGCAGAGCCCGCACCCAAGAAGGTAATGCGCTGATGTGAAAGCTGGCTACCCGCCGCTTTACAGGCAGCAAGCAGTGAGCCGACGGTGACCGCCGCTGTGCCTTGAATATCATCGTTAAAACAGCACACACGGTTTTTGTAACGCTCAAGCAGTGGCATGGCGTTCTTTTGGGCAAAGTCTTCAAACTGGATCAATGCATCTGGCCAGCGACGTTGCACGGCTTGCATAAACTCTTCAACGAAGTTGTCGTAGTCAGGTCCAGTGATACGTGGATGACGCCAGCCCATGTACATAGGGTCAGCAAGACGTTGCGGGTTATTCGTACCCACATCCAGAACCACAGGAAGCGTATACGCTGGGCTAATGCCACCACAAGCGGTGTAAAGTGACAGTTTACCGATGGGAATACCCATACCGCCGATGCCTTGGTCGCCAAGGCCGAGAATACGCTCGCCATCGGTCACCACGATCACTTTGACGTTGTGGTTGGCGGCATTGTTCAACAAGTCATCGATACGATCACGGTTAGCGTAAGAGATAAACAGGCCGCGGCCACGGCGATAAATGTTAGAGAAGTTCTCACACGCCGCACCCACTGTCGGGGTGTAGATGATTGGCATCATCTCGGAAATATGGTTCTGCACTAAGCGGTAGAACAGGGTCTCATTGGTGTCTTGAATATTGCGCAGATAAATGTGTTTATCCATGTCACTTTCAAAACCACGGTACTGTTGGTATGCGCGTACCACTTGTTCTTGAATGGTTTCCGTCGCTTCGGGCAGTAAACCTTCTAGATTAAAAGAAGCACGTTCTTCCGCACTAAAGGCACTACCTTTGTTGAGCAGAGGAGTACTGAGAAGAGCTGGGCCTGCGTAGGAAATATACAGCGGACGTTTATCGTTATTCATGTTCGGCCTATTGATTGGTAGGGTAGAAGTGAAACGCGAAAATGATACCGACTTGCTGGTTGGATTGTAAATAGACAAACGGCTTGCCTCTGTTGATTATCCTGCTTCTGTGCGCAAGCACAGTGTTTAAAACAGGTTTATCGGTTTAGGGTGGGGGATTTATGTGCAACGAGTTAAGCAAGGGAGTAACAGCGTCTAGCGCTTCATCGAATAAGAGGGAATCATTGTTCGGCAGCACGATTTTGTTTGAATAGGAAAATATTAATCAACAAGGCACATATCATTTTAAAAATGTAGGTACAGTGTTATCAGATTGGTTTTTATATAGCCTTTGTAACCGATTGCGCATCATAAAAGACTGTTTTTTTATATCGTATTGCTATATAGCAAGGCTTGGTCAATAGTTACAGCACTGTGTTACCAATTGTGTCGGGGGACAAAAATGGAAAAAGTAAGGATTAGCGCAGTGTTCGATTACACCACCTTTTTGGGCGCTTCTTGTGCGAAAAAATGGACTTTCGCTGAAGCAATCAGTTCCTTTGCCCCAGTGTTTGGGATTGCTTGGTTTGATGCGATCAAAACGGGGCAGAGCCCGGAAGAACGCTTGTGGGATGTGGCGCTCAAAGAGCTTTCTACCCGCTCAAGCGATGAATCTAATGTGATCGCTTTAGTGAAATTGGCCAAACAGGAAGGCATTGATGAATTAACGTTAGTCATGCCTTATGCCTTGGATGAGCAGCAGTTAACCACGATTCAAAGCAAAAGTGCTGCGCATATTGAATCTACCAGCCAAGAAGAGTTTTTGATCAAGTTTTAAAAAACTTACTTGGTGTCGCGAGTAGAACATCACTAAATATGAGTACAACTCAGGGGCTATCGCCTTCCTACTTAAAGCTGCAGCGGTGGTGGCTACGTTCGTTCACTCCAATCATAGAGTCTGTCTATGCTCATGGGGATGAACTCACTTGTCGCCTACCTGCAACTCCAAGTCGTTTGGATCTATAAGCCCCTTAGTTTTTATCCGTGGATCTCTCTTGCTTACCACTTACTTATGATTCTAAGCTGCGAGGTATAGCAAAAACCGCAGACAGGGTTTATCGATCGATCAATCCGTATTTTTTATCTAGGATCTCGATGATCTCTTGTTTTGGCTGGTTACTCAGATGGATAGGTTGTCCCGTTATTTTTTCGGCAATACCCAAATAGGTGCGTGAGATATCAAGTAACGCTTCCAGTGGTAAAGCATTATCACGTGCGAGAGCTTCACGTTCAGGCATGCGATCTTTGTTGAGTAAAATGTCTGGGTCTGGGAAGTAGTTCAGCAAAAATTGGCGGAATCCCTCTTTGGAATTTTCGACAATCTTGCCTTGCTGATATTGCTGCGCATCCCAAATACGTGATGAGTCAGGGGTGCCCACTTCATCCATATAGATCAGTTTTTGCTGTCCTTGCTGATCTGCCACGTAACCAAATTCAAATTTGGTATCGACAAATATTTGTCCCACATTTTTTAGCGCTTCGCTGATCACAGTAAAACCTTGCTTGAGCAGAGTTTCGTAATGGTCAATGTCTTGTGGTTGACTGAAGTTGAATGCTGCGTAATTGGCTTCAATATCTTGGCGCGAGATGTTCACGTCATCGGCTTCTGGCACACCGGGAATACCACGTAAAATACCTTTGGTGGAGGGTGTCATTAACAGTTCTGGGAGTTGACTATCTTTCTCTAAACCTTCTGGTAGGGTAATGCCACAAAACTCGCGCTCACCTTTGGTGTAAGCGCGCCACATTGAACCGGTAATATATTGACGGCAGATGGCTTCAATTTTGATAGGGCGGGCTTTTTGTACAATCCACACAAAAGGATGAGGAATATCGAGAATATGACTCTCCGCCAAACCATGCTGTTTGAACAGTTTGAACCAATGATTCGAGATGGCATTGAGCGCTGCACCTTTACCCGGTACACCATGGACACCGCCTTCCGCGTGCCAAATGCAATCGAAGGCTGAAATACGATCACTGATGACCATAATGGCCAGCGGGGCATCTTCAGCAACTGGATAATCTTTCTCTTTAATTAGGCGGCGGCTGTCTTGCTCCGTCAACCAGTATACCGAGCGAACTTTGCCGCTGTGTACTGGCTGATGGGTACGAATGGGTAGGTCGTCATTGACGGCAAGGACTTGATCTGCAAGGCTCATTGAGACATTCCTATCTGAATTCAAACATCATTTTTGCGATTTAGCTGAACATAAAATCGCGGGCTGAGCGCATGATACCAGAACTAATTTATGCTGCCAGATAAAAAGCAAACGTTTGCTTAAATTTGTTCCTGCCAGATTGTTTAAGTAAAGGTGGTTTAAGGATCAGTGTAGTGAATGCGTGGTTTGCTTAATAAAAAACAGCTCACAGCCATGCTGTTGGGCAAAGTGCATCAATTGCTTTTGAGTCACGCTATCTATCGCATTGGATGCCACAATCGCGCTGGCAGTACGGCAAGCAATCGCCTTCGCAACAATTTCTGCTTCAGAGTGGCATGTTGATGTTTTGAGATGGATAACTTTGCCACAATCGATCTGGTGCTCGTGGAGTGATTGACGGTTTGGACGTCGACATTGAGCCGTATAGAGAATCCATTGTGAGCGCTCTGACAAACTGGCCAGTCGCAGCATCAGGTTTGCCTCGCCCAGATCATTCTTTGTACGTAATGTGCTGAGTGTGTGCGAGTTATGTAAGCCAAAATGTTTGAATTCAGTGTGTAGCATAATACTGTCCCTCCATACATGCTGTATGTAAATACAGTATTATTGGTTGGTTGTTTTTGCAACTTATTTTTGGATAAAAAAAGCACAATAATTCGTTTTATTACACGACGCTTCTTATTATCCATCTGATTTTTATTAATTTTATTTCTTGTTGATAAAGGTGGAAAAAAATAAGGATTTGTGGTTTTTGTGAGCAATGCCACGTAAGCCGTGTCGCGGCGTATACAGGTATGTGCGGATAAAACAGAAAAAGCGCCATAAGGCGCTTTTTCAAGTTTAAGGGGATGCAGTTTATCGAGCTGCTTGTTGTTTTTTCTCGGAATGCCATCTCAGCTAAATTAAATTGCCTTACATCCATTCGGGCAAACTCATTGCAGTTTTCACATGAATGATGGGCTTTACCATCCACATATTCATGTCTTGTCAGTAGTTTTGGCTGTTTACACCAATCACAGATGCCTTCTACGCTAAACATTGTCTTCTCTCCCACCTAAATCAGGCGCAAATTTCGCGCGGATTATGGCACGGCTAAATAAAAAAAGTTAACTATTTGTAATTGTGGATGAGAAGGAGATCGATTGCGTACGCCTTGGTTTTTCAAGTCTTGGATACGGAGTTTCAGGTTTATGCTTGTTTTTGTAACGTTTTGTTAACTGAGTCAATCACGATTTTTACCGCGCTATTTAAGCGCTTCATTTCTTCTTCGCTGCCATGCAGGTCAGGGTGATAAATTTTCGATAACTGTTTGTAACGCAGCTTGATCATTTTGACGTCAGGGCGTTGGTGTTGGTGGAAGCCCATTAAGGCGTAAGCTATCGCGACTTTTTGGCCGTTAAGATCGCTGGTTTGGTTCTGTTGTAGCCGTTTACACTCTTGATAGAGATGGTCTAACTGCTGTTTTTGCCTTTTGATTATGAACTGTTGCTCTTTCCATTTCCCTTCGTAGTCAAGGTGTTTTACCGCGACGATATGGTTGCGTTGTCTGCGCCATATCATGCGGATAGTGATAATCGTCAGTAATAAGATGAGCGCCACCAAGGTCGGCAATAGCCAATCACTGGTGATGGTTTGGCTCTCTTTTATAACGGGAATTGTGGTGCTTGGTCGTGCAAGATCTTGATCAATTAGGTTATCCAACTGGCCAATGCTATTGAGCTGTTTTTCACGTTGCTGATTGAATTTTTGTTCCAGTAAACGCGCGTATCCTTGCTCAGATTCTGGATCTTGATTGGCGTTGACTCTATACCAAATCTCAGCCAGATCGAGCGCAGTAATCGCGGCGGGATGTTGCTCATACCATTTGGCTAAGGTAGTGCCTGCTTGAGTGTTACCAGTCAATGCCAGCTTGATTAGCCAGTATTGGGCTTGCTGTGGATCTTTTTCCACTCCTTGGCCTGTCAGATATGCGTTGGCGACTTGGGCCATGGCGGGCGGATGGTTCAATTCAGCGGCTTGTAAAAACCAGTAAAACGCTTCATTCAGGTTTTGCGGGGTACTACTTCCGGTTTGATAAGCCAAAGCGAGTTGATATTGAGCTTGCGGATTTTGCTCTTGGGCAAGTTGGGTGAGTTTCGTGACATCATCAGCGGCTGCCAGTGGCAATGAAAACAGCAAAAACAGCCATAAACTCCGCAAACGCATGATCTTTCTTTCCCTGAAAATGAAACGCTCGGTCAATTCGCTGTCTAGTTGAAGTTGCAGCCGTTGTTGCTGCAACTTCAAGCTAATGAGCGTGTAAACACTATTTGAGTGGCAGAATTTGAATTTCGACGCGGCGGTTACAAGCGCGGCCTTCTGCGGTGTTATTTGAGCATAGAGGGAAACGCTCACCATTACCACGAGCAATTGCACGTCCCGCTGCAACCCCTTGAGAAAGCAGGAATGAACGCACTGACTCGGCACGCTTCTCTGAAAGCACTTGATTGGTGGTATCACTGCCAGTGCTATCGGTATGGCCTTCAATCACTAAGCTGGTATCAGGGTATTCGACCAGAATACGCGCGACACCACGTAAAGTTTTATGGATATAGCTATCAAGTTGGTAAGAGTTGCTGGTAAAGCCAATGCCGTTTTCCATGCGTAGCATCAGTTGATTTTCACCAACGCGTACCACTTGGACGCCAGAATCCAACAAAGCTTTGCGTAACTCTGCTTCTTGTTGATCAAAGTAGTATCCGATACCGCCGCCGACCGCTGCGCCACCTGCCGCGCCAATTAAGGCGTGCTTACGGCGCTCTTTGGCATCGTCACCTGTCGCTAAACCAACGGCTGCACCTGCTAAGGCACCTAATAAGGCTCCTTTAGTGGTGGCGTTGGTTTCTGTTTCTCCGGTCGTCGCATTTTGGCGCTGGGTAGCCTGACAGCCAGATAAAGCGACGACTGCGGCTAACAGCAAAGTGGTTTTGTTCAACACATTCTCTCCGTTTATTGAATGATATTTCGCGCAATAGACGAGATTTCTCGTTCCCCGTCAATCAGTAGGGGGCGCATTTTACCAATCTCTTACAAATGTTTATTTGAGTAATTTTGGGGCTTGCGCGCCGTGAATCGGGCGATTGACTGAGACTCGGCGTCCTTTTTTGAGTCCGGTCTCATAATCTTCCGTCAGATTTTTCATCGCTTCACGCAATTGCTGTTTGAAGGTTTCACGGTCGATATTCTCAAATTCCTTATCAATATAACTATTGATTTTGTTCATGGAGTCTTCGTCCGGAGTGATGATGGGTAATTTTTCTAAAGCGCCTTCAATCCAGCCAGAAACAAATGAGTTAACTCGACGTGTCACCTCCAGCGAAGAGGTTCCGGTCCCAGCAAAACTGTTACGGAATTGTCCCGTTTGCTCGTTCATTTCACGATAGATAATGTCAAAAGCAAAAGCCGCGAAGATGGCGCGATCCGCTTCGCCAATAAATTCAACGCGTTTTAAGCCTTTATGGTTGATCAATACCGCTTCCACACCGAATCGGGTATTGATGCCTCGGATAACTCGCAAAATCCCAGAAGAAATGGCTGTCGGAAGTAAATGGGTCGACTGCGTTTTCCCCATTTTGATGAACTCGATATCATCTTTGTCGAGGCCATACTTGAGCATGAGGTTATGTGCCATTTTGATCGCGTTTGCGGCCTCATTTATATTGGCAGAATTACCTAGCTCAAGGCATTTGGCGATTTTTTTAAGGGCTTTTTGTTTATCCATTAGCAAGCAAAATAGATTCGGTACGGCTTAAGAAAAGTCCGACATTCTAGCGTTTTTGACTGCTAAGGAAAAGGGAAGAGGTCATCTCTTACAAGATGACCTGAAACGGTAAACGATTTTTGAAAAGGAATTAGATGCCAAGCTGATCCAGTAAATCAGCAGCAGCGTTATCTTCTACTGAGCGGTTGGTGACATCCTGAGATTTTTTCTGTTTCTGTGTGGCGGCCAAAATGTCGTCAGGACTTTCGTCTTCCTGAACATCAAACTCTTCGAGTTGGATAAACTCGGTTTTGTCCATCGCCAGTTCAAGATAAAAGATGTTGTTACTGGCTGTTGAAAATGTCACACGGCGCGCTTGTGGGCGATCTAGGTTGGTATCTACAGATAAGATCACCTGCTTGTTCAAAGAGAGCATTTTAGGCTGGTTCTGGGTGATGTTGGTTTGCAGCTCTTTGCGCACCTTGTTGGTGAAGTCACCGACAAGCTGGTTCATCAGCTCACCAAGAACATCGCCAACTTCATCTGACGTGTGTAGTACCGCGAGTTCTTCTTCCGGCATGCCCATATTGCGCATGTAATTGGTGTAAACCTCAAGTGCAGCTTTGGCAGTAAAGTTGATCACCACGAGACCGGTAAATCCACCATCAAACAACACAAAGCACCCGAAGTCTGGTTTGAGTGAGGTTTTATTAATCTTTTGCACCATCGCGGAGTAGTTGATGGATGAGTTAGTTGCCGAAGTGAGAACCGTAGAAACCGATTGGCACAGCATAAGTAGGATATCTTCCGTTGTTACTATTTGATTTTTTTTCATCGTTTTTTCCATACAGTTCTAAATAAGCGAAATAACAGAATATGTCAGTCATAAACAAAGTTGAAAAAATTCTGTTTCACCGCATTCTGGCACTCAGATTCTGATTTGATCACCATTTTAAATGTTGTAAAGTGACCGAATTCAAAGATTACTCTTTAAAATCTAACAATAACCCAAAGCTGATTGGATCAGCGTAGTAGGGGCAGGAAGCAAATGTTACCAAGACTCCATCACCAATCCGACGTTGATCCGGTGGTTTTAACTTTTTTACACGAGTTAAAAACCGCAGGATTTACCGGCGATATTGAAACCCAATACTCTAGCCGTCTTGCGGTAGCGACGGACAACAGCGTCTACCAACAATTGCCTCAAGCGGTCGTATATCCTAAATCCACCGCTGATGTTGTTCTTATAGGAAAGATTAGTTCAAAACCAGAATTTGAGAGAGTGACTTTTTCACCTCGTGGTGGCGGTACCGGCACGAATGGTCAATCGCTCACTAAAGGTGTGGTCGTTGATTTGTCGCGGCATATGAACCGTATCCTAGAAATTAACCCGCAAGAGGGATGGGTACGAGTGCAGGCGGGGGTTATTAAAGATCAACTCAATGATGCGGTGCGCCCACACGGTTTTTTCTTCTCTCCCGATCTTTCGACCAGTAATCGCGCGACGCTTGGCGGCATGGTTAACACCGATGCTTCAGGGCAAGGGTCGCTACAGTATGGCAAAACATCAGATCATGTACTCTCACTGCAAGCGGTATTTGCCGATGGTTCTTTGCTGGAAACCGATCTTTCGCAAGGTTTGCCTGCTCCCCATACCTTTGCCGCGCAAGCAATGCAGGTGACTGAGCAGGTTTGCCGTACCAAACGTGAACAAATTGTCGCGAAATTTCCGCCGCTTAACCGTTTTCTCACCGGCTACGATTTAAAAAATGCTTTGAATGAAGCCGAAGATCGCTTTGATATCACACGGGTATTGTGTGGCGCAGAAGGTTCACTGGCATTTATCACCGAAGCCAAACTTAATTTAACGCCAATCCCCAAAGCACGCACGTTAGTGAATGTGAAATACGACAGCTTTGATTCTGCACTGCGTAATGCCCCTTTAATGGTTGAAGCGAAAGCTTTGTCGGTAGAAACCGTTGACTCGAAAGTGCTCAATCTTGCCAAAGAAGACATTATTTGGCATAGCGTAAAAGACTTGCTGACCGATGTGCTGGGAAAAGAGATGCAAGGCATCAATATGGTCGAATATGCAGGCCAAGACAGCGTGCAGATTAATCAGCAAGTCGCACAATTAACCGCGCGCCTTGATGAGATGATGGCTAACCAACAAGCGGGAATTATTGGCTATCAAGTCTGCAGTGATTTAGCGAGCATCAACCGCATTTACAATATGCGTAAAAAAGCGGTGGGCTTGCTCGGCGCAGCCAAAGGCCGAGCTAAACCGGTCGCCTTTACCGAAGATACCTGTGTGCCGCCAGAGAACTTAGCCGATTTTATCGTTGAATTTCGCGCGCTGCTCGATTCCAAAAATCTGGCTTATGGCATGTTTGGGCATGTGGATGCGGGTGTATTGCATGTGCGTCCTGCGCTTGACTTGTGCGATCCCAAACAAGAACTGTTGATGCGTGAAATCTCCGATCAAGTGGTCAAGCTGGTCGCAAAATATGGCGGCTTGATGTGGGGAGAACACGGTAAAGGTTACCGCTCGGAATACGGTCCAGAATTTTTTGGTGAGGAGCTGTTCACTGAACTGCGTCGTGTGAAAGCGGCGTTTGACCCGCACAATAAGATGAATCCGGGCAAGATTTGTACTCCGCTTGATACGCCGTTTGAACTGGTCAAGGTATCGGATACCAAACGCGGCTTTTACGATCGCCAAATCGACGTCAAAGTGCGTGACAGCTTTAAACAAGCGATAGAGTGTAACGGTAACGGTTTGTGCTTTAACTACGAAACCAGCTCTCCGATGTGTCCTTCAATGAAGGTGACGGCGGATCGTCGTCACTCGCCGAAAGGGCGCGCAGGATTAGTGCGGGAATGGTTACGCCAACTGACAGAGCAGGGCATTGATATTCTCGATCTTGAAAAAGCCACGCTCGAATCCTCGCCAACGGTAAAATCCATGCTGGATCGGGTTCGTCATGCTTTTAGCAAAGATAAAGAATACGACTTTTCGCATGAAGTGTATGAGGCGATGAATGGTTGCTTGGCTTGTAAGGCGTGTGCAAGCCAATGCCCGATTAAGGTTGATGTGCCAAGTTTCCGCTCGCGTTTTCTGAATATCTATCACAGCCGTTATCCGCGCCCAGTCAAAGATTATTTAGTCGCGAATATCGAAACCTTATTACCTGTGATGGCGAAGGCTCCGCAACTGATGAATAGCGTTTTAGCACAATCTGCGGTGCAGAAGTTAACCGCGAAAACGGTGGGTTATGTCGATGCGCCACTCTTGTCGGTACCGACACTCGCACAGCGTTTGCGCCGTCATCCCGTCGTCCTGTTTGATATGCAGCGTTTGGCGGGGTTATCGCAAGAAGAGCGCGAGCAACATGTGTTGATCGTGCAAGATCCGTTTACCAGTTATTACGATGCGGATGTGGTCGAAGATTTTGTCGCCCTGCTGCTTAAGTTAGGCAAAAAACCAGTATTGCTGCCGTTTAAACCCAATGGCAAAGCGCAACATATTAAAGGCTTTCTACGCCAATTTCGTTCGACGGCAGCGAATACCGCGGCATTTCTGACTCAAGTGGCGGATCTCAATATTCCGCTCGTGGGTGTCGATCCTGCTTTGGTGCTTTGCTATCGCGATGAGTATGTTGAAATATTAGGCAAAGAGCGCGGTGAGTTTTCGGTTCTGACGGTTCATGAATGGCTCAAACCACGCCTGTCGCAGTTTACGCCTCAAGCAACCGATGCACAGCCTTGGTATTTATTGGCGCACTGTACGGAGAAAACTAAGCTGCCGAATGCGGAAAAAGAGTGGGTGGAGATCTTCCACCACTTTGGTACGCAGCTCACTGCGGTGGCGGTAGGGTGCTGCGGTATGGCGGGTACCTTTGGTCATGAGGTGGATAAATTGGCGATGTCTCGCGATATTTACGATTTGAGTTGGCAGCCCGCGTTAGCTTCGTTACCGAAAGAGCGCTGTCTGGTCACCGGGTACTCGTGTCGTAGTCAAGTGAAACGGTTTGAGCAAATCAAGCCTAAGCATCCGTTGCAGGCTCTGTTACACTTGCTATAAACAGAATGCCCAGTGACTCCACTGGGCTTTTTCATTCAGTTGAATTGAGGTGAATTATGACAAATTTAGAATTAAAGGTTCCTCCAGTCGCGGTTTTTCTGGTGGCCTTGGCGTTGATTCATCTCTCTTCCATTCTCTTTCCTACCTTAACTCTTGTGTTACCTTGGCCAAACTTAGTTATGGCGCTCTGTTTTTGCAGTTCAGGTTTTTGGGGTATTGCTGGTTTGCTGGAGTTTCGCCGTTTTAAAACCACGGTGAACCCCATGGCTCCGGATCTCGCGGCAACCGTGGTAGACAGTGGCGTTTTTGCACTTAGCCGTAACCCTATGTATCTCGGTTTACTGCTCCTGCTCTTTGGGCTTGCTTACTGGCAAGAAAACGCTCTCAGCTTAGTGATAGTCGGCGGCTTTGTGTTGTACATGAATCAATACCAAATTGAGCCTGAAGAGCGGATTTTAGAAGCCAAATTTGGCGAAGCCTATTCGCATTATAAACAAAGAGTTAGACGTTGGTTGTAAAAGATATCCCCTTCTTATTTGAAGCTGCAACGCCAAGTCTGGGGGTATGACTATTTAGGTTTCGGTCACAATCTAATAAGAATTAATTGCATTTCTTTTCATGAGATTGAATTTATTGGAATAATATATCGACGCAAAATAATATCCACAGTTAATTAGAAGGACTAGGTTGTGAAAAAGGCTTATACGTTGTTGGCGTGCTCTATCGCGTCAGTGTTTTTTTCTTCAATGATTCATGCTGAATCCACAGCGCAAGTGTCGCCACGTATTATCAATGGTTCTGATGCCACTTTAGGTGAATGGCCTTCGATTGTTGCTTTAGTAAAGCGTGGTCAAAATGCTCTCAATGGGCAGTTTTGTGGCGGGAGTTTCTTAGGTGAACGCTATGTGTTGACCGCTGCTCATTGTGTTGAATTTATGGACCCCACGGCTCTGGATGTCGTCATTGGGATCAATAATTTGAACAATGAAGCTAGTGAAGGTATTCGTGTTCCAGTACGTCGTATTTATGTTCATGAAGACTACCTCAATACTAACTTGGTCAATGATATCGCGATTTTGGAACTGGAGCGTGAAGTCTCAGCTCCTAAGATAGACATCGCTGATGCTGCAACTAGAACCTCTACTGCAGTAGGCGCTCGCTTGAGCGTTGCCGGTTGGGGGACGACTGCACCATCAGGTAGCGCTGTCTATCCTTCTGTGTTACAGAAAGTGGATGTCAACTTACAAGACCAAAAAGTTTGTTACGATGCGATGGGGTACTCGAATCCATCAGGGATATCTTCCGATCCCAATTCAAGCAACTTCTGTGCAGGAACAGCAAATAATCAAGATTCCTGTCGTGGCGATTCTGGCGGCCCAATTATTGTTGCGGATACTAGAGTGCAATTAGGTATTGTCAGTTGGGGTTCAATGGTATGTGCAATGAATGGGACTTATGGTCTGTATACCAATATTAGTCACTTTACTAACTGGATTACTCAAAAAACCAATGGTTTCAGCTATGAGCAATATGTTGATGAACGACAAATGCCATTAGCTCCATTTACTCGTACTTTTACCTACAATAACTTTGGCAACAACTCGATGATGTATTCTGGAGTTCGTATTAGCGACAATCCAAATTACCCAAGCCATTTAGTGTCGGTAGTATCGAATAGTTGTATCGGTCAAACGCTCAATTCTAATGAGAGTTGTGATATTACTCTCCAATTTTCTCCACAAGCTTACCAAACGTATCAATACGAAATGGATGTTGATTTTTCGGAAAATGGCGTGACTAGAACTGCCGATACGACGGTGAAATTTAAAACGATGAGAAG
Organism: Vibrio tarriae; assembly: GCF_002216685.1. Lineage (NCBI taxonomy): Bacteria > Pseudomonadati > Pseudomonadota > Gammaproteobacteria > Vibrionales > Vibrionaceae > Vibrio > Vibrio tarriae. The sequence goes on along the minus strand of NZ_CP022353.1, from coordinate 1,560,705 downwards.
CGCAAATTCTGAGGTGATCAATGCACTTTCTGCATTACCTAAAACGGATGTTTTAAGTAGTGAGCAAGGCTGGAGTGTGGCTGGAAATGAGCTTAGATCTGGTGCTATCGGTGACTTACAACGGTCTGAACTGGTGATTAAAGGTATACCTCGTGGGACGATTTCCTTTAACTATCGAATTTCATCGGAAAGTACCGACATGCTAGAACTTTATCTGAATGGCGAATTCAGAGGCCGAGTTTCAGGTTACTCAGCCAGTAAGGTAAGCCTATCATTATTAAATACGAATAATATTGTCGAATTCCGTTATGTGAAGGATAACAGTTTCGCTTCAGGTGAAGATGCGGCGTTTATCTCTAATCTTCGTTATTCTTCTAGTGCATCGACAGTCAGTGAGACGACATCCGCCGTAACCACCTCTTCTTCTGGCGGTTCAATTGGTTGGTTTAGTTTGCTGCTTTTCGCCCCGTTGTGGATGAGACGGAAAACCGCGTGATTACCAATGCGAGATAAAAAATAACCCGCTGTGCGCGGGTTATTTTTTTGCATTAGATTTAGATGCTCTGCGAATTATGCCGCTTGCTCAATCTGGCTAAGGAAGGCTTCTTTGCGCTCATTGAAACGGTTGACGAGATCATCGATTTCCGCTTGGTCGTAAGGCTTTAAACCGCTGGCGACCATACGTTTTAGCCCTTTACCGACCACTTGTCCTTCATCTTTAAATACGAAGTTGAGTGTCACTAAGCCACGTTTGCCATCCACATCAAAAGTCGCGCCCGCAAACTCTACTTCTGGATGAGTGAGATCAAGGCGGGTAAATTCCACTTCCATCGATTCATAAATCACCAGTGGACGCTGGCAGTTGATCATCATCTGCTGCTCTTCCATCAGCGGCACCATGATGTGCGGGAAGTTCATGCCAGAAAACTGTACATAGCTGGTCACCACATGCTCAATAAAAGCAGGGTTGCGGTTGACTTCACCTTCACGTGACATGTGCAGATACTCTTTGCCGCTGGCATCCACGACTGCGCTTTCACGCTGACACTTATTTTCAATGTGCAGAGCAACGCCATCACTCACCATGCCAGAGAAATCAAAACGCATCTTTTGGCTAATGCCTTCTTTTTGCAACAGTACGGCAAACAGCAGATCGCCCGGTACGCAGAAGCGCTTGCTATCTTCGTCATGGATGGGGTTGAAATCACCCGCGACCAATTTTGCAAAGTGGCTAGCCTGTTGGCGAGTAAATTGAAATTGGTGCTGTTGATTTGAATGGTATGAAGTCAGGAACATGGTTATCGCTATCTCAACTAAACTGCGCGCATTATAGGACAGAATCTTGCGATGATTGGTCTATCCAGTGGAGATGTTCTTTTGCCACTTCAAGTGATTTAAGCATAAGAGCCCCGTAGGGCTCTTGAAATGTTGATTTGTCAGTCACTTAGTGCTGGCTTGGTAGCAGCTGTTCGGGCATTAAACGGTTGTGTACGGCAAGTTGCAGCAGAGCATTGGCTTTTTCGATATCCGGTGCAAAATAGCGGTCTTTATCGTAAAACGGTACTTTTTCACGCAGTATCTGCCTTGCTTCCTCAATGCGTGGTGAGGACTTCAATGGCGCACGAAAATCCAATCCTTGCGCGGCTGCAAGGTATTCCACCGCCAAAATACCACGAGTATTTTCGCCCATGTCACGCAGTCTGCGTGCGGCAAACGTCGCCATGGAAACGTGGTCTTCTTGGTTGGCTGAAGTGGGTAAACTGTCGACTGACGCAGGATGCGCGAGGGTTTTGTTCTCACTGGCTAAGGCAGCTGCCGTGACTTGCGCAATCATAAAGCCGGAATTAACCCCACCATTGTCGACCAAAAAGGGCGGTAGTTTGCTCAGCGCACTGTCAATCAGCAGTGCCATACGTCGCTCGGAGAGACTGCCAATTTCAGCAATCGCCAGCGCCAAGTTATCCGCTGCCATGGCCACAGGTTCAGCATGGAAGTTGCCGCCAGAGATGATGTCGCCATCCTCGGCAAAAACGAGTGGGTTATCAGAAACCGAGTTGGCTTCGACTTCCAACACCTCTGCTGCACTTCGAATTTGCTGCAAGCAAGCGCCCATCACTTGCGGTTGGCAGCGCAGAGAGTAAGGATCTTGCACTTTTTCACAATTGCTGTGGGATTGGCCAATTTCACTGCTGACATCCAGCAGGTGACGATACGCCGTTGCAGCATCCATTTGGGTTCGGTGCCCACGCACGCGGTGGATACGCGGATCGAAGGGGCGACGGCTGCCCAGCGCGGCTTCGACCGACATCGCACCGCACACGGTGGCGGAGGTAAACAGATCTTCAGCCACAAACAGTCCTTCGAGCGCAAACGCGGTCGAGGCTTGAGTGCCATTGAGTAGCGCGAGCCCTTCTTTAGGAGCGAGGGTAATTGGCTCAAGCCCCGCAATTTTCATCGCTTCCAGACCGGAGATGATTTTGCCGTTGTAACGTGCTTGGCCTTCGCCGAGCAACACTGTGCTCATGTGAGCCAGCGGCGCAAGATCGCCCGATGCGCCAACCGAGCCTTTTTTCGGTACGCAAGGATAAATCTGGTTATTGACGAGCTCGATCAAAGCTTGGATGACTTCAAGACGGATACCAGAATAGCCACGCGCCAAGCTGTTGATTTTAAGTAGCATCATCAAACGAACGGTTTCATCCGACATCAGCTCACCGATGCCCGCAGCATGAGAAAGCACGATGCTCTTTTGCAGCGTTTCCAAATCTTGCGGGGCAATTTTGGTGTTGGCGAGTAAACCAAAACCAGTATTGATACCGTAAACGGTACGTCCTTCGCTGATCACTTGTTCCACCACTTGGGCGCTTTCGGCAATCGCCGGAATCGCTTCCGGATCGAGGGATAACACCACGGGTGAGCGGCTCACTTGACGCAACTGTTTTAAGCTGAGTTGGCCGGGTTTGATCATCAGGTGCAACATGGTTTCTTTCCTCACTTGAGTTTGGCCAGCTCAGCGTTGAGCGTAGGTAAATCGAGCTTTTGCTGCTGCGCGCAGCGTTTGGCGATGTCATAGCCCGCATCGGCATGGCGCATCACGCCGGTCGCCGGATCATTATGCAGTACGCGGGCAATACGTTCGGCGGCATCATCACTGCCATCACAGCAAATCACCATGCCGGAATGTTGTGAGAAGCCCATGCCGACGCCACCACCGTGGTGCAGCGAAACCCAAGTAGCACCACCTGCGGTGTTGAGTAGCGCATTGAGTAGCGGCCAATCAGAGACCGCATCTGAACCATCGAGCATGCCTTCCGTTTCGCGGTTCGGGCTAGCGACTGAGCCTGAATCGAGGTGATCACGGCCAATCACGATTGGCGCTTTGAGTTCGCCATTTTTCACCATTTCGTTAAAAGCTAAGCCTAAGCGAGCGCGATCTTTTAAACCCACCCAGCAAATACGAGCCGGTAAACCTTGGAAGTGGATTCGCTCACTTGCCATATCCAGCCAGTTGTGCAGATGTGGGTTGTCAGGGATCAGCTCTTTGACTTTTTGATCGGTTTTGTAAATGTCTTCCGGATCGCCAGAGAGTGCCGCCCAGCGGAACGGTCCTATCCCTTCACAAAATAGGGGACGAATATAGGCCGGCACAAAACCGGGGAAATCGAACGCATTGGCAACACCTTCTTCCAGCGCCATTTGGCGAATGTTATTGCCATAGTCTAGCGTCGCAGCGCCGCGAGCTTGCAAATCAAGCATAGCGCGCACTTGGATCGCCATCGAAGCTTTGGCGGCTTTGACGACGTCGGCTTCATTTTGCTGACGCATCTGCGCGGCTTTTTCCATGCTCCAGCCGAGTGGTAAATAGCCGTTGAGTGGATCGTGTGCCGAGGTTTGATCCGTCACCACATCAGGCGTGATGTTGCGTTTGACTAATTCGGGGAAGACGTCAGCGGCATTACCCAGTAAGCCAACAGAAATTGGGCGATCGGTATCGGCGATCATTGCCAGCGCTTCATCAAGCGTGTTGGCTTTTTTGTCGACATAACCAGTGCGCAGACGATAGTCGATGCGCGATTCATCGCATTCCACCGCAATCATCGAGAATCCTGCCATCGTCGCCGCCAAAGGTTGCGCGCCGCCCATGCCGCCCAATCCGCCAGTCAAAACCCAACGGCCTTTGGCATCGCCGTTGAAATGCTTTTTCGCAACTGCGACAAACGTCTCGTAAGTGCCTTGCACTATGCCTTGCGAGCCAATGTAGATCCAAGAACCCGCCGTCATCTGGCCGTACATCATCAAGCCTTGTTTATCGAGCTCGTTGAAATGTTCCCAGTTTGCCCAGTGAGGCACCAAGTTGGAGTTGGCAATCAACACACGTGGCGCATTTTTGTGGGTGGGGAAAACCCCAACTGGTTTACCCGATTGCACCAGTAAAGTCTGGTCATCTTCGAGGCGCTCCAGCACTTCGACGATTTTATCAAAGCACTCCCAGTTACGCGCCGCGCGGCCAATGCCACCATACACCACCAGTGCATGAGGGTGTTCGGCCACATCGGGGTCGAGGTTATTCATCAGCATGCGAAGTGGGGCTTCAGTGAGCCAAGATTTGGCGCGCAGCTGTGTGCCACGAGGGGCGCGAATGGTGCGCTGAGTGTCCAGTCTTGTTCCTTGTGCAGATGACTGTGTCATGTTGAGACTCCTTTTGATTCACGGGTGACGGATGGATTGCACTTGTTCGGCCATGGCGTTAGCAATGTCCCAACACAAACGAGCGGCTAAGCGCGCCGTATGTTGATCGATATCGAAACTCGGGTTGTACTCGGCGATATCGGCAATCATCAGTTTGTTTTTGTTATGAAGAATTTGGTCGAAATAGGGGGCAAGCGCTTCTATGCTCACACCGCGCGCGGCAGGCGCACTGACGCCGGGCGCACTGGCCGCCGGAAACACGTCCAGATCAATGGTGAGATAGAGGTAATCACAATCATCAATAAAGTGTTGTAATTGAGTCAGGTGATCCTTGAGTGACAAAGGCGAAAACGCTTTATCTTCAACATACCAAACCCCTAGCTTATCTGCGCGTTCAAACAGCGCGGGCGTATTGCTGGCGCGGCTCACTCCCAAGCAGGCGTAATGAAAATCCCAACCTTGCTGCTGGCAAAAATGGTGGATTTGATTAAACGGCGTGCCTGAGCTTGGGCGTACTGGAACGAACGCTGTTTCAACCCCAGATTCAAACGCGCGCAAGTCAAAATGCGCATCAAAATTGATGATGCCGATCCGGGGTTGCTTTACGCCTGTTGCTAGAAAGTGTTGTGCCAAACCCTGAAAGGTTGCCCAAGCAATCTCGTGTCCGCCGCCGAGCACGATGGCCCGCGCGTGAGGCAGAGCCTGTTGAATCACTTGCGCGCATTCTTGCTGAGCTTGCTCTAATTCATCACCCTCACAACGAATGTTGCCCAAATCGTAAATGGGGGTGGGATGGTGCCACGCGAGATTGGCCAGCGCTTGCTTAATAAGGTTGGGCGCGTGCTTGGCTCCGGTGCGACCTTTGTTGCGTTGCACGCCCGCATCACACTCAAAACCGATCAACGCCACACCCGGATCTTGGTTCGCTAGCTCGCCCACTTGAATGGGACAAGCGATATAGTGCACACGACGCCCAGCTTGGCCATCTTCGACATCATGGCGGCCTTGCCAAGTGTGCTCTGTGGTGAAATTAGGATTCATAGCTTAGCTCTCCATTCACCATGCGAGCATGCAGGCGAGAAACGCCGACTTGATAGCTCAGCTCGGCGGGGTGATCGATATTCCAAATCGCTAAATCGGCATCGTAACCTTCTACGATTTGTCCACGATTTGCGGCGTAACCCAAGGCTTGCGCTGCATGGCAAGTGACACCGCGTAGCGCCTCTTCCGGTGTTAGGCCAAACAAGGTACAGCCCATATTCATCATCAATGACAGATCGGCAAACGGTGAGGTGCCGGGGTTTAAATCGGTGGATATCGCCATAGGTACGCGGTGTTGGCGCAGCCATTCAATCGGCGGCTTTTGTGTTTCGCGCAAAAAGTAGAATGCGCCGGGAAGTAAGGTCGCAACCGTGTTGTATTGCGCTAAAGCTTTCACGCCCGCTTCATCAAGATATTCGATATGGTCAACGGAGATCCCCCCCATGCGAGCGGTGAGTGCGCTGCCGCCTAAGTTGGAAAGCTGCTCAGTATGACCTTTGATTTGCAAGCCATGCGCTTGCGCAGCATGAAACACGCGTTCAGTTTGCGCCACGCTAAAGCCAATCGACTCACAAAACACATCCACGCTGGTGGCCAGTTGTTCTTCGGCAACCCGAGGAATGATCTTTTGGCAAATATGCGCGATATAGTCATCACTACGGCCTTGAAATTCAGGAGGCAGTGCGTGCGCGGCAAGTAATGTGGTGGTGATTTTTACGCGGCGATGCTGCTCCAGCGCTTTGGCGGCACGCAGCATTTTAAGTTCATCCTTGAGTGTTAAACCGTAGCCGGATTTCACTTCAACGGATGTCACACCGCTACGCAGTAGACCATCCAAACGCGGCAGCGCGAGTTCGATCAACGCTTCTTCACTGGCCTTACGAGTGGCATTCACGGTAGAAAGAATGCCGCCACCTTGGGCGGCGATGGTTTGGTAGGGCACACCTTGTAAACGCAGCTCGAATTCGTTGGCGCGGCTGCCGGCATAGATCAAGTGGGTGTGGCAATCAATCAATCCCGGTGTGACTAACTTGCCGGCACACGAGATAGGATGCGCATCGCTGGGAAGGTCAATATGTTGGCCTATGTGCTGAATGCGTCCCTGCTCAATGATGAGGGTTTGCGGCTCGGTTATCTGATAACCTTGCACGCCCGGTTGCATGGTTACTAAACGTGCTTCGGTCAACACACAATTCATCGCTTTCCATCCAGATATCGACATTTCAAATGTATATACAAATAAATAGTGGAAAGCGTAAAAGTTCGCAACTTGAATGTTGCGAAAATGTGATCATGTGGGGCTATTGGTTGAATAGAATTTTCGAGCTGAGTTTATAGCGCGAACCCGGATGATAGAGCAGGGCTGAGCTCACCAGCTTGTCACCACTCCAAGTACGGCGATTGAGTAGCAAGCAAGGTTCATTGGCCGTCAGCGCAAGTGCTTGTTTGACATGGGCATCTGCGATAATGGCTTCTACAGTATGCTCAATCGCGCTCAGTGGACAGTTTTGCGACAAATATTGGTTGGGCGTAATTTGGGTAAAATCTTGATCCAAATAGTGCGGTACCGAACGGCTGTTTACCCAGCGCACTTCCAGCTGCATCGGGATATCGTTAGCGTAGTGAATGATTTCACTGTAAAACACTGGGCTACCCACCATCACACCGAGCTTGATGGCGACAGCTTCATCGGCGCTTAGCGCACGCTGTTCAACCACTTTATTGTGATACTGCTTACCGCGACTGAGGATTTCATCCGCGATGTTGCGAATATCCAGCAAAGGCGATTCGGCTTTCTCTTCTGTCGCACAAACAAAGGTGCCTAAACGTGGGCGGCGCTGTAATTTTCCCTCACTGACCAGATCGCGCAGCGCTTTGTTGACCGTCATGCGGCTGACACCAAATTGCTCCGTTAACTCTAATTCAGTGGGGGTACGATAACCGACTGGCCAACGACCCGACTCGATGTTATCGAGCATAAATTGTTTGATTTGCAGATAGCGTGGAGACAAGTTTCAACTCTTTCAAAAAATCATTTGCATAGACAAATCATTTCTTTGAAATCGAAGTTTTGCAACTTTTTGTGTGTAAGTTGCCACATTGCGCAGATTTTACTGAGTGATAACGCCTACAAGCGATAGCGATAACTGATGTGCAGCGCAATATCCGTGCTGTTATCGGTGCTGAAGACGTTTTCAGTTAACGCAAGCTCCAAGGCGCTGGATGGCATTACGTAGCGATAACCCAGCACATATTCTGTTGCGGGTTTCTCAAGCTCCTTGGGGCTTTCCACTGTGCCTTGATAAAAATGAAAAGAGCTAAACAAGTGGTGCTTGGTATTGAGCTGGTACTCATAACCCGCTGCCAGAGTGAGGGTCGATTTTTTCGTTGGTAGCGTGCCTGTCGCACTATTGTGATGAACTACGCCGAGCAGGCCATAAATTCGATGCGCGTCCTGCTGATAGGTGTAGTTCAGTTGCAGTGCTTGCTCAAAACGGTTTAAGCGTAATAAGCCATTTTGGTTGTAATAGAGCGTAGCACCGAGTGAAAGACCATGCTGCTCGGAAGTGTGGATTTGGTACTGCGTGTAAACAGAAAAGGCGCTGCTGAGAGTGGAGCCAGAAAAGTCATCCCATGCAATCTTGTGCTCTGGAACGGCAATATGAAAACGGTGTTTATCAACACTATCACGCCCATTTTGATCCAGACCAAACAGGTCATGAAAGCCCATGGTCAGCGAATCCAACTGGTTATCCCACGCCTGACTAAACCGATAGCTCAGCTCCGCCTGCCAACGGGGTGCAAACTGCCATTTAAGACCTAAGGTGAACTGGTTTTGGTAAAAATCTCCCTCATAACCCGGACTATCACTCCAGATACTGGCAGCAGAAAATCCACCAAATAGCTCTTGGCTATCCAGCGGGAGTGAAAATCCGTCGCGTAGCTGTGGAGTAAGGGAATGGCTGGCGAGAGGCGCTTGGGCGTAATTGATGAATGGCCCGTAACGGTATTCGTTAGCCAGACTAGGAAAAGCCACCAGAGTACAAATAAGGCTAAGCAATGGGATGAATCGCATCGTCTAACTCACAGTTTGATTGCACTTGAGTTAAGTTTAGCGGAATTTTTTGTGATAAGGCTTGGGTTTATGTCTCAATCTAACATCTTGGAATGTCAATAAAGAGCAACGCCAGCTCGAAAGCTGGCGTTGAGAAGTTTAGTCACGCTTCCACAGCATATGGCAAAACTTCTGATCTGGGTCACGACTGATCAACATACGGGCGAACACATCGTCCAGCACATCATTTTCTTCGTTCACCAGACCAATGCGTACTTCGGCATAGATTTCTTTATCGACGTCGAAACCCACTTGGTCATCCCAGTCATCACCGACATCGACCAGCTCAGCCGCGCCGCGATCATCAAACTGCGCCGTGAACAGAATCACGTCAGCAGGTTCGAGGTTATCTGGCGCCATTTCCAAGAAAATGTCGTATGCGGTATCAATAGTGTCGTCGATAGAAATAAGCTCAGCCATAAGATTACGCTCGGTTCATGAATTTGCGTTCAGCAGTATTGATAACGATACGATCGCCCGTTGCAATGTACTCTGGAACTTGAACCACTAATCCAGTTGGCATACGCGCTGGTTTAGTACGAGAAGAGGCAGAAGCACCTTTGATTGATGGATCCGTCTCTTCAATCACCATTTCAACAGAAGATGGCAGTTCAATCGCAACCGCTTCACCGTCAACCAATACTACGCTCATGCCTTGAATTTCTTCAGTGATGAACAGCAGTTCGTCTTCGATTTCATCTTTCTTGAAGTTGTATGGGGTGTAGTCGTCATTGTTCATGAAGACATACTCATCGCCATCAATGTAAGAGAAAGAGATCGGACGTTTGTTCATTTCTACGGTATCCAGAACGTCATCAGATTTGTAACGCTCATCTACGCGTGCGCCTGTGTTTAGGTCAGTACAACGTAGTTTGTAGATTTTAGAACCGCCGCGACCACCAGGAGTGGTCACTTCGATATCTTTGATCAGCAGAGTCTTACCGTTAGAAATGATGGCAAAACCTTTTTTGAGTTCACTTGCCTTTGGCATGAAATATATCCTTCGTGTAAAAAGTGGCAGCATTATAACTAAAGGAAGGGGAGAAAAGGAATATCTCTCCCCCTGCTACGTGACGTGGTGCGTGCACCGTGGCTAAGAATTAAGGTTTGACTGATTGATTGCTCGCCAGTGAGGCAAGTCTGCTATTGATTGATGGTCACGCATCATAGAACATAAGGCCTGTGCAAATTAAGCGAGTATGGAGCGGTATGACTCTGCCGGTGATTGACCCCAAGCAACCTTTTCAACCTGAATATCAAAACGCGATTGCCGATTTGGTGCGCTTTTGGCGCGCAGGGGCAGGGCAGGCATTACACAGTATTTATCTCTACGGCAGCGTGGCACGAAAAACGGCCAAGCCGAATCGCTCCAACCTCGATGTCGTGGTAGTGACCTATGGCTCTTTTGAAGAAAACCGCGCGACGTTAATTAACACCATCCGTTGGCGTTTTCAAAAAAAGCTACCCGTGGATCACCGATGTCTCCTTTAAGATCGCAGCCGTTGAGGAAGTGGCGACCTTAGAGGCGATTTTTTCTTGGGGTTTCATGCTGCGCCACTGCTGTGTTTGTGTGTATGGCGATAATCTGGCCGAATGTTTTGGCCATTACGAGCCAAGCTGGGAAATTGCTAAGCATTGGAATATGGATGTAGGGGATTGGCTTGCCTATTACCGAGATAAAATTGCCAAAGCCGCAACCGAGCAAGAACAGATCATGGCTCAGCAGATGGTGGCCAAAAAGCTACTGCGTGCCAGCTATTCGCTGATTATGTACCGCGACAAGCAGTGGTTTGATGACCCTATCGAATGCGGTACCCATTTCCTACGCTATCACCCAGAGAAGCAGCTTGAAATTGACCGCCTTGGCTTGCTACTAAAACCCCGTGCAATTCCCAAACGCTCGGTGGTTGGTTTACTCGATAGTTTTGGCCCTTGGCTGGTGTCTCAATATCAAAAAACCGAGTTTCGAATTGGTTAGTCTTTTTTGAGAATAAGCAGTAAGTATAAGTTTTAACCGCTGAATCATTTATTGATAAAGAAATTAGTGTGCTAAGTTTTTAATACGCGTCACTTGAGCCTCTTTAGCATGCTGAGTTTTAATAAGTACTTACCCACGGTGAGAAAAAATGAGTTAACCAAGGTTTCTCAATACCTTGTTTCAGCGATGCATTCGATTCGTGAAGGGATGGTGTGGCTGATCCCGTGCTTAATGATCTCTTCCTTTGTCCTGTTTATTGCCAGCATGGGCGAGCTGTTTAGCGGTGGCCGTCCTGAATGGGTTTTGATTTTGTATCGCGCGAACCAAGTGATCGCCGAAACCTTTCCTTATTTGATGATGGCCACCATCTCATATCTACTGGCCATGCATTGGCATTTGCCACGTCCCCCGATTGCGCTATTGAGCATCATTTATTTGGTGGTCTCATCAGCTTCGGTGAGTGCCGAGAATAATTTGCCAACGTTTCAAATCATCACAGCACTGATCACACCGATTTATGCTATTCCGCTGATAGCTTGGTTGATGCGTTATCCGGTCTTACACTTAACCCACTCAAACAGTGCTGGCAGCATAGTACGTGAGTCACTCAATCTGGTGTTGCCTGCGGCACTGACGGCCATGGTTGTGGTGGGCATAAATTTAATTTTATTTGGCCCGATCACTCGTCAGATCTTTGCAAGCTTGATGCATTTTGATTATGCCAATGACCCTTATTCCTTCGGCTTAACATTCGCCAGCCTAAACTCGCTGCTTTGGTTTTTCGGCATCCACGGTTATTACGCTTTATTACCTTTAGTGGAATTATTGCAAGAAGCGAGTCGGCTGTCCGAGTCCTATTTTTTGATCGGTGAAACCGCCCCTTATCCAATGAATTTATCCTTTATGGGCACGTTTGTGTTTATCGGAGGCAGCGGTGCAACCTTTTCTTTAGCTTTAGCTATCCTATTGTTCGGAAAACAGAAAAACATTCGCTTGCTCGCGATTGCCAGTCTTCCGATCGGGCTGATTAATGTGAATGAGATTTTCCTATTTGGTTTGCCTCTGATCCTCAATCCGCGTTTATTCTTCCCCTTTCTCCTCGCACCTATGGTGAATGTGGTGGTATCACTCTGGGCGGTAGAGTCCGGTTGGGTCGCGTACCCGAGTGTTTCAGTGCCGTTCAATAGCCCGATTTTTCTCAATGCTTGGATTGCGACTAGCGGTGACTGGAATGGATTACTCTTGCAATTGGTCAATATTGTTCTTGGTTGTCTCTTATATTTGCCCTCGGTGCTGCGTCTTAATGAACAATATGGTCAGCAAACGATTCGAATTCCTTCGTTGGATACTATGTATACTCGCCGTCAAGAAGAGGCGGCTCATCTGCAAGATGATCCCATTGCGTTGGCGCAGAAACGGGAGCGTGAGCAGCTTAAAGTTGAACAGCAACTACAGATGATGAGCAGCAAAGAGTTCTGTTTGGAGTATCAACCGCAAGTTTGCCACCGAACAGGACAAGTGATTGGTTGTGAGGCATTAATTCGAGCCAAAGATCAACAAGATAACATTCTATCACCGGCAACCTTTTTACCCTCCCTTGCCAAAGCTGGGTTGATGAAGGAGATGGATTTATGGGTAGTGAAACAGGCTACGCGTGATGTTCGTAAACTAACGAATGTCGGAGTTTATGTGCCTGTCAGTATTAATCTGACGGCAGAAACCTTGATGGATTTGACTGTAATGGCTCAGATTGAAGAGATCATTCGCCCAGTGGCAGGATTAATTCATATTGAGCTGACGGAAGAGAGTTTACTGGCGGATGAACAGCGTTTGACTTGGGTGTTTAACCAACTTCATCAATTAGGCGTCAAAATTTACATTGATGATTTTGGTACCGGTTACTCTTCTCTCAGCTATCTGCACCGTTTTGATGTCGATGGCATCAAGATTGATCGCTCCTTTGTGCTGGCTTTGGCCTCTGAAAAAGGGCGCAAAGTGTTTGCAAATTTACAGCTCGTTGCTCATTCCCTTGAGCTGGAAACGATCGTCGAAGGGGTCGAAACCCAAGAGCAATTAGACGCGATGGGAGATGAATACCCATTCTCTGTACAAGGTTGGTTTTACAGTAAATCTCTGAATCGTGGTGATTTCGTCGAGTTTGTACAGCGTCGAAACGTTTCTAAAACAGTCCTAGTTGAGGCGCAATAAGCTCATCAAATTGTTTGCCAATAAAAGGCAAAATCGCATCTGCGACCGGTTTAAGCTGTTTATCGATGTAGTGCTGATAATCGATAGGGCTTTTGGAATACTCTTTCGGCTCAGGACCATTGATTGTAATCACATATTCAATCGTTCCGCGGTATTGGTATTGTAACGGTCGCCCAAGTTTGGCGTTAATGTCATCCGCCATTCTGGCCGCGCGTACTTGCGGCGGCACATTCTTTTGGTACTCATGTAACCGTCGGCGCAAACGCTTTTGATACACCAACTGCTCATCCAGTTGGCCTGCCAATGTCTGTTCTACGATAGTGCGAATATAGGACTCCGGATCCTGTCTGTGGAATATCAATTGATACAACTGATATTGAAAACGTTGCGCGAGCGGTGTCCAGTCGGTGCGTGCGCTTTCCAAACCTTTAAAAATCAGTTGCTCATTGTCACCATCCCCTTTTAAACCCGCATAGCGTTTTTTGGAGCCCGTTTCCGAACCGCGAATGGTCGGCATTAAAAAACGGCGATAGTGGGTTTCGTATTCCAGCTCTAAAATCGATGTCAGCGCATACTCTTGTTGAAGATGCGTTGTCCACCATTGGTTGATTTCGCGGACCAAAGCGTGACCAATGTTATCCGCTTCTTGCTGAGAGTATTGCCCACCGAGTGCGACAAACGTTGAATCCGTATCGCCATAGATCACTTGATAACCGCGCGCTTCAATCAACCGTTTTGTTTGGATCATGATTTCATGGCCGCGCATGGTAATGCTCGATGCCAATCGCGCATCGAAAAAGCGGCAGCCTGATGATCCGAGTACGCCATAGAACGAGTTCATGATGATTTTGATCGCTTGCGAAAAAGCCTTTTCTTGGTTGCGTTTGGCTTCATCGCGCGCTGCCCATAGCTTTTCGATCATCTCAGGTAAAAAGTGTTTGGTGCGATGAAATTGACCACCGCGAAATCCCGGAACCGCGTGATCGGCTTGTTTGCCTATCGGCAGTTTTAATCCTTCAATCAGCCCAAGTGGATCAATCAAAAACGAGCGAATAATCGAAGGGTAGAGGCTTTTAAAGTCGAGCACGAGTACCGAGTCATACAGCCCCGGAATCGAATCCATCACATAACCACCAGGGCTGGCAACCCAGTTTTCTGGCTGCAAATTGGGAGCAACATACCCTGCGCGGTGCAGTTGTGGTAGATAGAGATTGGTGAATGCGGCCACGGAGCCACCAATGCGATCTAACTCGACACCCGTTAAACGTGAACGCTGAATGGCGAAATCGAGCAGATGAGTGGCCGCAAAAATCTTATTCACTAATACGCAGTCTTGCAGGTTGTAGCGAGCGAGTGAGGGCTTATCGTGGCGAAACATCTGGTTAATTTCATCCATCCGATCATGTACGTTATGAATCGCTTTTCCTTCGCCGAGCAGCTCTTGCGAGACCGACTCCAAAGACCATGAACGAAAATGGTAAGTCGCGGTTTTTAACGTATCGATACCATCGAGCACCACACGCCCGGGAATACTGATAAAACCCTGCTGCGTTTGGCTCGCCGTACGGAAAAAGCTCGGTTGCTGAGCTCGGCCAATGGTGAGTTTCAGTTTGTGGAATTCCGCGCGTTTGTGCAGCAGCCGAAAATCGAAATCCACCACGCTCCAACCAATAATCACATCAGGATCAAACTGCTCAAACCATGCAATGAGCGCTTTGAGTAACTGGTATTCATCCTCGACCCATTGAATCGGCGTTTCTGCAGGCTCCGGCTGACCAACCATAATCACTCGGCTGTCCATCGGGCTATCCAAACCAATCGAGTAGAGCAGCCCTTTTTCGGAGCATTCGATGTCTAGCGACACCATATTCAGCGCCGGCAGGTAATCACCTTGGCGACATTTGGCTTGCTGAACTTGGCGATAATGGCCGAAATCGGTGATCTGACCAGTAAATTCGATGCTACCTTGGATAAAGCGTTCCATCAGAAAACGGTCAGCCAAACGAATATCCGCCTCTAAGGTCAACATGTCCGCTTGAGCGAGTTTCTCCGCTAAGATTTGGCTATCGCGAATTGTATTGCAGTAGCAAGCGGCGAGGGGATGGCCTGCAAAGCTACGTAATGACAGAGGCGCTAATGAGGGCGTTATTGATAATTCTGCGGCAATTCGCATCACTTCTTGGCTAGCTGATTGTTCAATAAAAAAAACCGGACGCTCACCGCGTATGATCAGTTGTGTTGGGCCTGAAGGTGTCGCGAGCCAAAGTTCAATTTGGGTTTGTCCAGCCACATCACGAGCGTGACGCGTTAATACAAACCCTTGTTCAATCTTCAATCTGGCCCACCTTTTTCAACACTCATACATTTTTGCGCTGGCACATTATACTGATAGTGAAGCTGATTACATCGCATTGTGGCATCACAAGCAGGAGTAGGCGAGCACCTAGGTGATTGCGACGCAAAAGTAGGCCAAAAATTACGGTTTATATTCACCAAACCTTTCAATTAGGCGAATATAATTTTTATTAACTTATTGATTTTTATGTGCCACATGTGCGATTCGACACTTTGAAAAATAAGTGCTTGCTAAAGTGTAGGTTTCAGATCATATTCACGGGAGAAAAGTTGCCCGCGTTGGTTTGGGGTAGCTTCGCTGTAATCCACTGTCTCGGTGGGTGCAGAGCCAATAGATAAGTGTGGAGATACAAGTTTGATTAGTGTTTTCCTTGTAGATGATCACGAGCTGGTTCGCACAGGGATACGACGTATTATTGAAGACGTCCGTGGAATGAAAGTAGCAGGGGAAGCTGACAGCGGTGAAGAAGCAGTAAAATGGTGCCGTACTAACCATGCGGATGTCATTTTAATGGATATGAACATGCCGGGTATTGGTGGCTTGGAAGCAACCAAGAAGCTGTTGCGTGTTAATCCGGACATTAAAATTATCGTATTGACGGTACATACCGAAAATCCGTTCCCAACCAAAGTGATGCAAGCGGGTGCCGCAGGTTATCTCACGAAGGGCGCGGCACCGGATGAAATGGTCAATGCGATCCGTATCGTTCACAGCGGTCAGCGTTACATTTCTCCAGAAATTGCGCAGCAAATGGCGTTGAGCCAGTTTTCGCCCGCCTCTGAAAATCCTTTTGCTGATCTCTCCGAGCGTGAATTGCAGATCATGTTAATGATCACCAAAGGTCAGAAGGTGACGGACATTTCCGAACAGCTCAATTTGAGCCCGAAAACCGTCAACAGCTACCGCTACCGTTTGTTCGCCAAGCTGAATATCAACGGTGATGTGGAATTAACCCACTTAGCTATCCGACACGGGATCTTAGATACTGAGAAGTTATAGTGTCGACACAGTTTGATTCTGCCCCTTTTCTTAAGACAGTCACCAACCAGCCCGGTGTATACCGAATGTATAACGCTGAGGCTGAAGTGATTTATGTCGGCAAAGCCAAAGACCTCAAAAAGCGTCTAACCAGCTATTTTCGCAAGAATCTCGACAGCGAAAAAACCAAAGCTCTCGTCAGCAACATCGCCAAGATTGACGTGACGGTCACCCACACCGAAACGGAAGCGTTGATCCTTGAGCACAATTACATCAAGCAGTATCTGCCTAAGTACAACGTGCTGCTGCGTGATGATAAGTCTTATCCCTACATCTTCTTAAGTGCGCACAAACACCCACGACTGTCCTCACATCGTGGTGCCAAAAAACGTCGTGGTGAATATTTCGGGCCTTATCCGGATTCGGGTGCAGTGCGTGAAACTCTGCATTTGATTCAAAAGATATTCCCAGTTCGCCAGTGTGAAGATACGGTGTACAGCAACCGTACTCGTCCTTGCTTGATGTATCAGATTGGGCGTTGTGCCGGACCTTGTGTTAAAGGGTTAATTTCTGACCAAGGCTATCAAGAGATCGTCCATTACTTGCGCCTTTTTCTGCAAGGTAAAGACAATCAAGTGTTGTCGATTTTGGTTGAGAAAATGGAGCAGGCGAGCCGTGAGCTGCGTTTTGAAGATGCCGCCAAAGCGCGTGACCAAATTCAAGCCATTCGCCGCGTACAAGAGCAGCAGTTTGTGTCGGATGACAGTTTGGAAGACATAGATGTGCTCGGTTTTGCGCAAGAAAATGGCATTGCTTGCATCCATATTTTGATGATCCGCCAAGGCAAAGTGCTCGGCAGTCGTAGCCATTTCCCGAAAATTCCAAGTGACACCTCGCAGGTCGAAGTGTTTGAGAGCTTTTTAAGCCAATATTATTTGAGTCACAGTGAAGCTCGCAGTATTCCGGCACGGATTATTTTAAATCGAGGATTGACCGAAGAAACCGAGGCGCTACAAACCGCGATCAGTGAACTTGCAGGGCGCAAAGTCACTTTCCATGTCAATCCCACCGGCACGCGAGGTCGTTATCTGAAACTCGCCAATACCAACGCGCTGACGGCGATCACGACTAAGATTAATCACAAGATGACCATCAGTCAGCGCTTCAAAGCCCTGCAAGAAGAGCTCGGAATGGATGCGATTACCCGCATGGAGTGTTTTGATATCTCGCATACCATGGGCGAAAGCACTATCGCCTCCTGTGTGGTGTTTAACCAAGAAGGACCGCTAAAGCAAGAGTATCGGCGTTACAACATCACGGGCATCACCGGTGGGGATGATTACGCGGCGATGGCGCAAGTGTTGGAACGTCGCTACAGCAAGCAGCTCGATAGCAGCAAGATCCCCGACATTATTTTCATTGATGGTGGTAAAGGGCAGCTCAATCGTGCCTATGAGATCATTTCGTCCTGCTGGCAAGATTGGCCTAAGTACCCAAAAATCATTGGTATAGCCAAAGGTGTGACGCGTAAACCCGGTTTGGAAACGCTGATCACCATTGATGGTGACGAGTTCCATCTGCCGAGTGATGCGCCTGCGTTGCACTTAATTCAACACATTCGGGATGAAAGCCATAACCACGCGATTGCAGGACACCGAGCGCAGCGCGGAAAAACTCGCCGTACTAGTACGCTTGAGGGTATCGAAGGGGTCGGGCCGAAACGGCGTCAAGCCTTGCTGAAATATCTGGGTGGTATGCAGGAGTTAAAACGCGCTTCTGTTGAAGAAATCGCCAAAGTGCCGGGCATCAGCCACGCATTGGCAGAAAACATTTATCAAGCATTGAAACAATAAGAAAAATACAGCAACATTAACGCGCCATCGAAAAGAGCCTATACATTATGCGTTTCAACATTCCTAACCTTCTCTCCTTGCTCAGATTATTTCTGATCCCCGTGTTTGTGGTGACCTTTTATCTCCCTTTTGAATGGGCTCCCTTTGTTGCCGCTATGGTATTTTGGGTCGCTGGATTCACTGATTGGTTAGATGGAATGTTGGCGCGAAAATTAGGCCAAACCTCGCGTTTTGGCGCGTTTATTGACCCAGTGGCCGATAAAGTGTTGGTAGCTACGGCGCTGATTTTGATCACCGAACATTATCACAGTATCTGGATCACCATTCCTGCGGTGACCATGATCGCTCGCGAAATCATCATTTCAGCACTGCGTGAGTGGATGGCAGAAATTGGCAAACGAGCCAGTGTCGCGGTGTCATGGGTTGGCAAAGTAAAAACTCTGACTCAAATGTTTGCGCTGTGGGTACTGATCTGGCGTTATGACGACTGGATGATTTGGCTTGGCTACATTTCTATCTATGTGGCGACTGTGCTGACCTATTGGTCAATGGTGCAATATTTGGCGGCGGCCAAAGACGACTTACTGAATGAAGAACATCATTAGAAAACGGGCGAAAGCCCGTTTTTTTATCGTTGCGCGATAGGCGAGTAAAACAAAAAAGTGAAGCTTGGGATCCAGTTATCTCTATAAAAATCCGGTGTTTTTTGCTAACAAAGTGAGCAAATATCGCGTTTTTGCACGTTAAATAGTCAAACGATTAGAAAGGCAAAAAAATTGTGTTGACTCAATAACTCGAATGCGTAGAATGCATTCCCGTAGTCAGGCAGCCACCGAAACAAGTGAAAGTCTGAAGTTACAGAGGCGCGTTGGCAGAGTGGCCATGCAGCGGATTGCAAATCCGTGGACCTCGGTTCGACTCCGGGACGCGCCTCCATTGCGACACTAGCTCAGTTGGTAGAGCGCAACCTTGCCAAGGTTGAGGTCACGAGTTCGAACCTCGTGTGTCGCTCCAAATTAAATGATATGGCGTTAAGCGGTATCACAAGATGGTGTCTTCCATCGCAAAGATTTTGCGTGCCCTGGTGGTGAAATCGGTAGACACAAGGGATTTAAAATCCCTCGACTTTCGAGTCGTGCCGGTTCAAGTCCGGCCCGGGGCACCATCTCCATTTCGCGACACTAGCTCAGTTGGTAGAGCGCAACCTTGCCAAGGTTGAGGTCACGAGTTCGAACCTCGTGTGTCGCTCCAAATCAAAACCCCGCTCATTGAGCGGGGTTTTGTATTTCAGAATTCTATTCATCAATGTTCGGTGCGATTTTTCTTCGATTTGATTAGCACTTGCTAACGTTTTCCAGTTTTTATGATTGAAGTCACGTTGAGCGATTCGCTTCCCGTTACAATTACCCTAAATTAACTAAGGACTAATCGTGACTTAGCGGTACAGGCTAAAGAGTTGAGCTCCGAACATGCAATCATTCAAATGGGATCAATACTTCGAAACAGGCTTGAATGAGGTTGATGAGCAGCACCAATATTTGGTGAACATTGTCAATCGCTATAGCTCTCTGTTGACTGAAAATCATGTCTCGCTAGAAGAGATCCGTCTCGCGTTATTCGAGTTGTCCCGCTATTCCGAATATCATTTCAAAGAAGAAGAGAAGCTAATGCGCGAAGTCGGCATTTCAGCACTTCATCTCGAAGAACACATTCAAGTTCATCGTACTTTTATGTCTGAAGTGTTTAGCATGCAGGCCTTTATCCACGATGTGGATGACCGTTCAGCGGTTCAGTTACTGGAATTTTTGATCCATTGGCTGGCGTACCACATCTTAGGTATCGATCAGAATATGGCGCGACAAGTGATTGCGATTCGCTCAGGCATGAGTGCCGAAGAGGCCTACGCTAAAGAGGAGCGTGAGAAAAATGCCGCGACGGAGCCATTACTCAATGCCCTTAATGCGTTATTTGATCAAGTCTCTGAACGTAATCGGGAACTCGTCAGGCTGAATCAATCACTGGAAGAAAAAGTGATTGAGCGCACTCAGCAGCTATACCAAGTTAATCGTCAACTTGAAGCGCTGTCGATGACCGACAGTTTGACGGGCTTACCGAACAGGCGTAAAGCCATGCGCCAGCTCGCGCTGCATTGGAGTCTTGCGCAAGACAACCAGCAGCCTTTTGTGTGTGTCATGATCGATATCGATGGCTTTAAAGCGGTTAATGATCATTACGGGCACGATGTAGGCGACAAAGTGTTAACTAGGGTGGCGCACATGTTGAGAGATCACTTTCGTAGTGACGATCTGGTATGTCGCTTAGGCGGTGATGAGTTTTTAGTGATTTGCCCTGAAACGGACAGCGCGGGTGGCGTCTATATCGCAGAGCAGGTCTGCTGTGCGATTCAACAGCAAGTGATCTCGTTTGAAAATAATATTCATTGGCAAGGCAGTGTCAGTATGGGGGTTGCCGCGTTTGCCTCAAACATGAAAGATCACCATGAGCTGCTGCGCGCGGCGGATCAAGCGGCTTACCTTGCCAAAAACAGCGGAAAAAATCGTGTTTGCGCTTTTGATGCGCCGAGCTAGTTGAGTGATTTCAGCATCCATACGTCGCAGCCATTATGCTCAGTTCCTGCCATGGGCTGCGTTAAGTGCTCAAAACCAAGCTGTTGGTAGAGCTTGATCGCTTGGGTCATGCTAGAAAGGGTATCTAAATAACATTTGGCATAGCCTTGTTGTTTCGCAAAATTCAAACAATGTTCACTGAGCGCTCTGCCTACGCCATGGCCGCGGCTTGTGGGGAGCAGAAACAACTTCTTCAGTTCACACAAATCCGTATGACCAGCAAAAGGGGCAATGCCACCACCGCCGACTACCTTCCCCTCCAATAACGCAACAAAATACGCGCTACGGTCTTGCTCTCGATAGTGCTGACTCATGGCAAGCACTTCGGCATCCGATGGGCCAAACCCTTCACCAATCGCGCCAAATTCAGCGCCGACGCTTTGAATAATTTGGCAAATTTCAGCGTCAAACTCAGGTCGAATCGGTACGATTTCTACTCTCATTGATAGTCCTTTTCTGGATGAAAAATGCGGTGATGTGGCTTTTTTAGCATGTCACCGCGTATTTCTAATTAGTGGGTATTGATGTAAGACTTTTCAAGTGCATGAATAATGCACCAATAATGCATACAGGATGGATTTCAATTTGGCTTTAATCCTGGCTTTCGGTACTATGTACAGCTATTTGAAAACCCCAAGAATCCCTTACGGTAACACTATTGGCGGTCTTGCGACTCCCAAAGAAACCTACTCGGGCTCCTAAAGGAAACTGCTGATTGGCAGACGAGGAAACGATGCAACATCTACAAGAGATTATTGCTAATGCGACCGCAGCGATTAACGCTGCAGAGTCGCTCGTCGCACTGGATGAAGTGCGTGTTCAGTATCTGGGCAAAAAAGGCGAACTGACGGTTCAACTGCAAAGCCTAGGTAAACTACCGCCGGAAGAGCGCCGTACTGCTGGCCAAGAAATTAACGTTGCGAAAGACGCGGTGCAAAAAGCGCTGGCTGAGCGTAAAGATGCGCTGCAAAGCGCAGAGCTGGAAGCCAAATTAGCGGCTGAAACCATCGATGTGACACTGCCCGGTCGCCGTATCGAAAATGGTGGTTTGCACCCAGTGACTCGTACTATCGAACGTATTGAAAGCTTCTTTGGTGAGCTTGGCTTTACTGTAGAGTCTGGCCCTGAAATCGAAGATGATTTCCATAACTTCGATGCTCTGAACATTGCCGCGGATCACCCAGCGCGTACTGATCACGATACTTTCTTCTTCAATCCGAAGCTGATGTTGCGTACTCACACCTCTGGCGTGCAAATCCGTACTCTGGAAGAGCGTCAGCCACCACTGCGTTTCATCGCTCCTGGCCGTGTTTACCGTAACGACTACGACCAAACGCATACCCCAATGTTTCACCAAGTGGAAGGTATGTTGGTTGATGAAAACGTTAACTTCGCACAACTGAAAGGCATCCTGCATGACTTCCTGTGCAACTTCTTTGAAGAAGATTTGGAAGTGCGTTTCCGTCCTTCTTACTTCCCGTTCACTGAGCCTTCAGCGGAAGTGGATGTGAAAGGCAAAAACGGCAAATGGCTAGAAGTGCTAGGCTGTGGCATGGTGCACCCAAATGTACTGCGCAGCGTAGGCATCGACCCTGAGAAGTACTCAGGCTTCGCGTTTGGTATGGGCGTTGAGCGTTTAACCATGCTCCGCTATGGCGTGAATGACCTGCGTGCATTCTTCGAAAACGATCTGCGTTTCCTAAAACAGTTCAAATAATTCAGGGTTCCCAAGAGGTATATACAATGAAATTCAGCGAATCATGGCTTCGTGAGTGGGTTAACCCGGCAATTACCACTGACGAATTAACTCACCAAATTACAATGGCGGGTCTGGAAGTGGACGACGTACTGGCTGTGGCTGGTGTGTTCGACGGCGTAAAAGTGGGTCACGTGGTTGAGTGTGCTCAACATCCAGATGCTGACAAACTGCGCGTCACCAAAGTCGATGTAGGCGAAGAAGAGCTTCTGGACATCGTGTGTGGTGCAGCCAACTGTCGTCAAGGTCTGAAAGTTGCGGTTGCAACCGTAGGCGCGACGCTGCCAGGCGATTTCAAAATTAAGAAAGCCAAACTGCGTGGCCAACCGTCACACGGCATGCTGTGTTCTTTCTCTGAGCTGGGTATCGATGTTGAATCAAACGGCATCATGGAACTGGCTGAAAACGCACCGATTGGTATGGATTTCCGCGATTTTCTGTCACTGAACGATGTGACTATCGATGTGGATTTGACGTCTAACCGCGCGGACTGTTTCAGCATCCGTGGTTTAGCTCGTGAAGTGGGCGTATTGAATCGTGCGGACGTGACTGCGCCTGCGGTGAATGCGATTGCTGCGACCATTAATGATACGATTTCAATTGACGTGAAAGCGCCAGCGGCGTGTCCACGTTACCTTGGTCGTATCGTAAAGAACGTGAACGTTCAAGCGCAAACGCCACTCTGGATGCAAGAAAAACTGCGTCGTTGTGGTATCCGCTCTATCGATCCGGTGGTTGATATCACTAACTTCGTGATGCTGGAGCAAGGCCAACCAATGCACGCGTTTGATCTGGCGAAGATTGAAGGCGGAATCGTGGTTCGTCTGGCTGAGCAAGATGAAAAACTGACACTGCTTGATGGCTCAGAAGCCAAATTGAACGCAGATACGCTAGTGATTGCTGACCAACAAAAAGCGCTGGCGATTGCTGGTGTATTCGGTGGCGAGCATTCTGGTGTCAGCACTGACACCAAAGATGTATTACTTGAGTGTGCGTTCTTCGCACCAGACCACATTCGTGGTCGTGCACGTAGCTACGGCCTACACACCGATTCTTCAATGCGTTTTGAACGTGGTGTGGATTATGCTTTGCAACACGCCGCGATGGAGCGTGCAACGCAACTGCTGGTTGAGATCTGTGGTGGTGACGTTGCGCCAGTGGTAGCTGCAGAATCTGCGGCCGATTTACCAAAACCAAACCAAGTTGCGCTGCGTCGTAGCAAGCTCGACAAACTGCTGGGTCATGCGATTCCGGATGCGGACGTCGTGGAGATTCTAGAGCGTCTAGGTATGCAGGTCGAAACCACCGCAGAAGGCTGGCAAGCGACTGCACCAACATGGCGTTTTGATATTGCTATCGAGCAAGATCTGGTGGAAGAAGTTGGCCGTATCTATGGTTACAACAACATTCCTAACCAAGCGCCAGTGGCCGCGTTGAACATGAACCTGCACAACGAAGCGAAATTACCGCTGAAGCGTGTACGCGATCTGCTGGTTGACCGTGGTTACCAAGAAGCGATCACCTATAGCTTCGTTGAGCCTGAGCAACAGAAACTGGTTGTACCGGGTGTTGATGCGTTGATCCTGCCAAACCCAATTTCTGCTGAAATGTCAGCGATGCGTTTGAGCTTGATCCAAGGTCTGCTGAACACTGTGGTTCACAACCAGAAACGTCAGCAACCTCGTGTTCGTCTGTTTGAATACGGTTTGCGCTTCATTCCTGATGCGGCGGCAGAAAATGGCATGCGCCAAGAGCCTATGCTGGCGGGTGTGATCTCTGGCGCTCGTGGTGAAGAGCACTGGAATATGGAAACGGCAACCGTTGATTTCTTCGATATGAAGGGCGATCTGGAAGCGGTTCTTGAACTGACAGCGAAAGGCAAAGCCTATAGCTTCGCAGCAACTAAGCATCCAGCGCTGCATCCAGGTCAAGCTGCAGCGATTATGGTGGATGGCAAAGCGATCGGTGTGATTGGTACGGTTCACCCAGAACTTGAGCGTAAGTTTGGCCTCAATGGTCGCACTATTGTGTTCGAGATCGAGTGGAATGCGATCAACACACGCGTGATCCCAGAAGCCGCAGCGATTTCTAAGTTCCCAGCCAACCGTCGTGATATCGCGTTGGTGGTCGATGGCAACATCGCTTCTGGCGACATCGTTGAAGCTTGCCGTGTGGCGGGTGGTGAGCTATTGAAAGACGCAAAACTGTTTGACGTTTATGTCGGTAAAGGCGTGGAAGAAGGCAAGAAGAGCTTGGCGATTGCGCTGACGTTGCAATCGGTTGAACGCACACTTGAAGAAGCGGATATCGCAGCAGCGGTAGAGGCGATTGTGCAAGCCGTATCTGCCCAATTCGGCGCGGCTCTGCGCGACTAAGCTTAGGTCTATCTTCGCTTTAAATCAGATGAAAACAGGCTCTTCGGAGCCTGTTTTTTTATCGTGATAATCTGGAACTGAGCCAACAACTCTCTGATTTTTAGATGAAACTAAGAAAAAATTTTTGGCGTATCGAAAAAAATTATCTACGCTAAATAGTGATGAGGGTCTGAAAATCATTTTAGTGACAATGATGTAAATAACTAAAAACTCAGATTTTTTTCCTCTTGTCATCCAAGAGAGAGTCAGTGATTTTTTGAAAGAGATGTAAATCGTAACGTTTTGAATCGCTTACTGAGTAATAAAAAAGTTGGCGAAAATCAGAAGGTTGGCATACACTTTCACTGTTCGGCAGTTAGGTTATTGATTGGCCGAATAAAAATTGCTTTGGCGCTGCCAACCAGCAGCAAGGTTTAACTTAGCTTTGAGGGAAGTTTTATGGCGCTCACAAAGGCCGAATTGGCTGAAGCCCTGTTCGAACAGCTCGGCATGAGCAAGCGGGATGCCAAGGATACGGTTGAGGTGTTTTTTGAAGAAATTCGTAAAGCACTCGAAAGTGGCGAACAGGTAAAACTCTCCGGTTTTGGTAATTTTGACCTACGAGATAAAAATGAACGTCCGGGTCGAAACCCTAAAACCGGTGAAGATATTCCTATTACCGCTCGACGTGTCGTAACGTTCCGCCCAGGGCAAAAATTGAAAGCCCGTGTCGAGAACATCAAAGTCGAAAAATAAGACCGAGCAATAGACCACGCCGATGAGCGTGGTCTTTTTGCTTTATCCCCATTTCAATAAAAAACGCAACCGAGATGTCTAGGCTGCGTGTTTTGTTTGTGCTGTCCGAAGCGGCTTGGGTCGGGTATTTATGCCGCTTGAATGTGCGTTGTGATGTAAGGCTGCCACGCTTGTTGATAGAGATCGCGTGAGGTTGAGCGCATCTTGGCAATTTGCGCATTTTCCCATTCGGTTAACTCACGTTGCTCTTGGCGCGCGGTGCGCTCAATGGTTTGGATCTGCTCATACAGCTCATGCTCTGCACCACTTTTTACTTGCGCAATCGCCGCTAAATGCAACTGAACCTCAGCAATAATCCCTGTTTTAGGTAGCTGAACTAAAACGTTAAGATCGCGATAACCAGATTCTGCTGGATTCTTGAAGCGGTTTTTCACTTTTACGACGGTCGCTTCTCGACTTAATGTCTCATAAGCGGTGACGAGACTCGCCACATCATTCGTCACTATGGTAGCTCGGGCTAAATCGGTAATACGTTCGGCCTGACCATCTAACTCTAACTCAACCTTTTCTAAAGCACGCTGACGAGATTTTGTGCCAGCAAAGTAGGCTTGAGTATGGGTCAAGAGGGCGGTGCTTTTGCACAGAGTTTCTAGCTCGATTTGCGCTTGATGTGCTTTACTGTATAGCACATCAAAATCTTGATAAGGCTGGACAATAGGATAATTTTGGTTAGCGATACCGTACAAACCACTTAAGCTATGACGAAACAGCTTAGAGCTGACTTCGTTTTGTTGTGACTCTTCGCGGTTATCTTCCGTTGAATTGGTGGTTAATGGCACAGCCGCCATGGCAGGAGCACGGCTCAGCAGCAATAACATTAAGGCTGTGGTACGTAGCAATAGACTCATTCACTCTCCTTAGCTTGCGCTGTTCAGTCAAAAAGTAGACCTAGAAGGCGTTTTCTGACAGTGCAATCAAAGTGGGTTTAGTGTTCCTTTCTGCTCACTATGATCAATTGGGCCTTGTTGTTCCTTTTCCAATTCAATCTGGATTTTCAGTTGTAAGAATTTGTTATCCATCACATATCTTCTTCCTATTTGAAGCTGCAAAGGCGATGTTCGCGCACACCAATCACATAGTCTGTCTGTGTTTATTGGAATTCACTCATCTGCGCCTATCTGCCATTTCAGGTTCTGCAACTTCAAATCGTTTGGAAAGAACATAGGCATTCATTCAGACTTCGAGTTTTCGATGGAGTTCCAAAGCCTTAGGTAAAGAAATGTAACCGTCGAACAGATGGGGAGGGACAAATTCGTGCTACCGCGGGAGCAGAAGATCCGCTACTCTTGGTGGCAGCAAATGAAAAGGAGTAGAAGATGCGAGATCCTGAGTTTTGGCATAACAAATGGGCGGCGAACCAGATTGGTTTTCACCTTGAAGACGTGAACCCGCTATTGATCCGCTTTTGGTCTGATCTTGCCCCTAAACGCAGTGAAAAAGTGCTCGTCCCTTTGTGTGGTAAGAGTGAAGATCTGATTTGGCTGGCAAATCAGCATGACAGTGTTCAAGGGGTTGAACTGAGTCAAATCGCGGTACGTTCTTTCTTTGCCGAGCATTTCTATACCCCGACAGTGACCCGACTCAATGCGCAACATGAACTGTATCAGTTTGATGAGCTTACGCTTTTTACCGGCGATTTCTTCACAGCTCCTGTTGAATCGGTGGACTTAGTTTATGATCGTGCAGCGCTAGTGGCATTGCCGGAAGAGATGCGCGCAGAGTACGCGCAGCGCGTGTTGCAACTGCTTAAACCGGGTGGGCGCATTTTGCTGGTCAGTATGGATTATGTGCAAACTGAGTTGTCAGGGCCGCCATTTTCGGTTCCTGAAGCGGAAATTCGCACCTTGTTTATGGGGTGTGAGGTGCGCAGAGTTTACCAAGATACGGGCATAGATCCGCATCTGAATAAGCGTACACAAGCGGGCTTAAGCCGCTTTGCCGAAGAAGTTTGGGTGATTGAGAAAAGCGAGTGACTCTGACTCTTTGAACTCCACTAAGTAGAAATGAAAAAAGCGCGCTGAATGAGCGCGCTTTCTGATAGTGCTGATAAAGATAAAGAGCTGAATTAGTAATGAATCTTTACAGCTTTCGCACACTCAATCGCGCGATCAGTGGCTTCTTGCGTCGTTTTTCCTCGGCTCAGGGCAACACCTAAGCGACGACGACCCGCAATATCTGGCTTGCCAAATAAGCGCACTTGGGTGTGAGGAATGCTTAGGGCGTCATCAAGCGCACTGAACTGGATGTTCTGTGACTGGCCTTGGCCGAGGATCGCCGCAGAAGCTGATGGGCCATATTGCACGATTTGACCAATCGGTAGACCGGTAAACGCGCGCACATGCAAAGCGAATTCAGAGAGCTCTTGAGAAATGAGCGTCACCATTCCGGTATCGTGTGGGCGAGGGGAAACTTCATTGAAGATGACCTTGTCACCTTTCACAAACAGTTCAACCCCAAACAATCCATAACCACCAAGCGCGTTAACCACCTGTTCTGCCACATATTCAGCCGCTTTAATGGCATTTTCTGACATCACTTGTGGTTGCCATGACTCGCGGTAATCGCCATCTTCTTGGCGATGGCCAATTGGAGCGCAGAAATGGACGCCATCCACAGCGCGTACGGTCAGCAGTGTGATTTCGTAATCAAAATCCACGAAGCCTTCCACAATCACTCGGCCAGCGCCACTGCGTCCACCTTGTTGAGCGTATTGCCAAGCCGCTTCAATCTGCTCTGGTGTGCGAATAACACTTTGGCCTTTGCCCGATGAACTCATCACAGGCTTACAGACACAAGGTAAACCAATGGTTTCTACTGCCGCGGCAAAGCTCTCATAGCTGTCTGCGAATTGATACGCGGAAGTGGGCAGCCCTAACTCTTCGGCGGCTAAACGGCGAATGCCTTCACGGTTCATGGTGAGTCGAGTTGCATTGGCGGTAGGTACAACGTTTAAGCCTTGCGCTTCTAACTCCACTAACTTGCTGGTAGCAATCGCTTCAATTTCTGGAACCACGAAATGTGGCTTTTCTAAATCAATCACTTGTTGTAGTGCATCGGCATCGAGCATATCAAACACGTGGCTGCGATGGGCGACCTGCATGGCAGGCGCATCAGCGTAACGATCACAGGCGATGACTTCGAGGCCAAGGCGCTGACACTCAATCGCGACTTCCTTACCAAGTTCACCAGAGCCAAGCAAAAGTACTCGCGTTGCGTTATCCCGAGTCGCTGTCCCAAACATAGACAATCCTTATAGTCATTCAGTCAACATTAGCAAAAAACAGCGGCCATGATACTGGAACAAAGCACAAAAGAAAACGTTTGCTTCCCGCTGTAGCCAGTCAGATTACCCCGTATTCGGGTCAAGTTTATGACAGTTTTATGGCGAACAGGATCAGAGTGAAAGAGCGATAAACAGTAATATGGGCAGGCTTAATAAGCTGAAGAAATTACCAAACAACACCATAGCCGCAACCTGAGTAGGCTCGATGTGATAACGCTCGGCGAACAGATAATTCATCACTGCGGGGGGCAACATGGTAAACAGCACCATCATTTGCAGTTGTAAGGGAGGCAGTGGAATGAAAAAGTAAATCAGCGCAAACGCGCAGGCTCCGGTGAGCAGAGATTGTGCCGTTGAAACAAGGCCAACTTTGAGTCCGGCTAAGCGCAGGTTGATCATTTGTGAGCCGAGTGAAAGCAGCATCACAGGAACGGCGGCTTGCCCAAGTAAAGCAGTGGCGTTGTACAAGGGGGACCAGATAGAGACTCCGCTTAGATTGAGCAGTAAAGCCAGTGAGGATGCTAAAAAGACCGGAGCGCTGAGTACGGTTTTTAACACGCTACCTTTGCTCAGCATGGCTACCCCTAAGCTAATGTGCAGACACATAGAAACCACAAACAGCAATACGGCAGAGGGGAGCGCGGTTTCGCCAAACGTATAAGTAAACAGAGGAATCGCTAAATTACCGCTATTGCGAAACATGTGCAGTGGAGCCCATGTTTTAAATGACCAACGACCCAAACGACATATCAAGAGCATTAAAATACCGGGCAGCAATACCGCGACAAGAGCGGCAAGCAACAGAGGTGTTTGCTGCGTATCCAGTGGCATGTTGACCAGTGAAGAAAACACCAACGCAGGCACAAAGGCCTCCATATTGATGCGATTGATCGGGCGAAAATCGGGTTTGAGCCAGAGACCAATCAAATAGCCAATCAAGACTAAGCTCATCACAGGAAAGAGAATGGCAATGATTTGTTCAAACATAGCTTGCGAGAGATACGTGTAAAAAGCGCAAGTTATCAGGCTTTATTCAGAACGTCATGGTAGGTGATGGAAAAGTGTGCGCGCGACATCTTTAGCAAGATGTGGACTAAGAGAGCTAGTACCAAAAAGTGAAGAGGCCAATGGCCTCTTCATTCGGTTTACAGTGAGAGATAAGAAAGTGGGATATCGGGATTGATCACTTCCAGCGTTGCTTGAGTATCGGCAAGATGGCTGATTTTGCCGGTTGCACTCTCTACCAGAGCGGCGGCTTCAATATCCTCGAATGATTCACCCATCATCATCGCTTGTGCTAAGGCAACTTGTAGCGGTGGCAAACTTGGGTTAAATGCTGCATTTTCGGCATACGCGCCAAGGTAAATCGCACCACTGCGCATTTTCAGTGCCACACCACTGAAGTTTTGGGTATAAGGCGAGTGGCTGATGTTCATCGCGCGCAGGGCTTGCTGGATAAGCTCTTCATCATCGTCACTGGTTTTACCATGATTGACTGGGCTCATCAGGCCAGAATCAATGCCGAGATCGGCAGGGCCAAACGACTCAGGGAGGTACTCTTGCAAAGTTTTGGCAGCACGCTTGGGCAGTTGAATTTTCAGCGAAGACGCGGTGGTCAGTTCATTCATAAACTGGCGGCAATGGCCGCAAGGGCTAAAGTTGATGGTGATGTCTGGCACCCCTTTTTCACCTTTCATCCACGCATGGCTAATGGCGCACTGTTCAGCATGTACGGTTTGCCCAAGCTGCGCACCAGTAAATTCCATATTGGCGCCAAGATAGAGGCGGCCGGAGATGCCACGTACAATCGCACCGACATAAAATTCAGAGATTGGGGCATACGAGTAAGCGGCAGCGATAGGTAACAGCGCGACGCGCAAATCGGCATCTTCCAGACCCGAAAGGGTCAAAAGCTGCTGATACTGCTCGGCAGAGAAAGTGGCATCGAAATCCTTGGCCAACACCAATTCACGTAAATATGGGGCAAAAGAAGCAGGCATTTGTTGTAATGCTTGTTCAATACGGTTTCTCATAGTGATTCCTTTTCATTGCATGGAATCCTATTTTAGGTAATGCGAGATTTTATAAGGTGATAGGCGTCACATTAAGTTATGTAATTTATTTTTATGTTTCATTATTAGAGTGACGTCACACATGATAACGATTGCAAGCGTATGAGATGTGACGCCACTCGAAATGAAATTATTGAAGCCAAAGTGCGAAAGCAAACAGACTTGGCGCTAAGACAGATGTGATAACACCACACACGACAAGGGCTAGTGAGCTGAACGCGGCGTCGCGAGGATCTTTCTCAGCGCACGTGGCTGTGCCGAGGGCATGGGATACCGTACCCATGGTCAGCCCTTTGGCGATGGGATGAGTAATATTGAGCAGTTTGTAAATCGGGTAGGCAAGAATGGCACCAAATAGCCCGACGAGTAGTACCAAAATCGCAGCAATCGCGGGCTCGCCGCCCAACTGGCGCGCCACTTCCATCGCGATCGGCGTTGTCACTGATTTTCCCATCAAGGCGGCAATCAGCTCTATATCTGCCCCCATGTTTACGGCTATCAAACTGGCGGTGATCATCGACATCACACTGCCCACGCCACAAGCCAAAGCGATAATTCGCCAGTTGGCACGAATTTGTGGCAACTGCTCATAAAGTGGATAAGCCAAAGCAACAACCGCTGGTTGGAGTAGATAACTCAACCACTGATTATCAGCGTAGTAAGTC
The DNA here is from genome assembly GCF_002216685.1 of Vibrio tarriae. NCBI lineage: Bacteria > Pseudomonadati > Pseudomonadota > Gammaproteobacteria > Vibrionales > Vibrionaceae > Vibrio > Vibrio tarriae. The sequence goes on along the minus strand of NZ_CP022353.1, from coordinate 1,528,914 downwards.
TCAAAAGGTACTTTGAGGTAAGTCAGCAGTGGAATAAGTATGCCAATACTGATCAGAAGCGGATTGGCCAGTGGGGTATTGCATTTTTGAGCCACCCAACGGGCGACGAAAAATACCCCAAGTGTGATGATCAGCCACATGACTTTTTCCCCTTCTTGAGCATTCGATCCAGTATCAGTCCCAGTGTCACCATGACAATTAAGGTACCGCCGATAGCGCTAGCGAGGATCGGGGCGAGGTTTGCCAGTAGCGTATCGAAGTGCACCATCAAGCCGACACTGATAGGGACGAACAGTAAAATCATGTAACGAATAAACAGGGTGGCACTGGGCTTGACCCATTCGACAGGCACTAAACCGCTGGCCATCAGGCCAAATAGGATCAGTAACCCAATAATGCTGCCGGGAATAGCAATGCCTAACCAAGTTTGTAAGTTGATGCCCGCCAACAGACAGAGAAAAATCAGTCCCATGGAGACACAGTATTGAGCTATTTTTTTTATCATCAATAAAATCAGCAAGTAAAAATAAACGATGTTAGCAAGCGAGTTTTTCCACGTAATGGTAGACGGATTTTAAAATCGCCATTTTCTTTGGATCAGCTTGATGTTCATGCACCAGATTTTCCAAATTCAACATATAACCTTCTAGATTGCGCTCGAAATAGTCACGGCAATGCGCTGCCCAGCGGCGTTGCTCGGCATCGGTTAAGGTATGGGGATAATGGCGCGCACGATAACGAAACAGCAGTGGTTCAATGCGCTTATCGGCCACCCGGATCGCTAAGCTGCCCAGATTCTCCGGTGCAGTAGTGCGGATGATCTCCATTGCCGCGCGATCGGCTGGGGAGAAAAAGCCGGCATAGAGTTGGCTATCCACATCACTCTCTTGGTTAAATTCGCGCTCTTGGCTAAATACAGTCACCAGCTTTTCACGAATCTCGGGGTGTTGACGAATCACATTCAAGTGCGCGAGACACTGTTCGCGGTCAATACCAATCTTTTGTGCATTTTCTGCGGTCAAGGTTTTAGCCGGAGCCAGAATGGGGCATTTATTGAGATGCACCAATTTCACGGGTACTGGTCGCTCATCCGGCGCTAGGTCTTCATGCCGCGTATAGAGACGCGCTTGCAGCGTTTCGGCATCGAGATCCATTAGCGGCTGAGGGTCTTTACCCAAATCCACCACAATCACCGCATTTTGATTGGTCGGATGCCAAGCAATCGGCACAATCCAGCTAGTGTAGTGGCGCTCACGCCCAAGCATGCCAGAAACATGCATCAGCGGAGTTTGGTTCACAATATCAATCAGTTCTGTCAGCTTGCGTTTGTGGCGCATAGTGAAGAAGTAGTCGAACAATTTCGGCTGCGCGGCTTTGACTTTTTTCGCCAGTTCAATGGTGGCAATCACATCGGCCATCGCATCGTGCGCGTTGCTGTGCTCAATGCCGTTGGCAACAGAAAGATGTTCCAGTTTAAAGCTGGTAAAGCCATCATCATTTTCCGGCCACTCGATACCTTCAGGACGCAAAGCATGACACGCGCGAAGCACATCCAGCAGATCCCAACGGGAATTGCCGTGTTGCCAGCTCCAAGCATAGGGGTCGATAAAGTTGCGATAGCAGGTGTAGCGCGTCACTTCATCATCAAAACGTATGCTGTTATAGCCAAGGCTGGTGGTATTGGGTGTGGAGAGCTCAGCATGAATACGCGCGATAAATTCTGGCTCCGCCAGACCTTGGCTATTGGCTTTTTGAGGGGTGATCCCTGTGATCAATGCGGCCTCAGGGGCGGGCAAATAGTCGTTGGGCAGCTGACAGTAAATCACCAAAGGCTCACCGATGATGTTGAAGTCCATATCGGTACGCACACCCGCAAACTGACTAGGACGATCTTTGGCAGGATTGACTCCCCAAGTCTCGTAATCAAAGAAGAAGAATGTGGGCTGGTGTTCTTGCTGCATGTGGCTTACCAAATCGCTAAAAATTGCCGTTATTAGACCATCCTGACCCTGACATAGCAATTGCTGCCCTTGTGCTATCCCATTATTTGTTCAGCCTTTCAACAAAAAAAGCCGATGCTGGGCATCGGCTTTGGCAAGGTAAGATTAGGCTTGCTGAGTTTGCGGCTCGAGCTCTTCGTTTGTCTCTTTAAGCAAACGGCTCGTTACTGTGCCTGCCGTCATCGAACCTGACACGTTAAGCGCCGTACGCGCCATATCAATCAGTGGCTCGATAGAAATCAAAAGCGCCGCAATCGTGACAGGTAAGCCCATGGCTGGCAGCACAATCAGGGCTGCGAAGGTCGCACCGCCACCCACACCTGCAATACCAAAGGAGCTGATGGTGATCATCGCAATCAGCGACACGATAAAGTGAATGTCCAGTGGGTTAATCCCAACGGTTGGAGCAACCATTACCGCCAACATCGCAGGGTAAATGCCCGCACAGCCGTTTTGACCAATCGTTGCACCGAATGAAGCTGACAGGTTAGCAATTGCAGGTGGCACATTCAGTTTGGTGATTTGCGCTTCCACATTGAGAGGAATCGTGGCCGCAGAGCTGCGCGATGTGAAGGCAAAAGTCAGTACTGGCCAGATGTTTTTAAAGTAACGGGTTGGGTTAACGCCCACCATAGCAACCAGTAATCCGTGCACCACAAACATCAGGGCTATCGCCACATAAGAAGCCACAATGAAACCGAGTAAGTTCAGAATGTCGGTAGCACTGGATGTCGCGACGACTTTCGCCATCAGCGCGGCGATACCGTAAGGTGTCAGCGCCATGATCATTTTCACTAAACGCATCACAATCGCTTGTGCCGCTTCAACAAAAGTGCGAATTGGCGTTTCTAACTCTTGTTTATCGGCAATCACTTTGCGTGCGGCAATACCAGTGAGCACGCCGAAAATCACCACCGCGATGATGGAGGTTGAACGTGCGCCGGTTAAATCGGCAAAGGGGTTGGTTGGGATAAAGCTCAACAGAATTTGTGGAATCGTTAGGTCGGCAACCGTTGATGCGCGGCTTTCAAGTGCTGCAATACGTGCGGTTTCCCGTGCGCCTTCAACCAAACCTTCAGCCGTCAGGCCAAATGCTTGAGTGATGAGAATACCGATCAGCGCAGAAATCGCAGTAGTCACCAGCAAAATACCGATAGTCAGACTGGAGATTTTGCCCAGTGAACCGTTTTTATCCAGACGTACCACGGCAGAGATCATCGATACCAGCACCAGCGGCATGATGACCATTTTCAGTAGACCCACGTAGCCATTGCCGACGATAGCAACCCAAGATAGGGTTTCTTGAATAGCAGGATGGCCTTCACCGAGCACCACTTGCAGTGCCAAACCAAATGCACTACCTAGTACTAAACCAAACAAAACTTGACGAGAAAGGGTGGCGGCTTTTTTCTGTAGCCCAAACAGATAGAGCAATAGACCGGCGAAAATCACCAGTGCTGCAAGGGTAACCACTGACATAAGCAAATCCTTAAAAGGGGGAAGGAGAGTGACAACGGCCATCAAAGCAAGCCGATTGTTCTATCCTAAATGAGAACGATTTTCTTGGAATATAGCGATCGCTATCACGAAAATAAACTGAGAAAAAATCATGTTTTATAACTAATGGTTATCAAAAACAGAGCTTTGACTAATTGGCGATCAATTTGACTAAGCATTGCCCGAACTGTGCTGCTTTTGCAGGTGTGTATTTTGGTGATCTGAATGCAATAAGATTGGTGCATCCGCGGTCTATATTCTTCCCGCTTGACGCTGCCGTACTAAGTCGTTTGAGCATAGTCAATAGTCCAACAAGAGGAGAGAGCAATGTTGAACTGGCAACAGGTGTTGGATTTTGCAAACCAAGGCAATCCTAAGCCAGAGCGTGAAGTGACGCGCAGTGATGAAGAGTGGCGCACTTTGCTTGATGAACAGCAGTATTACGTGATGCGTCAACATGGCACAGAGAGAGCCTTTTCTAATGCGATGTGTGAGCTGTTTGAGCCGGGTTTATACCAATGTGCCGGTTGCCAAACCTTGTTATTTGATTCGGCAACCAAATTTGATTCAGGCACAGGCTGGCCTTCGTTTTCCCAGCCAGTCAAATTCAATGCCATTTCCTACCATATGGATCACCGCTTAGCGCGTGCTCGAGTGGAAGTGCGTTGTAATACTTGCGAGTCGCACCTAGGGCATGTGTTTCCTGATGGGCCACCGCCAAGCGGTTTGCGTTACTGCATCAATTCGGTTGCCGTGAACAAACTCAGTGCATAAATAAACTCATGCCCTCAGGTCTGTGTTCCGCAGGCCTGAGGGGCATTTCTTTTTCAATGGAATTAGGTCAGTGCAAACGGTACGCGCTTGCCTTTTTTATTGGCAGGTTTATTCGGCTTTGGTTTCGGTGATCTTTGGTTAGCAATCATGGTACAGCTCCTTGTGGTGTCTCAAGCAAGAGACAACGTTAAAACAGGATAACCAAACTGAAGCATTAAAAGATGAAGCACTATTTGTACCAAAGTATAGGACAGACTGGTTCAAATGCTTATATCCGTCTTATCTCCTTCCTACTTGAAGCTGTAACTCCAAGTAGTGTGGGTATATTGGATGCCGAGACTAATGTCAGACGCGGCGGCAAGTCGTTTGCGCTGAGAGTGTGGTGTAGTAGGCAAAATAAGTGAAGGCTTTTGCTTTGTTGTTCAGAGCGAGTAGACTGTGCCGCATTTGTTTTCATGCCTTAAAAAGAAGTAAGGATGCCCGCATGTTAGATCGCTCATTCAGCGCCGAAATCCAACAACGAATCGATCAAAAAACCAAGCCACTCGGGGCGCTAGGGCAACTTGAGCGCGTCGCGCATCATTTAGCACTAATCCAAAGCCAAAACCAAGATCAAGCGGTAACTCAACTGGCGATTCATCAGCCGACCGTTTTGGTTTTTGCCGCCGATCACGGCATCGCTGCGCAAGGTGTCAGTATTGCGCCAAGCGCAGTGACTGAGCAAATGGTGCAAAATTTTCTCGCGGGCGGCGCGGCCATCAACTGTTTTTGTCGTACTGAACACGCCGTGATGCGGGTGATTGACTGCGGTATTTTGCGAGCTCAGCCCGCTCACGCGGATTTGATTGCGCAGCGTCTCGGTGCGGGTACGCATAATTTGGCCGAGCAAGCCGCCATGTCTTCAGAGCAGGTGCAACAGGGAATCGCACTCGGCAAGGCGTTGATTCATCGTGAAGTTGAGTCGGGCTGTAATCTATTGATGTTTGGTGAGATGGGCATTGGCAATACCAGCAGTGCAGCAGCAATCTTAGCGGCACTCTCCGGCTTGCCGATTGAAGTGTGTGTTGGACGTGGCACCGGCATTACGGATGAGCAGTACCAACGTAAACGAGCGTTGGTCACCCAAGGTGTTGAGCGCTGTTTAGGCGCTGCGCCACAAGATGTCTTGCAGCAAGTCGGCGGGTTTGAAATTGTCCAAATGGTCGGGGCATTTATGGGGGCATACGAAAAGCAAACCCCAGTGCTGGTGGACGGTTTCATTGTGACGGTTGCAGCTTATGTTGCGACCTTAATCGAGCCGAATGTACGAGACTTTTTGCTGTTTGCCCACTGCTCACAAGAAACGGGGCACCGCGCAGTATTAGAAATGCTAGTAGCAGAACCACTGTTGGATTTAGGTTTACGTTTAGGTGAAGGCACCGGAGCCGTGTTGGCTCTTGGTCTTGTCCGTGCTGCTGTGGAGTTTTACAACCATATGGCCAGTTTTGCTGATGCAGGAGTCACAGTGTAATGGCTGCCATTTTACGTTATCAACTGGAGCTGTTTTTGCTGGCCGTGAGCTTCTTCTCACGCATTCCTGTGCCGGCGAGTTTGCCTTATAGCAGTGAGCGAATGAATCAAGCTGGGCGCTATTTTGCTCTGGTTGGACTCCTGCTCGGGGCGATTTGCGCTTTGGTTTACTCGCTCGCGACGCAGCTTTTTTCTACCAACATCAGCGTGTTTTTGACCATGGTGTTGAGCTTGTTATTGACTGGCGCCTTTCATGAAGACGGCTTAGCGGATATGGCTGACGGCGTGGGCGGTGGTATGACGGCTGAGCGCCGTCTAGAGATCATGAAAGACAGCCGCATTGGCACTTATGGCTCTAGCGCTTTGATTATGGTTTTGCTGGGTAAATATTTGCTACTCACCGAATTGGCCGATCTTACTTCACTGGTTCCTGTTTGGTTACTGGCTTATACCCTAAGCCGCGCGGTGGCGGCGTCTTTTATTCGTAATACGCCTTATGTCTCCGATACCGACAGCAGTAAAAGTAAGCCGCTGGCGCAGCAGCAGTCGGGTACTGATTTGGTGATTTTGGCGCTCACCGCCTTGGCGACACTACTCTACTTCTCAGGGCAGTTTATTGCGGTAATGATTTCGGCCTGCTTGATTTTCAGACAGATTTTCCGTCAATGGCTTATCAGACGTTTGGGTGGCTTTACCGGCGATTGCCTTGGGGCCGCACAGCAGTTGATGGAGATTCTGATCTATCTGATCTTGCTTGCTTTTTTACAGCATGAAGTGATGATTTAGGAGGCAAAGTGACGGTTCATTTCGTTTTGGGCGGTGCCCGTAGTGGTAAATCGAGTCACGCAGAGTTGCTCGCCAAACAAACCGCACAAGCTTCGGGTGCGACCTTGCATTATGTGGCGACCGCCACGGCCTTAGATGATGAGATGCGCGAGCGTATTGCCCATCATCAAGCCCGACGAACCGCAGAGTGGAATGAACATGAAGTGCCGCTGGCTTTGGCTGAGGCGTTAACTCGTTTTCAACGCCAGGATGTGGTGTTAGTCGATTGCCTCACGTTATGGCTCAATAATCTGCTTTTTGAACACGAAGCCGCGCTCTCCGCAGCGCGGATTGAGCAGCATGTCGATTCGCTGTTAGCGGCATTGGCTCAAACCCAAGCCCACATTATCTTGGTCAGCAATGAAGTGGGTATGGGAGTCGTACCGATGGGCGAATTAACTCGAATGTTTGTTGATCACGCGGGATGGATGAACCAGAAAATCGCGGCATTAGCCGATTCGGTGACGTTTGTCGTGGCGGGGCTGCCACAGCGTTTAAAAGGCGAGTAGCAAGGCATGATCCGAATTTGGTTACTGCGTCACGGCAAAACACAAGGCCCTGCAGCCCTGAATGGTATAACGGATGTTGCGGTGGAGCCGAGCGTGCAACAAGCGATAGCCAGCCAATTGAGCGCTCTGCCGTTTACTCGTGTGATAAGCTCACCCTTACGTCGCTGCGCCGATCTGGCGCGACTGCTCCAATCGGCTCGTCCGCATGGCATACTCGATTTCGACCCGCAGCTCCAAGAACTTAACTTTGGTGAGTTGGATGGACAAAGTTTTGCCGACTTAGAGACTCAATGGCCAATATTGGATGCCTTTTGGCAAGACCCCGCAAGGAACACACTGCCACAAGCTGAACCTCTCGCTAAGGCTTATCAAAGAGTGAGTCAAGCTTGGCAACAATGGTTACCTCAGCTTGAGAGCGATACGCTTATCATCTGCCATGCAGGGACCATACGTTTGATTTTGGCACACGTATTGGGTGTCGATTGGCGCAACCCACACTGGCATACTCGGTTAACCATTCCTCATCAATCGGTGACTGAGCTTGTCCTTTATCCAGGTGAGCCACCGATAGTGAGCGTGACCAGCATCGGAAATGCGCTTTGCTGTTAGCCCATAAAGCGAATTGAATATGGAGCATCTCATTGAATTAGTGGTAGAATCCGCGCCTATATCGTCGTCTGGCTGGGAATAAAAAGATCTATTCCTTCCTACTTGAAGCTGCAGCGGTGTTGGCTATATTCGCTCACCCCAATCACTGAGTATTTCTATGATGGGGAATCACTTTCCACCTGCAACTCCAAGCCGTTTGGGTAGAGTGCCGTTAACGACCACGGATATTGAATGGGTGATGATAAGTGCGATCATCTTGGCATAAATTGTTCGTACAATTTCTTAACATACCGCTGTGCAATAAAGGAGTAGCGCATGACGAAGTCTCTCTTCCGCCAATCTTTTCTTTTCGACAGCTTAGATCTTGACCATCCCATGGTCGCGCAAACCATACGTACAGAGCAGGGTGTGACCTTAAAGCTGCATCAACGTGGCGTGTTGGAAGTGATCCCAGCTCAAACGGACGTGGCGACAAAAAATATGGTGATCTCCTGTGGGGTGCATGGTGATGAAACCGCACCTATGGAACTGCTGGATAAATGGATTGAAGATATTGTCAGCGGATTTCAACCCGTTGCTGAACGCTGTTTGTTTATTCTGGCGCACCCGCAAGCCACAGTGCGTCATATCCGTTTTATTGAGCAGAATCTCAACCGCTTATTTGATGATAAGCCCCACAAACCGAGCACTGAGCTGGCGATTGCCGATAACCTCAAAGTACTGCTTAAACAGTTTTTTGCCAACACGGAAGAGCACTCGCGTTGGCACCTAGATTTGCACTGTGCCATTCGAGGCTCGAAACACTATTCGTTTGCAGTAAGCCCGAAAGCCCGTCATCCGGTGCGCAGTCGTAGCCTGATGCAATTTATCGAGCAAGCCCATATTGAAGCAGTGATGCTATCGAATGCGCCCTCCAGTACGTTTAGTTGGTATTCGGCCGAGCATTATGCCACGCAAGCCTTAACCTTAGAGCTTGGTCAAGTGGCCCGTTTAGGTGAAAACCAATTAGATCGCCTGTTGGCCTTTGATCTGGCGATGCGTGATCTTATCTCTCGCCATAAACCAGAGCACTTACCGAGAAAAACGGTGATGTACCGAGTCAGCCGCACCATAGTACGCCTGCACGATGATTTTGATTTCCGCTTCAGTGATGATGTGGAAAATTTCACCGCCTTTATGCATGGGGAAGTGTTTGGTCACGATGGCGATAAGCCTTTAATGGCGAAAAATGAAGGGGAAGCGATTGTTTTCCCGAACCGCAATGTGGCCATCGGCCAGCGTGCCGCCTTGATGGTGTGTAAGGTGAATACGCGCTATGAAGATGACCAACTGGTGTACGACTGATCTTGCTTGGTAATGATCTCCTTTCTATTTGAATGGCTTAACGGTAAGGTTAGGCCATTCTTTTTTCTATGAACGACAAGATGGATTTTCATCGACTGCTTCAACATAAACAGCAACGCTGGCAACGCAGCAGTTATCTGCTGATCGGGTTGTTTTTGGGTGTGTGTTTCCTTTATTTGTTGGTGGGAGAGCTGTGGTTATCTCCTTTTTCCGCTTGGTCTTCCCTCGAACAACAGCTAGTGTGGGAACTGCGTTTGCCAAGATTACTGGCTGCGGCGGTGATTGGGGCTTCTCTGGCCGTGGCAGGAGCCACCTTACAAGTGTTGCTAGGCAATGTGCTTGCTGAGCCGGGCGTAGTGGGGGTATCGGGTGGGGCAAGCGTAGCGATGGTTATTCTGCTGCTGTTTTTCCCAAGTTTAAATTCCCCTGTGGCTTTTATGGCGGCCGCGGTATTGGGCGCGCTGCTGTTTACGTTGCTCTTGGTGGTGATGGCTCGTAAGTTACGCTTGACCACCGCAAGGCTATTACTGGTCGGGGTGGCATTGGGGATTTTGTCTGGCGCGGTAGTCACTTGGGCTTTCTATTTCAGTGATGACCTTGGTTTGCGCCAACTGATGTACTGGTTAATGGGCAGTGTCGCAGGAGTCAGTTGGTATCAACATCTCCTCTCTTTGGTGGCGGTGCCTGTAGTGATTTGGCTTGTCTTGCAAGGTGGCGTTTTGGATAAGCTGATGCTTGGTGAAGGGCATGCCAAACAGTTAGGGGTCGATATTCATCGTGTTCGCTGGCGGCTCATTCTCGCTATCGCACTACTGGTCGGGGCTTCCGTAGCACTGGGGGGAGTGATCGGTTTTGTTGGGTTAGTGGTTCCTCATTTGCTGCGTTTAACGTTAGGCTCGGAAAATCGTCTGTTGCTGCCAATGTCTGCACTGTGCGGGGCGTTATTGCTGGTAAGTGCGGATCTGATTGCGCGTTTGGCGCTGGGTAGCGGCGAATTGCCATTGGGAGTGGTCACCACCACTCTGGGCGCGCCCATTTTTATCTGGATGTTGGTGAGAAACCATGATTCATGTTAACAGCTTACAGGTGGATTCTCGTCTGCTGCCGTTGTCATTGCAGGCTAACGCTGGCGAAGTTTGGCATGTGATTGGCCCCAACGGCTGTGGCAAAAGCACCTTGCTTGCCGCCTTAGCGGGCATGATCCCTTTCTCTGGTTCTGTGCAGATAGATGGGTTAGACGTGAGTCAAGCAAGCTTATCTGAACTCGCACACCATCGCGCTTATCTGGCGCAAAATGATAAACCCAGTTTTCAACTGCACGTTTTCCAATATTTGGCGCTGTCGGTTCCTGCGAACGTAGCCCTAGAACGCTCGGAAGTCGCCCGCGAAATCGATCAGATCAGTCGTTTACTCAATATTGATGACAAACTACACCGTTCGATCCACCAGCTTTCTGGGGGGGAGTGGCAGCGTGTGCGTCTGGCCGGAAGTTGTCTACAGGTCTCACCGGTTTTGAATCCTTCTGCGCGTTTACTGATTTGGGATGAGCCAGCGGCACCATTGGATATTGCTCAAGAAAGCCTGTTGTATCGTCTGATTGAGCGCATGGCAGGGCAGGGATTAACGGTGATCATGGCCAATCATGACCTTAACCGCACTCTGCGTCACGCCGATCAAGTGCTATTGCTCAGTCGTGGCGTTCTACACTGTGCAGGTAGGGCGAAAGAAGTACTGACTCAAGAAGCGCTGCAATCCGTATTTGGCACATCAATTCGCCGAGTAGAACTGGAAGGGCATGCTCATTTGCTGTTCGATTGAGTTGAGGAAGCGGGCATTTCTCTAGGTGCTGAGTTGACCAATCATGGCGCATGGAGCACTGTTTTAGCGCATGTTTCTGGAAGAATAGGTGAGAAAGTGTTTTGGTATTTGTTTATTTATCAATAAGTTGCGCTTTTTATCGCAAAGAAAAAATATTGGCACACAATTCGCAGTACTAGGTTTGATACATTCTCGTTCTTGTTAGGCTCATCACACTTCGGCAGATCCCTTGGCACTCTCTCCTGAATGGTGCCTTGGTATAAGAGTATTGAGTTTGTGCTGAACTGATTGGCCCCAATCAGACGCAGTATGCCACCTTAGTCACTAAGGTGGCCTTTTTTTATCTGGATACTCAATACCTTACCAACGTAAAGCAGAGGCTGATTACTGAGTGAGTGCTGCAAGATCAGCTGGTCGGTAATAAACTGACTTCAGCACTTTGCCCTGACGCACGGTTTTGGACTCAGAGATAAAATCCTCTGCGCATTTGGCAATAATGTACTCACCTTGATGAACCGCCATTAGCTTGACACCTTGTTCAGCATAGAATTTCTCAGTATCTAAATACTCTTGTTCACTACGACACACTTTACTCATGTTGGAGCTGTGTACTTCATCCCAGCATGGAAGAAAGTCGATATTTAAGTTGGCCGCGACATGCAAAAGTAGGTCAATCAAATAGCTGATCGCTAGATTGTCTTCTACCTTAGCGTGGCCTAAATGCACCAATCTTCCCATCAACACATAGACGGTATCCACAATCGCATCCGCTTGTTCGGTTTTATTGTCGGCTTGGGCAAGTTCAGTTAGCTCTTCAATCGCCAAAGAAGTGTGTAAGGTGTCAGCCTGGGAGTTTAAGGTTTGTGGTGCAGCGACAGGCAGATCAAAGGTTTGGCGGAATTCACTGATATCACGGTATAAGTGGTCGAAGATCTCTTGCGTCAGCTTAGTTAATTGCATGCTTGCGTTCCGAATGGGGTTTAACAGGAGGGCAAGTGTAACAAAGCTTGTGCAGTGGAACTATCCCCTTCCTACTTGAGTCCCTCACACTATGTCATTTAAGTATATTCTGGAGTGACTTCAAACTTATTCACAGTATGTATAAGCAAGGTATTGATATAGTTATTTTTTGTTAACTGTAGGCAAATCTAGGGAATTGATGTGTTAAAAAAAACTTTGTTAGCAGCATGTTCGGTTGTGATTATCGGTTGTGGTGGTGGTAGTGATGGCTCATCGGTAGCGGTTGAAAGTACCGATGGAGAAGTAAGTTGCGGAAACATGCCTGAAATGGCTTGCACTTATCCATTAGAGAAGTTGAGGTCTAATATTCAATTCATTCATGATCCAGCACAAGTAGGCATTAAAGAAAGATATACTGTTTTCGTGGATATGTACGGGCAAGATAAGTTAGGGAATAGTTCAGAAATTAAGTTACCGTACGATCATAGATTTGAACTATTGGTGGACGGAATAAGTTATCCATTAAAACAAGGGCCGCACCAAATTATATTTTTGGCGGAGGATGTCCCCGTAGATGGACAAACTTACGAAATATCTTGGTTTAAAGGTGATGTACTTGTGGAGAGTAATGCAATTCAATCTTTAGCCAAATCAGTTAAAGTAGCTATTGATCTCAACGCAAGCAATGAGATGCAATTATGGGTGTTAAACTGGCAAAATGGTTACACCTATGAAGTGAATCACATTTCTGTAGATTGCTTAGATCAAAATAATACACGTGTGAGATATGACGCGATTGGAAATACTGAAGCGCTTCTAGAAACAGATCAAATGATGTTATCTTTGTCCGAAAATTATGGGTTGGATTACAGTAAGTTAGTAAACGATTTCAAGACTTGTGAGTTAGGCATGATGGTACGTGCTCACAAAAAAATCGAACCAAGAGATCCGATTAATAAAATGAGTATCAAGAGTTATACTGAACTGTTCATTGGGCAAAAATTGTTCTAGTCATTAGCGGCTAATAATCCGTCAGTCATTATTAAATGCAGTATCGTCAAAGTAGAAGTCCAAATGCACTCTTTGGACTTCTTTTTATTACTCTCTAAGTAGCACTAGGGTTAGCAACGCCTGTTACTCTTATACTTTAAAGATTGCCGAATTCATGAAGATGAACGCATTTTCCGAATGCTTTTAGCGCAAAGTCTTTGGTATATCTCAACTGATAAAAAACAAAAGGCGCAATCATGCGCCTTATCGGTAGGGAGAACCGAAATACCGATTAACCTACATAGGGAATAGGTTATAGGTAGAGTTTGGCCAGTTGTAATGGCTCTAATTCTTTACCTTCGAGGTTGGCATTCCAGTTCGTTCCGACCAGAACACCATCTTCATCAAGAGTGATTAACCAATCTTCTACAAAAACGTCCAATGGGATTTCTACCACTTCAAAGTCAGCCCACTCTTCAACATTATGAATCTGCGCATCTTCTTTGGATGACCAGAAAGGCATTACTTCACTTTCTTCAAATTCAGTCGACTCACAAGAGAGCCAACCTTCTTCATTACGTAAACCCCAAACAAGTTGGCTTTCTTGGGTTTCTTGAATAAACAGCGCTAGATTCGCTTCGATATCTGCCGTTAATTTGCTCATTGTGTTCTCTCGCAGTAGATAATGCCGTAAGGGTAGCACTTTCATCGAAGAATGCCCATGACGATCTCTGTCTGCTCATAAAAAGAGTGAGATCACAGTTTAAAGGCTGTCAGTTTTTGGTCGAGTTGGCGCGACAAGTCAGCCAGTTTTTCACTCTCTTCAGCTAAATAATTCGCGGCTTGCGACATTTCTAACGCTGCATCATTAATGCCACTTACGTTGCGGTTCATCTCTTCGGCGACGGCGCTTTGCTCTTCCGCTGCGGTGGCAATTTGAATTGCTTTGTCGCTGACGTGCTGAATGTGATTCACAATCAGTGATAAGTCACTGCCTGCATTTTCTGCGGTTGCCACGCTGTTGGCGGCCAATTCTTGGCTCTTTTGCATCGCGCTGGCTGTGCTCACTGCCAGTTGTTGCAGGCGGTTAATCATGGTTTGGATTTCATCAGTTGAATGGTGAGTTCGACTGGCTAAATTCCGTACTTCATCGGCTACCACGGCAAAGCCGCGGCCTTGATCGCCCGCTCGTGCCGCTTCAATCGCCGCATTTAAAGCAAGAAGGTTCGTTTGTTCGGAAATGCCACTGATGACCGAGGTGACTTCGCTAATCTGCATAACCCCTTCTTTGAGCTTGTTCACTTGGTCAGTCGCAACGCCAAGTTCAACCGATAGCGCGCGAATGCTATCCACACTCGAATGGACGTCCTTATCCCCAAGGTTCGCTTCTTTGCTGGCATCGAGCGTATCGCGCGCGGTGTCTTCAGCATGGCCAGCTACATCGGCCACAGTAGCAGTCATTTCGTTCATCGCGGTGGCAAGTTGGCTTAGTTGGTCACGTTGTGAAACCACGGCTTGGCTGGTTTCTTCGGCAGAGGAGGCGATGCGGATCGCTGCTTCCGCGACAGAAGAGGCGGACTGTACAGATTCAACTAAGGCATCATGTACGGCGGCAATACTGTTATTGATGCGCTGGGCAACAATACCAAGCTCATCTTTGCCCATCACAGGAATCTGTGCGGTGAGATCGCCTTGGGCAACTTTTTTCATCACATCTTTGATGGTATCGAGTGGTTGAATCACCGCGCGGCTGATCACAACACCAAGTCCGATCATGACGAGAGTTACGATGAGGGTTGCGAAACCCATTTTAAGAAACTGTTGGTAGACTGCGTGTTCAATATCATCCAACAGCATGCCTGAGCCTAAAATCCATCCCCAAGGGGCAAAGCCATTGACGAACGAGAGTTTATCGGCAGGGTTGCCTTGTTGATTTTTCCAAGGGTAGATCAAAGAACCTTGCTGACCACTGCGCGCTAAGTCGATCATAGTGAACCAGAATTGACCTTCTGTATCTTTACCCGGATTCCCCATCTGTTGACCGACCAAATCCTGACGGATAGGGTGCACAACCGTATAGCGTGATTCATCAATCACGAACATATAGTTGTTGCCATCAAATCGCAGCGCATTGATAAGGGCTTTGGCTTGCTCTTGAGCTTGTTCTTTTGGTAGAGCTTGGTTGAGGTAGGCCATCTGAGAGAGAGTGCTTTGAATCACCGCTTTCAAACGTGCTTCACGCTCAGCAACCAAGTTTTCTTTTAGGGCATTGGCAGAGATAAAGAGGAGACTCAAAAATCCAACAATACCGACGACAACAATAGCGGCCAGTTTATAACTGACCTTGATATTCTCTAGCTTCAACATGACGTTACCACCTAACTGAGCGCTGTGATGATTATGGTCTTATTCGGTCAGGTTATTGTTTGAGTGGATAGGCCGATAAGAACTAATAAAAGGATGGATCACAACGGCTGATTTGCCACTGGCCTTGGTTCATTTTGTTAACTGGCTCAACTATTTGATGGGAAGTGATGTAATAACTAAAATTCAGCGAGGGAGCCTTGGCCTCCCTCGTTAGTATGAGATGAAAAGGATTAAGCTTCGAGCGTGACGCGAGTATCTTCACTTAACGCTTCAAGCTCATTGATGACGTCATCGATTTCAATATTTACCGGTAGGCGCATGGCAACATTGGCCGTAAATAGGCTGGAGCTGATGCCGCCGCCACCTGCGATAAATACACGTTGGCAGTCCATATCCAAGATGCTAATACCTTGACCATCGAGTAGATGGGTAATTTCATTAACGATCCCTGCTCGATCGTTAGCATCCAGCCTGACTTGATAGACAGCGTCACTCTTATGAACATGTGGATCGGCATCGGTAATTTCGACCAAAAGGCCGGGATAAGCTTGGAAGGCTTGTTTCACTGTGCTGGCATTGTCTGTAGGTAATTCAATCTTGATCACAGCGGCAACGCTGTCTTCAATGAAATTCACCTTACTGATGAGCCATTTACCTCCATTTTCGTGAGTGACGGCCGCCAGTTGTTTTATGGTGGCAGGGGTTGCTTTTCCGACAAAATTCACAATAAATGTGCTGTTCATGTTGGCCTCCTGACAAGGAATTCGCGTGCTCGCTCTTTGAGTGTAGGAGGTTAGCTTGGGTGGGAATTGACCAAAATCAATTTTTGGACAGGGAGTCTCAACAGAAGGACAATAATTCTACTTACACCACAGATTTATCCCCCTATGACTTGTCTCTGACTGGCAGCCCTAAGTTTTTTGGGGTATATCGTTAGAAGAATAGAGCGACAAGCAAAATGATGTAAAAAGGAAAGCGATAAATGAAAAACAGGCTACACCGAGGTATAGCCTGCAAAAGCGATTAGAAGGTAATTTTCAGATTCACACCGTAATACTGTGAATCGTATGGAGCACCAGCATCCAACGCATATTTGGCCGCATCCGGGTTGTTTGACCAAGGGCTGCTTTGGAACGAGACATCCGCAGAGCCCCCCCAAGCACTGCTCACCCAGCCATGAATATGACCGATCGGGTTTAGGACGAAGAGCGTCACGCCACCCACAGTGTCGGAGCCCATCACTTCACCACCATTGGCAACAATGTTTTGTTCGGCTTCAAACATCAGTTCACCGACCACAGCACCAAAAAACGGAGTGATGAAAATATCTTGCCACGAGGGGATTTCCGCAAAAGCTTCAACCCCGTATTCCCAGAAGAACGTCGACATGGTGGCTGAGTAGAGGAAGGATTCGAATTCATTGAATCCTGCATGACGCGCTGCAGTGTAATAAACCCCACCGAAGTACGGATGCATAATGTAGTTCAGGAAATGCTCGTCACGGTCCCAAGTTGGGCCTGAGGTAACGTTATCTTTCCATTTTTTACCAAGGCCGCTCAGTTTGCGATCTTCTGCGTCCCATTTGGTGATGGACTCAGGGAGTAAAGTCATCAATCCTGCGGTCATAACACTCAGGCCGAGAATGGTATAAGTTTGACCTTTCAGATAATCCCAGTCACGGGTGTCTTGTGCCATTAAATATTTGGGAAGAGGTTCATCGAGTTTAAGTGAAGAAGCATCATTGAGACTCAAAGAAAAAGGATTACCAACAGAGTCGGTATAATAATTGCTTGAATAGCAGCCGTTCTGCTCACAGCTCAATGGATAGGCAAAATCAGATTTGAAGTTCACATCTTTTTGCGCGTTTACGCAGGCGGAAAATGTTAACAACATCATTATTGAGGTGATGTTTTTCTTGAGCACAGATGTCTCCAGTCAGGTTATATATCGATCAGGGTCACAATTATCCATAAAACTTACAAACAATAAAACTGATAATTAACGGTAGTTTGAATTAGCTTAGTCGATAAAACGTTCTTTTCTATTAGCTTATTGTAGGCCAATATGGCAACAGCATTTACATCAGGATGGCAAATATGTTGAAAATAGCAATGCTCAGCACCGGCGAAGAAGTTTTGCACGGTGATATCGTCGATTCTAACGCCGCTTGGCTAGCGCGCGAATTTTATCAGCATGGCTTTTCACTGGCTAAACGCTCCACGGTTGGAGACAGCCTGCCTGCTCTGGTGGAAGAATTAATGATGCTGAGCTTTAACTTGGATGTGGTGATCGTTAATGGTGGCTTAGGCCCGACCAGCGATGATATCACTGCCCAAGCTGCGGCTCAGGCAGCAGAACAACCGCTGGTTTTGAACGCAGATTGGTTGAGTCAACTGGAAGCCTTTTTTACTGGGCGCGGTAGAGCCATGCCAGAAAGTAACCGCAAACAAGCGATGCTGCCAGCCAATGCCGAGGTGATTGATAACCCAATTGGTACCGCTTGTGGCTTCAAAATGCAAATCAACGATTGCTGGTTCTACTTTACCCCTGGGGTTCCTAAAGAGTTTTACAAAATGGTCAGCGAGCAGATTTTGCCTGATCTGCAGCGGCAATTTCCTTCCGTTCAAGGGCAACAGTGTAGCCGCTTATATACCTTCGGCACTTCGGAATCCTCCATCTCCGATAAGCTAGATAAAATGCATTTGCCGGAAGGCTACACCTTAGGTTATCGCTCTTATCTGCCGTTTATTGAAGTCAAACTGTTTGGCCCCGACCAAGATCAAGAACGTCGCCTCAGCTTACTGAAAATCATACATTCGCATTTAGAACAGTATGTGGTGAGCATTGATGAACCCATGTTGACCTATTTAGGCCATGTGATGGCAGAAAAAGGGCTCTCTTTGGCTTTGGCAGAGCAAGCTACCCAAGGTGGGTTGTCGAGTTGGTTGTTAAGTGATCCCAACGTTGAAGCCCTCGCTGGCCATTCTTGGATCTTAAGCCACAGAGTATCATCTGAGCTTGCTCATCAAGATCCACTAGCAGCAGCGTTTGCCCTAGCAGGAGCGACGAAAGACAAATGCGGTACCCAAATGGCACTGGTTACAGGGGCTTTGAAAGAGGATCACGTTTCGGTTGCTCTCTCAACTCCAAATGGTGAGTGGGGGCAAACGGTCAAATTTGTGCGTCGTTTTAGCGCACAAGAGCAAAAAGAGTGGATCGCAACACTGGCTGCGGACATGTTACTGCGCTATCTCACTGGACGTTCTATGTTTGTGGGTTACAGTGCGGTTGAGCGGGTCAAAGAGATGCATTTGCCGAGTAGCGTGCTCAATTAAAAATCAAAATCTTACAATAATTGATTGATTTTAAATGGCTTTTTTATCGTTACGCGTTCGGTGTTAACTGAATGAATCCGCTACTTATTCTGCTTATTGATGATTTAGCTTTCGTTATGCGTATTTTGTCTAATCAATAAGCGGATGATTTATTTAGAGAGCGTGATTTGTCTCAAAAGAGAGGCTTTAAACCCTTGGTTGGATCGGTACACTGACTGCTCCCCCGAAAAATGGCGGCAGGAGGCTGACATGTTTCAACACTCGAAAATCTTGGTTTGGTATAAAATCGCCAGTCAAAAAGTCGTTTTAGGAGAAGCACATAGCGACGGAACTGAGGATGTAGTTTCACTCTGGTTACACGCTCCAACCCAATTCGATAACGCCAGTAACCAAGGCTATTGGTTATCGCTATTTGATGATGGCGGACGCGAAATCGGCAATAAGTGGGTATCCATGAGAACTGCAGATGCGATTTTGTGTGGCGGGAATAGAGCCAGAGCCTAAGCTCTGGCTTGTGCATATCCTGTGAAGCCGCCGTATTAATGGCGGCAACTTCATATTCAATGGCTTTTCCCCTTCCTACTTGAAGCTGCAACTCCAAATAGTTTGGGTAGAGTTCACATCACTTTTCTCAACTCAAACGGTTATCGACCTATTGATAAAGTCGAAAACCATTGGTTGGTCGCGATGGGTTAAGCGCGTTTGGCTTTGAGTTGATAAGTGATTTGTTCTATCTCAAGTGCCGTTTTTGCACGGCAGATACAAGGTAGAATTTCATTGCCTTGTGTATAAGCCATGGCAAAACCAACATACTCGACTTCACCAGAGATGAGCTGGCAACGACAAGCACCACAGTGCCCGTCGCGACAGTTGTATTCTGGCTCTAACCCTGCTTGTTCCATACTTTCAAGCAGAGTATGGCTCGAGTTAGATTCAATGGTCAGCAGCTTGTTGATTTTGATTGCAGCCATTACAGTTCAAAGCCCTCGAAATCATCGGCGCTTACCTCGTTGTCGATTTGACCCACTAAGTAAGAGCTGATTTCTGCTTCTTGAGGTGCCACTTGTACGTTATCTGAAGATAACCAAGCATTGATCCAAGGAATGGGGTTAGTGGTTGCTGCTGGATAAGCAGGCTCCAGTCCCACCGCTTGCATACGAATGTTAGTAATGTATTCCACATACTGACACAGAATGTCTTTGTTGAGGCCAATCATCGAACCATCTTTGAACAGGTACTCTGCCCACTCTTTCTCTTGCTCAGCCGCTTCTTTGAACAAGTCGAAGCTTTCTTGCTTACACTCTTCTGCTACTTGTAGGAAGGTAAAATCATCCATGCCGTTGCGCAGTAGATTCAGCATGTGCTGAGTACCCGTCAGATGCAGTGCTTCGTCACGCGCAATCAGTTTGATGATTTTTGCGTTACCTTCCATCAGTTCACGTTCTGCAAACGCGAAAGAGCAAGCAAAGCTCACGTAGAAGCGAATCGCTTCCAGTGCATTGACTGACATCAAGCAGAGATACAGCTTCTTCTTCAACTCTTTCAGCGATACCGTGATGGCTTCACCGTTGATCTGGTGTTGGCCTTCTCCGTAACGGTGATAGTCATTCGTCAGCTGGATCAAATCATCGTAGTAGTGGGCAATGTCTTTCGCACGCTTGATGATGTGCTCGTTTTCAACGATGTCGTCAAACACCACTGCAGGATCATTCACGATATTGCGGATGATGTGAGTGTATGAGCGAGAATGAATCGTTTCAGAGAAGGACCAAGTCTCAATCCACGTTTCCAGTTCTGGCAGTGAAACCAGTGGCAGCAGTGCAACGTTCGGGCTGCGGCCTTGAATGGAGTCGAGCAGAGTCTGGTATTTCAGGTTAGAAATGAAAATATGCTTTTCATGATCCGGCAATTTGCCGTAATCAATTCGATCGCTTGAGACATCCACTTCTTCTGGACGCCAGAAGAATGAGAGTTGTTTTTCAATCAGCTTCTCAAAAATCTCATATTTTTGTTGGTCGTAACGTGCGACGTTGACAGGCTGACCAAGGAACATAGGTTCTTTTAGTTGGTCATTCTTCTTTTGGGTAAAAGTACTGTAAGCCATTGTTGCCTTCATCCGTTTGGCCTCTTGTCTAAGCAAGAGGCATGCAAATCAAAGAGTTAAACTATTTTCTCGTGTTGTGCTTTAGAAGCAGGAGCTTAGATCTTACAAGCGCCGCTGGCACAATCGTCTTCCTGCACTTTCACCGTAGCATCGGTCTGCTCGTCTTTCGCGCCATCACGAGTGTTATGGTAGTACAAGGTTTTCACACCAAACTTATACGCTGTCAGCAGATCTTGGAGCAGTTTTTTCATCGGTACTTTGCCCGAATCGAAATTGCTTGGATCGTAGTTAGTATTGGCAGAGATCGCTTGGTCAACGAACTTTTGCATGATACCCACTAAGTGCAGATAGCCATCGTTTGAGCCGATGTTCCACAGCAGTTCATAGTTCTCTTTTAAGCGAGTGAATTCTGGAACCACTTGCTTCAAGATGCCATCTTTTGACGCTTTGACCGAGACGTAACCACGTGGTGGTTCAATACCGTTGGTCGCGTTCGAGATTTGTGATGAAGTCTCAGAAGGCATCAGTGCCGTCAGCGTCGAGTTACGCAGACCGTGTTCCATGATCTCGTGACGCAGCTTGTCCCAGTCGTAATGCAGAGGCTCTGCGCACACCAGATCGATATCTTTCTTGTAAGTATCGATAGGCATCAGGCCTTTCGCGTAGTTAGTCTCATGGAACAGTGGGCAACGACCTTGTTCTTTCGCCAACTTCATTGAAGCGCGCAGCAAGTGGTATTGCATGGCTTCAAACGTGCGGTGGGTCAGGCCATTTGCGCTGCCGTCAGAGTATTTCACGCCGTTTTTCGCTAGGTAGTAAGCGTAGTTGATCACGCCCACCCCCAGAGTACGGCGGTTCATTGAAGAACGACGCGCCGCAGGCAGCGGGTAGTCTTGGTAATCGAGCAGTGCATCCAGAGCGCGCACCACCAGATCCGATAATTCTTCAAAATCATCCAGTGACTCAATCGCGCCTAAGTTAAACGCAGAGAGGGTACACAGAGCAATTTCACCGCTTTCATCTTCCACATTCGCCAGTGGCGAAGTCGGCAGCGCGATTTCCAGACACAGGTTTGATTGACGTACAGGCGCAACCGCCGCATCAAATGGGCTGTGCGTGTTACAGTGGTCAACGTTTTGGATGTAGATACGGCCTGTTGAAGCACGCTCTTGCATTAGCAGAGTAAAGATTTCCAGCGCTTTAACGGTTTTCTTCTTAATAGAAGGATCGTTTTCGTACTTCACATACAGACGTTCGAATTCATCCTGATCTTGGAAGAAAGCGTCGTACAGTCCCGGTACATCAGAAGGAGAGAATAGGGTAATGTTACCGCCTTCAACCAGACGCTTGTACATCAGTTTGTTGAGCTGAACACCGTAATCCATATGACGAACACGGTTCTCTTCTACACCACGGTTGTTCTTCAGAACCAGCAGAGATTCTGCTTCACCATGCCACAGAGGGTAGAACACGGTTGCTGCACCACCACGAACACCACCTTGCGAGCAGCATTTCACCGCGGTTTGGAAGTATTTGTAGAAGGGGATACAGCCAGTGTGGAACGCTTCACCACCACGGATTTCCGAACCCAGCGCACGAATGCGGCCTGCGTTGATACCAATACCGGCACGCTGTGAAACGTAGCGAACAATGGAGCTCGCCGTTGCATTGATAGAATCAAGGCTGTCACCACATTCAATCAGTACACAAGAGCTGAACTGACGAGTAGGAGTACGTACACCCGACATAATTGGTGTTGGCAGCGAGATCTTAAAGGTCGACGTCGCATCGTAGAAACGCTTGATGTAATCAAGGCGCGTCTCTTTCGGATACTTCGCAAACAGGCAAGCCGCAACCAGAATATAGAGGAACTGTGCACTTTCGTAGATTTGGCCCGTAACACGGTTTTGTACGAAATATTTGCCTTCAAGCTGTTTCACCGCAGCATAAGAGAAATCGAGGTCACGACGGTGATCAATGAACTGATCCATCAGCTCCAGCTCTTCACGGGTATAGTCTTCGAGCAAATGCTTGTCGTATTTACCTTTCTCAACCATCTTGGTGACATGAGCGAGCAGTGTGGGTGGCTCGTATTGACCGTAGGCCTTTTTGCGCAGGTGGAAAACCGCAAGACGCGCAGCAAGGTATTGGTAGTCGGGGGTCTCTTCTGAGATTAGATCCGCGGCTGACTTAATGATGGTTTCATGAATGTCTGAAGTCGTAATGCCGTCATAGAACTGAATGTGAGCGCGCAGTTCTACTTGTGAGACAGATACGTTTTGCAGACCTTCGGCAGCCCAAGTGATCACTCGGTGGATCTTATCCAGATCAATGTTTTCTTTGCGGCCATCACGCTTGGTGACAGTAAGTTGTTGGTTCATTCTGCTTCATTTCCCTAACAAAACTGATAAAAGCCGTGTTTTTGTCTAAATCTTGTAAATTGAATCGCGGCTTTTGTGATCGAGCTCGCCCTACATATAGTGTCATAAACACTATATGTAGGGGTGCTTCAGTGTTTGGGTTACAAGATAGTGCTATAGAATCGGTATTGCAAGTTGCAGCTTTGGGACAGTTTGTGGATAACTAGTAAAATTAAAAAATCAGTTAGTACCCACTTACTGATGATCAAAGAGCAGAGTTGATTGTAAAAAATCGCCTTTTGCACATCGCTTTATTCGTAACCACAAACGAAAAAAAATTTCTTGATCTTTAAGGGAAAATTTCACCCTAAAAATGGATCGTTTAAAATGGAATCAAACGCACGAAAAATAGGCTAAAAAAGCGCGGTAACTTGTGCTACCGCATCGATTTTTTAGCGTGAAGTATGCGCTAAAAAAGGCGAGTATGGACGATGTAATTCACATCGACATTTGGCCCTAAACGATAGGTATCGGTAAACGGATTGTAGTGTAAACCTGTGATGCCTTGTTCTTGCAGCGCAGTATGATCAACCATCTTCAAAAGTTCAGAAGGGCGAATGAATTTGTTGTGGTCATGCGTGCCTTCTGGAACGATTTTCAGCAGCTTCTCAGCCCCCACAATCGCAAATAGATAGGATTTGACGTTGCGATTCAGGGTCGAGAAAAACACATGACCGCCGGGCTTAACCAGTTTAGCGCAAGACTGGATCACGGAAAGTGGGTCAGGAACGTGCTCCAGCATCTCCATGCAAGTCACTACATCATAGGTGTGCGGGTTGGCCTTAGCATGTGCTTCCACCGTGCTTTGGATGTAGGTGAGTTGGGTACCCGTCTCAAGGGCATGCAAACGCGCCACTTCTAACGGCTCTTTCCCCATATCAAGACCAGTCACTTGTGCGCCTTCGCGCGCCATGCTTTCGGCTAAAATGCCACCACCACAGCCGACATCCAAAACCCTCTTCCCAAATAGGCCATTGGCTTTTTCTAGCACATAGTTCAAACGTAGAGGGTTGATCTGGTGTAAAGGCTTAAATTCGCCTTCCAGGTCCCACCAACGGGAAGCCATATCCTCAAATTTTTTGATTTCATTAGGATCGACGTTCTGTGTTGCTGTCAGTGGTGTCGAAGCCAAGTCTATTGAAGCCATCTTGTATCGCCTGTGTTACGCATCCGTGAAGAGTGGGCATTATAGCGCGCTGAGTAAATCGCACCAGTTGAGATGCCAGATTTGACGATGAGCGTTTAAAAAACAACCATCTAACTTTGCCAAGTGCAAGGAATGTGTAAATTCTCGGCATTTAAGACGCAACCAAGGTCACAACCTGATAAAAGGTCAGGGAAAGTAATGCCGAAGCGTGGAAACATGTGTTATATTTTTTCACCTTATAAGTATCAAGAATATCCAGTTCTCGACTGACTTGGCGCTCAATCTTGTAGTGAGCTTCGTTTCAGTAAGAATTTGGGTATACCGATCAAACTATAGAGGGATAATGGCTCTATGAGCGATCTAGCTAAAGAGATCACGCCCGTAAACATCGAAGACGAGCTACGCAGTTCGTATTTGGACTACGCGATGTCGGTTATCGTGGGTCGTGCTCTTCCTGATGTGCGTGATGGCCTTAAACCAGTACACCGACGCGTACTGTTCGCGATGAATGTGCTGGGCAACGACTGGAACAAAGCCTATAAAAAATCTGCCCGTGTGGTAGGTGACGTAATCGGTAAATATCACCCTCATGGTGACAGTGCGGTTTACGACACCATCGTGCGTATGGCGCAGCCTTTCTCACTTCGTTACATGTTGGTCGATGGCCAAGGTAACTTTGGCTCGATCGACGGCGACTCCGCGGCGGCAATGCGTTATACCGAAGTTCGTATGTCGAAAATCGCGCACGAACTCTTGGCAGACCTAGATAAAGAAACCGTTGACTACGTTCCGAACTATGACGGCACCGAGCAAATTCCAGCGGTATTGCCGACAAAGATCCCGAACCTGCTGATCAACGGTTCATCCGGTATTGCGGTGGGTATGGCAACCAACATTCCTCCGCACAACTTAGGTGAAGTGATCGATGGCTGTTTAGCCTACATCAACAACGAAGCGATCACCATTGATGAGTTGATGGACTACATTCCGGGTCCAGATTTCCCAACCGCAGCACTGATCAGTGGCCGTAAAGGCATTATTGACGCGTACAAAACCGGCC
This sequence comes from Vibrio tarriae, assembly GCF_002216685.1. NCBI lineage: Bacteria > Pseudomonadati > Pseudomonadota > Gammaproteobacteria > Vibrionales > Vibrionaceae > Vibrio > Vibrio tarriae. Next base: position 1,503,646 of record NZ_CP022353.1, on the reverse strand, counting down.
GTGGCAAGGTTTACATGCGCTCGAAAGCGGAAATCGAAACCGATAAGAACGGCAAAGAAACCATCATCGTCAGCGAAATCCCTTATCAAGTGAACAAAGCTCGCTTGATCGAAAAAATCGCTGAGTTGGTGAAAGAGAAGAAAGTCGAAGGTATCAGTGCACTGCGTGACGAGTCTGATAAAGACGGTATGCGCATTGTGATTGAGTGTAAGCGTGATGCGGTTGGCGAAGTGGTTCTGAACAACCTGTATGCCAACACTCAGCTACAAACCACTTTCGGTATCAACATGGTGGCACTCGATAACGGTCAGCCTAAGCTGTTTAACCTGAAAGAGATGCTGAAGTGTTTCGTCGACCATCGCCGTGAAGTGGTGACTCGTCGTACTATTTTTGAACTGCGCAAAGCGCGTGAGCGTGCCCATATCCTTGAAGGTTTGGCACTGGCTCTGGCGAACATTGATGAGATTATCGAACTGATCCGTCATGCCGCCACGCCTGCAGAAGCAAAAGAAGGCTTAATTGCCCGTGGTTGGGATCTTGGCAACGTTTCAGCGATGCTTGAGCGTGCGGGTACTGATGCGGCGCGTCCTGAGTGGCTTGAGCCACAATACGGCATCCGTGATGGCAAGTACTTCCTGACTGAGCAACAAGCGCAAGCGATTCTGGATCTGCGTCTGCACAAGCTGACTGGTCTAGAGCACGAGAAGATCCTCGATGAGTACAAACAACTTCTCGAAGAAATCGCGGCATTGATGCACATTCTGGCGAGCACAGAGCGCTTGATGGAAGTGATCCGTGAAGAGCTAGAAGCGATTCGCGCTGGCTTTAGCGATGCGCGCCGCACTGAAATTACTGCAGCAACGCATGACATCGACATGGAAGAGCTGATCGCCCGTGAAGATGTGGTTGTGACTCTGTCACACGAAGGTTATGTGAAGTATCAATTACTGAGCGACTACGAAGCACAGCGTCGTGGTGGTAAAGGTAAGAGCGCAACCAAGATGAAAGAAGAGGACTACATTGAGCGTCTTCTGGTTGCCAATACCCACGATAACATTCTGCTGTTCTCAACTCGCGGCAAAACTTACCGTATGAAGGTGTACCAACTGCCGCTCGCCAGCCGCACTGCACGTGGTAAGCCAATCGTGAACCTGCTTCCTCTGGAAGAAAACGAGCGTATTACTGCGATTCTGCCAGTCACTGAGTTCAGTGAAGATAAATTCATTTTCATGGCGACCGGTGACGGTACCGTGAAGAAAACCTCACTTGATCAGTTTGCTAACGTTCGCGCCAATGGTTTGATTGCGCTCAACCTGCGTGACGAAGACTCGCTGATTGGTGTGGATATCACCGATGGCGAAAGCGAAATTATGCTGTTCTCTAAATTCGGTAAAGTGGTTCGCTTTAAAGAGTCCGAAGAAACCGCGGTTGTGGATGAAAATGGTCAACCTGTGCTGGATGAAAATGGCCAGCCAGAGATCAAGTTCAAAGGCGTAAGACCAATGGGTCGTACCGCTGCCGGTGTTCGCGGCATGAAACTGGCTGAAGGTGACCAAGTAGTATCGCTCATCGTGCCGAAGGCCGAAGGTGACGTGCTCACCGTAACCGAAAATGGTTACGGCAAGCGTACTAGCCTATCTGAATACCCAACCAAGGGTCGTGGTACTCAGGGTGTGGTTTCGATCAAAGTCTCAGAGCGTAACGGCAGCGTTGTGGGTGCAGTACAAGTGGCCGAGGGTGATGAGTTCATGATGATCACCAATGCCGGCACACTGGTACGTACTCGCGTGGCGGAAGTGAGCCAAGTGGGCCGTAATACTCAAGGTGTGACCCTGATCCGTACTTCGGAAGGTGAAAGTGTGGTAGGTCTGCAGCGTATCGATGAAATCGAAGAGTCGGAATTGCCAGAAGGTGAGGAAGCACTCGTTGAGAACGATGCACCTGTTGCACAAGATGATGATGGTGAACAAGAGTAATCTGCTCTGTCATACCCCTGCCTAATCATCCTTGGGTAGGGAAATTCATAAAGTGCCTAATCAAAGCCGGACAATCGTCCGGCTTTTTTGATCCCGCTTACAGGCTATAAGCCCCACTCAGTTTTCTCACAAACACTTCGTTATACTGACTGGGCAAAATGGTTAAGGAGTCGATATGGATTGGATGACGCTGATACTGGGTGCCGCTGTGGTAGTGGCAATGGCGGTTTATCTGGTGATTCGAACACCACGCCGAGTCGCAGTTGGGTTTGTTGGTGTTGTGACTATAGTCAGCGTAGGGCTTTTTTTATGGATGCAGCAGCCAGAGCCTAAAGCCCAAGTTAAGGCCGAAACAAAATCACTGGCTCAGACGATGAGTGATGTGCAGGAAGCGTTACGCAAAGATCCCAATCAAGCCGATTTATGGTTCTCTCTGGGGCAAGGCTATTTACTAGAGAGTGATTTTCCCGCGGCTACGCAATGTTTTGATTACGCGATTCGATTGACCGAGTTTCCGACCGCCAACCAATATTCCGCCAAAGCGACAGCGCTTTACTACCAACATAAGCAAAACATGAGTGATGACGTGACTCAGCTTTTGAATACGGCTTTAGACATCGAGCCTTTTAATGAAACGGCACTAACGCTGATTGCTCAAGATCACATGATCAGCTTTCGGTATCAGCAGGCGGTCGAAACTTGGCTTCATTTATTGGATTCTCCCGATCTCGCTCTCGATAGAGCTAAAATCATTCAACAATTGGAGTTGGCAAAATCACGAGTGGTCAAAGCTAGCTAAACGGTTACTACACTAATCACCTTCGACTTGAAGCCATTAGATTGTTTGAACTTATCTTGTTTAAATAGAAGAAAAGCCAACGTACTGTTGGCTTTTCGTTGAGGGCACGAGAGTGCAGAATCGAGGTTTAAACGCTGACTTCTCTACGGACTTTTCGCCTAATAGTTCGCTTCGCGTTGCTCGGCTTTCTTATCCCATTCAGGTACGACAGTGTCGAGGAAGTGTTGTTTTTCGGCTTTCATCTTCTCCATATCCATGCCTAAGGCTGCTTGGGCTTTCTCTTTACTTGAGATATCAGGCTGCTTAATTGGGTCAGTGATGCCTTTAGTCGCTAATAGGCGCGCCAGTTTAGTTCGTGCATCCGCCGCGCGATCCACCGCGGTTCCCAGCACTTCCAAAGCGACTTCAGGCGCATGCATGTGCACACCATGTGAAGCGATGGAGTAGTCCCAACGCCATTGTGCATGACGGATATCTTGCAAGATAGATTGCATCTCTTGCTCCGTTGCACCGGCTTTCCATGCCGCTGCGGCTTCAAAGTGTGCTGCAACGATCTGTTTTTCAGCCGTCAGCTTCATTTTCAGTACTTGAGCTTTACGAGTTGCGACAATGTTTTTCAACTCATCTTTGCTTTGGGTATGGCAATTGGCACAGGTATTTTCAAAGCGATCAAATGGGTTACCGATTTTATGGTCGGTATACACTGTGCCATCTTCGTTTTTCACTTTAGGCATGTGGCAATCGGCACACACCACATTATTTTTGCCATGGATACCAGCACGCCACGTTTCATATTCAGGGTGCTGCGCCTTAATCATCGGAGCTTTAGAGAGTTGGTGCGTCCAGTCACTAAAATTCAGTGCATCGTAATAGCGCTCCATGGAGTCCACATCGGTCCCCATATCCCAAGGGAATTTCACGGCCTTGGTAGGACCTGAGAAATAGTATTCCACGTGGCACTGACCACACACGCCCGCTTGTTGATCGAGACGTGACATTTGATCAAAGGGTTTACCAATCGTCTGGTAGGCACGTTCTACATAAGGACGGGTGATTTTCAGTGCCGGTTCGCCGTTTTTGAACGCCTCACTGCGCGTGTCATGGCAGTCTGCACAACCAATCGGGTTAGAAATTTCTTCACCTAAACGCGCCCATTTACCTTCGAAATAACCGTCTTCACCGCGTTCTTCGATCACTCTTGCCACATCGGGTGATTTACAGCTCCAACAAGCCATGGGCATTGGGCCAGAATTAGCATCGGTTGGACCGCCAGTCCGTAAGGTTTGGCGAACATCGTCTAGGGCGTAAAAATGCCCACGAGGCTTGTTATAATCTTTTGCAAAACCGTAGCCTGCCCATAACACAACCATGTTGGGATCTTCGGCCAGAGCATCTTCGATAGGTTTACTTTCTGACGTCTCTTTCCATGTTTTGTATTGATCAGGGTGTTGCGCCTGATATGCCTCATTACGTGGATCTGCAAGTTGGTTTTCTGTTGCTGCAGACACACTAAGACTCGCCACTCCCAAGGAAGTTGCGCTCACAAGCAACAATGCTGCTGATTGTTTTATCCAGTGCTTTTTCACAATGGCTTCTCCATATTCCGTGTTGGTTTCTGCGTTGTGGACTGAATATCCAAATTAAGAAAGGAGAATGCACAAGCCATTATTGTTTATATTTTTAAAAACAAAATTAGGTAGATTAATATTCATTGTTTTGGATCAATTTATCACTGTGACCAAGCTTCAAAAAAATTTCATATACCCCTAAAGTGGTATGAATTCTTCAAGAGAATAAAGAAAAGACTAATTATTGAAATTAAATCATTCCCAATGATTTAGGTGATGAACCTCACCGATTCTTATTTTTAAAATACCCATAAAGGAGAAGAGGGGATATTCTACTTATATAGCGTTGTGGCTTATCCAAAATAAGAATTGATTGCATTTGGTGAATAATCGAAACCAAGAGTAATTATTTTTCTGATTTGACAATAATCCTTATCAGAAATAAGGACAGGATAATATGGGCAAAGTTCAATTTGCCATAGCCATAATGCTGAAGTCCCTTCTTGCATTTTGTCTCTATGGATATTCTATTTATGCCGTTGCGGAACCTTCCGATATAAAATCGGAGGTATCTCCACAACGCCATGAAGTCACTCTCATCCGTGATGCTGATTACAAATGTGTTCAGTGTCATAAGGATGCCAAAAATACACTGCTTGAATCGCACAGTGAGCAAGCGCTACAACGAGTGGGGCGTGAGCTGAACTGTACTAATTGCCACAGTAATATTGGCCCTGAACACCGTAATGGCGCTGAGGACGTGACCAAATACTTCAGTGCACAATCGCAACCGGGTACAGAAAAGGTTTATCTGGAACCTGAACAAATTCTGCAAGCCAATAGTGTTTGTATGGACTGTCATCGGTCGAAGAAGCTACGTGAAAAAAGTTGGACGCACGATGTGCATGCAAAAAACCTCACTTGCTCTAATTGCCACACCGTACATGCCATGGATGCCAAAGTGCTGAGCTTTGACCACAAGCAGAAGATAAAGCTATGTGTCGATTGCCATTCCGATTTCAAAGCGAAGGAAGAGGAGAAATAACATGAGCTGTTCAAGACGTCATTTTCTCGCGGGTTCCGGAGCTTTAATCATGACCACGGGCATTGCGGGTACGGCCGTGATCAATAGTCGCTATGTGCTTGCTGCTGTGCAGGAAGAGGGTAATAAACGATACGCCATGGTACATGATGAAACCGCTTGTATTGGGTGTACCGCATGTACCGAAGCGTGTCGTGAAGTGAACAAAGTGCCTGAAGGAGTCTCCCGTTTGGAGATTATTCGCAGTGCTCCGCAAGGTGAGTTTCCGAATGTGGACTACCGTTTTACTCGCAAATCTTGCCAACATTGTGAGAATCCGCCTTGCGTCTATGTCTGCCCAACAGGGGCCGCTTACAAAGATGAAGCGACAGGCATTGTTGATGTGCATAAGGCACGCTGTGTGGGTTGTGGTTACTGCCTTGCGGCTTGCCCTTATCAAGTGCGCTTTTTCCATCCGGTCACTCATTCGGCGGATAAGTGTAACTTCTGCCGTGATACCAATCTGGCACAGGGCAAACAGCCTGCGTGTGTGGAATCTTGCCCCACTAAGGCGCTGACATTTGGCGATTTAAACGATCCGACCAGTGCAGTCAATCAACTGCTGGCTACCCGCACGGTGTATCGAGATAAAGTCCAGCTGGGTACTAGCCCTAAACTGTATAAAATCCCGCATCAGAAAGGGGAGGTGTAATATGAGCACTTTACAAACCGCTTTTCATTTTGATTCTTTAGTGTGGGATTGGATTATTGCCATCTATTTATTTTTGGCAGGGATGTCCGCGGGTGCAGTCATGATTTCGCTCTATTTGAAACGCAACGTGATACAAGGCGATGCGGCAGAAAATGGGATTATTAAAGCGACCGCTTGGCTGGCACCGTTCGGAATTATTGCTGGCCTGACGATTTTGATTTTCCACCTCACTAAGCCACTCGAGTTTTGGAAGATCATGATTTATTACAACCCCACCTCAGTGATGTCGATGGGGGTGATTTTGTTTCAAGTGTATATGGCGGTGTTGTTCGTTTGGATCGGGATTATTTTCAGACCTGTGATCATGCGACTCTTGAAGGGAAAATTCACCTTTGTGGATGGTTTGCTGCTGAAAGCCAAGCAATTTGAAAATGGGATTGAAATTTTCCTCGCCATTTTAGCCATTACTCTTGCGGCTTATACGGGCTTCCTGCTTTCGGCATTAAAAACTTATCCGATGCTGAATAATCCGGTGTTGCCAATCCTGTTCTTATTCTCCAGTCTTTCATCTGGTTTCGCGGCTTGTTTGATGGTTGGGGTGTGGATCTTTAAAGAGCCGATGAACAGCCCAAGCATTGCCTGGCTGCACAGATTTGAGCGCCCAACGGTATTGTTTGAGTTGTTTGTGTTAGTGACTTTCTTTACTGGGCTGATTTTCAGTGGTGGTCAAGCACAGGCTTCCGCGTGGAATGCCATTTCAGGCGGCTTTTGGGCTAACTGGCTTTGGTACGGAGTGATTGCACTTGGTATGGTGCTGCCTTTGTTGCTGAATGCGCTGTCGCCAAAATCCCTCAAACATTCGCTCGGCTTTGTACTGTTTGTCACCTCGCTCAGTTTACTTGGGGTGTTAATGTTGCGTACCTTTGTGTTGTACGCCGGACAGATGACCGCCATTTGAGTGTGATAGGAAAAGCTAATGAGTGACTTAGGGCTGTTTTTACTCATTCTGGTCGCCGTGTTAAGCACGGCGATGAGCCTTTGGGGGCTAAGTTGCTTTCGCGCTCTTTCCTTACATCTATCGAGTTTTGAGCCACAGCAAATATTGCTTACCAAAACCTGCCGACTGGTGTTCCTTTGCGCTTTCTCGGCCTTGGTGCTGTTAGCGTATGCGTTCATCACTGACAATTTTGCGCTGCATTATGTTTCATCCCACTCCAATTCTGCGCTGCCTGTGTTTTTCAAAGTGGCAGCTGTATGGGGAGGGCATGAAGGATCGATGCTGTTTTGGGTGATGACATTGGCTGGTTGGTCTGCAGTGATCTCCTATCAGCGTTGTTACCCGCAATCGTATCAGTTCAAAGTGCTGACCTTGATGAATGCGCTGGTGGCCATGTTCGCGTGGTTTACCTTGTTCACCTCCAACCCCTTTGAATTAAATGCAGTTTTGCCGAGCGAGGGGAGAGATTTAAACCCGATGCTGCAAGATGTCGCGCTGATTTTTCATCCTCCTTTGCTGTATCTCGGCTATGTGGGTTACTCCACAGTGTTGGCGTTTGCTCTGGCCGCGTTATTGGAAAAAGAGATCCCCAGCCAGTGGGTGGAATGGTGCCAGCCGTGGGCAATGGGCGCGTGGCTGTTTTTAACCTTAGGCATCGGGCTAGGTTCATGGTGGGCGTATTACGAACTCGGCTGGGGTGGTTGGTGGTTCTGGGATCCGGTTGAAAACGCATCTTTACTGCCTTGGCTGACCGGAACGGCGCTGTGTCACACCTTATTGGCTAACCGATACCACGGTGTATTGCAGCGTTGGTGTTATGTGTTGGCGCTGATGACTTTCAGTTTAAGCATCATAGGCACGTTTATTGTGCGCTCTGGTGTACTGACTTCCGTACATGCGTTTGCGGTTGACCCCGACAAAGGTATCGTCTTACTCGGCATTCTTGCTTTGGTGCTGCTTGTGGGCTTGGGCAGTCTTGTCCTGCGTTTAGACGAGATTCGCTCTGCACCTCTTACTCACTGGTGGAGTGCGCCATTTTTAATGCTGATCGCGACAGGGTTACTGGCCATCGTCGCATTTACCGTGGGCATGGGTACCTTTTACCCCATGTTGTACACCTTGTTTGGGTTTGGCAGCATTTCAGTGGGCGCGCCGTATTTCAATGCCATGATTTTGCCTTTTGTCTTCTTGGGCCTGCTGGCATTAGGCGCTGTTCCATTAATCAAACACAAAAACCGACGACGAATCGCGTTAGGGCTAGCGCTTCTTTCAACACTGCTGGGAACCACGCTGTATTGCCTGCAAGTCGATAACCCTGTGTTGTGGGTTCAACTATTCTGGATTTTGGGATGCTGGGTTGCCAGCACACATTTGCTCTGTTTATTGGAGAAAAGAACGCGCGCGATCCCTATGGTGATGGCGCATTTGGGTTTGGCATTTCTGGCCGTGGGCGCGGCGATGAATGCTGAACACTCGCAGGAAATCGCGAAAAAAATGGCACAGGGAGACACGCTGACGTTTATGCAGTGGCAGGTGACTTATCAGGACATGAACTGGGCGATAGGGCCGAATTACACGCTAGAGAAAGCGCAATTTATATGGCAAAAAGAGGGGGCGAGTTCTTTTATCATGGAGCCTGAACGCCGTCACTATCCAGTACGAGTGATGAACATGAATGAACCTGCTTTGCATGGACTGTGGAATGGGGATTTGTACGTTACGCTTGGTAGCAAGTTTAGCGAACAGAGCCATTCTGCAAAAAGCTATGCCGTAAAGAGTTACGCTGTGAAGTTACAATTCAAAGCTTATATAGGTTGGATATGGTTAGCGGTACTGATGTTTGTAATGGGCAGCGTGCTGGCGTTAGTGAGTCGCAGGAAAGGGAGGAGAGTGCAGAGTGTTGAAAGCCAAAGCCAACGTTATACGCTTGCTTAGTGTGGTCTTAGTGATTGGTGGTGTGCTCGCCGCGATTGGCTTGGGTTTGGAAAATAAAAATACCAACAAGGCAGAAGCGAGTGTAGTCAAACAGTTACCGGTGTTTGATGTCCCAGATTTACTCGACCCAAACACACGCGTAACGCAGCAAGATTTTCTCATTTCAGACTACAAACTTCTCAATGTGTGGGCTTCATGGTGTGGTAGTTGTTTGAGTGAGCATGAATTTTTAAACACCTTAGCTCAGCAAGGTGTCCCCATTTATGGCTTAAATTATCGGGATGAACCCCGCGCGGCGACACGTTATTTGCAGCAGAACGGCAACCCGTTTGTCAAAGTAGCTCAAGATCCACAAGGCTCTGTGGCGTTAGATCTTGGTGTGATAGGCACACCGGAGACGTATTTGATCAACTCGGCAGGAGAGATTGTTTTTAAATATTCAGGGCAATTGACCCAAGAAAAATGGCAACGTTATTTTCAAGCTTACTTTAAACAGGAGAGTTAATTGTTACTCCGGCTGGTTTTCTTTCTCTTTTTTATCGTATCGCCACTGCAAAGTTGGGGGAGTGTTCCTTTCTCAAGCTCAGAAGGCGTTAATGCTGTTGAGTTTTTTGAGTTTGATTCCGATCAGCAGCAACGTATGGCGACCGAGTTGGCGAAATCATTGCGCTGCCCGCAGTGCCAAAACCAGAACTTGATTGAATCAAATTCGCCGATAGCCAAAGACTTACGTTTTAAAGTGTTTGTGATGGTAAAAGAGGGGAAAAGCGAACAAGAGATTGTCGACTACATGGTTGAACGCTTCGGTGATTTTGTGTTGTACCAACCGCCATTCAAAGTCCAAACTTGGCTGCTGTGGTTGACCCCTGTGGTTATTTTGAGTCTCTTTTTGATCTACGCCGCCCGATTGGTGCGGCGTAAATAGCTACCAGTCAGACAAAACACGGCACAGTCTGGACATAAGACGTATTTTTGGCCGTATTTTTAAATAGATAAATATGGATAAAATCAGAGGCTAAGATACAAATTGCACGGATGTTTTTCATATTGATCTACTTGCAGTGTCTTCAAATCAATTTGTATTAAAACATGACTAATTATTAGTGATATTTTGGGTTAAATTGATACAAGCAGAGGTGATTGATTGAAAGCTGTTAATTTCTATTGATATACCGTTCGGCATTGGAGAATAGCTTTTCACATAATTTTTTCTGACTCATATACTCTGGTGTATCTTGTTCCATAGAGTCAAGAACTTCTTTCGCCGCTTGATATTCTGTGACCATAACAGAGAATTGTTCTTCAAAACTGTTTCTTTGTGTTTTTTTATTTGATTTTCTTACTGGTTTTCGCATGTTTCTTGTACCTTACAGATCCCAAAGCTTTTTTTGTTCTCGTTCTAATAAAATGTCTTCAATTTTTTTTCTTATCTTGTGAATGTTATCTGGACTTTCATCTGCATTAAGAACTTTCACTTTGGAAATTTTGGATTTAGAACCTGTTAGTGGTTTTTTCAAAGTTTGATCTCCTTCTCTAACGTAGAAATAAATAGTCCATCGAACATCACATCTTGCGAATATTTAATTTCGAAAGAAATTTCATCCTAGAAAATTTAAATTATCATTAGGTGATATGACATGAAGTTGGATAAGATTAAAAAACACTATTTATCTGATTTACAGTAGGAAGATATAATCTAACATTACTACTGTAAGATTAATGATTAAAGAACGGTGTTTATTTAAGTATTTAATGAAAATTTAAATGACTAGATCTCATCATATAAGCAAGATCTAGTCATAAATGCTTATAACAAAGTAACGTTAGCAGCTTGAGGGCCTTTATTACCTTGTTCTACGTTGAAAGCAACTTTTTGGCCTTCAGCTAATGTTTTAAAGCCGTCACTAACAATTGATTTGAAATGAACGAATAGATCAGCACCTCCGTTGTCAGGGGTGATAAATCCAAAACCTTTAGTTTCGTTAAACCATTTTACTAGACCAGTTGTTTTATTAGACATATATATCTCGATAGATTAATTAAATTGAAATGGAAACTACTAAATATGGAATGAAGAAAAAATTATCGCAGGATAGATATGACAACAAACTGAATCAAAAAACTGAGAAGATCTTAAACTAAATTTTATATCAATAGCTCACTATTAAAACCAGCACTACTATACACGATGTTCACACAATAGATACGTATTTCTTCACTTTAAATTTTTAATCATTAAAATCATTAACTTAGATTCTGTCTTGAGTTAGGCTAAAGATAGAATTAATCCAAATAGACACAATTTAGTCAATTAGCTACGATAAAACTATTATTCGTGATGAAGATAAGCTCGGTTTATAACTAAGTTATACCCCCAAAAACACTCCGTATTTGTCATCGGTTTGCTTGGGTATAATGCCCGCCCAATTTCTAGGTGTTGTATTTGAAAGGTCATACCATGAGTCAATATGTTGTCTGTGCGCTCTACAAGTTTGTTGAGCTCAATCATTACCAAGAGCTAAGAGCACCGCTGCTGGCACTGATGGAAGAGAACCACATTCGCGGCACATTATTGCTGGCGCAAGAAGGCATTAACGGTACGGTCGCTTCTTCTCGCCAAGGGATTGATGCGCTGCTGGCGTGGCTAGAAAACGAACCGAGTTTAAAAGGCACTGTGTATAAAGAGTCTTTTGCCTCTGAGCCGCCGTTTAACCGTACTAAGGTCAAACTCAAAAAAGAGATTGTGACTATGGGCGTAGAAGGCATAGATCCACGTCATGTAGTGGGCACTTATGTGAAGCCGCAAGATTGGAACGCGCTGATTTCTGATCCTGAAGTCTTGGTGGTGGATACCCGAAACGATTACGAAGTACAGCTTGGCACCTTTAAAAACGCGCTCAACCCAAAAACGGAGACGTTCCGCGAGTTTCCACACTATGTGCAGGAAAACCTTGATCCGCAAAAGCACAAGAAAGTCGCCATGTTCTGTACTGGCGGGATCCGCTGTGAAAAATCCACCGCATATTTGAAAGAGCAAGGCTTTGAAGAGGTGTATCACCTTGAAGGCGGCATCTTGAAATATCTTGAAGAAGTGCCTCAAGAGCAAAGCTTGTGGGAGGGGGATTGTTATGTGTTTGACGGGCGCGTTGCGGTAGGGCATGGCCTTGCCGAAAGTGACTATCAAATTTGTAATGCTTGCCGTTTGCCTATCACAGAGGCAGATAAGCAGAGTGAGCAGTATGAACAAGGCGTCAGCTGTCCGCGTTGCTTTGGATCACACACGGAAGAGCAGCTAGAGCGTTTCCGTGAGCGTGAAAAGCAAGTCCAGCTAGCGAAACTGCGTGGTGAAAGCCATATCGGAGAGGAGAGTGCGACACTGATTGAAAAACGCCGCGCGGAAAAGCTGGCGCGCAAAGCGGCGCAGCGTGGCCAGAAAGGTTAGCGAGTCGTGAGTGGGGGCATGTCTCTACCCACTCACTGCTTGAAATCGCTGACGAAATTCCCTCGGAGTCATGGCTTTGAGGGTTTTAAATTGGCGGTTAAAGTTCGACAAATTGCCAAACCCAGTTCGCTCGGCAATTAACGCAATCGGCAGCGCAGAACTGGCTAAAAGCTCGCACGCTTTACCGATCCGAAACTGCTTCAAATGCTCCGAAAAACTCATCCCATAATGCTTTTCAAATAAGCGATACGCCGAGCTTTCACTCAAATGTAAGTGATGGCATAAGTCGGTAATTTTTATTGCTTGTGCGTAGTGCTGCTCCACATACTGTTTCGCCAACTGAATTTTCTTGTGAATGTCGCTGTTACTGGCGAGTGGTGTCACCAAATACGGCGCAACGGATAGGCGCTGTGCTTGCGGATCGTCCGCCATCACAAGTAAGGACTCAATCACGCGCAGAGATTGATAACTGTGAGGCTGTTGATCGACATTGGCTAGGAGTTCGGCGACGCGCGTAGCGGTTTGCTCACTGAGACGCACGCCATAGGTGGCATGTTGCTGCAAGCGTTGCAAAGCTTGAGCTTGAGGCAATACGCTCTGTAGCTTGTCTAACCACTCTTGTTTGAACCAGATAATCGTTGAGTGCAGAGTTTGGGCTTTATTGATCAGCTGTCTACCCGCAATCATATGTGGCAAACCGGGGCCGTAAAGTAAAAGTGTGTTGTGCTCAACCCCACCAATCGCATCACCTGCAAAATAGTTACCGACAAAACGTTGATCTGGGTTCTGGTAGAGCACCAGTTCATACTCGGTGTGATAGTGCCAAGGACAAGAAAACTCTTCTTTATTCGTGTTGCTGTGGAATTCGCGCAATACCCAATCCTGACTGATGCCACTCATCACATTTTCAATTAAAGGTCGCATAACGATTTACGTGAGTTTTCCTGCGCTCAATGTGTGGCGATAGACTAGAGGAATGGCTTGTTTTCTGTCAAATCATCAAGTGATTTCGCCTGAATAGTATTAGAACTGGCTCGAATAACATCAATAACTCATGTCCAGATTCAGTACACTAGCCGCCATAATCCCCCTGCTGCTCTAAGTCGTTTAGGGATAAAGCGACGCTGCCAAGTAGGAAGGAGATTCCATCGAATATTGCTATGAGGTTACTGCATGTATCGAGACAAAACCGCCTTACTGTTTATTATGTCGACACTGGTTACGGGTCTATGCGGAGCGTTTTTTTACCCACTCTCCAGCCTGTTTATTGTTGAGGCGCTCGATGCTTCACCGATGCAACTGAGCCTGTATATGGTGTTGGCAGTCGTCAGCTCAGTTATCGTCTCGCAGTGGCTTGCGCGCCAATCAGATCGTCATTGGCAGCGTAAAACCATCTTATTGGTTTCGTTAATCTGTTATCTCATCACTGTGGTCAGCTTTATGTTTATTCGCAGCTACAGTCTCGCCATCATGGTGGTGGTACTGTTTGCTAGCGTGAGTGGCGCGTCATTTGGCCAGCTTTTTGCGCTTGGCCGCGAATACGCCGATCAGCATTTAACCGATAAAACGACCTTCCTCTCTACCATGCGTGCCGGAATTGCGATTGCTTGGGTATTTGGCCCTCCGGCGGCGTTTATGCTCAAAGCCAGTTTTGGCTTTAATGCCGCCTTTGCGGTGTCTGCTCTGATAGTATTTTTAGGCATAGTGCTGATTGCTCGCTTCTTGCCAGCAGGGGTGAAAACCGCCGCAGCCGTTGGAACAACGCCAGTCGAACTTGGACAATATTCCCCCCGTAAGCGTGCATTGATCGTACTGTACTGCGTGACCTTGGTATGTACTTTTGGCTCAAACAACCTTTATATCACCAGTATGCCGCTCTATCTGTCTCGTGAATTGATGGTGCCTGAACACTGGTTAGGGGTACTGTTTGGCACGGCCGCGTTGTGTGAAATTCCGGTCATGTTAATGGCGGGAAAGCTTGCCGAGCGATGGGGCACGAATAAATTGCTGATGCTTGGGATCACCAGCGGCATCTTGTTTTACGGTGTGATGCTGACCCACACAGGGTTTGTCGCCATGATGATAGCGCAAGTGCTCAATGGCTTTTTTATCGGTGTGTGCGCGACGCTAGGCATGGTGGTGCTGCAAGATATGATGCAAGACCGATTAGGCACCGCTTCCACCTTGTTTTCGAGCATGCTCAGTATCAGCACTTTAGTGGCGAGCTTATCGGTCGGCGTGGTCGGTGAGTTTTATAACTACTTCAGCACCTTGTATGTTTCTTTAACCGGTGCATTCAGTGCTTTGCTGCTGTTGGTGTTGTTTAGTCAACTGCAGCGTAGAGCAATGCCAACCGAAGCGGTGCAAAGTGGGGTATCGGTCAGTTAAGGACAGAGAGAAATGCGCGGCCTTGAGATCGGCTAGGTGTTAACCAAGGAGTTTGCTGCGTAATTATTCTCTAAAGTGTAAAAATTATGTGACCATACTTCCATATCTTATTGCGTGATAAGAAATAATTATGAAAGAAGGTATTCTTTTTAAGAAATGGATGAAATTGTGGAGAGAGTAGGTGGACAATTTTGTTGTTACCCAGCTGAAGAAAGAGTTTTACGCGCAGTTGAGCGCGTTGCAAGCACATTCGGCGCCACAATCAAAACCGACACTCTCGGTATTAACCGATGAAGAGTTACGCCAATTAGAGCAAATCTGGATTGAGTTGTGCGTCTGGAAGAAGTCACAAAACTGATTATTTTCATCCCTATTTTGATATCTGAACGAACCCAACCCAATATGGTTGGGTTTTTTGTTGCTCAAAAAGGCATTTGTTATAACATAACAATTTAAGCCTTCGAGTGATCTTTTCTTTGAAAAAAGGGGTATCAGCCCTCATAGTTAGGTCACTAGTAGAGACAAGTTATGCAAATGTTGAGAAACGTGCATCCCGTTACAAAGATTCAAGTGAGTGCAAACATGGCGGAAGTAAGAGCCAGAGTCGATTTAAAAGTCGGTGCGAAAAGCAATATTGACGCAGAAATCCTGTCATTTCATGGACTGCAATCAGACAAAGAACACGTTGCAGTGATTTTCAAATCAGCGGATACCATCCAAGAAGCTCCGCTTGTGCGTATGCACTCGGAGTGTTTAACAGGCGATGTTTTCCATTCCTCTCGTTGTGACTGTGGTGAACAGCTAGAAGAAACCATTACTCGCATGGGACAGTTAGGCGGCATCATTCTGTATTTACGTCAAGAAGGGCGGGGCATTGGTCTGTACAACAAGATTGATGCGTATCGCTTGCAAAGTCAGGGCATGAATACTTATGAAGCCAATAATCATCTCGGTTTTGGGGATGATCTGCGTGACTTTACGGAAGCCGCGCAAATGCTACAAGCCTTGGGGGTGAAGAAGATCCGTTTGGTGACGAACAATCCGAAAAAGATCCGTGAGTTAAAAGAGCATGGCATTGAGATTGTCGAAGTAGTTCATACCTCGGCACATATCAAAGATGGTAATGAAAATTACCTGAAAGCCAAAGTTTCACACGGCAAGCATCAACTCAAACTGTAACCTTCAGTTTTATAAATAGATTCGCGTTACTGCCGATAATATCGCATGTTATTAAACCCCACACTTGTGGGGTTTTTTGTGTGTTCAAGTTGAAAAAAAATTGTAAATTTGTATTATCTGCAATGAAATAATAAATGATAATAATTTGCAATTCATATCAAGCTCAACAAGGATGCTCCATGAACGTTAAGTCTATTCTTTCTTCTACCATTCTGGCTTCACTTGCACTCAGTGCTTCAAGTAGTTTTGCAGCCGCCACGACTCAAACTCAAGTGGTTGAACATTATGCCGATATCGCGCATGCCGTTTATGCCGATTCACGTGTGACTGCGCAGCAACTGCAAAAAACCATCGACCGTTTCTTACAAGCTCCGACCGCACAAGGTCTGGAAGAAGTGAAACAAGCGTGGTTGGCGGCGCGTGTGCCTTATCAACAATCGGAAGTGTTCCGTTTTGGTAACGCGATTGTCGATGACTGGGAAGGTCAGTTGAACGCGTGGCCGCTAGATGAAGGTTTGATCGATTATGTGGCAGGAAGTTATCAACATGAACTGGGCAATGAAGGCGCAAATGCCAATATCATTGCCAATACTGCACTGACCATTGGCGCAATGAAAGTCGATGTGAAAGAGATCACGCCTGAACTGCTGGCCAGCCTCAACGAAATCGGTGGCTCTGAAGCCAACGTGGCATCGGGCTACCACGCGATTGAATTTCTGTTGTGGGGACAAGATTTAAACGGCACGAAAGTGGGGGCGGGTGCTCGTTCATACACGGATTATCTGCAAGGCAAAGCCTGTACCAATAATCACTGTGATCGCCGTGCACAATACCTCAAAGCAGCCGCGCAACTTTTGGTGACCGATCTTGAGTGGATGGAGAAGCAGTGGGCGAGTGGTGAAAAAGGTAACTCTCGTCAGCAATTGTTGAGTGAATCGAGTGAGAATGGCTTGCGTAAGATGCTGTTTGGGATGGGTTCTCTTTCTTTGGGTGAGCTAGCGGGGGAACGCATGAAAGTCGCGCTTGAAGCGAATTCAACCGAAGATGAGCACGACTGTTTCTCAGACAACACGCATAACTCGCACTACTACAACGAGCAGGGTATCTACAATATCTACACGGGTAGCTACACTCGCGCCGATGGTTCTGAGTTAAAAGGCCCAAGTCTGTACCAATTGGTTGCAGAGAAAGATGCCAATGCGGCAAAAGAGATCCTGCAACAGTTTGAAGTGGCGCGCACGCAAGTGGGTGAGTTAGTCACGGCAGCTGAAAAAAATAACCAGCACTTTGATCAACTGATCGCGGCAGATAACGCGGCAGGGCATGCGATTATCAATCAAGCCATTATGGCGCTCGTCGCGCAAACGGGTTCGATTGAGCGCGCGGCAGGCATCATCGGGATCGATAATCTAAACCCGGATACAGCAGATCACGAGTTTTAATCTCGTCACTGTCCTCATCCCTTTCTTCGCGCAATGGCCTTTGGGTTATGCATGAAGAAAGGGATAACTTATTTTTGCAATAAAACCCAATATCGCTTTACGTCGATGATAATTCCTCAATAGTTTGGTATGCAGCGTCAATTCCGCGGCTACTTATAGCCTTCCTAATTGAAGCTGCAGCGGTGTTGGCTACGTTCGTTCACCCCAATCACATAGTGTATCTATGCTCATGGGGATGGACTCACTTGCCGCCTACCTGCAACTCCAAGTCGTTTGGGTATATACGGTAAAGGGAATCAGGGATTGGGTCGTTTTTTTTACAGGAACCATGTCATGAAGTCGTCTTTATCTCTGTTATTACTCACGAGCGCCTTGAGCAACTTTGCTTTGGCAACAGAGATTAAATCGGGTGGGGAAACCAGTACCACGAAAGAGGGAGCCAATGCGTTTTCGATGCCGGCCGCGAATTTGCCGATGGCGAAACGCCTTGATTTTAGTGTTGGTAACAGCTTTTTCCGCAATCCTTGGGTTCCCGCTCCCGCTTCGACGGATGCGCGCGACGGACTAGGACCTCTTTTTAATACCAATGGCTGCCAAAACTGCCACATTAAAGACGGGCGCGGACACCCACCAGAGCCTAATGACACCCAAGCAGTTTCCATGCTGGTGCGTTTGAGTATTCCCGCAGTCACTGAGCAGCAAAAAGCCATCTATGCGGTCAATGGCGTAGTGCCAGAACCGACTTATGGCGGGCAGCTACAAGATTTTTCGCTACCCGACCAAAAACCAGAAGGGCGAATCCACATTACGTATGATGAAGTGGTTGTCACTTTTGCCGATGGTACTCCTGTGGCACTTCGGAAACCGAACCTAAAGATTTTGGATCTCGCTTATGGTGAGATGCAGCCAGATGTGCAAATGTCGGCGCGGGTTGCGCCGCCGATGATTGGACTTGGACTGTTAGAAGCGATCCCGGATGCGACCTTATTACAGTGGGCTGACCCTGAGGATCGCGATGGCGATGGAATTTCCGGCCGCGTTAACCAAGTGCTCGATGTACGCACTGGCGAAATGGCGATTGGCCGTTTTGGCTGGAAAGCGGGCCAACCCAACATCATGCAGCAAAATGCGGCCGCCTTTAATGGCGATCTGGGATTAACCAGCCATCTCTTTCCGCAAGAAAACTGCACCGAAAGACAGACACTCTGCCGTGATTTACCGAATGGCGGCTCACCAGAAGTGAGCGATAACATTCTGGATTTCGTCGAGTTTTATGCTCAGCACTTGGCAGTGCCTGTGCGTCGAAACGTGCAAGATCCACAGGTACAACAGGGGGAGAAACTGTTTGCTCAAGCGGGTTGCCAATCTTGTCACAAAACCGATGTTTTGACGCAAGAGCTGGCTGAGCGTCCTGCGCTTTCCAGGCAGCGTATTCAGCCGTACACCGATCTGCTGCTGCATGATATGGGGGAAGGCTTGAGTGATGGTCGTCCAGAGGCCTTGGCATCTGCGCGTGAATGGCGTACTGCCCCTTTGTGGGGGATAGGTTATACCCAAGAAGTCAATGGCCACACCTATTTCTTGCATGATGGCCGTGCGCGAAATGTGCTGGAAGCAGTGCTGTGGCACGGCGGTGAAGCGCAGGCGAGCCGCGATAAGGTACTGCAGTTTGATAAAGCGCAGCGTGACGCGCTAGTGGCATTTTTGAATTCACTCTAGGAGAGAAGGATGAAAAAAACAGTGACTCTGCTAGCAGTGTCTTTGCTGGCGGCGTGTCAGAGTGCTCCAGACATGGAGCATCCTAGCCAAGCGGTCTTCGAGCTAGAGCGTGAATATGCCCACATTCTCGCTCAGCAAACCAAGCAGTTACAGCAGCGTATGGCTCACTATTGCCAAGCGCCGACGACGGATATATCACCACTGAAGCAAGAGTGGCAAGCCAGCATGCAAGGTTGGATGGCCTTACAAGGACAGCAGCGTGGGCCGAGTGCCGCATTAGATTTGAGCTGGAATATGCAGTTTTGGCCAGATAAAAAAGACACGACTGGGCATAAAATGAAGCAGCTACTCGCCAAACCGCCAGTATGGGAAGTCGACGATATTGCAAAACAGAGTGTCGCAGTACAAGGGTTGGGGGCATTGGAATGGCTCATTTTCGATAGCGCATCGCCTTTGTTGACGGCACCGCAGCAAGCTTGTCCAGCCGCGATGGCCATCAGCGCGACTGTGCAGCGTAATGCCACTCATATTGCCAAAGCTTGGCAAGAAAACCCATGGCAAACCTTGGATGATCGCACTTGGCGTGCGGAGTACATCGCGATGCTTTCCAATCAGTTGGAGTTCACGCTCTCTAAGCTCAATCGGCCGCTGGCCAACATTGGTCAGCCGCGGCCTTATTTCTCAGAGTCGTGGCGCTCGAAAACCTCGCTGAGCAATATGCGTTACAACTTATTGGCAATTCAAACGTTATACCTTGCCGATGGCAAAGGTATGGATGCGATGCTGCGCCAACAAGGTATGAATGCCACGGCGGATCGCGTCACCACGCAGTTGGCTGGGATTATCGAAACTTGGCCGCAGCATGCAAGCCTGTTTGATTTGCTGCAAACCAAAGCGGGATATCGCGAGGGTTTAGTTTTGCGCGACAAGCTCGAGCAATTGAACTATCTGCTGCACGACGAAGTGGCTGTGGGACTGGGTGTGGTCATAGGGTTTAATGCAACCGATGGTGACTGATGCAACACGTCGCCACTTATTGCAAGTGGCGCTTTTTGGCTGCACGACACCTTGGCTAATCAGCGGTTGTAGCTCTGCGCGATCGCCCCAGCCAGCCTTGATTGGCTGTGCAATAGAAGGGCGAGAACGCTTTAGTGTAGTGATGGCAGATAACGCTGGGCAGGCGGTCGGTAAACTTGCCTTACCTGCTCGAGGGCATGGTATTGCCATTCACCCAAGGTTGCCGCATGCGGTGGCTTTTGCTCGCCGCCCCGGTCAGTTTATGTCGGTGTTTGATTATCAAACGGCGCAGCAAATTGTGCTGCGTCCCGCCGATACGCAGCGTTACTACTACGGACATGGTGTCTATTCACATGATGGCCGCTACTTATATGCCACGGAAGGGGAGCAGAAAACCAGTCGTGGTGTGATAGGCGTTTATGATGTGACTCACTACTATCAAAAAGTCGCGGAATGGAGCGGTTTTGGGATTGGTCCTCACGAAGTGATCTTGATGGCCGATGGTCGCTTAGTCGTGGGGGTCGGTGGTGTCCACACTTTGGGCCGTGAGCCGTTAAATCTAGAGAGTATGCAGCCGAGTTTGACTTATCTCTCAGCGCAAGGTGAGGTACTGGAGCAAATCACTTTACCTGATCGCCATCTGAGCATTCGTCATTTGGCTCATGATGGGGATAACACAGTCCTGTGTGGTCAGCAATATCGCGGCCAGCCAGACGATTATCCTTCATTAGTTGCCATGCACACGGGGACAGGTCCGCTTAAGCCATTACAAGCAGAGCCTGAGCAGTGGGCGCGTTTTAATCACTATATCGCCAGTATTGCGGCGACCGATGAGTGGATTCTTGCCACCTCTCCCCCCGGGAATTGCTATGGGATCTGGTCAAAAGCCACGGGCGAATTGGTGGAATTAGCCGCTTTAGCCGACGCTTCCGGTGTGGTTGTTCGCCATGGTGCTTTTCAAATCAGTTCGGGGTCGGGCAAGATCATTTTGCAATCTGCACCTGAGCTCTCGCAATCGCATATGAGCAATGTGATGTGGGACAACCATTGGTCAGCGATCTAGGCATAAGCCTCCTACTTGACGTGGCAGCGGCGTTGGCCACCTTTGTTCACCTCATAGTCTCTCTGGGCTTATGGGGATGAACGTACTTGCCACCGACTTGCTTGCCGTCGCCCTGCAACGCTCATTCGTTTGGGGATAGAACGACCGACGATAAAGATGAGACACGAGTGAAAATAGTCCTACCAATAGCTTAATTTTGCGGCTGAGTTTTGCCATACTTACTGCATCTTCAGCCAGTAGGGTGTTTTGATGAAAAGCCGAGTCGTTGCCGCTATCGCATTGTTATTCTTTGTTATTCCATGTTCTGCCACCCAGCGTTTTGTTGAATTGGGGTGGATTGATAGCACTTCGCCGGTCAATGAACAGATCACCAATCCGGCTTTGGTTGAGCAAATCTATCACAGTAATAATGATCAGTTACTGTGGAGCGATCTTGCCACGGCGAACCATTTTGAAGCTCAGCTTGAGGTGATTCACCGTGCGAGTTTCAGTCCTTTGTTTAGCCGACAACTTTTCGCGCTCAAAAGCTATCGTCAGCAAGATAGATGGCATGAGTATGATGTGTTAGCGACCGACACTTTACTGCAATACCTCAGCTATGCTGAGCTGGCACCAAAAATCGGTATTGCTTGGTTTTTTGAAGGTCAACTTGATCAACCTCTTGCTCCGCCGAGTGAAGAGGCGCAACTGGCTTTGCATATGGCGATCGGTAACCAGTCGCTCGCTCGCTTAATGGATGAATACACCCCACAAGACCCTGCTTATCAACAACTGCTGCAGGCGTATCAATCACTCTCGAGCATTGAGTTTAATGAGGTGGCTCTATACGAGCAGATGGAGCGGCTTAAGCGTCCGGGTGACCCATTAAGCCACCGTGAAGCTTTAGTACAGCGTTTAGCTTTGGTGAATCTGGATACCACATCCATCTTGAATAATGTGGCCTATTACGACGCCTCCCTTGAAAAACCGATCAAGCAGTTTCAGAAGATGCATGGCTTGCAGCCTGATGGCGTGATTGGCCCACAAACCATGAAATGGTTGAACACATCCGTAACTGAGCGCCTTGCCTTATTAGCGCTTAATGCAGAGCGGATCCGCTTATGGCAAACCCAGCAAGACAGCATGATTGTGGTCAATGTGCCCGGTTTTGATATGAAGTATTGGGATGCCGGACGCGAAGTTTTTGAAGCCAAGGTCGTGGTGGGCAAAACCACCAGACCGACACCGGTGATGAATACCAAACTCGATTCACTGATCATCAATCCAACTTGGAATGTGCCGCATAAAATCATGGTGGAAGACATCCTACCAATGGTGAAACGTGATAGTGAGTATCTCGCCAATCATCATATGGAAATCATTCGTGGTTGGAACGATCCAGAAGTGATTGATCCTGCGCTGATTGATTGGGAAGCCGTTGAACCGGAAACCTTCCCATACCGTCTGCGCCAACAGGCAGGCGTGCAAAATGCGCTTGGGACCTATAAGTTTAATACGCCCAATTCACGCGCTATCTATCTGCATGATACGCCGAGCAAGCATCTGTTTAATAACGCGTCTCGGGCGTTCAGTTCTGGCTGTATTCGGGTAGAAAACGCTGAAAAGTTTGCGCAAACCTTACTCGCTAATCAGGGCATTACGCTCGACGATTTTCCAGTGAGCACCCAAGCGATTGCGCTCAAAAAGCGCATTCCAGTCCATATCATCTATCAGACCGTTTGGTATGAAGAAGGTGTACTGCATTATCGTGATGATATTTATCACTATGATGCTCTAGCACTCGGCAATGGTGACGCGTCTCCAAAATTGACTAAAATTTGACAGCGGATATTTTCCTTTGCTGCTCAAGGAATAAGCGAGTTTATCTCCAGAAATAGTGATAGTTAGCACGTTTTATGCATTTGATATCGAACCCAGAGTCCGGTACTTTCCGTATCGATGGAGCCCAGTTCGGTAGGTGATTAAAGTGCAAACAACACGTCGAGATTTTTTAAAACTGACTGCGGGCGGATTAATTTTAGCCGCCTGTACGCCCAGCATCGCGTTCGCGAGTTATGCCGCCAAGCCAAGAGAATTGGCACTCAGTAATTTACACACAGGCGAAAGCATTGAAACGCGCTATTTCAATGGCAAAAATTATGTTCGTTCCGAATTGAAACGGCTGAATCATTTATGTCGTGATTTTCGTCGTGACGAAGTGCATGCCATGGATAAGCTGCTGTTTGATCAACTGTGCCAAATCCAATTGCTACTTGGCACTCAAGCCGAAGTGCATATTGTCTCTGGTTACCGCTCTCCCGCGACTAACAAGCAGCTACGCAGTAAATCAAAAGGCGTGGCCAAGAAAAGTTACCACATGTCTGGGCAGGCCATCGATTTCCGTTTGGATGGCGTGTCGCTAAAGAAAATTCGTGAAGCGGCGATCAGTTTGCAAGCGGGTGGTGTTGGTTACTATCCGAAAAGCCAATTTATCCACATAGATACTGGCCCTGTACGCCAATGGGTCGGTGCCTAACTTGTCAAAGGCGGGCGTTAATGACATAGTGCCTGCCAGTTAAGAATCAGACAGGATAGGTTTATGTCTTTACAATATCAGGTGGTGCCTGTTACGGCCTTTGCTCAGAACTGCTCTATCGTGTGGTGTGATGAAACCATGGAAGGCATAGTGGTGGATCCGGGTGGTGATGTGAAACAGCTCGCGATGTTGATCGCGGAGCTAGGCGTAAAAGTAACCCAACTGGTACTGACTCATGGTCACCTTGATCACGTTGGTGGTACGCAGTCACTGGCGCAAGCTCTCGGTGGAACTCAGATTGTCGGGCCGCACAAAGCGGATAATTTCTGGCTACAAGGGCTCGAAGGGCAAAGTAAAATGTTTGGCTTTCCGCTTACGGAAGCCTTTGAACCTGATGAGTGGCTCGATGATGGTGATGTGATCCGCTTTGGTCAGCAAACTCTGCAAGTTATCCATACTCCCGGACATACACCAGGTCATGTTGTGCTGTTTAGTGAAGCGGCACGTTTGGCGTTTGTGGGTGATGTGCTGTTTAACGGCAGTATTGGCCGTACGGATTTCCCGCAAGGGGATTTCAATACTCTGATTGGGTCTATCAAAAATAAACTCTGGCCGCTTGGCAGCGATGTCACCTTCATCCCCGGTCATGGCCCCCAATCTACCTTTGGCCGTGAACGTGCCAGCAACCCATTTGTCGCGGACGAAATGCCGCTCTACTGAAGATCCACTGGCTCGGCAGCGGCAAGATAGCGCCGAGCCAATCCGACAAACTCTTCCGCACTGCGATCCAAGTCCTGCTCTGAAATAAAAATATCGTAACCAAAGAAGTCTCGTTGATACTGCATTCGATTGGCCAGCATGGCTTGCAGTCCAGTGTATTGTTTACCCTCGGCGTCCACATAGGGGGTGGAGTCCAATACCAGATCTTCAAATTGATGATGCCGCGCTTTTTGTTGAGCACCGAGATAGAGTAAGGCGCGTTGACTGAGCAACAGTTGAGTCGATAAGCGAGGGCAAATACTGTTGAGGTAGGGCGCGTAATGTTTAAGACGAATGCCAACCCAAGGTAGAGGTTGATGCCAGCCTTCCCGATCGTAACTGCATACACCAATCTGGCTGATATTATTCCATTTCACCACCCAACCGCCTTGATAAAAATGCTGCTGTAGATGGGTTGCCGTTAATGTGTAAGCCACTTGTCCTTTTAACATCAACCAGTAGGCAATGCCTGCCCAAGCCATGAGCGCGAGTATTCCGACCACGGCTTGCAAAAGGGATTCGGCGATGCCAATGACTACCAAAGTGATAAGGCCAGCCAAGGCTAACAGTCCCTTTATCACGAAAGGCGTGAAATGGATCTGATGATTGTATAGTTGCAAAGTGGGCATGCCCTTCTCACTCTTTGGCCGTGTCGCCCAAATTATAGTCATCTAAGCGGGCTAAAGATCATTTGTCGCCGAGAACTTGACCTCATCCCTACAAACGTCGAACGTAATTTGCTATAAAGCGCGCTTCAAAATTTTATGACTGCCTTTGGGCAGTGAAATGGAGACCGACCCGATGAGACTAGCTCATAAGCGTAAAGTGCAGGCTAAGCTGCAAAAACGCATTAAAGCGATCGTTGCTAACCTTGCCACGGTAAAAGTGACGGTAAAATCGAGCACCTCTGTGCAGCAACCTGCGCAATCCGTGCACTCAAAGGCCCTTTCGGCACACCAATCTGAGCAAGCGGCAACGCCAACGGTGGCTTGTCAACTGACGCCAAAACAGCAGCAAGTCCTTGAGATTGTGCGTGGCGCAGTTGAGGGGATTAACCCCAAAGCGATTGGTTTGCTTGCAGGCCAAGAGGAAGCGAAAGCTTCTGCATGGGCCGCGGGCGCGCTAAAAAAACTGCTCGATGAAAAGCTGGTTGAGAAAAACCAAGTCGGCAATAAAGTGACTTACACTCTGGCGGTATAAGTTCTAAGTAAAGCTCCGTTATCGGAGCTTTACTACTGCTGACCCAGGTGTCTACTGGCTCCTAGTTCACTTGAGCTGTTTTCGTCTTGTAAGTGATAGCTATGCCTTTGTCACATTTTTTACTCTTTTCTTTAAAATCCTCTCACGTAGAAATGACTACGTATTTTCCTATCATATATTCATTAATCTTTCTTTATCATTTTGTTTTTCAATAGATTTTGTTTTTGTCATACGTAGTAATACTTAAGACGAATGGCTAAGTCGTGCGGTTGGGGTGTTACTTGGCTGCGTGGTCTCGCCGATTTCTTGTCTTACGAATATCGACCACATTGTTGACGAGCCTGTTGCAGGGTGCGCAGGTATGGATAACCAAGGACGTCAAACCATGAGTCTGATTCATCAATCTGTATCACGAGTTATGAAGCGAAGCGTGCTGCTTATTGCGGCGGGTGTTGCGCTGTTCACAACTTCCGCTTTTGCAGAAGAGAAAGTTTACCGTTTAACACTGGCTGAGACATGGGGACCTAACTTCCCAATCTTCGGCGACACCACAAAGAATATGGCGGCAATGGCGGAGAAAATGTCCAATGGCCGTTTACAAATTCGCATTGATTCTGCCAACAAACATAAAGCGCCACTGGGTGTGTTTGATATGGTGAAATCGGGCCAATACGACATGGGACACTCCGCGTCTTATTACTGGAAAGGCAAAGTTCCGAACACTTTGTATTTTACCTCTATGCCTTTTGGTATGACGACGGGCGAGCAATACGCATGGTTCTACCACGGTGGTGGTATGGAACTGATGGAGAAGGTTTACTCTCCACACAATATGCTCTCATTCCCCGGTGGTAACACCGACGTGCAGATGGGCGGTTGGTTCCAAAAAGAGATCAACAGCGTTGAAGATCTGCAAGGGCTGAAAATGCGCATTCCCGGTTTTGCCGGAGAAGTGTTAGCGGAGCTCGGTGCCAAACCCACCAACATTGCACCGGGAGAGCTATACACCTCGCTCGAGCGTCGCACGATTGATGCGCTAGAGTGGGTTGGGCCGTCACTTGACCTACGTATGGGTTTCCACAAGATTGCACCTTATTACTACACCGGTTGGCATGAGCCAGCAACTGAGCTGCAATTCTTAGTCAACCAAAAGACGTGGGATAAATTGCCTGAAGATCTGCGTGAAATCTTACGTGTTGCGATGCGCACTGCTGCTTACGACATGTATGTTCAATCAGTTCATGAAAGTGGCAAAAACTGGGTTTCGATTACCCAAGAGTTCCCAGATGTAAAAGTGAAGACCTTTCCAGCGCCTGTGATTAAAGCCCTGCGTGAGGTTAACGACCGACTACTGGCGAAACACGCGGCAGAAGATCCACTGGCCAAAGAGATCCAAGAATCGCAAGCCAACTATCTAAAACAAACACGTAGTTGGACAGATATTTCACTGCGAGCCTACCTCAATAGCGAATCACAATGATAAGCTGAACTGCGTGTGCAGGAAGCCCAAGAAAAGCACATAACGATAAGCTCCGTGCACATCCGTGACACGGAGCAATTTGATTAGACAGGGAGTGTGTAATGAGAAGTCTGATTTATGTTGAGCGGTTATTTAACCGTCTTAGCGATCTACTGGGGTGGCTCTCCAGTATTCTGTTTATTCTGTTGGTGGCCAACGTCGTGTATGACGTTGTGATGCGCTATGCCTTTAACGATGTTTCTATCGCCTTTCAAGAATTAGAGTGGCATCTGTTTGCCACGGTTTTTTTGCTTGGTATTCCTTACGCCATTAAAGCGGGCGGCCATGTACGAGTCGATCTGTTCTATGAACGTTTATCGATGAAAGCACAGGCGGTGATCGACATTCTTGGCACTCTGTTTTTCCTGTTGCCGTTCTGCTTGTTGGTGGTCTATTTCGGGATCGACTTTGCTAAAGAAAGCTACGCGCTGGGTGAAACGTCCGGTGACCCGGGTGGTTTGCCATATCGTTGGATTATCAAGGCGATGATCCCAGTCTCTTTCACTTTCATGGCGATAAGTGGCGTCGGCTTGATCATCCACTCGCTGAATAAAGTGTTTAACCCACGTCTGATGCACGCAGATCAAACTAAGTAAGGGAAACGTATGATTGGTATTGTGATGTTTTTCGTTGCCCTGTTTGCGCTACTACTGGGTTTCCCCGTCGCTTTTACTTTTGGTGGCATTGCGCTGATTTTTGGCGTGTGGGCTGAAGGCATAGAGATGTTTGCGTTCATGCCTTACCGCATTCAATCGATCATGGAAAACACCGTGTTAATGGCGGTGCCGCTGTTTGTGTTTATGGGTTTGGTGCTACAAAAAACTAAGCTGGCGGAGCAGCTATTAGAGTCGATGGGGCGCTTATTTGGTGGCATTCACGGTGGTGTGGCGATTTCTACCGTGTTGGTGGGCACTTTACTCGCCGCTTCGACAGGGGTCGTGGGGGCATCGGTTGTGGCGATGGGGCTAATTTCACTGCCTGTGATGCTCAAATACCGTTACGACAAAGGGTTGGCGTGCGGCACCATCTGTGCGTCGGGGACCCTTGGACAAATCATCCCGCCTTCTATCGTATTGATTCTATTGGGGGATGTGCTTGGGGTTCCGGTTGGCGATCTGTTCCAAGCCGCACTCTGGCCGGGCTTGATGCTGGTGGCGGCGTATATCATCTACATCCTGATTTACGCCAAGCTGAATCCGCAAGCGGCGATGCCTATTGAACCTGATGCCGATTTATCACGTCGTCAAGAAGTGGTGAAAGCACTGAAAGCGGTTATCCCGCCGTTGGCGCTGATTGTAGTGGTTCTGGGCTCGATTTTCGCTGGTGTGGCGACGCCCACAGAATCCGCAGCACTTGGTGGCGCGGGCGCGATTTTACTGGCATTGGCGTATGGTCAATTCAGTTGGTCAATGGTCTATGATGCCTCTAAAGAAACCGTCAAAGTGACCGCCATGGTGTTTGCTATTTTGCTGGGCGCGACCGCGTTCTCGATGGCGTTTACTTATACCGGTGGTGATGAGCTGGTCGAAGAATGGATGATGAATCTGCCCGGAGATAAATGGGGCTTCTTGATTGCCACCATGTTGGTGATCTTGATTCTGGGTTTCTTTATCGACTTCGTAGAAATCTGTTTTATCATCGTACCGATTTTGGCTCCAGTCGCGGTGCTGATGGATGTGGATATGACGTGGTTTGCCATCTTAATTGCGATGAACTTGCAAACATCGTTCTTAACTCCCCCGTTCGGCTTTAGTTTGTTCTATCTGAAAGGGGTTGCGCCAAAGTCGGTCACAACCATGGACATCTATCGCGGCGTGGTGCCCTTTATTCTGATCCAAATTTTGGTTTTGATTTCGTTGATGGTATTCCCAAGCTTTTATGGAATGTGATCCGACTCAAGAGTGAGCGTATCGAAATTCAATCCACAACAACAAGTTGTTAGAGTGAAACTGCTTTTCGAAGGGTCGGAAAGCAGTTTTTTTATGGGGAAATGGAATGCCTCTCAAAGCCAAATTGATTTTGCTGGCTTTACTGCCTCTCTTAATTGCCACTGCAAGCATCAGTTGGATTTCGATCCATCAGGCTAAAACCTTAGGCCAGCGTGAAATTGAGATCTTCCGAGCTAAGCTGATGGAAGAGCGCGAAACCTCACTCAAAGACAGCGTCGAGGTGGCGTTTGATGCGGTGAAGTTGATTGCCAGTAATCCCAACTTAAGTGAAGCGGAAGCCAAACAGCAGGTCAAAGCGGTATTAACCAATATTCGTTATGGCTCTGATGGCTATTTTTTTGCTTATGATGCTCAGGGCACGAACTTGGTGCATCCGATCCAGCCTGAGCTAGTAGGGCAAAACTTATGGCAGTTGCAAGATGAACGCGGTGACTTTCTCATCCAAGCGCTACTTTTCCAAGCTCAATCTGGTGGTGGGTATCACCAATATTTGTGGCGCAAACCCTCAAGTGGAGAGACTGTCCCTAAACTCAGCTATTCGGCTTGGCTTGACGACTGGGAATGGATGATCGGCACCGGCTTGTACATTGAAGATCTCAGTCATGAAGTCGAGAAGATGCAAGCGGCAGTCAATGCAAATATTGATACCACCTTTTTTTCTGTTGTGGTGATTTTGATAGTCACTGTAGCGGTGATCATTGTGTTGACCTTAGCCATCAACCTGCATGAACACCGTTTGGCGGATAAGAACCTCAAAGATTTGGTACACAAAACCGTGTTGTTTCAGGAAGATGAAAAGAAGCATCTTGCCCGTGAACTGCATGATGGAATTAATCAGTTATTGGTGTCTAGCAAGTGTCATCTTGAGTTACTAGCCAACCAGTTGAACGACCCTAAACAGATCGTGCATCTGGAAAAATCTCAGCACTCGTTGATGACTGCAATTAACGAAGTTCGGCGAATTTCACACCATTTGCGCCCCAGTGCGCTGGATGATCTCGGTTTACAAGCGGCACTCACGACGCTGCTTGAGGATTTCAAACTGCATTCACAAATGGAGATCGAGATGTTGTTTGACACCCAACCGGGCAAGCTAAAATCGGAAGTGGCCACCACGCTGTATCGAGTGGTGCAAGAGTCACTCAATAACATTGAAAAACACGCCAAAGCCGAGAAAGTCACGGTGTTACTGCAGCAAATGGGTGATATGTTGCAGCTTATGGTGCGAGATGATGGGGTAGGATTTTCCAGCAAAGAAGCGCTGCAAAAACGCGGGATTGGTTTACGTAACATGCGCGAACGTGTGGAGTTTATTGGCGGTGAATTTGAATTAAGCAGCGAGCCACAATTGGGCACCGAAATTACGGTTTTACTGAAGTTGGATGGAAGTGTTTATGGATAAACCAATCAGAGTGGTGATGGTGGATGATCATCAGGTGGTGTTGGATGGTTTTATTGCGCGTTTAGAGCAAGAGCCGGAAATCGAGGTCGTCGCCACGGCGAGTAATGGATTGGAAGCTTTAGAATTGGTCAAACTTCACCAACCGGATGTGGTGCTGATGGATGTGAGTATGCCGATCATGAACGGTATTGAAGCCACCCGCTTAATTAAAGAGGAAGTCCCTCACGCCAAAGTATTGATGCTGACCATGCATGATAACCGCGAGTACATTATGCAAGTGATGCAAGCCGGCGCAATGGGCTACATGCTCAAAGAAATCTCAGCACTGAAAATGGTGCAAGCGATCAAAACGGTTCATCAAGGCGCGACGTACTTTTGCGAATCCACCACCTCGACACTGTTTAGCCAAGAGATTTTACCTGTGGCGAATAAGCCAAACCCGCTGAGCCGTCGTGAAGAGGCGATTTTACGTATGGTTGCACAAGGTTGCAGCAGTAAAAAAATCGCGACCTTGCTGAATATCAGCTATCGCACGGTCGAAACCCATAGGCAAAATATTAAGCATAAGCTCGACATCCACTCCACGGCAGAGTTGGCTCAGTACGCGCTACAACATGGTTTACTGGAGTGAACTATTCTGGCTGCGTGATGCTACCAATCGTCAGCATCGGCGCGGCATCCATATCTTGCGCATTCATCATGGCAGAGATGCGTTGTACAGAAGAGAGCAGTAAGCTCTGTTCCCAATCTTGTAATTGATGGAATTGCTCAACAAAGCTCTCTTGTAAAGGCTGTGGGGCTTGTGCGAGCAGCTTACGCCCCTCATCGGTTAAGTGAGCATGAACTTTGCGTTTATCACTGTTACTGCGCACGCGCTGTACATAGCCGTTACGCTCCAATCGATCCAAAATCGTGGTAGCCGTGCCTTGGCTCATATTGGTATGCACCGCGAGCTCACGGATTGTGACCTGTTCACCTAAGTCATGAATTGAACGCATCAAAATCAATTGGGGGCCAGTGAGCCCTGCGTCCTTATTAAGTTTTTTGGAGTGTAGGTCAATGGCGCGGATGATCTGGCGCAGTGCGACTAATACTTCTTCGTGCTTTTCCACAGAGGGTTCACCCAGTTTGTGCTGAATCTGTCGCGAACCATACCTTACTTACCTTGATTTTTAAAGTGTTGAGCTAAGAGTAACCCATAGCGTTATTGCGATATTTTTTGAATTTTTTACTCCAGATAGATGCTTTGAATAAGAATTAAATTTCGATAATTTCTGATATGATTTTTTGACATGAACAAAGGGTTTTCTATCTTAAACTGACTTAAATGGCCTGAAAACTGGATCTTTTCTGTGATCTATGTAAAATAATCGTGCTTTTAATGAATGGAATTAACAATGAGTACAAAGCAATTTGTGATTAAAAAAACGAAAATGCTTTGTTGTCATTGTTGTTGAGCTCGATTGAAATGACTCAGAGAGGATACATGACCAAAGAAATTGATAAGTACAGTATCGATAATACGGACTACACCGTAGGCCAAGATAATGTGCAGAAATGGGGGTTTGATGTGCACAATCCCGTGTTTGGGATCAGTGCAGGTTTGATTGCTGCATTTTTACTACTGACCGTACTCGTGGATGCCCACCAAGCTAAGATTGGGCTTGATACCGTAAAGCAGAGCATTATTGCGAGTTTCGACTGGTTGTTTATCTGGTCGGGTAACCTATTCCTACTGTTTTGTATCGGATTGGTCATTTCACCGTTTGGTAAAATTAGGTTAGGTGGACAAGCCGCGAAAGCGGATCACTCTTTTCTATCTTGGTTAGCGATGTTGTTTGCTGCAGGGATGGGGATTGGTTTGATGTTCTGGAGTGTCGCAGAACCCGTGGCCTATTATACGGGCTGGTATGAAACACCACTGGGCGTAGAAGCCAACACTCCTCAAGCTGCGCAACTGGCGATGGGAGCAACCATGTTCCACTGGGGACTTCACCCGTGGGCCATTTATGGTGTTGTTGCTCTATCATTGGCTTTTTTCTGCTACAACAAAGGCTTACCACTTTCAATGCGCTCGGTTTTTTATCCGTTACTGGGTGATCGCGCTTGGGGTTGGGCAGGGCATGTGGTCGATATTCTTGCGGTATTAGCCACGCTGTTTGGTCTGGCAACGTCTCTCGGTCTTGGGGCGCAGCAAGCGGCTTCTGGTATCCACCATGTATTTGGTTTTGAATCGGGCATCGGGCTACAAATTGCGGTGATCTGTGTGGTGACAGGTTTAGCCACATTGTCTGTGGTTCGAGGTATTGATGGCGGGGTGAAAGTCATCTCTAACATCAATATGATTGTCGCGTTTTTATTGCTCGCACTGGTGGCTGTGATTGGTTATAGCGTCACATTGACTTCGATTCCGACGACTTTAATGGCTTACCTACAAAACCTAATCCCGCTGAGTAATCCTCATGGTCGTGAAGATGAAGTGTGGTTCCAAGGTTGGACGGTCTTTTACTGGGCATGGTGGATTTCATGGTCACCGTTCGTGGGCATGTTCATCGCACGTGTTTCTAAAGGACGTACCATTCGTGAATTCATTGTGGCAGTCTTATTGATCCCAACGTTAGTGACACTGGTGTGGATGTCGGTATTTGGTGGTCTGGCCGTGGATCAAGTGATTAATGAAATCGGCGTGTTAGGTCAAAATGGCTTAACCGATGTTTCGTTGGCCATGTTCCAGATGTTTGATTCGCTGGTTTTCGGTAAAGTGCTATCCGTGATTGCCGTGGTGCTGGTTCTGGTATTTTTTATTACGTCGTCAGATTCGGGTTCACTGGTCATTGACAGTATTACCTCAGGCGGCAAATTAGACTCACCAGTATTGCAGCGTGTATTTTGGGCAGTACTCGAAGGCGCAGTCGCGGTTGCACTGCTATGGATTGGAGGCACGGAAGCGGTACAAGCGCTGCAAGCGGGCGTTATCTCTACAGCCTTGCCATTTACGGTGATCTTGCTACTGATGTGCGTCAGCTTATGGAAAGGGTTAAAAACCGAACCTGAGTTTATGGCTTCCAGCAAGCGTCTTCACCAATCTTAATACGCGGTATGCGTTGTCAAAAGGGCGGCGCAAACTAAAATCCGCATCAATCATTTCCTAGCCAAAATGTTCAAAAAAGCGCGGAGAGCTCTCCGCGCAAACTATCTGACGATAGAGATACCATCCCTACTTGAATCTGTAGGTTGGCTATAGGAGCAGCTTTTTATAAAGCTGTGAATAAGGTGTTCTGAGTGTCTGGTGTCCAGTCTTGTTGTGAAACATGTGGGACACTGACTAAATAGCGTTTACCTTTGTAATTGACGATGTCGCCTTGCTCATAGGAGACATTGAGTGTCCAGTTTGTCGCAGGGTCGGCGTTGGTCCAAAGGCTTGACGTGGATGATGGAGCCCAATCCTGTTGCGCAGTGTGACTAATGACCGCTTTATACACCACACCTTGGTACAGAACATATTCTCCCGCTTGATACGTTTTACCTACGCTCCAACGAGGAGTGTAATTATCCATCGTATCGAAGACATAACCTGCTTCTTTGGCAATCCGGATAAACTCGGCAAGTTTAGGTAAGTTTTGTGTCGCTCCCATACCGCGTTTGCCATCTTCAAATAAGAAATCATGGGTGAGCACAATCACTTTATCGGCGTGCAGTGGGGTGCCACAAGGGAACTCTTGTGTTTTCGAGTTAATTGGTTCGATAGTGGTTGGTGAGCAACTATTTAAGGCTTTATCCACATAGGCCAAAAAGGGAACGGCTTCGGTTAAGCTGTTGGCAGGCATAGGAATACCCCAGTTTTCGGGAGCCCAATCCACATCCCATCCGTGAGTTTGATAGCCTTGATTAGCAAGAATATTCTGTACTTGAATCGAGGCTTTCACACTGTTTGACGGGTTAGCTGGATCGCACACATAACCCGGCTCCCAAGGTTTTAAATTGTCGGATGTCGCGCATAAACCATCTGCTTGGAAATGCTTTGTGACACGCCAACCGTTGGTATAGGGCAGGCGAGCCAACTCATACCCTTTGTAGTTTGGATAGCTACGAATAGTAGGCAGGTATTTTTCTAATGTGATCAAGTTTTGCTCAAAACTGGCCGCATCACGAACGGGATCTTGATACGAGTGGATTTGATGGTTACCGGTTGCATTACAATCTGCACCACTGGTGGGGCCAAACTCTTCCACACAGTTATGAATCATATGATCGTAGCTGTGGTTGCCGACAATATGACCTGAATCTAGAGCTAACTTTAGAGCCTCTAGAGCACGATCTTCATTTTCATCACCGATACCATCCAAGTGCCAAGCGTTAAAATAAAAAGTGGCTTTTACCCCGCCTTGATTTAAAACCTTAATGACTTCTACTGAAGCATTGACCGGGCCATCATCAAAAGTTAAATAAATCGTGCCCTTAGGGGTACTGCTTGCAAAAGAATGACCGGAAATGGCTAACGATATCGCGGTAAATAGAGCCAATTTTTTTAATTTCATCTTAGTGTCCATTATTTTAAATCAGAAATTTAAGAGTGACGTTGCTAGTGTTTATATTGATAGAAATAACAAGTCCATCAGGTAGGCTTATATATTTCTTCTCATTATCCTATCCAGAAGTGCATCGATAAAAATAGCGCTAACTATCCGAAATGGGATTTTGTTCACGAATAACGCAACCGGTTGCGCTTTTTAATGCGGATTTATTTTGCTACAGTTTTTAGGTCGATATTTAAACAAGGGAAGTGTAGAGCATGAAAAAGATCCTACTCTGCTGTAGTGCTGGTATGTCTACCAGTATGTTAGTGAAGAAAATGCAGCAAGCTGCTGAAAGTAAAGGCATTGAGTGCAAGATTGATGCATTATCAGTGAATGCATTTGAAGAGGCCATCCAAGAATATGATGTTTGCTTATTAGGGCCTCAAGTCCGTTTTCAGTTGGAAGAGCTACGCAAAACGGCCGATGAATATGGCAAAAACATTGCAGCTATCTCTCCTCAAGCTTACGGCATGATGAAAGGTGATGAGGTTCTTCAGCAAGCTTTAGATTTAATAAACTAAATCTGTTTTTTCGGACAATATTTTCACTCAATCCTCATTAATTAAATGAGGATAGGGAACTCTTTATCTTAATATAAGGTGAATCCTATGAAGCTTTATGATGCGATAATTGGAATCGTAGAAAAGCATATAGCCCCCATTGCGGCAAAAGTGGGGAATCAGCCTCATGTACGTGCCATGCGTGATGGTTTTATTGTGGCAATGCCATTTATTATTGTGGGTAGTTTTATTTTAATTTTTGCATTCCCTCCTTTTGCTGAAGATACCACCAATGTTTTTGGTCGCGTGTGGTTAAACTTCGCTACGACGCATTTCGATATCATCATGATGCCGTTCAATATGTCGATGGGCATTATGACCATATTTGTCTCGTTGGGTGTGGCATACAGCTTAGCGAAAGCTTACAAAATGGACGGTATCACGAGTGCAGTTCTGTCACTGATGAGCTTTTTGTTGGTCGCGGCGCCCGCCAAAGAAGACAGTCTATCGATGGCGCATATGGGCGGCACAGGGATTTTCACGGCAGTTATGTGTGCTTTTTTTGCCGTCGAACTGTATCGCTTTATGAAAAAGCATAACATTACCATTCGTATGCCAGAGCAAGTTCCACCTGCGATTGCTCGCTCATTCGAAGTTTTGTTGCCTGTCTTGGCGATTTTCTTGACGCTTTATCCGCTGAGCCTTTTTGTACAAGCCGAATATGGCATGTTGATCCCTGATGCTGTGATGGCGATGTTCAAACCGTTGATCAGTGCGTCAAACACACTGCCAGCGATTATCGGCGCGCTGCTGGTGTGTCAATTGTTATGGTTTGCGGGCATTCATGGGGCTGCGATTGTGGTCGGTCTGCTGTCTCCCATCTTCTTAACCAATATCAGTGCTAACATTGATGCGTTTGTGACTGGGCAGCCCGTCCCGAATATCTTCACACAGCCATTCTGGGATTTTTACATCTTTATCGGTGGTTCTGGTGCAACCTTAGCGTTAGTGATTTTGATGTCCTTCAGTCGCTCAGCTCATTTAAAAAGCATCGGTCGTATGAGTGCGGTACCAGGATTCTTCCAAATTAACGAACCTGTGATTTTTGGTAGTCCAGTGGTGATGAACCCGATTTTATTCCTGCCTTTCGTTTTCGCTCCCGTAATCAATGCCACCATTGCTTATTTTGCGATTCAGTTGGGCTTTGTCGGTATGGGAGTGGCAACCACGCCATGGACAACACCCGCCATTATCGGTGCGTCATGGGGTAGTGGTTGGACGTTTACGCCAGTGTTGCTGGTTGTGGGTTTACTCATCCTTGATCTGCTCATTTACTTACCTTTCTTCAAAATGTTTGAGAAGCAAGTGCTTGAACAAGAGCAACCTGTGGAAAGTAAAGTCAAAGCAGCGCAACCAAGTGGACAAGGTGTCACGGCATAAACGGTTTAAGGCTGCCGATGGGCAGCCTTAGCTTCGGGAGAGAGAAATGGAACAAGAACTTATCGTGATGGAAATTATTTGCAACGCGGGTGAAGCGAGAAGCTTATGTTATGAAGCTTTACGTTTAGCGCGTACTCGATCTTTTGAGCAGGCAGAAGAGAAATTGTGTCAGGCTAAAGAGTGCTTAAACCGAGCTCATTTAATTCAAACACAATTGATTGAAGCCGATCAGGGTGAAGGCAAAGTACCAATGACCTTGGTGATGGTGCATGCTCAAGATCATTTAATGACGACGATTCTGGCACAGGAAATGGCGACTGAAATGGTGGCTTTACAAAAACACTTGGCGGGTGAGGAAGCAAAATGTCTCGAAATGCATTAAAGCTGGCAATCATCGGCGGCGGCAGTAGCTACACCCCCGAATTGGTGGAAGGTGTCCTCAAAAGATTAGATTTTTTGCCTGTGAAACAGCTGTACTTTGTGGATATTGAAGCCGGAGCAGAAAAATTACAGATCATTCGAGATCTTGCGCAGAGAATGGTCGACAAAGTTGGAGCTGACATTGAAATTAAAGCGGGCTTTGATCGCCGAGAGGCGATTGCCGGCGCTGATTTCGTTATGACCCAGTTTCGGGTTGGAGGGCTTGCCGCTCGCGCGAATGATGAACGAATTCCACTGAAATATGATGTGATTGGGCAAGAAACCACAGGGCCTGGTGGTTTTGCCAAAGCACTTCGAACGATCCCAGTCATACTGGATATTTGCCGAGATATTGAAGAGCTAGCACCCAATGCCTGGATGCTCAACTTTACCAATCCTGCGGGCTTGGTCTCGGAGGCAGTCAGCAAATACTCAAAAGTCAAAAGCATAGGATTATGTAATGTTCCCGTCTCTATGCAGATGATGATTGCTGAGATGATGGCGTGTGAACCCAAAGATCTTCAGCTTGAGTTTGCTGGGTTGAATCATTTAGTTTGGGTGCACCAAGCTTGGTTGGATGGTCAAAATATCACGCAAACCGTTTTAGAAAAGGTGGGTGATGGTGCCAATTTCAGCATGAAAAATATCTGGGAAGAACCTTGGGATCCTGAGTTTTTAAAAGCGCTAGGCGCGATTCCGTGCCCCTATCACCGCTATTTTTACCAAACCGATGCCATGTTGGCAGAAGAGAAACAGAGTGCTCAAGAGAAAGGCACTCGAGCTGAGCAAGTGATGGTGACTGAAAAGGCCTTATTTGAGCTCTACCAAGATCCAAATCTGGCTCATAAACCCAAAGAGTTAGAAGCGCGTGGTGGTGCCTATTATTCCGATGCATCATTAAATCTTGTTGATGCCATCTACAATAACCGCAACGGTATTCATGTGGTGAACGTGCTGAATAATGGAGCGATCAGTTCATTACCTCACGATGCGGTGATTGAATGCAGTGCAGTGGTGGGAAGTTGGGGGGCCAAACCGATTGCGGTCGGAGAACTTTCACCAAAAATCAGTGGCTTGTTACATCAAGTGAAAGCCTATGAGCAATTGGCGATTGAAGCGGCGGTGCATGGTGACTATCACCTTGCTTTAATGGCTTTAACCAATAACCCATTAGTACCCGATATTGGTCGAGCAAAAGCGATTTTAGATGATATTCTGCGTGAAAATGCCGAATATCTGCCGCAATTTAAATTGACCACATGGTAACGGAAATAAGGTAAGTCATCTCGATGAAGGTAATTTTTAACGCGGACGATTTTGGTTTAACCCAAGGCGTCAATCAAGGCATTGCCAAAGCCCATCTTGATGGGGTGGTAAAATCAACCACTTTGATGGTGGGCATGCCTGCAGAGCTGCATGCGGTTCAATTGGCAAAACAACTCCCTCGGTTAAAAATTGGCCTTCATCTGAGGTTTACAGCAGGGCGCCCTTTAACAGGAGCAAGAAATTTAACCGATGAACATGGCGTCTTTACTGCTTATCGTGATTTTTGGCAGCGTAGAGACTATCAACCTGAGGCGATATACCATGAAGCTATCGCCCAGGTTGAACATTTTCTAAAGCTTGGGCTCACTTTAAGTCATCTTGATAGCCATCACCACGCCCATACTCATCCTCAATTGGATCCGATCATTTATGAAGTGGCTAAAAAATACCATGTTCCACTGCGGGATATTGGCATGGCAGAGGAAGAGGAGTTAGGCTGTCGTTATCATTTCACTGATTTTTTCTATGACCAACGCTTGGGAATAGAATCCTTAGTGAAACATTTGCTCGAACTCAAAGAGCGTTTCGATCTTGTTGAGGTCATGTGCCATCCTGCGTTAGTCGATCCACTACTCGAAAAGTGCAGTGGCTATGCCAAACAAAGAGAAGAAGAGTTGCGCATTCTAACCAGTGCTCAATTAATGCAATTGTTGGTAGCGCATGATATCGAAATCACGGATTACTCAGCTTTGGTTTCTGCTCCTCTGCACTCCTGTGTATGATGGGATCTTTCTCGCCGAGTGGATGCTTCCGTAAGGGAGTGTCGTGCAAGCTCGCAGTTCCTTGTTTTTCTGAAGTTTCTGACTTCCTATAGGCTCTAATATGGCAAGAATTAAAGATGTTGCAGAACTTGCAGGTGTAAACCGTTCTACTGTATCGAGAATCATCAATGGCGAGGGGAAATTTAAAGAGGAAACGCGGCGTAAGGTTGAGCAAGCCATGGCTCAGCTTAATTATCGACCGAGTGCAATAGCCCGTTCTCTGGCGACCTCCTCATCGAATATGATGGGCCTTCTAGTCACGTATTACACGGGTGGCTTTTTTGGTGAAATGATGGAACAGGTGCAAACCGAGTTGGATATGCATCATAAGTTTTTGATCACAGCGCAAGGCCATCACTCTGCACAAGGAGAGAGAGAGGCGATACAGCGTTTTCACGATCTGCGTTGTGATGGGTATGTGTTGCACAGCCGATATTTATCAGACGATGATTTGCGAGCCTTAGCTCAGCAGCCGACACCTTTTGTTCTTCTCGATCGTAGTGTTGCAGGCTTGGAAGAGCGCTGCATTACTTTTGACCATCGTGGTGCAAGCCAGATAGTGGTGGAGCATCTCATTCAGCAAGGCCACCGAAAAATTGCGTGTATCACCGGACCGCTACATAGACACAATAGCCGTTTGCGTCAGCAAGGCTATCTCGATGCATTAGCTCATGCGGGAATTCTCCCGAGTGAGTCACTGTGCGAAGAAGGCAATTACGGTAGAGAAAGTGGTTATATTGCGATGCAGCAGCTATTAGCTTGCCACCCAGAGATTACGGCGGTGTTCTCTTGCAGCGAGGAGATGACCACTGGGGCGCTGCAGTATCTGCACGAACAAGGTATTGCGGTACCGGAGCGGATTTCAATCGTCAGTTTTGACAGTGTCGATTTGTGTGAGAGCTTGTACCCAACAGTGACAGCAGTGCATTTCCCGATCAGTGAAATGGCACGTGCAGCGGTGCAGTCACTGATTGCGATGGTGAAACAGCAACCGACAGTCGGTCCACGAAGCTTTAGCCCAATTTTAAAAAAACGTCACGCCGATCAACCTCTCTTGAAGATAGCTGAAAGTGAAAACTCATAAACAATCACTAAACGACTCGAGATTGGAGCCAACGCGGCTGCTGCGTTAAGTAAGAGAGGAATAAAAAAGAACAGGGGAGAAAAGTGTCGCGAACACAAAGTGTAAGCGACACTTTTAGTTTAGGCAGTCTGGCTCGCTAAGCTGGGCGGCAGTTTGGCTACCTGTTGGATCAGCAGTGGATTGCCCAGAACATAACTCAGTTCAACTTTGGTCAACAGCGACAGTAGGCTTTCCTGACTTTCCGCTTCCTGTACTTTAATACGTGCTACCGCATCCAAAGGTTCGATGGTAGTTCCGGGTTGGCGAGACGGCAGTTTATCCATCATAGCGATATGTAGCGCGATCAAGTTTTGGTCGGCAAGTACCATACGCGCGCTCCACACTTCCTGAAGATCCGCCACATACTTTTCACGACGGGCTTGGGCAGCAAGCACAATCTCCGGTGTTTCAATCTCTTCTGGTGTTGCAAGAATGCGTTTTTGCTTAAACCAAGCCCCGATGGTGTATGAGGCTGTGATCCCAGAAAGTGGCACAGAGAACCACAAACCGATTAAGGCCGGAGACATCCACGCTAGCAGAGTCCATGAGTCGAGCATCGCTGCATAACCAAGGAGCAATCCAGCGGTCATGTGCCAACGGTGGCGGTACAGCAAATCTTTGATTGGCAAGCTACCATCGTCGCGTCGCTGAGGAGCCCAACCACTATCGCGTCCAAAGAGGATTGACACAACCGCGCCGCAGTGAATAAGCATCATGATGGGAGCGACCAGCGCAGAAAGTATGATCTCTGTAATTGCGCTGAGTACGATTCGAATCCGTCCGCCTAAGGTACGACACATTTCACCATCAAACATCAGCAGCAGTAAGCCGAAAATTTTCGGACTAAATAGAATACCCATGGTGATGTAAAACAGTTGTAACGCGCGTGCGGAGTCCATAACTGGCCAAGTCGGAAATAGTGAAAACTGCTCGGTAAAATACTCAGGACGAATAAAGTGTGCTTGCAGTGCCAGTAACAAACCCGACAAAATCAACAGCAGCCAAAATGGTGAAGAGAGGTAGGACATAATGCCCGTGGTCAGGTGCAAACGACTGATCCAGTGCAGACCTTTAGTACCTATGATTCGGCTGTGTTGCAGGTTACCTTGGCACCAACGGCGATCACGTACTGCTAAATCGATAATCGAAGGAGGGCACTCTTCAAAAGAACCACTCAGATCCGCGGCGATGGTAACACTCCAACCTGCACGACGAATTAAAGCCGCTTCCACGAAATCGTGGCTGAGGATATGTCCACCAAAAGGTGGTCTGCCAGACAAATGCGGTAGGCCTGCGGCACTCATAAAGGCTTCAGTACGAATAATCGCGTTGTGTCCCCAGAAGTTACCTTCCTTTTGTACCCACCAAGCAAGGCCAGTACCGACCACTGGACCATAGATGCGTGCAGCAAACTGCTGCACACGAGCCATGAGCGTCGTGCCATTGATCAGCGCCGGAATGGTTTGAATCAATCCAGCATCTGGGTCACTTTGCATCCGTTGAGCCAATGAAATCATAGTACTTGGCTGCATCACACTATCGGCATCCAATACTAATAAGTGATCGTACCCTGAGCCCCAACGACGGCAGAAATCGGCGATATTACCCGCTTTACGCGCAATGTTTTTACGGCGGCGGCGGTAATAAACGTTAGCTTTACCTGCGGTTTGTTGACGTAGCAACCAGAAGGCTTGTTCTTCAGCTAACGCCACTTCAGGATCGGTGGTGTCGCTGAGAATAAACCAATCGAAGGCATGCCCATGTTCAGTATTCGCCAGAGCTAAAGCCATGGTTTCTACTGCGGCAAATACGCGATCGGGTGCCTCGTTGTAAGTCGGCATCAAGATTGCGGTACGTGTCGTTAGGGGTTGCTCTGTTTTGGTGGCTGGTTTGCGGCTCGCGAGAACAAAAAATCCGGCGATCGAGCTTGAGAAGGCTAAGGCAATCCAGCAGAAGTTGATAGCAAAGA
Organism: Vibrio tarriae; assembly: GCF_002216685.1. Lineage (NCBI taxonomy): Bacteria > Pseudomonadati > Pseudomonadota > Gammaproteobacteria > Vibrionales > Vibrionaceae > Vibrio > Vibrio tarriae. The sequence goes on along the minus strand of NZ_CP022353.1, from coordinate 1,460,928 downwards.
GAACCAGTACAGCGTATTCGATAGGCGTTAGTCCACCGACCAAAAATACACCGCGCATTTCAAAGATGGCAAAAGCAGAAATGAGTAAAGCAAAACCGACCACGAACACACGTCGCCAAGAAAGGGATTTGACCCCATCCGTTTGAATAGCGTCACGCGGAAAACCTTCACTCAGTCGTTTAAGATTTTGTTCCGGCATTTCGCCGTGTTGTTCTGGTGGCATGGCAGAGCCTCCCATTAACTGGGAGGCTCCTTGTTCAACCATTGGGTTTGTCATAAAAAATCCGAGTACTTACTACAGGGTCCAACGATACAACCAAGTTTCCACTGGACGCGCTTCTTGCAAAGTCAATTCTGCTCGCAATTCGGCTAGCGTCACTTCGCCTGGATCAAATTCAAATGAGAGGCGATAGCCATTATTGGCAGGGTTACCACGCAGTACAACATTGCTGATCACCCCTGCATTGCTGCGCACTTTGGGTTCTGGCATCTGTGCAGGTTTGGCACCTTGGACTTGGTAATCAATCACAAACAAACGTTTTGGTGTTGGTTTGGCAATATCAGCACGTCCACTCGCAGTACGACTCACAACGATCGCTTGTGGATTCTCTTCGGGTTGCGCCCCCCAATTGAGGTGATAAGAGAAGCGATATTCACTGCCAGCAGCAAGAGGTTGTGCTGGCTTCCAGAAGGCGACAATGTTGTCGTGAATTTCTGATTGAGTTGGAATTTCTGTCAACACGACAGCACCAGGACCCCAGTTACCGACTGGTTCAACCCACAGACTTGGGCGTTTTTCGTAATGGGCTTCCAAATCTTGGTAGTTGGCGTAATCGCGCTCACGCTGCATCAAACCAAAGCCTTGCGGTGAGTTGTCCATAAAGGCGCTCACTTGCAGTGTGCTAGGGTTAGCCAATGGACGCCACAAACGTTCACCACGTCCGTTGATCATCAATAAACCATCAGAATCATGCACAGAAGGACGGAAATCATCGGTCTTCTCACGGCCATTTGGCGAATGCATGAACATACTGGTTGCGGGAGCTAGACCAACTTTGCTTAACTCCACGCGTGGGAAGAGTACCGCCTCAACGTCCATACGAGTATTTTCTCCTGGGCGGATAGAGAAACGATACGCGCCAGACACGCTTGGGCTATCCAGTAGGGCATGAACCACAATCAAGTTGGTGTCGTAGTTTGGTTTTTCCACCCAGAAGGCACGGAAAATAGGGAACTCTTCACCCGCTGGATCGGCAGTTTTGATGGCTAAGCCACGCGCAGACAAGCCATACGCATTGCCTTTACCCAGAGCACGGAAGTAGCTTGCTCCTTGGAATACAAACAGTTCATCAAAATAGGATGCACTGTTGAGAGGGTAATGCACACGAAGGCCACTATAACCAATATCTTCAGTCGGCAGGTTCTGTTGCAAAACTTCCCCCGCGGTGAACATATTAGGGTCGTAACTTAAGTGAGTAGATTGGTTGCCTTCGACAAGCGCAATCTCAATCAGATCCTGAAAGAAGAAACCGCGATGAAATAGCTGCATCTGGTATGGCAAGCCATCCGCTTTCCACACAGCGCTGTCGGGTTTAAAACGAATATCGCGGTACTCATCATAACTGATATTAGCCAAACTCTCCGGTAGCGGATCTTTTAAGGCAACATAAGGCTTTTTCGCTAGCTGGCGAGCTAGGCGAACGACCGTATCGTTATCAAACGTTCCGGTTTTGGCAAAGCGAACCACATTTTTAACTTCGCCAGTTTTATTTGGCTTAGAAGACTCTGAATTCACTGGAGAAGAGGCATTAGTATTTTTAATGTCTGTAGCAAAGCCATTATCAGACATCAATAAAGAAGCCCCAAACAGCAGGGAGAAAAGTACAATCAGTTTTTGCGCATGACGTTGCACGGCGCTGGACACACGAATCATATAGAAATGAACCGATAACAAAGTGAAATACGAAGATAGCTTAAGAGTTTACTGCAATTTTGCTTACCGGACGGTATGGCAGGAAATTGCAGGTCTCATTAAGCGCGAAAGATAACAGAACTGTAAAAAAATGCACAACATATGTTGTTGAGAACTGTCTTTATCAGATATTTTCTATTCATAAGCTTATATCCTTTAGTTATATGTGATTTTGGAAGGCAAATCACATTATATGAGGGATTGAAATTTGGCAGCAGTCAGTAATTTGTTGTTTAAGACCTTATAACATAAATGGTTAATTCAGGTCTGTGATAAGTTGTGAGAAAAAATGACAAAACGAGTGCGTTTTAACCGAATAGTGTTTACTATCGCCCCCCCTCGTTCCAACCTTTTGTTTGACCAAATGAAACTAACACTAAAACACAAACTGATTGGCGCAAGTTTATCGGCAGTGGTGGTGATGGCGACGGCATTGACTTGGTTTTCAGCCAATCAATTGCAACAGCAAACCAGTAATGCTGTTTATACTCGCGCTGACGCAATTTCTTCGACCGCTGCTAAAGGTATCGCTGATTGGATTTCTATCCGTAAATCAATTAGTACTGCGTTTAATGCTCACATTGAAGCACAAGATGTTGTCCCTTATCTGCAACAAGCGCGCAATGCGGGTGGTTTTGACGATATTTTTTACGGTACGACTGACGGCACGATGTATCGTTCACATCCAGAACGTAATCGTGCGGATTACGATCCACGTACGCGCCCTTGGTATAAAGATGCAGCCAGTGCGGGTAAGCAGATCATCACCACCGCTTACAGTGATGCGATAACTGGCGCACTGCTTGTGACGATTGCAGAACCTGTTCGCCTTAACGGTAATATGAGTGGTGTAGTTGGCGCAGATGTTCTCATTGATCAGCTGATTGCGGACGTGATCAGCATGGACGCAGGAAAAAATGCACAAACCATGTTGATTGATGGTCAAAACGGTTCGTTCCTAGCGCATCCAGACAAATCCTTGCTACTGAAGCCTGTGACGACGCTCTCTTCTGCTTTGGACATGCGCACTATCGAGCGTGCTGCGAATCAAGGTCAGTTGCTTGCGCTTAAACTGAATGGCGTGGAGAAGTTCTTCTTTTTCACTGCGGTACCCGATACACCTTGGTATTTCGTAGTACAGATGGACAGCGATACCGAATACGCTTCTCATTCTGAGTTGTTAACGGGCCTTATTACTACTGCGCTGCTGATCACTGTGATTGTGGTTGTGATTGTCTCTTGGCTCGTCAGCTTCTTGTTCCGTGATTTGGGTCGTGTATCGAAAGCGCTGGAGGAAATTGCCTCTGGTGATGCCGATTTGACACAACGTTTAGAACCTCGCAGTGATGATGAAGTCGGACAACTGGCAAGCAACTTCAATACTTTCGTGAGCAACATGCACACCATGGTACTCAAGTTAAGCCATGTTTCAGCCGCATTGGCGCAGCAGTCGAAAGTGACGGCGGCACAAGCGGAAGAGCGCAGTAGCCGAATTCGCTTGCAACAAGACGAAATCAATATGGTGGCTACTGCAATCAATGAGATGGCTGCTGCCACTCAAGAAATTGCGGGTAATGCGGATCACACGGCGCAAAACGCAGGTGAAGCCGTGACGGCGTGTGTCCATGGCGCGGGTCAAGTCACTCAAACGCAGCGTTCGATTCAATCTTTGGCTGAAGAAGTGCAAGTCGCGACCGAAGTTATTCAAGAGCTGGAAGCGCATGGTCACCAAATCAGTACGATTCTGTCGACGATTCAGAACATCGCTGAACAGACCAACCTACTGGCGCTGAATGCGGCCATTGAAGCTGCCCGTGCGGGCGAGCAAGGACGTGGTTTTGCTGTCGTGGCTGATGAAGTTCGTGTGTTGAGCCAACGTACCCACGCGTCGACCAAAGAAATTCAGCAGATGATTGAAACGCTGCAAGCCACCACAGGTAAAGCGGTAGGTATTATGGATGACAGTCGTCGCCTCGCGGACACCAGTGTTGATGATGCGAATGAAGCTTCGGTTAGCTTGGAGCAGATCCATAAAACTGTAGAACGTATCAGTGATATGGCGACGCAAATTGCATCAGCGGCTGAAGAGCAAGCCTCTGTGACTTCGGAAATCACTCGCAATACAGTAGGTATTCGTGATGTTTCAAATGATCTCGCGCAAGAAGCTCACTCCGCTGCTGAACAAGCTACAGAGTTGTCTGAACTGTCTCATGAGTTAGAGCAAGAGATCCGTCGTTTTAAACTGTAATGACGTCACAGACAAAGTCAGAGTAAGGAGCGCTTGATGCGCTCCTTTTTCGTTCTTATGCATCTCGTCGTTTCGAGTTTCGATTCGCGGTCAAAGACCTATATAGGGCTCTTAACCACAGAGCACAGAGGCTAAAGCCACAGAGACTGAATGGCGGTGTGGGGTGGGAGATGGTGCGCGCACTGCGCTTGAAAAAGTTCTGCGGTCGCAATGGCATCCGTCAGTGCATGGTGAGGTGAGTAGGGCGGTAAGTGATAACGCATCCGTGATTGCCCAAGGCGTATTGAGGGTAAAGGTCGACGTGCAATCCGTTGCCACAGCGAGCGTTGCTTATCCAGTAACTGACGTTCAATTTCTAATGTATCCAACACGGGAAACTCGATCGCCTCGCCCCATAAATTCAGGCTAATCTGGCGCAAAAATTCACGTTCAATATGCCTAAAGTGCACGACGACAATCTTGCCGTGCAGCGCCTCGAGTAATTCCTTCAATACCTGTTCTGGAGCTTGCGCATGCTGCAACTCGGAGTGCGTGATCCCATGGAACACTATCGACTCCTCTTCAAGCGGTTGAGAGGGTTTTACTAACCAATACTGAGCTTGATTGAGAAAAATCCGTTGAGTAGTAAAAGGCACTAAACCGATACTCACAATGGCATCTTGCTCGGCATTCAGTCCCGTTGTTTCAAAATCGAGGGCAACCAGTGAGCACTGATGAATCGGTGTTGAGCCTTCAACCAGAGGTTGAGCATAAAAGCGCTGTAAATGGGCTTGCCGAGCCTGCTGGGCTAAGTGAGCAAACCGAGCGGGCCAGTATATCGCAGAGTCGAACATGGCGCTCACTTAAAATGTTGGTTGGCTTGGTAACGATACTTAAGATAATTCTGCCCGTTACTGAGGATCTGAAACGCATCTTTTAAGTTGCGTCGTTCAAACTCCGAAAGATGTTCCGGCTCGATGCTGTTGTCGGCCTCACGCTCTTGTTCAACATCAATCGCTTGATGGCGAATCCGCACCATAGCGATGAATTCCAAGGCATCACGCAGATCTTTGCCTTTACCTTGCGGGAGCAATCCTGCTTCAATTACATCATCTAAACGTTCAAACGAGTTTTTAGCGCGTGAACCTGCGGCGAGGGCATGTACGCGGATCAAATCCGCCAGTGGTGCTGTCCCGCGACGTTTCAAATTGATGGAGTTGTTATGGCGTCCATCTTTTTCCATCACGAAATTCTTAAAAAAGCCCAGTGGCGGCGTGCGATTGAGCGCATTACGCGCCAAACAGGCTAAAAATCGCTGATTGCGTCTGGCGCGGCGTACAATAAAACCAGAAAGTTGCTCGGCCCATTTGGTGCGTCCATAGACACCATCGAGATCAAAAAAAATCGACGCATTGAGCAGGGCTTGCGGGTTGGGATTATCAATCCAGTCAGCAAAGCAGGTTTCCCATTCTTTGCGAGTCATGCGCCATTTCGGATTGCTAGCCATGATATCACCATCACATAATGGGTATCCGCAGCGGTCTAATCCCCTACACACCAAATCAGCAAATTGAGCAAAATAAGCACCATGCTGCTGCACATCGTAGCGATCATCTAAAATTAGAGCATTATCTTGATCGGTTACAATCAGTTGTTCATCGCGTCCCATCGAACCAAAGGCGACAAAACAGTAGGGTAGCGGCGCAGCACCCAACTCGGCCTCGACTAATTCAATGATGCGCTGCGTGAAAGCGCGGCCAATGGTCGACATCGCAGTACCAATCATGTGTGAATTGGCGTCTTCGTTAACTAAACGTACGAAGCTTGCTTTGACTTCATGGACGAGTTGAGCCAAATCATCAATACAAGTTTGCTGGTAGATACGACTGACTAAAAGCAATGAGTTTTGCGACTCATGGCGTACGATGTCGGTCATGTCGATGATACCAATCGGCTGCCTTTCTCTTAATACAGGGAGATGGTGAACGTTATTGCGTAGCATGGCGAGCATGGCTTCATAGACGTAAGCATTATGATCCAGCGAGATGACCTCATGAGTCATGACTTGGCTGACGGTCTGTGTGACATCCATACCTTGCGCCAAGACGCGTCGGCAGAGGTCTCGTTCCGTGACAATGCCGACCACAGGCGTTGAGTCATCTTCCGTGTCAAGCAGGATCTGGTTATCGAGGATCAGCAGCGCAGAGACGTTTTCATCTGCCATGCGCTGTGCCGCCTGTTGAATAGAGGCTTGTTTGTCTATCGTTGGTGCTGGACGAGTTAACAGCTGTTTGACTTTGCTGGTGATAAGATCATTTTGTTCTTTTTGTTTAGCAACAGTTTGACGCAAGCGTACGGCTTGCTCTACTTCAACAAAATCGGCAAAACTATCAAACTCTTGGTGTAAACGGTGAAAGAGCGCTTCAGGCAAACAGTACAGCAGCGTATCTTCAATTGCAGTGACCGCGAAAGACACTTGGTTACGCGTTAATAACCCCATTTGTCCAAATAGACTGCCTTCCGTCAGTCGATTGTACAGCTCACCATGACGTCGATAGACTTCGACCGCCCCACTACGAACCAAATATAAATCACTGATGGCTTGTTTATAGCCAATAATCGGTGTGTCTTTACGAAAGTAGGCAATTTCAATTTGTTGAGCGATTTCAGGTAGTCGTTCGTTGGGTAAGGCATCAAAAGGCGGATGCTGTTGCAGGAATTGTTGAATCTCGATTAACTCGGCGTCCATGGCGGCTCCTATCGTTACAAACATGCGTTAGGCGATGTTTTTGGCGGTATGGCCGACCATACTACCTCAATTTATTGCCTTAGGACTAATCGGAGCACGCAGAGAGAGGGAAAGGAGTCTATCTATATCCTTCCTACTTGAAGCTGCAGCGGTGTTGGCTACGTTCGTTCACCCCAATCACATAGTGTATCTATGCTCATGGGGATGAACTCACTTGCTGCCTACCTGCAACTCCAAGTAGTTTGGGTATATGAACAGTAAAAAAAACCGGCCATATTCCAGCCGGTTTAAGAGAGTCATTGACGATGCGATTACATCACCGCAGCAATGCCTTGGCACAAGGGTAGCATGTTTGATTTGGTCATCCCGCTACGCTGATGCGGCCAGAGCCGACGATATAGATACCCAACTCTGATTTGAGGCGTGCAACTTGCTCTTTGCTTAGGCCAGAGAAAGAGAACATGCCGTTTTGACGCTCGATAAAGCTAAAGTCAGCGTCTACACCCACTTCTTTCAATGTGTTAACGAAAAGTACGCGCATCTCTTGAATGCGTTCACGCATTTCTGCGACTTCGGCTTCCCATTCTGCGCGTAATTCTGGGTTGTTCAGAATATAAGTGACGACGGCAGCACCGTGAGCCGGTGGGTTTGAGTAGATAGAGCGGATAATCGCTTTAACTTGTGAGAACGCCGTTTCTGCAACGGCTGTTGAAGGTGCAACCAGCGTGAAGGCACCGACACGTTCGTTGTACAAGCCAAAGTTCTTTGAGAAAGAGCTGGCAACCAGAATCTCAGAGTTGTATTTCGCAAAAATACGTAGGCCAGCCGCGTCTTCTTCCACACCTGAAGCAAAGCCTTGGTAAGCAAAGTCAAACAGAGGCAGTAAGCCTTTGTCAGCCACCAATTTCGCCAGTACTTCCCACTCTTGCTCTGTTGGGTCAATACCCGTTGGATTGTGGCAGCAGCCGTGCAGTAAAACCACATCGCCTTTCTCTGCCTGCTCTAAATCTGCCAGCATAGCGGCAAAATCTTTGTCTTTGGCTTTGGCATCATAATAAGCGTATTGCGTAGTTTCCAAGCCAGCGGCATTGAACACACCGTGATGGTTAGCCCAAGTTGGGTTACTGATCCAGACTTTCACATCGCCCAGTTGACGCTTAATAAATTCACCCGCCACACGCAGCGCACCAGTGCCACCAGGGGCTTGCGCTGTTTTTGCCAGTTTTTGTGTCACTATGTCCGAATTCGCGCCGAACAGCAGTTTTTGTACTGCTAAACCGTACTCAGCTGTCCCTTCAATCGTGAGATAAGATTTGGTTTTCTCTGACTCAAGCAGTGCGGCTTCTGCTTTCTTTACAGTAGCGAGAACCGGGGTTTCACCTGCTTCATTCTTATAAATACCTACACCGAGGTTAATTTTGTCGGTACGAGGGTCTTTTTTGAACTCTTCAGTTAAACCTAGGATAGGGTCAGCGGGAGCGGCAACGACTTTTTCGAACATAAAGCACATCCATGTCAAGTTAGGGTGGGAAGGGATGATTGAACTCATCAAAATTTACCGTATTTATACCTCCCTCGTATTCAGGTGACAACAGCACCTGAAAGAAAATATCGAAAAATTTTTACTTGGGTGAAAAACTGGGAATAGTTGGTCATTTGTGATGTAAAAGCCTTGGGCTTTTCAGCCTAAGGCGAGATGAATTTTTGTCCGGTTATTGAGGCAATACATCAATAAGATAAGATTTGGCGATGTACAGATCATTACGTATTAAATTTTCATTTCTTTCCATCGTCATGGATTGAGCATCCGCAAAGCAAAGCAAAGCAAAGCAAAGCAAAACAAAGCAAAACAAAGCAGCAAGTGAGTTCATCCCCATGAGCATAGATAAACGATGTCATTGGGGTGAACGAACGTTGCCAACACCGCTGCAGCTTCAAGTAGGAAAGGTATAACTACAACCTTATGCAGCATCTTTAAAGTGTGCTGCAATGGCTACGAACTTTTCCTCAACCGCGAGAAAAGCCTCGACCACGGCAGGATCAAAATGGTGACCACTGCCTTCGACAATAATTGATTTGGCTTTGTCATGACTAAAAGCCGGTTTATAAACCCGAGCTGAAATCAAGGCATCATACACATCGGCTAACGCCATTAAGCGACCGGAAAGCGGGATGGCTTCTCCTTGTAATTGCGCCGGATAACCCGTGCCATCCCATTTTTCGTGGTGAGTGAGGGCAATTTCTTTGGCAATAGCGAGGAAGGAGCTCGTCCCTAAATGGCGCTCAGCAATCGCAAGTGCTTGCGCCCCGATACGCGGATGCTCTTTCATGACGGTGAACTCCTCATCGGTCAGTTTGCCCGGTTTGAGCAGAACCGAATCTGGAATGCCAACCTTGCCTACATCATGTAATGGCGCGGATTTGTAGAGTAGTTCGATATAAGCCGGGGTTAACAGCGTTGAATATTGGGGAAAAGCAGCGAGATATTCTGCTAACGCTTTGACGTATTCTTGAGTGCGAAGAATATGTGCCCCTGTCTCGTTATCTCGTGATTCCGCAAGAGCCGATAAGCTGACGATAGCCACATCACGTGTGGTTTTGACCTCATTTTGCGTAGCTTCTAAGCTGTCTAACATCTGATTGGTCAACATGGCGACATTGCCTAACTCATCGTTAGAGTAGACGGGAAGGCGTACTTGGAGGTTGCCTTGCGTCACGGCTTGCAATGAGCGCTCCTGATGGTCGAGGATCTCTTTCATCACTCGACTCCAGAGAACGAGAATGGCCGTGATGTAGCCGCCTAACACCAAGGACAAAAAGGCAAACTCTTTCACAATGCTGATCTTGCCACTGCCATCAAGTAGGCGCGCAGGGTTATTTTCCAGCCAGTGAATATCTTTGATTGCGACCATGCTGAGCATCACCGTCAGTGTGCTGATTAAAAGGACGATCAAGCCAATCAGCTGTTTGACTAAGGAACGTCGCTCATCAGAAGAGAGAGCAAGGTTCTGACTTTGAGGCATTTGGCGCAGCGTTCTTAACTTACTGCTTAATTGCAATAACGCTCCGGTGAAGAAACCAAATAAGGTCATTCCAAACAGTACTTTTAAATTACTGTCTAACGTGAACTGGTATTGCAGATTGTAGTAAAGCGCTAAAGGCAAACTCATTGCGAAGAGGAGTGCCGTGTCCAATTGGATAAATTGCTGTTTTCTTGCCCAAATGTGCTGGCGAAGCAGAGTATGCCGAATCAGCCATGCGAGGATGAAGACAGCACCCACCTGAGTGGCGATTTCACGAGTGCTTAATGTCGCGAGAAAAGGACAGACTCGGCTTGTGTAAAGCGCAAAGAGCACTCCAGCAAGCGCATAAAGTCCAAACGTCAGTGGGGCATGGTAAATCGTGTTTTTCATAGCAAGTGATAGAACCCAAATGGTCAATAAGTTACGGCTAGTTAAGTATAAGTGGCATCATTAAAGTGAGTGCGATTTATTATCATTTTGAATAAAGGCGCGGATTCTATAGACATTGTTGGGTGATGACCACTTTAAAGCGAACATTTTTTGAGTGGTCGTATCAGAGTGTAACGATTGAGAGGAGCAATAATTGCTTTTTGTATCAAGGAATACTGTTAAGATACGCCCTGTAGTCGGGGAGCCTGAGAGCGTATATACCCTTCTTACTTGAAGCTGCAGCGGTGTTGGCTACGTTCGTTCACCCCAATCACATAGTTTATCTATGCTCATGGGGATGAACTCACTTGCCGCCTACTTGCAACTCCAAGTAGTTTGGGTATAACAACGTGCGAATCAAAGGCTGAGATCGCGCAGCGAGACCCGTTGAACCTGATTCAGTTAGGACTGACGTAGGGAACTATCCTCAACAGCTCGTATTGTCTTACCATTTATCTGCGGTTTGGGATCAGTTCCTGTTTTTCACAGGAGCCTTTATGCCATCAAATTCTTCTCTTCAAACACCGATTGTACTCACCATTGCCGGTTCAGACAGCGGCGGGGGGGCGGGCATTCAAGCCGATATCAAAGCCATTTCAGCGACAGGGGGTTACGCCTGCTCAGTGATTACCGCGATTACCGCACAAAATACGCAGGGTGTTTCCGCCGTTTTTCCTTTGCCATTAGCGGTGGTTGAGCAACAGTTAGACGCCGTGTTTAGCGATATTCCCGTCTTGGCAGTCAAAATTGGTATGCTGGCGGATGCCCCAATCATCGCTCTGGTTGCTAAAAAATTACGCCAATATCAACCGAAATGGATTGTGCTCGACCCAGTGATGATCTCAACCAGTGGCCATCATTTATTGGCGGCAGAGGCAGTCGAGACGTTAAAACGTGAGCTATTACCGTTAGCCAATCTCATTACGCCTAATCTGCCAGAAGCGGCGGTTTTAGTGGGGATGACGCAACAAGAATGGCAGCAGAATCCGCAGCAGGGTATTACCGCGCTTAGTCAGTTAAACACACCAGCGGTACTGCTCAAAGGCGGTCACGACCATCAGCAAGCCAACAGTGATGACTTACTGATTCAAAGTGGTGATAGTCGTCATTTCTGTGCGCCCCGTATTGCTACGAAGAATACGCATGGCACGGGCTGCTCACTCTCATCTGCGATCGCCTCATACTTAGCGCAGGGGGCTGAGTTAGTGGAAGCGGTCGATAAAGCCAAACAATATATCCACCAAGCGATTGTGCATGCCGATCAATTAAGGATCGGCCAAGGTTATGGGCCGATACACCATTTTTATCTACTGAAAATGGCTAAAAGCCACCAGAAAAGCCAATAAGAGTGAGCTTGAAGTATAAAAAAACCGTCTCGTTTGAGACGGTTTTTACATTCAACAGAGCGGAATTAGAAACTCGCGCTGCGTGGGGTACGTGGGAATGGGATCACGTCACGCACGTTGCCCATACCAGTGACGTAAGAGACTAGACGCTCGAAGCCCAGACCAAAGCCCGCGTGCGGCACTGTGCCGTAACGGCGCAGGTCGCGATACCAGTCCATGTGCTCAGGATCGATGCCAAATTCACGCATACGCGCATCAAGAATATCCAAACGCTCTTCACGCTGTGAACCGCCGATGATTTCACCAATGCCCGGTGCCAAGACGTCCATCGCTGCAACGGTTTTGCCATCTTCGTTCATACGCATGTAAAACGCTTTGATGTCTTTTGGATAGTTCTTCACGATAACCGGTGCTTTGAAGTGCTCTTCTGCAAGGAAACGCTCGTGCTCAGAAGCCAAATCAATGCCCCATTCAACAGGGAACTCAAACGTTTTGCCGCAGTTTTTCAGAATTTCAATCGCATCGGTGTAATCCACTTGTGCGAAATCAGATTCAACAAATTGCTCAAGACGCGCAATCACTTCGTTATTAATACGATCGTTAAAGAACTCAAGATCGTCACGACGCTCTGCCAGTACGGCTTTGAACACGTACTTCAGCATGTCTTCAGCCAGTTTTGCTACAGTGTTCAGGTCAGCGAATGCAACTTCAGGTTCAACCATCCAGAATTCCGCCAAGTGACGGCTGGTGTTTGAGTTTTCCGCACGGAATGTTGGGCCGAAAGTGTACACTTTGCTGATCGCACAAGCGTAAGCTTCCGCGTTGAGCTGGCCAGATACGGTCAGGAAGGTTTCTTTACCAAAGAAGTCTTGGTTGTAATCCACTTTACCTGCATCCGTACGCGGTAGGTTTTCCATATCCAGCGTTGATACGCGGAACATTTCACCCGCACCTTCTGCATCAGAAGCGGTGATAAGAGGCGCTGAAACCCAGAAGTAACCTTGTTCATGGTAGAAACGGTGAATCGCTTGTGCCAAGCAGTTACGAACACGCGCAACCGCACCGATCACGTTAGTACGTGGACGCAGGTGAGCCACTTCACGCAGATATTCAATCGAATGACGCGTTTTCGCCATTGGGTAAGTGTCAGCATCTTCAACCCAACCGACGACTTTTACGTCAGACGCAGCCAGTTCAAATGCTTGGCCTGAAGCTGGAGATTCAACAATCTTACCGGTTACTTCAACGGAACAGCCTGTAGTGAGCTTCAGAACTTCGTTGTCGTAGTTATTGAGATTATTAGGAACCACGGCCTGAATCGGGTTGAAACAAGAGCCGTCATAGATGGCAAGAAACGAAATTCCAGCTTTGGAATCACGACGTGTGCGAATCCAGCCGCGAACAGTGACTTCACTGTCTACTGCGAGCTTGCCGCTGAGTACGTCATTTACAGGCGCGTAAGTCATGTTTATTACAGTCTCCGTTGAGATATAAAGACATCCCAATGCCATTTGCGCTCGTCATCGCGCAAAAAATAGACGAAACATTGGGTTGTAGAGAGTTTTACAGATTCAACGGAACATATTACCTGTCAATTTGTCAGCTTCAACCTTTAATGTGGTTTCCGCGCAGAATTCTTAGCAATCAAAGTAAATTGATTCAGCAAGGACTCCAATTGTTGTGACAAATGTTCAAGATCGATGCTGATCTCACGTGTCTCACTTGCCGATTGTGATGTGTTGTTCGCGTGATGAGTGATGACATCAACCTTATTTTGGATCTCATGACTGACTTCCGTGGTGCGTTTGGTCTGCTCTTGAATACCCATAGCATGGCTTAGCACTTGTTGCATTTCGCTGACCACACGAGTCATGGCCGCTGAGAGCTCTTCCACTTCGGATGAACGCTGATGAGCATGAGAGCAGACGGTATCGACCGAAGAGAGCGAGGCTTGGCTGTCACGCTGAAATCCTGCGATGATGTTTTCAATATTTCCGGTGGCTTCCGTGGTGCGTGATGCAAGATGACGCACTTCATCTGCAACGACAGCAAAACCGCGACCTTGTTCGCCCGCTCGCGCCGCCTCAATAGCGGCATTCAGCGCAAGTAAGTTAGTTTGTTCGGCAATGCCTTTGATCACGCCAAGAATGGATGATACTTGGCCAGTTTGATTATTTAATTCCACAATACGTTGTTTTACCGCCTCAATATCGCCCACCAGATTTTTGATATCTTCACTGGCTGCGTGTGCTTGCTTGGCACTTTGCTGAACAATACTGGTGGTGTGATTGACCAATTTAGACGCTTCTTCGGTAGCAAACTCCACTTGTTGCTGCTTACCTTGCATATCCGTGATGTTGGTTTGCACTTCTGCAGTTTCTTTTTGTTGATTGTTGGCCGCCTGATCGGTGACTTGTGCGACATTCGTAAGCTTTTTAGCCGAATCAGCAAGGGAATGGGAAGTGTCTTGCACTTGTTGCAAGCTGTCTGACACCGTATCCATCAGGGAGTTGATGGATACCGCCAGTTGTCCGAGTTCATCTTTTCTATCGTTTTCGAGTCGATGGGAAAGATCTTTACTCTTACTCACCTCACACATAAAGGCCGACGTTTTTTGCAAAGGCAGAACGATAATTCTACGCATAAAAAACAGCGTCAACATAAAACCAAACAGCGCAATAACCGACATAATGCCGACACCAATAAGAGTGCGATGATTCACCATTTGTGTTAAGTGATTAAGATTAAACTCAAGACGAATCACACCAAGCACTTCACCTTCTGGTGCGATATGACAAGCCACACAGTTAGTACCACGATAGTTTTCACTCGACTTCATCGGCAAGGCAACCACAATGCCTTTCCCCCAATCGGCTTGATAGGGCTCTATAATGGTCTCGCCTTGTAATGCCCGTTGATCAATTTCATCTTTCGGTTGTTGATCCATGCTTCCAGGGCCATAAATCTTATTTAAAGAAGGCGCTCGAATGACGCGAACTTGTTCAATGCCATCTTGTGCTAATGCTTTTTGGCGTAGCGTCTCTTTTTGTGCCATGGTGCCAGTCAGCATCATCATGTTCAGGCTATCAAAGTAGTTACTGGCTTTGTCGTGTAGCTGCTCACTTAACACGGAATGAATGAGATCTTTTTGCTGCCAATATTGATAAGACGTTGAGCCCGCCAAAACTAAGGCAAACACGGTGATTAATGTTAGCAGCAATTTACTAAGAATGGATGAGTTCATAATAGTTTTGTAATTATAAGTGACCCTGATTCATGTAAATATAGCGTTAATTCACTGGGTGACAAACGTAGACCAATTGTTAGTGTGACCTTAACCAAAGTGTGAGTTTAAATATGAGGTATGACGCATACTCTTAGGGGGGAGTTAAAGCCTATCACATGGATGACTCTTAGCTATTGCATTGATTATTGAGGAATGTTTTTCGGTAGCTTATGTGAAAGAGGTGGTTTGTCTGAATTATGTTTTGAATAGCCTTGTTTCAGCTGCAGAGATTTCTTAGTATTGCGGCTCTTTTTATGCCCCGAGAATGATGATGAAAACAGAATTATACAAAGAGTTTATGTTTGAGGCTGCTCACCACTTACCGCATGTGCCAGCTGGTCATAAGTGTGGTCGTTTGCATGGACACTCTTTTTTAGTTCGTCTGTATGTTGAAGGTGAGGTTGATCCTCATACAGGTTGGGTTGTGGATTTTGCGGAAATTAAAGCCGCATTCAAACCGATTTATGATCGTCTCGATCACTATTATCTGAATGATATCGAAGGGTTAGAAAACCCAACCAGTGAAGTATTGGCAAAGTGGATTTGGCAACAGCTCAAGCCCAGTTTACCGCTGCTGAGCAAAGTCGAGATCAAAGAAACCTGCACGGCGGGTTGTATTTATCGCGGTGAATAGCGCATTGATGTGAGATGTAATCTGATCATGCAAAGCATAAAAAAACGCCCGGATATCCGGGCGTTTTTGTAACCACAAAAGGTTCCGATTAACAGATCACCTTGATTGCCAAGCCACCTTGTGAGGTTTCACGGTACTTAGCATTCATGTCCTTGCCGGTTTCCAGCATGGTTTCAATCACTTTATCCAGTGAAACACGTGGGGCAGAGGAACGACGCAGCGCCATACGGGTTGAGTTGATCGCTTTCACGGCTGCAATGCCGTTACGCTCGATACATGGCACTTGTACTTGTCCTGCAACTGGGTCACAAGTCAAACCAAGGTTATGTTCCATCGCGATCTCAGCGGCCATACAGACTTGCTCTGGGCTACCGCCTAAAAGCTCAGCAAGACCGGCTGCTGCCATAGAGCAAGCTACACCCACTTCACCTTGACAGCCCACTTCCGCCCCAGAGATAGAGGCATTACGCTTGTACAGACCACCAATCGCGCCAGACGCGGCGAAGTAACGGATGTAGTCTTTCTCAGTCACTGTTTGGATGAATTTGTCGTAGTAGGCGAGTACCGCAGGGATAATGCCACACGCACCGTTAGTCGGTGCAGTAACTACACGGCCACCGGCTGCGTTTTCTTCGTTAACTGCAAACGCATACATGTTTACCCAGTCAACCACCGCCATTGGATCGTTGGTGGTTTTTTCGGACGTCAGCAGTTGTTGACGCAGCGCTGCCGCACGGCGTGGTACACGCAAAGGCCCAGGCAGGATACCTTCGGTGTTCATCCCACGTTCCATACACTCACGCATGGTACGCCAAATGTTCGCGAAATAGGTGCGTACTTCTTCGTCTGAATGCATGGCTTTTTCGTTCGCCATCACCAGTGTGCTGATCGAAAAACCACTCTCTTTACACTGGTTCAGCAGCTCTTCAGCAGAACGGAAAACATAAGGCACTTGAATAAGAGATTCACTCTCTTTGCCAAAATGCTCTTCATCAACGATGAAACCGCCGCCGATAGAGTAGTAAGTTTTGCTGAAGATTTTTTCGTCGTTGATCCATGCGTGAATCTGCATGCCGTTTTCGTGCAAAGGCAGATTAGTGCGGTGGAAATTCATCCCACCTTCACGAGGGAAAGAGACGGTATGACAGTGCATACCAACAGGAAGACGTTCTGTTTCTTCTACACGAGCAATAAAGCTCGGAATTGAGTCGATATCCACTTTCTCTGGCGTATTGCCTGCCAGACCCATGATGATAGCGATATCTGTGTGGTGACCTTTCCCTGTCAGTGATAGCGATCCATAAACGTCCACGGTGATTTTAGTGACGTCGCGCAATTTTCCCATTGAGCGTAGTTCGTCAATAAACTCTTTACCCGCTTTCATCGGTCCAACCGTGTGTGAGCTCGAAGGACCAACACCGATTTTATAGATATCAAATACACTAATCATTTTGAATGCCTCAAAACTAAGCCCCCCTAAGGGTAGGGAGGCTTTTGGTATAGTTATGTTTTGTGTTTTAAGCTCATACGCAGAGGTAGAGATTAAAGAGCGCCGTAGATTACAGAACTAATCGCAGCCAAGCCACAAATAACTGTAAAAATCTGTACAGGTGCTGAAGTCTTGAACTTAGCCATTGCAGGTACTTTGTGCATTGCAAATACAGGCAGTAGGAACAAGATGGCAGCAATCATTGGAGCGCCCATGGTTTCAATCATACCTAGGATGCTTGGGTTCACAATTGCCACAATCCAAGTGGTAACTACGATGAAGCCGAGAGAGATTTTTTCAATCTTACCAATTGGCATATTGCTGCGAGATTTCACCAGACCAACCAGACCTTCATGAGCACCTAAGAAATGACCGAAGTAGCTTGAAGTGATCGCTGCGAATGCCACGATTGGACCTAAGTAAGAGATGATTGGTGAAGCGTGTTCGTTGGCTAGGTAAGACAGAACTGAGATGTTTTGCTCTTTCGCCATTGCCAGCTCTTCAGGAGACAGTGACAGTACCACAGAGAATACGAAGAACATCACGAAGCCCATCAGCATCATGGCTGCACCGCCAGTGATCATGTCAGTTTTCTTCACCGCATCGTCACCAAACTGTTGGCGCTGCTCTTTAGAAAACTGAGAAATGATTGGGCTGTGATTGAAAGAGAACACGATGATTGGAATCGCAAGCCATACGATCGCTGGCATAGCAGACCAGTCAGGTGCGACTTCGATCATTGAAGTGTTCCAATCTGGGATCAGGTAGAAAGAGAGTGCCAGCAGGATAAACACCAGTGGGTAAACCATGGCAGAAGTGGCTTTCAGCATCAACTCCTTACCAAATACCACACCTGCTGTCATCGCAATAATCAGCGCGCCAGAGAGCAACCAGCGAGGAATCGATTCCATGCCGATTTGGTTAACGAGGAAAGAATCCACCGTGTTAGTGATGCCCACGCCGTAAATCAGCACGATAGGATAGATGGCAAAAAAGTAAGCAAAAGTAATAAGGTTGGCGCCAGCTTTACCAAAGTGCTCTTCAACGGTGTCGGTGATGTCTGCATCAGGGTTTTTGGCAGATAAAACGAAACGAGCCAAAGATTTATGAGCAAACCAAGTCATTGGTGCTGCGATTAACGCGAGGATAACTAATGGCCAGAAACCACCAGCACCGGCTTTAATGGGTAAGAATAGTACACCTGCACCAACCGCAGTACCAAAAAGGGACAGGGCCCAGGTGAAATCTTTGTAGGTCCACTTGCTAGCAGAACGTGCTGTAGAAGTGGCCGCTGTTGTAGTATTCATATGTTTTTACTCATTTTGGGAACAGGAAATAAGTCGGAGCGCATTTTTGCACATTTTTCACATAAGAAAACTAGATCTAAATCATGATTGACAGTGCTTATTGAAACTTCTATCAAAAACCTATTTTTGATCACGAAATTGGCGTGCCACATGTGAGAATTGTTAATGGGTTGGATTAGATTTAGTTATGTTTGCGTGAGAAATTCTCGATGGATAGCTTGGCAAACGTTTGCTTTCTTTGTGGATTAGAATTTTTAATGATTAAAGCTGACGTGCTCAAAGAGAGAAAAGTCATTAATTAAACTAACTCATTGTAATTAATAAATTGTTTTTGAAGGGATTGAATGATTTGTGCGGTCATACCCCATATAAAATGTTGTTTATAGGAGAGGGCGAACAGTTTATGACGGTGGTTTTTTAACTGAAAAGTCCCGCTGTAGATCTTTTTTCGATCAAGCAAAAAACTGATCGGCACTTCAAACACTTCATCGACTTCGTTGTGATCGAGCTGAATCGGGTAGTCGGATTCCACAAAAGCTAAAAAAGGCGTCACGGCAAACTGGCTTACGGTCACTAACTCAGGCAACTGGCCAACAATACGAATTTTCTCTTCTGGGATGCCAATCTCTTCTCGTGCTTCTCGTTTTGCCGTCTGCTGTAATGAGTGGTCGATCTCTTCGTACTTTCCGCCGGGAAAACTGATTTGCCCGGGGTGATGCCTCAAATGTGCTGCGCGCTTGGTCATGATCACTTGTAGGCCTTGCGGACGCTCTACCACGCCAATCAATACCGACGCTTTGCGTAGCTTCTCTGGCGCTAAATGCGCGACGCGCCGCAAGCTTTCCTGGGGATAGGCAGCGGGTAAATGGAGCTGAAACTGCTGGATAAACTCATGACGGCTAATGTTTTGCAAAGCAGACCTCTATACCGTGATTAACGTATAACACCTGTTATATACCCTTCCTACTTGAAGTTGCAGCGGTGTTGGCTACGTTCGTTCACCCCAATCACATAGTGTATCTATGCTCATGGGGATTCACTCACTTGCCGCCTACCTGCAACTCCAAGTTGTTTGGGTATAGCGTATTTCATAACAATGCGCTGTCGGTTACTGCACATTTGCCGGATATGATCCCTTTTATACCTGCTTGACGCTGCAAGTAGTTAGGGGGAGGTTTGTCAAGCAAACCGCCAGCGAGCATAGGCTGTGCTGACGGTGGGTCAAACTGAGGGTTAGGATTCTAGGGTTGGAAGAATTCGGCTTAATTTATCCAGTGTTTCTTGATACTCCGCAGCTCCTTCGCTGTCAGCCACCAAGCCGCCACCCGCCCAAGCGTAAAGCTGCTTCTGATAGGCCACTAAAGTGCGGATCGTGATGCTGGTATCCATTTTTCCATGACGGCTGAGATAGCCAATTGAGCCACAATAAGCGCTACGGCGATGCGGCTCGAGCTCTTCAATGATTTCCATTGCCCGCACTTTGGGCGCTCCCGTAATCGAACCGCCGGGAAAACAGGCGCGTAACAGATCTGCGGCTTGGTATTGCTCATCCAGTGTTGCGCGAATCGTGCTCACCAGATGGTGCACGGCGGGAAAGCTCTCCACATCAAACAACTTAGGTACATGCACGCTACCCGGCTTTGCCACACGACCAATATCATTACGCAGCAGATCGACAATCATTAAATTCTCGGCCTGATCTTTTTCTGCGCTGACTAAATCTTGCTTGAGTAGGGCATCTTGTTGCTTGTCGGCATGGCGTGGACGTGTGCCTTTGATCGGTTTGGTTTCAATCACTCGATCGCAGACTTGCAGAAAACGTTCTGGAGATACACTCAAAATTGCGCCTTGCGGCAAACGCAAAAAGGCGGAGAAGGGCGCTTGGTTACCTTTTTCCAGCTTCAAATACGCTTGCCATTCACTACCGGTGTAGTGAGCCTGAAAACGCTGCGCGAGGTTGATCTGGTAACAGTCTCCCGAGCGTAAATAGTCCTGCACACGAGCAAATTTATCTTGATAGGCGGTATAGCTCATATTGGAGCGCCAAGGCGACGTGAGAGCAAAGTCAGTTACTTCGCTTGGCTTTATCGCCTCTTGTTGGTTTAACCAACCCCAAGCGTCTTCAACATTTTGTCCGACCAATTGCGCGGTGTGCTGTTGGTGATCGACCACGAGCGCCCAAGAATAGATGCCCACGGCCATATCGGGCATAGCAATGTCTTGTTCTGCCAAACTAGGGAGGACTTCGACTCGGCGTCCTAAATCATAGGCAAAATACCCCAGAGCACCGCCAACAAAAGGTAACTCAGACGCATCAGTCACTTGAGGAAGATACTGCTCTTGGATGTCAGCAAGAAGCGCAAAAGGATCTTCTCGTGACAATGTCACGCCGTTCTGGGTGTGAATTTCAGTTTCATCACCAAAACTCACTAAAGTGGCGAAAGGATTGGCGACCAGAATATCAAAGCGGCTATCCATATGGGTGGTAGACGCGGAGCGTAGCAGCATTGCCCAAGGTTGCTGCTCAATAGATGTGAAAAATTGTTTAGCAATATCAGGATGATAAGTTAATTTTTTGTGTTCAATTGACAAGATTTGGTTGTTATTCATTTGTGTAATTTGTGACAGAGAAACCGTTCATTGCGTAGCATCGCAGGGAAAGCAAGAGTATCATAAAAATCTCATACAAAGCTGCTACTTAAAGAGTGAGCGTCTCCTTCGGTTTTGGAAGCAGTAATTCACCCAAGTCGCAGTACACGGAAGCATAACAATAACGAGGCGAGCAATGACGGTAATACGCAAGCAAGATGTGATCAGCAGTGTCGCTGATGCGCTGCAGTACATCTCCTACTACCACCCATTAGACTTTGTAAAAGCCCTAGAAAAAGCCTACCAACGTGAAGAAAGCCAAGCGGCAAAAGATTCGATAGCCCAAATCCTGATCAACTCGCGTATGTCCGCTGAAGGACACCGCCCAATCTGCCAAGACACAGGTATTGTCACGTGTTTTGTGAACATCGGGATGGGAGTGCAATGGGACTCGACCGATATGACAGTGCAGCAGATGGTAGATGAAGGCGTGCGCCAAGCGTACACCAACCCAGATAATCCACTGCGTGCTTCAGTATTGATGGATCCTGCGGGCAAGCGCATCAATACCAAAGACAATACCCCAGCTGTGGTGCACATCAATATGGTGCCTGGCGATAAAGTGGATATTCAAATTGCGGCCAAAGGTGGCGGCAGTGAAAACAAAACCAAGATGGTGATGCTAAACCCGTCCGATGATATTGCTGAATGGGTAGAAAAAACCGTACCCTTGATGGGCGCGGGCTGGTGTCCACCGGGCATGCTCGGCATTGGCATTGGCGGTACGGCGGAAAAAGCGGCCGTCCTTGCCAAAGAAGCCTTGATGGAACACATTGATATTCATGAGCTTATCGAGCGTGGTCCGCAAAATGCGGAAGAAGAGCTGCGTTTAGACATTTTCAACCGTGTGAATAAGCTCGGTATTGGCGCGCAAGGTCTTGGCGGTTTAACTACAGTGGTGGATGTGAAAATCAAATCGGCACCGACACATGCCGCTTCTAAGCCTGTCTGCATGATCCCCAACTGTGCGGCGACACGCCACGTACATTTCACACTCGATGGCAGCGGCCCTGCGCAGTTAACGCCGCCTAAGTTAGAAGATTGGCCACAAATCACTTGGGAAGCGGGCGCGAATACGCGTCGTGTCAATCTTGATAATATCACCCGTGAAGAGATCCAAACCTGGAAAACCGGTGAAACGGTTCTGCTGTCTGGCAAGATCCTCACCGGTCGTGATGCGGCCCATAAACGCATTCAAACCATGCTGCAAAAAGGCGAAAAATTGCCTGACGGTGTCGATTTGAAAGACAAGTTCATTTACTACGTAGGTCCTGTGGACGCAGTAGGCGATGAAGTGGTTGGCCCTGCAGGCCCTACAACTTCAACTCGTATGGACAAGTTTACCGACATGATGCTGGAAGAGGTCGGCGTCATGGGCATGATTGGTAAAGCTGAGCGCGGCCCAGCTACCGTTGAATCGATCAAAAAACACAAAGCCGTTTATTTGATGGCAGTCGGTGGTGCGGCTTACTTAGTGGCGAAAGCGATCAAGAAAGCTCGCGTAGTCGCGTTTGAAGACTTAGGCATGGAGGCAATCTACGAATTTGAAGTCGAAGATATGCCAGTCACTGTTGCTGTGGATTCAACTGGCGCGAATGCGCACCAAATCGGCCCAGATACTTGGCGGGTCAAAATCGCTGAAGCGGCCAAGTAAAGGCTTGCCTCTTCTCTTCTCAGCGAGGAACTTGGCAAAAAAATGACAAAGGTGCACGTAAGTTGCACCTTTTTAATAGGATACCCTTCCTACTCGAAGCTGTAGTTTTGGTATACAATTCATTTCGTTATCGATAGGTTAGGAGTTAGTAAGCATGCCTCGTTTTATTCAGATTCTACAAATCATTATTGCTGTGGTGATCGGTGCTGTGGTCGGTTACGACCTTATTTTGAACGGTATCAGCATTTTTAATGATAAATACGTCACCATCACCTGCGGTTTATTTGTGCTGCTTGAGATCGCACTGTTTGTCATCTACAAACTGATCGAAGAAGATTAATCCCTCTTATCGCTCCTGTGACTTGAATGGCTTATAGGCAGGAGCGAGCCATTACCCATTGTGATTTTGCTCTGTGCCTAGTACTCAGCTGAGCAAAAGCGATACCCGAATGACTTAGCGTTTCAGGTAGTCAGCACTGCTGCCACTTTAAGTAGGAAGGGTATATTCATCTCACATTAAGCTTGAGCTTATTAAGCTGTGCGAAATCCTGATTTGGAGTGAACAATGCAGCGAATTCGTCAAGAAATGAGCGATTTTATCCATCGTGGCCTCGATTCCCATGTCCGTCTTGCGGTGACGGGACTTTCGCGCGCAGGTAAAACGGCGTTTATTACCTCTCTCGTCAATCAACTGCTGCATACGTCCAGCCATCATAATCTCCCTCTGTTAGCGGCGGATCGTGAGCAGCGCTTGATTGGCGCAAAGCGTGTACCGCAAAGCAACATGATGGTGCCACGCTTTGCCTATGATGAAGCGTTAACCGAGTTGCAAAGCAGCCCTGCAAACTGGCCAGTGCCAACCCGAGATGTAAGCGAAATTCGTTTGGCGATCAAATACAAGCCGAAAAAACGGAGCAAAAAGCTACTCACCAGTAGTGCAACTCTCTATCTCGACATTATCGACTATCCCGGAGAGTGGTTGCTCGATTTACCGCTATTAGAGATGGATTACGCCACTTGGTCAGCACAGCAATTTCATGCTCTGCATGGGTTACGCAAAGAGCTCGCTAAGTCTTGGTGTGACGCTGTGGAGCAGCTTGATCTTCACCAAGAAGCCAATGAGCAAACCTTGGCGGCGATTGCCGCGAGCTACACCGACTATCTGCATCAATGTAAAGCCAGTGGACTGCATTGGGTTCAGCCGGGACGATTTGTGTTGCCAGGGGAGCTGGAAGGTGCGCCTGTGCTGCAATTTTTCCCATGTCATCCGCCGCAGGGCTCAGTGAGCAAACAGAGCTATTACGCTTTGCTGCAAGCGCGCTATCAGGAGTACCAAAACAAGGTGGTAAAAGCCTTTTATAAGGAATATTTCGCGACGTTTGATCGCCAGATAGTGTTGGTGGATTGCCTATCGCCGCTCAATGTTGGGCACGAATCGTTTTTGGATATGCGCAGCGCGCTGGAGCAAATCATGCACAGTTTCCGCTATGGGCGCAGTGGTTTGCTCAGCCGTTTATTTGCACCCAAAATCGATAAAGTCGTCTTTGCGGCCACTAAGGCTGACCATGTGACACCGGAGCAGCATGTCAATATGGTTTCTCTATTGCAGCAGATGATCCATCCGGCTTGGCAGCATGCAGCCTATGAAAATATTGAAATGAACTGCATCAGCATGGCTTCGGTGCGCGCCACACAATCGGGTTACATCATGCAGGGAGAGCAGAAGGTGGCGGCGATTCAAGGTGTCACACTGGAAGGTGAATCCATCACGCTCTTTCCCGGTGAGGTGCCGCGCAAACTGCCAGATCCCGATTATTGGCAGCGTCAGGCGTTTGATTTTACGGCGTTTCGTCCACTGCCCACGGCGATGGATGAGCCATGCCAGCACATTCGAGTCGATAAAGCCCTCGACATTCTGATTGGAGATAAACTGCGATGAGCGATCTTAAAACCAAACAGATTTTTAGCGAGCCACTGCAAGGTAGTTTAGAAACGCCGAGCTTGACGGCCCAGCAGCAGTTTAGCGCACAAGAAAAGTTTGTGCCCATGAACATGGAAGAGCCAGCAGAAGAGGCATTGGAAGCAGAGCTCGACACCATCATTCGACCCAGCAAAGGGCGCAAGTGGTTTGCGGGCGGTTTGTTTGCGGCATTCAGTGGTTTGGTGGCATGGCAGGCTGTCGATAGCGTAGTACAAGCCATTCAAAGCGCAGACTGGCTCAGCCTTGGTTGGGCCGGCTTTGTGAGTGCTTTGGCGACATTAGGCCTAGGTGCCATCGGCAAAGAGTTGTGGAAACTGCGTCGTCTACGTCAGCATTTTAGTGTTCAAGAACAAGCGCAAATCTTGATGGAGAATGATGTAGTTGGCCAAGGTCAAGCGTTCTGTGAGCAGATAGCCAAACAAGGTAAAGTGGATAAGCAGGGCTACCAACGTTGGCTATCGGCACTCAATAGTAGCCACAGTGATGCAGAAATCCTCGATTTGTATGATGCGTTGGTGGTGGGTGAGCAAGACAAACAAGCCAGCCAAATTGTCACTCGTTATGCGACTGAAGCGGCCGCATTAGTGGCGATTAGCCCACTCGCGATTGCTGATATGTTGCTGGTGGCTTGGCGTAACTTTTCCATGGTGGATCAACTGGCAAAAGTGTATGGCGTTGAACTCGGTTACTGGTCACGCATAAAACTGTTTAAAGCCGTATTGCTCAACATGGCGTTAGCGGGGGCGAGTGAATTGGCTGTCGATGCCAGCGTGGATCTGTTTTCCATGGACTTGGCCGGACGCCTTTCTGCTCGTGCAGGGCAGGGGGTAGGCGTGGGTATTCTGACGGCGCGTTTGGGCATTAAAGCGGTAGGGTTGCTGCGTCCACTGCCATGGCACCCCGATCGTCAACTCAAACTGAGTGCGGTTCGTAAGCAAGTCGTGAGTAAAGTGGCTGCTTTGCTCGCCAAATAACCTTTCATTCTCGGAAACTGCGATCCGTTATCACGGATCGCTTGACGCCGATCTGGGCTTGGGCGAAACTACTGTCAACTTTTCGTGACACTTTCAAACAGGATCCTATTAAAGTGCGTCTTGAAGTCCTCTGTGAAGACCGATTAGGTCTGACTCGCGAGTTACTGGATATTCTCGCCTCCAAAAGCATCGATCTGCGAGGGATCGAAATCGATGTGATCGGTATTATTTACCTCAATTGTCCTGATATTGATTTTGAAACCTTCAGTGAACTGATGGCGGAAATTCGCCGCATTCCCGGGGTAAAAGATGTCCGTAAAATCCAGTTTATGCCGATTGAACGGCACAACACCGAATTGATTTCTCTGCTCAATAACTTGCCTGATGCGGTATTGGCGATCAACCTCAAAGGCGCGGTGGATATGGCTAACCACGCTGCGGCTGCATTGTTCAATCGTGAAGAATCCAGCATGATCGGCCAGCAAATTTCAGCCTTGATGCCCGTCTTCAACTTCACACGTTGGCTGGAAGGCAGTAAGTCTCGTCTGCGTGAAGATGTGGTCTTGGATGGACTGGATTATGTGATGGAAATCATGCCCGTCTATATTTCGAGCGATGCCAAACAATCCACCTTAGCCAGTGCGATGATGATGTTACGTGCTGCGAATGCGGGATTGACTAGCACAACTCAAATCCCACTACAGAGCAACTTAGGCTTTGAACATTTTGTGGGTGTCTCGAATCGACACAAAAGCCTGATGAGCCAAGCGAAAAAATTGGCCATGCTTGATCAACCTCTGCTGATTGAAGGGGAAACCGGCACAGGTAAAGAGATGCTCGCTAAAGCGTGCCATAACCGTTCGGATCGTTCTTCTGCACCCTTTTTGGTCCTGAGCTGCGCGTCCATGCCAGATGATGTGGCTGAGACTGAGCTGTTTGGCCATGCGCCGGGCTCTTTTAACCATCAGCAAGGCCATAAAGGCATCTTTGAACAAGCCAATGGTGGCACTGTATTTCTGGATGAAATTGGTGAAATGAGTCCACATTTGCAAATTAAGCTGCTGCGCTTTTTGCAAGATGGCACTTTCCGCCGTGTCGGGGAGGAGCATGAAATCCACGTGGATGTGCGTGTGATAGCCTCCACGCGTCATAACTTAGCGGATTTGGCCGAGTCGCGCCGTTTTCGAGAGGACCTGTTTTACCGCCTCAATGTCTTGACGCTGCGTATTCCACCTCTGCGTGAACGCCCAAGTGATGTACAGCCGCTGCTTGAACTCTTCATCACCAAACACTGTAACAAGTTGGGCATGCTCAAACCTAAGTTGACCGACGATCTGCTGGATAAACTCAGTCAGTATCAGTGGCCGGGCAATATGCGCCAACTGGACAATATGGTGCTGCGCGCCTTAACTGAAATTGAAGGGGATGTGCTGGGTATTGAACCGTTCCACCTACCGCAAGTGGACAGCGTAAGTTCTGCGCCTAGTATCAACCTCGATGGTTCGCTCGACGACATCATGAAGGAGTACGAATCGCAAGTGTTGGATCGTCTGTTCCAATCTTTTCCTTCCAGTCGTAAGTTGGCGAAAAGACTCAATGTTTCTCACACGTCGATCGCGAATAAGCTGAGGGATTATGGAATAAGGAAGCGCTGATGAATGGATTAAACAGCGAATGCCATTTCTATCAAACCGATGGTGACATTGTTGTACGCTGCGCGCAAATCAACGACGCCGAGCGTTTAAGCCAGTATTTTGTGGATAACCGAAGCCACTTGATTGAGTGGGAGCCAAGGCGTGAAGCTGAGTTTTTTACTGAGTCCGGCTGGCTGCAAAGGCTAATTAAGCTCAATGAATTGCACAAAATGAAGCTCGGTTACTATCTACTGATTTTGGATGCGCAAAATGATGCCATGTTAGGCACCATCTCGTTTAGCAATATTATCCGCTTCCCATTCCATGCGTGTAATGTCGGTTACTCGCTGGCCTATGAGGCGCAAGGCAAAGGGATAATGACGCGTGCTTTGACGATGGCTTGTCAGTACATGTTTAGCGAGCACAACATGCATCGCATAATGGCTTCTTACATTCCGCACAATAAACGTAGTGAAAATGTGCTCAAGCGCGTGGGTTTCGTGCTTGAGGGCCATGCTAAAGATTACTTACTGATCAACGGTAAATGGGAAGACCATAACCTGACTTCGCTGATCAATCCCAATTGGAAGGAATAACCATGTCAGAACGTTTAGCCCAACAGATGGCACTGTTGATGGAGCTTGATCGCCTTAAATCAGTGTTGCGCCGCACGCGAGTGAAAAGTGCTGATGGACGTTTAGAAAACAGTGCTGAACATAGCTGGCATGTCGCGTTGATGGCGATTTTGCTACAAGAGTACGCAAACGAAGCAGTCGATATACAAAAAGTTCTAACGATGCTTTTGCTGCATGATGTAGTGGAAATTGATGCCGGCGATACCTTCGTGTACGATTCCGTCGCTTCTGCTGAGCAGGAAGAGAAAGAGTGGCAAGCAGCCCTCCGCTTGTTCGGCCTGCTGCCGAAAGAGCAAGGCGACGCCTTATTGGCGATTTGGCAAGAATTTGAAGCGGCACAGAGTGCCGAAGCCCGCTTTGCGAAAGCGTTGGATCGCCTCATTCCCATGTTGTTGAACTATCATAACCAAGGCCAAAGTTGGCAAGAACATGGTGTTACTCGTGAGCAAGCGCTGACGGTGAATCGCAAAATTGAAGATGGCTCCCAAACCCTTTGGGAGTATGCAAAACATATTATTGAACAAGCGAGCCAAAACGGCTGGCTGAAAGTTTAAGGAAACTCAATGTCTTATTTGCCTTTGGAGCAATACCAAAGAAAATGGATTTTTACCCATGCGTCGATGCCAGTGCCTGAAGCTGATCTGGCACAGATCAAACCGATGGAACCACTGCGCGCGGCGCAATTTTGGAAAGAGAACATCAGTGACATGAGCCCTGATGCTGAGCGTTTGAGTTCTCACGACTGGCCACGCAAAGCCAATAGCTGGTCTGGTGAAACAGGCTGGATGGCGGAGTGGGAGAGCGATGAACCAGAACTGCCGGAAGCACTGGCCGCTCACCTACCATGGCAAGATGATGTGACGGTATATTTCTGTTACGAGAAATACAACGTACTGGAAACCAAATGGTCAGTATTTAAGCGCCATTGGAAAAACTTCCTGTTTTACGATGATGGCCCATTTTTGCTTGGCCGCCGGCGTAAAGAAGCGCTCTGGTTTAGTAGCGAAGGCAAAGTAAAATTCGGGCAGCGCCCATAAAAAATCCGGCCGAGGCCGGATTTTTCTCTTCTTATCTCTTTCTTTCCTATGACTGACCGCGGTGGTTTTACTCTTGAGTCACTTTAGTCGGTGATTTCGCCGCGGACAGGGTAGAGCCCATCGACGCGGTAATGATCATAAAAATCGCCAGCCACTGGCTCCATTGTAGAGTTTCACCCAAAATGGCTAACCCCGCCATCGCGGCAATCGCAGGCTCTAAGCTCATTAACACACTGAAATGCTGGGTAGAGAGTCGGCTGAGTGCCACCATCTCAAGGCTATAAGGTAGGGCACTCGACATTACGGCGACCAGCAGTGCCATCGGCAGAATCGACCAGCTAAAAATCGAGGCTTCGGCCAATTGAGTGGCGATTGGGAAATAGATGACTGCGGCAACCAGCATCCCAATCGAAACCGTCATACCGCCTGAGCCTACGCTGCCAGCACGTTGTCCGAACCAGATGTAGCCAGCCCAAAAACCGCCAGCAATTAATGCGAGCGCAACGCCAATTGGATCTAACGCATCAACGCCGTTCATATCCGGTAATAAAAACACAATACCGAGAATGGCCAACGCAACCCATATCAGATCTTTCTTACGCTTAGAGGAGAGTAAGGCGAGCAGTAGTGGGCCTGAAAATTCTAACGCTACCCCAATACCCAGTGGAATACGTTCGATAGCGAAGTAAAAACTCAGCTGCATCCCACCCAAACTGGCACCATAAATGCACATAGAGCGCCATTGTGGCCAACTGAGGCGTGCACGCCAAGGGCGGAAAATAAGCATTAAAATCAGCGCAGAGAGGCTGATGCGTAGCGCTACTGTACCGCCCGGACCGACCAGAGGAAACAACTGTTTTGCAATCGATGCTCCGGATTGGATGGTGATCATAGCGGCAAGCAAGCTAAGAATAGCAATGAATAGAGGCGATTTTATTGTTGGCATAAATAATGAAAAACTCGGCAGAAAGTGCGCAGAGATTATGCCGCAAAAAGGTCTGTGGAGATAGGTGGGCGTATGCGCCCACCTCGATTGGGTGGTTTCTTTTCAGAAGCCACACCGAGTCGCATTATCCCCTTCCTACTTGAAGTTGCAGCGGTGTTGGCTACGTTCGTTCACCCCAATCACATAGTCTATCTATGCTCATGGGGACTCACTCACTTGCCGCCTACCTGCAACTCCAAGTTGTTTGGGTATAGCTTATTTCACGTAGAAACGTGGGTTACTGGTTCCCCACAGCGTATACAATTCAGGGAAAATCAGCTCAGCGTTATTTTCCATCTCACTGACCGCGATGCTTTGTTTCTGTTGTTGGCCAAACAGCGCCACTTCTTGACCGGGGAGTACGCCTTTAATCTCGGTCACATCAACCACAGTCGTGTTCATCGATGTCACTCCCACGACTTTGGCGCGTTGACCATTGATCAGCACTTCGGCTTTATTGCCCATTTTGCGCGGATAACCATCAGAATAACCCACAGGCAGGTTGGCCAACACACTGTCACGGCTGGTGGTAAACGTACTGTCATAACCTACAGTTGAGCCTTTTGGCACATGGTGCAACGAAGAGACGCGTGTTTTGAAAGAAACAATCGATGGGTATTCCGGATTGGTTGGCAAATCACCAAACAACACGCCACCCGGACGAACCATGTCCAGCTGGGCTTCTGGCACATTGAGAGCGGTGTAAGAGTTGGCGACATGCAGTGTGATCTCTTCACGTTTCAACTTGGCTTGTTGCATTAGCCAAGTTGAGCTCTCTTTGAATTGAGCCAGTTTCGCGCGAACTTCATCCGCATTGTAATTCGGGAAGTGGGTCATAATGCCAACGACACTCAACGAAGGTTGCGTCACAATAGAGACGGCTTCTTTCTTACCCGCATCCGTGGTCATATCAATGCCGTTACGGGCCATGCCACCGTCATTCAGTGCAATGTGCACTTTGATGGTTTTACCACTTTGTTTGGCAAGTTCGGCCAGATCCATCGCTTGTTGGTGGCTACCAATCAGCTCTTCGATATTGAGATCAAGCACCGCTGACATTTCACTTAAGCTGGCAGAGCGAACGCGGATCAGTTCACCTTTAAAGCCACTTTCACGCACCGCGCGCGCTTCAGCATTACTTGCTACGCCCACACATGGAATGCCTTGCGCGATAATGGTCGGCATTAAACCACGAATGCCGTTACCGTAAGCGTCTGCTTTCATGATGGCGCAAATTTTGGTGTCGCCGTTCATGTGTGATTTGAATTGTTCAATGTTGCTTTGGAATTGACCTAAGCTAATCTCCAGCCAGGAATTACTTTGTTGAATTTGGGCTGCATCCGGTAAAACGGTATCGATTTGCAACGGCGCAGCAGAGAGAGAGAAAGAAGGCAAAGTCGCCGCGATAGAGAGAGAAAGCAGCGTGGCTTTAAAATACATAGTATCTCCTGTTGTTATCATTGGTGGATCAATAGAAAAACGCCCCGATGTCGGGGCGTAGGGCTTAACGAATCTTAAATCGGCGTAGCGTATCTTGTAGAGAAACGGCGAGTTGACTGAGTTCACGACAAGCTTGAGCTGTCTGTTGTGAGCCTTGCGCGACTTCTTGTGACGCCAAGTGAATGTTTTCCACATTGCGGCTTAGTTCATCCGCGACCGAATCTTGTTCACTACATGCGCTGGCGATTTGTGTACCCACATCCGCGATATTGGCAATCGACTCTTCGATCGAAATCATCAAAGACTGAGAGTGGTTACCTTGTTCAACACACTTATCGATACTAGAGCGTGAGCGTTCTGTGGCATCTTTGGCTTGCTTAGCCATGACTTGCAGTTTTTCAATAATGGTCGTGATTTCACCCGTTGAATCTTGGGTACGACCCGCCAGAGTCCGAACTTCATCCGCAACCACCGCAAAACCTCGACCAGATTCACCGGCACGTGCCGCTTCGATAGCTGCGTTGAGTGCGAGTAGGTTGGTTTGGTCGGCAATGCTGCGGATCACATCAACCACGACGTTGATCTGGCTAGATTGCTGCTCAAGTTCACTTACCGTTTGTCCCGCCTCACCAATGATATCGGCTACTTGCTGGATCGAGTTAACCATGGAGGCATTTTCTCGAGCCCCTTCTTGTGACTTGTGATTTGCCGCCATCGCTTGGCTGGCTGAATCTTCGGTATTACGTGCAACATCTGCCACTGCCGCTTTCATTTGCGTCATTGCCGTTGCCACTTGAGTGATTTGGTATTGCTGCTCTTTCATGCCGTCGGCAGATTGGTTAGAAATCTGCGTCATCTCTTCTACTGCACTACTGAGTTGAGTTACGGCTGAAATGATCTCATCAATCAGTTGTCGCAGATTTTGCTGCATCTGTTCAGAAGCATTAGCCAACGTCCCTAATTCATCGTTACCAATCGAGGAGCGATCCATGTTTTGTGACAGATCGCCTTTGGCAATCGCATTAGATTGCTTCATCACAATAGCCAGTGGGCCGCAAATTAAACGGGTTAGCAGCCATGTCATAAATATCATGATGGCTAAAATAGTGATATTGCTGATTGCCGAAGTTGAATTAAGCGTTTTTACTGAACTTAAAATCTGGGATTTGTTGCTATCCATCGCTTGGTGCAAAATGCCAATCAGGATGGCTAAATCGCTCTCTAATGCTTCGAACGTTGTGAGTGAATTGGCTAAAATTGGGTAAGCGTCATCGGCACCTTGGGTCAAAAGGGTTTGGTTAAATTGGTCTGTGACAGCGATGTAGGCATTCCAATTGTTTATTAGACGTTTGAAGGTTTGTTCTTCTTCTCCCGGCCATACGGTTTTACCGTAAGCCGCCAAAGAATCATTAATTTCCGCTTGAACACGATTATTACGCTCGATAGTTTGGCGAATTTGCGCTTCATCTTTCACTGGTAGCACCGCAAACTGGGTACGCCGCCAGTAAGACATCTTGTCTTTTATCGCATCGACATTTTCCATTGCCGGTAAAGTGTCATCAGTGTAATTGAGTAGTTCAGATTGAATTTTACCCAACTCAGAGATGAGGTAGATGGCGAATCCTAGGCTAATGATTGCAATGACTGAAAAAGAGACTGCAATTTTTTTGCCTATCGACAAGTTTTTTAGAAACATGAATGTTTTACCTTTGATTATGTCACTCAAAGTCGCGTGAATAACAACATCCTTATCTGCGACAAAGTTATGTATGTCCCAAAGTTGGGGCATACTATCATTTCAATTGTCAATTGACGACTCTTATAGATAAAGTTAGCAAATGCCACAGAAAGCGCAGATAAATTTATTTATGTTTTTCTTATTCCTGTTTTAAGTCCCTTTTCTAGTGAGCTATTTGTTAACTGTGACTCACTTTTGTGTATTTGCCTGTTAAGAAACTTTAATCATTGATCTAACACCAAACATTTCTTTTTTAAGCATCAATAATGGCGATTGCCGCTCCGATAGCGTGCATTCTCCTCGCCAAACACATAATCGATTCTCAGGAAGAGTGAATATGATGCGCCCTTATCTTAAATATATTATTCCGTTGCTGATCCCATTCTTGGTGCTGATGCTGCCCACCACAGCTTTTCCGTTTGATGGCTTGACTGTGATACAGCAAAGGGTGATCGCGATTTTCCTGTTAGCCGCGCTATTGTGGGTGTTTGAGCCGATTCCCATTTATTCCACGTCGGTGGTGATCATCGTGCTCGAAGTGCTGATGCTGTCTGATAAAGGCTTTATTCTGTTCAGATTGGGCGAGGGGACAAGCGAATTTGGTGCTTTGCTGAAATCGACAGAAATCATGGCAACCTTTGCCAACCCTATTATCATGCTGTTTTTAGGCGGTTTTTTCCTCGCGATGGCCGCAACTAAATACCGGCTGGATGTCAACTTAGCCCGCGTACTGCTCAAACCATTTGGCAATAATCCGAAGTACGTGATGTTGGGCTTAATGATGATCACTGCGGTGTTCTCGATGTTTATGTCTAACACCGCGACTACTGCCATGATGCTCTCTATTTTAACGCCAGTGATTGCTGTTTTTGGCCCCAAAGATCCGGGGCGGGTTGCGTTCGCGCTTTGTATTCCTGTTGCGGCAAATATTGGTGGTATTGGCACACCTATCGGCACGCCACCCAATGCTATCGCGTTGAAATATTTGGTGGGAGACAACTTAATTACTTTTGCTGAATGGATGGCGTTTGGGATCCCGTTTGTGGTGATTTTAATGGCGCTGGCTTGGTTATTAATCGAGTATATGTATCGAGCAGAACAAAAAACTATTGAATTAACCATCAAAGGTAAGTTTTTAAAAACGCCAAAAGCGATCATTGTTTACATTACATTTGCTTCAACCATTTTATTGTGGATGCTCGGCTCACTGCACGGCATGAACTCTTATTCTGTTGCATTAATTCCTGTCGCGGTATTTTCGGTGACCGGTATTATTGGCAAAGAAGATTTAAAAATGATCTCTTGGGACGTGTTGTGGCTGGTTTCCGGTGGTATTGCCTTAGGTTTAGCCTTAGATAAAACCGGTCTCGCAGAACTGGTCGTTCACAGCATTCCGTTTGATCAATATTCGCCCTATGTCGTGATTCTCGGTGCCGCCATACTCTGTTTGCTAATGGCGAATTTTATGTCACATACGGCGACCGCTAACTTGCTGATGCCAATCATGGCCGCGTTAGGGGCATCCATGACTTCACTGAATCCTTTGGGCGGTGAAGTTACGCTGATTCTGGTGGTGACTTTTGCGGCGTCTTTAGGGATGTCATTGCCGATCAGTACCCCACCGAATGCGCTGGCCCATGCGACTGGCAATGTACAGAGTCAGCAAATGGCAAAAGTGGGGGTTGTCTTAGGTATTTTAGGGGTGTTGATGAGCTTTGTGATGGTGTGGATCCTCAACATGGTCGGCCATTAAGGAAAAGTTATGACCAATTTAGCGGCCGTTATTGAGCGCTATTTCAACCATACCGATCGCTGTATTACCTTGCCTGCAGGGTCAATTTTGCTTGCCCAAAATGGTTATAACGATCGGCTCTACTATCTACGAAGTGGTCACGTTTCTGGCTATTTTGCGGAAAAAGGTGAGCGGCGAATTAAAGTGTTTTCCGCCGCTTCTGGCGCATTTATTGGTGTGCACAGCTTTTTCTCCGGCTTGTGGACGGCTTCATCCACTGTGATTGCCGATAGTGAGGTCGAGTTAGCGTGGATCGACCGTGATACGCCAGTGCAGGATATGGAGCAGTATGGTTCACTCAGCACTCAATTCATGCCTGTGATTGTGGCTGAGTTATCTCAACGGCAGCGAAGAGCCACTCAAGAAGCGGTTGCCAAAGAACGCGCTTTAGAGCGGCTATATTCTGCGGAGCAGATGACGACGCTGGGCCAGCTCGCGGCGGGCATTGCTCATGAGCTCAACAATGCCATTGGGGTGGTCAGCAGTAAAACAGAACGCCTAGAAGCCTTGTTTATGGAGTTACTGGAGGAAGTACACCCAGAAGCGAGTCAGTTTTTCGATTTTGGCTTGCTGTTTGGGCAGAAAGTGTCGTCCAGTGAAGCGCGTGAACGCGGCGCTGTGTTTGAAAAGCAGTATCAGCTACCCAAAGATATCGCCCGCGAGTTAGCCCGCGCGGTTCCCGCTAATGAGCTTTCCGCTCACTGGCTGAAAAAACCGCATTTAGCGATTCGCTATTGGCAGATGGGGCGAGATTTGCATGACTTGCGATTGGCCGCAAAACATTCAGTTGGGATAGTCAAATCAGTTAAGCAGCTCGGTCGAGCGGATATTCGCTTGGATGAAGAAGTGGATTTGAACAGCACCATCAATCGCGCTTTAGCCCTGTTACAAAGTGACTTACGTCGTGTGTCCGTGCGGATGCGTCCGGGCAGTTTACCCATCATCAAAGGCTCGCAAACCGAGTGGGTACAGGTGTGGATCAATTTAATTAAAAACGCTTGTGACGCGATGGCGCAAACCGCGGAACCTACCATTGATATTCAAACCCGCTGTTCTCGCCAGCGTCTATACGTTACGGTCGCCAATAATGGACCGGAAATTGATGAGGCCACGCGGCGAAAGATTTTCCAACCCAGTTTTACCACCAAGAAAGAGGGGCTCTCGTTTGGGCTTGGGCTGGGGCTGGCGATTATCAAACGTATTGTCTCTGGCTATGGCGGAACCGTTGCGGTGAAAAGCGATCAGGACAAAACTATTTTTAGGATTAAATTACCAGTTGAGGGATACCATGGAGAAACTGAACATCATTTGCGTGGATGACCAACGCGAAGTACTGAGTGCGGTGTTACAGGATTTAGAACCCTTGAGCCGATGGATCAATATTGAAGATTGCGAATCGGCAGACGAAGCTTTGGATCTGATGGATGACCTTGATGCCCAAGGAGAATGGGTGGCAGTTGTGATTTCAGATCACGTAATGCCGGGTAAAAGTGGCGTCGAGTTGCTCAGTGAAATCAGCGCCGATCCTCGTTTCCTGCATACCAAAAAGGTTTTGCTCACCGGGCAAGCCACTCACACCGACACCATTAATGCTATCAACACGGCTGGGATTCATCACTACTTTGACAAACCGTGGAGTGCTAAAACTTTGGTGGACAGTGTACGCAGTTTAGTGACTCACTATGTGTTTGATCAGCGTTTAGACTACACCGAATGGCAAAGTGAGTTGGATAATGCCATTGTACTTTCCCGACTACGAGGGTGAGATCGGGAAAGGCAATCTGTAGCGAATTTAGTGATGTTACAGTTAAGAAGAGCGGCCATCGGCATGATAGCCTTACGTTGCGTGGTCATTTCTTCTTTGTATGTCGACTTTGATAAAATTTCCTTCCTACTGAAGCTGCAGTCGTGTTGGGTGAATTTGTTCACCCCAATCACAGAGCACTTGTCTACGCTCATGAGAATGAACTCGCTTGCTGCTTACTTGCAGCTCCAAATAGTTTTGGTATAGGGTTCTGTATATGTGGCACGATGAGCATTTTTTCTTTTCATAAGTACTGTTCACACGATCGGCATTATGCAATGATGTGCGCCATGCATAGTGTTCGAAAAATACATCAGGTACGATTTTAACCAGATAAGAAAATGCTGTTCGCTAAACTCAGTAACTTCTCTACACTTCTACACTATTATCATCGGTTATCGATGAGTTCTTCTTGTTGCTTTATGGCTACACTCTCAGTGATTAAACGGATTCAATTAAGTGGCTTCTGACTCTATTCCTCGCCGTGTGTTAAAAAAGCGTCGACGCGCACAAAAAAATAAACCTCGATACTGGCTAATTGCGGTACTGCTCATCGGTACAGCAGGTGGTGCCGCTTTGTTCCATGAAATGGAAACCTCAACACTGCAATCGCGTGAAATCAGTCGTTATGCGGCTGGTTTGACTTATCAAGTCGAGCCAGGAGCCAGTGATAAAATCGCGTTTCCGAGTTACGGGCCTTTCGATCAACGTTTAGGCTATGTGGCTTTGCCCGGAATTCAAGAACGCTTATTGCAGCGCGGGTTTACGATTCGCCAGCAAGTGCGTTTCTCCGATGAGCTTCAGCGTTATGCGCAATATGGGCTGTATGTGCCTTACACGGAAAAAGTGCAAGCTGGGCTTACCTTATTTGATTGTCGTACTGAACCCGTTTATCAATTCCGTTATCCTGGCAATCACTATGCTGATTTTAACGCGATCCCCGATTTGATTGTGCAGTCGCTACTGTTCATCGAAAACCGAGACTTGTTGAGCGATAAAAATCCGCTGGTGAACCCTGCTGTAGATTGGCCACGCTTTTTTAAAGCAGCCTTGACTCAGGTCGGTAAAGCGCTGGATTTGGATGGGCAATCTGCGGGCGGAAGTACGCTAGCTACCCAAGTTGAGAAATACCGTCACTCAGAAGATGGGTTGACTTACAGCCCACAAGAGAAAATCCGCCAAATGGTTTCGGCGAGCGTACGTGCCTATCGACTAGGGGCCAATACCCTAGAGGCACGTAAGTTGGTGGTTTGGGCTTATTTAAACTCAGTGCCGCTATCGGCTGCGCCCGGTTATGGTGAAGTGCATGGTTTAGGTGATGGTTTGTGGGTATGGTTTGCGGCGGATCCAGAGCGTGTAAATCAACTGCTGGATACTCGACTCAATCAGTCTGTCGATCTCGCCGAACAAGGTTTGGCATTGCGTCAAGTAGTAGCGTTGATGATTGCTCATCGTCGTCCTTCATATTACTTAGCCGTCTCGGGTCGTTCGGATTTAAATACCTTAACCGACAGTCACATACGACTTTTCTACCGTGAAAAAATGATTTCAAAATCATTAATGGATGCTGCACTGAACTCGACATTACAGTTCCGCGATTTTGTGCGACAACCGGCGATGACACGAATTAATACCAATAAAGGTTTATTGGCCGCCCGTACTCATTTAAGCCGTCAGCTTGGGGTGAGTTTGTATGATCTTGACCGAATGGATCTTAGCGCCTCAACCACGCTGAACTTTGAATTACAAAGTGAAGTCACTCGTTATTTGCAGAAATTGGCGAACCCTGAGTATGCGGCGGAAGTTGGCATTCTTGGTTTCCGTTTATTGGCGGCAGAAAAAACGGCGGATGTGCGTTATAGCTTCACACTGTTTGAACGAACGGATGAAGGTTTCAAAGTGCGTGTGCAAACCGACAATACCAACCAACCGTTCGACCTCAATGAAGGCAGTAAGTTGGAGTTGGGTTCTACCGCTAAGCTGCGTGTATTAACGACTTATCTTGAGATTATCGCCAAACTGCACAGTAAATATCATGACTTGTCGGTGATGGAACTTCGTCGCCATCTGGTAGAGGCACAAGACACCTTGAGCGTCTGGTCACTGGAATGGTTACTGACGAGTCCAAAACGCGATTTGGCGACCATGTTGGAAGCGGCATTGGAACGTGAATATTCCGCAGATCCGAAAGAGCGCTTTTTTACTGGGGGAGGTATCCACACTTTCAACAACTTCCGTAAAGAAGATGATGAACGTATCGTGACCCTGCGTGATTCATTGCGTGAATCGATCAACTTGCCTTTCGTACGTCTGATGAAAGATATTGAGCGCTACACCTTGTACAGTGAAGGGTATCGAGCTCAATTGATGAAGGATGATAAAGATCCACGCCGTACCGAATACTTGCGTCAGTTTGCCGATAAAGAGGGCAGAGCCTATCTGCTACGCTTCTGGCGTAAATACAAAGACAAAACAACAGATGAGCGCATGGCGACGCTACTCGAAGGTTTAAAACCGAGTGCCGAACGCCTAGCGGCTTTGCATCGCTACTTACTGCCAGACGCATCTGTCAGCGAGTTTGTGCGCTTTATGGACGATAAATTACCGCCGATAACACGCGATAAGCTCACTAATAAACAGCTTGAGAAGCTGTATAACAAGTATGGTCGCGGAAAATATTCATTGCCCGATCAAGGTTACATCGCTCGTGTACACCCACTTGAATTGTGGCTACTGGGTTACCTCAATGAACACAGTCAGACATCATTTAGTGATGTGGTTGCAGCCAGCAGTGATAAACGCCAAGAAGTGTACAGTTGGTTGTTTAAAACACGTCACCGCAATGCGCGTGACAGTCGAGTGCGTACCATGCTGGAAGTCGAAGCCTTCACGGATATTCACCAAAGTTGGCAACGCTTAGGCTATCCGTTTGATCACCTTGTGCCTTCTCTTGCTACTGCATTGGGTAGCTCGGGTGATAGACCCGCAGCTTTGTCTGAATTAATGGGCATTATTTTGAACGATGGTGTACGTGTACCGACGAAACGGATTAACCATCTGCATTTTGCGCAAGATACACCGTTTGAAACCGAGTTCACGCCTGTTGAAACTCAAGGCGTGCGTGTATTGCCTGTCGAAGTCGCAAGAGCGTTGCGCGGTGCGTTATCTCAGGTGGTGGACAGCGGTACGGCAAGGCGGATCTCAGGCGTGTTTAAACTGCCAGATGGTACGCCGATTATATTGGGCGGCAAAACCGGAACGGGTGATAACCGCTTACAAACGGTAAACCGCGATGGCACCGTGGTGCAATCTCTGGCGCGTAACCGAACCGCGACCTTCGTATTCTATTTGGGAGAACGTCACTTTGGAACATTAACCGCATACGTTGCGGGTAGTGATTCTGAGAAATTTACCTTTACCTCGGCACTGCCGGTGCAGGTATTAAAAGGTATGGCACCGATTCTATCGCCTTATCTGGCTCCGAATGAACAAGAGTGTCGACCTACGATGAAGCTCTCAAGCACTCAGTAAAATATAAACGCACGATAAGATTAAGGCAGGAGAATTCCTGCCTTAATCCTTTACACCTTTCCCACTTGAAGCTGCAGTTTATTTTTGGGGTTCGGATATTTGATACAGCTTGCGCTGATGAGCATCGCAAGTGGTTTCACAATTACACTCTTTATCAATCCCCACATTGGCAAGCCCACCGCAACTGCCCTGAATCGGTTTGCGTTTAGCCATCACCCCTAAGGTCATTAAAACTGCAAAGAGTACAAAGGCACCGAAAGCCAGTAGATACGTCATCTCTCTTCTCCTTTCCATAACCGTTTGATGGAAAAACCACGTTGAAGCGGGCGCGTCGATGGCGAAACGAATGTGCTACGCGAGCCTGACGGATTGCTACTGTGCTTACCACATTTTCGTTCACCATGGGCTTTATTTGGTGAGGTTTTGCCATAACTTAAATCCGTGATCGGCTGTAACTGCGTTAACACCAGATCGGTTAAAGCCGCTCCTCTAGGTAAAGCATAGACGCGGATCCCAGCGTTAAACAAGGCTTGCAGCATGGATTGTCCGATTTGGCGAACCGCAACTGCTTCGACTTGATAGTGGCGGAGCTGGCGTAAAATCGCAGATTTCTTGCCACAAGATTTTGATAAATCCTGTTCAATATTAAATTCAGTTTGCAGCTTTTGAGTATTGGAGTCGATGACGGAAAACGAGGGCGCTTTAGCAAAATGGTTAAACGGCATACCTTGGCGGCTAGGAACGGCTAGAATCATTTTAGTTCTCCTGAATAAGATTACGCTGCCATTTTGCGCCAATTAATAGCATATGCCAATAATGAAATCAGCAAACTTATCTGCCATCTCTGTGGATAGCTAGCAATGAATGAGTCGGTTTTTTAATCATCATGTTAAAACACCGTCTATACTTCAATCACTTCATAAGCAGTTCAATTCTTATCATCACCATTGGCTTGGTGTAAACGTTATCACATTTTATTTTTTGAGATGCAGCGTTATGCCACTGAATGAGCACGGGAGATGTCACCATATCAGGGCTAAATTGTTATTGAGTTCAAACTATTTAAACAAATGGTTACAGTTTGGCGGTTTGAAGAACAATTTTTTAACTGGTTCACATTAATTGCGTTTTTTAAAACTATACTCTTGAGTAAACGTTTTCACTGATTGTGCAAGTGGGTTTTTGTGCAAAAGGTCGAGGAAGCGTTGTTCCCTACACACGTAATACAAAACAACAAATAGGACTTGTTCAATGAGAAAGTTAACTGTTTTAGCAATGCTTTCTGCTGGTATGGGTTTTGGTACACAAGCTCTGGCAGATACCACCATTGGCTTTACCATCTACAAATACGATGACAACTTTATGTCGGTTGTTCGCCAAGCGATTGAAAAAGAAGCCGCGGCGGATAGCAACACGCGTATCCTCATGAATGACTCGCAAAATAGCCAGTCGATGCAAAATGACCAAGTCGATGTAATGTTGGCGCGTGGCGTACAAGCGCTCGCGATCAACCTTGTTGACCCCGCGGCGGCACCCACCATCATCCAGAAAGCCAAAATCGACGACGTTCCTGTGGTGTTTTACAACAAAGAACCGTCCGCTGAAGCGATGGCCAGTTATGACAAAGCTTTTTACGTCGGAACTGACTCTAAAGAGTCTGGCATCATTCAAGGTGATTTGATTTCTGCGCAGTGGAAAGCAAACCCTACGTGGGATAAAAACGGCGATGGCGTGCTGCAATACGTGATGCTCAAAGGTGAGCCTGGCCACCCAGATGCGGAAGCGCGTACTACTTATGCAGTGAAAACCATCAACGATAACGGCATCAAAACCCAAGAGCTGCACATGGATACAGGCATGTGGGATACCGCGATGGCCAAAGACAAAATGGACGCGTGGCTCTCTGGCCCGAATGGCAGCAAAATCGAAGTCGTGATCGCCAACAACGACGGTATGGCGATGGGCGCGATTGAAGCTCTGCGCGGTGCTGGCCAAAAAATCCCAGTATTTGGTGTAGATGCTCTGGCAGAAGCCTTAGCACTCATTAAATCCGGCGACATGGCGGGTACGGTGCTGAATGATGCGCAAAACCAAGCCAAAGCGACCTTTGAATTGGCGCGTAACCTAGCCAATGGCAAGCCTGCTGCCGAAGGCACTCAGTGGACGATTGAGAATAAAGTCGTTCGCGTACCTTACGTAGGCGTTGACATCAATAACGTCGAATAACCTTGGCGAGAAGAGGGGAAGGAGACTTCCCCTCTTCACAATCCCTTCTTAGTTGAAGCTGCAACGCTAAGTAATTTGGATATATTTTTGCAACATCGAAAGATTCAGCGACAGATCAACGGATTTGCCGCACAGAGATATCACGCCGTGTGTACCACGCATTGATATGGGTTGTCTGAATTTTTGCATAATAAAAGTGATGCCATGGTCAATCAAACACATGAATTCCTGTTGGAAATGACAGGGGTGAGTAAAGAGTTCCCCGGAGTGAAAGCTCTGGATAAGGTGAATTTAAAAGTGCGTCCGCATTCCGTTCATGCCTTGATGGGTGAAAATGGCGCAGGCAAATCCACCTTGTTGAAATGCTTATTTGGTATTTATGAGAAAGATGAAGGCGATATCATTTTTCTTGGCCAGCATGTGAACTTTTCCTCATCAAAAGAGGCGCTGGAATCCGGTGTCTCTATGGTTCACCAAGAGTTGAACCAAGTAAAACAGTGCTCGGTGATGGATAATATTTGGCTTGGCCGTTATCCCACCAAAGGATTTTTTGTTGATCACGACAAAATGTATCGGGATACCAAAGCGATTTTTGCCGAACTCGATATTGATATCGATCCGAAGGTCAAAGTCACGACCTTGTCGGTTTCACAGATGCAGATGCTCGAGATCGCCAAAGCGTTTTCCTATGATGCCAAAGTGGTGATCATGGATGAACCTACCTCATCCTTGACCGAAAAAGAGGTAAACCATCTTTTTACCATCATCAAAAAGCTCAAAGAGAAAGGCTGCGGGGTGGTGTACATCTCACACAAAATGGAAGAGATCTTCTCTATCTGTGATGAAATCACCATTTTGCGTGATGGCCAGTGGGTCGATACGCGTCCGTTGAAAGGGTTGGACATGGACAAAATCATTTCGATGATGGTTGGCCGTGAACTGACCCAGCGTTTCCCTGAAAAAAGCAACGAACCGAAGAATGTCATTCTTGAGGTGAAGAATCTCACTGCACTCAATCAACCCTCGATTCAAGATATTTCGTTTGAACTACGAGCAGGGGAGATTTTGGGCGTGGCGGGTCTCGTCGGTTCGCGTCGTACCGATATTGTGGAAACCATTTTCGGTGTGCGTGAACGCAGTGCCGGACATATTCTGCTCCATGGTCGTGAAATGAAAAATCATGATGCTCATGAAGCGATCAGAAACGGCTTTGCACTCGTGACCGAAGAGCGCCGCTCGACGGGGATTTACTCCAATCTCGATATCACCTTTAACTCTCTCGTTGCCAACGTCGATGAGTACAAAACGCCTTACGGTCTCCTCAGTGACAAGAAGATGAAAAGTGATACGCAATGGGTGATTGATTCTATGCGGGTGAAAACCCCGTCGCATCAAACTCATATCGGTTCGCTTTCCGGTGGTAACCAGCAAAAAGTCATCATCGGGCGCTGGCTGCTGACTCAACCGGAGATTTTGATGTTGGATGAACCCACACGCGGTATTGATGTGGGCGCAAAGTACGAAATTTACCAGCTGATTTTAGAGCTGGCCAAGAAAGACAAAGGCATCATCATTATTTCCTCTGAGATGCCGGAACTGCTCGGTATTACCGACCGGATCATGGTGATGAGCAACGGCCGCAATGCGGGCATTGTGAATACCAAACAAACTTCTCAGAACGAAATTCTAGAACTGGCCTCTCGATACCTCTAAGGAAATGACTATGGATGCTGTCAAATCATTTGCAATTAAACATTTAAAAGAGGGCGCAATCTACGCAGTGCTA
This sequence comes from Vibrio tarriae, assembly GCF_002216685.1. Lineage (NCBI taxonomy): Bacteria > Pseudomonadati > Pseudomonadota > Gammaproteobacteria > Vibrionales > Vibrionaceae > Vibrio > Vibrio tarriae. Next base: position 1,416,600 of record NZ_CP022353.1, on the reverse strand, counting down.
TTTATTCTGCTGGCGATTATTGTGATTCAAGAGCCCTCATTTCTAAGCTTACGTAACCTCAGTAATATCCTGACTCAATCCTCCGTGCGCGTGATTATTGCATTGGGGGTAGCAGGTTTGATCGTGACCCAAGGCACCGACTTATCGGCTGGTCGCCAAGTGGGGTTAGCGGCTGTGATCTCGGCCACTTTGCTGCAATCAATGGATAACGTGAACAAAGTATTCCCAAGCTTGGGCGAAATTCCCATTCTGGCGGTGATCATCAGTGTCTGCTTGATTGGTGCGATTATTGGCTTGGTGAACGGTGTGATTGTGGCTTACCTCAAAGTAACGCCATTCATTGCGACCTTAGGCACGATGATCATCGTCTACGGCATTAACTCGCTGTACTACGATTCGGTCGGTGCTTCACCGATTGCTGGCTTTGATGAACGCTTTACTACTTTCACTCAAGGTTTTATCCGGATTGGGGATTTCCGGTTCTCCTACATCACCTTCTACGCGATTATCGCGATCATTTTTATGTGGGTGCTGTGGAATAAAACCGTGTTCGGCAAAAACATTTTTGCAGTTGGTGGAAACCCAGAAGCGGCGAAAGTGTCGGGTGTTAACGTGCCTTTGACCCTGCTTAAAGTGTATGCGCTTTCCGGGGTGTTCTATGCGTTTGGCGGTATGCTCGAAGCGGGACGAATTGGTAGTGCCACCAACAACTTAGGCTTCTTATATGAGTTGGATGCGATTGCGGCGTGTGTGGTGGGCGGTGTCTCATTCGCTGGTGGTGTGGGGAGTATCGCTGGGGTAGTGACTGGGGTACTGATCTTCACCGTAATCAACTACGGTATGACCTACATCGGCGTTAGCCCTTACTGGCAGTACATCATTAAAGGCTCAATCATCATCTTCGCCGTCGCGCTAGATTCAATGAAATACGCGAATAAGAAATGAGCGATTTTTCGATTTAACACTATAAAAGCCTGACGATGATCAGGCTTTTTTGGGGGGAGAGATTTGTAGAAGCAATGGGCGTGCTCGCTTTCTTTGAGTCAATTTCTTCCCTCCCCCTTTTTTTTCGGAGAAGGATTGATTTTGCACAGTTCAACAGTTTTGTGGACATTGTGAGTAAGAGGAGCTTTCGACATATCTGAGGAGCCGAATAAGCTAACTGTAGGCGAACTCTACCAGCGAGGTTTTTAACTGTAGGTATATCGTAGAATGAGAATGTCAACGCTTACCCACTAGATGTCGAGTTGAAATCTCGATAGCTCTCTTGTACTGAGCTTGCACTGAACTCAGAGTTGGGTATACCTATACCGTTGTCAGCACCATTTTTATCACACTTTTTTTCTACTTCTTTAAACTGCTTGAAAGTAGCAATATCGAAAAACGAGTAAATTTCCACTTCCGATTTTGGAATGATCACCCTAAATTGATCTAATGTTAGATTGTCGTGTGTGCCGTCATAGAGGTCATTATCTTCATAATGAATATGATAGTTAGTAAGGATGTTGAGCGATAACTTATCTTTGTCTCGATATCCACTAAGCAGAGGTAATAGTGATATATGTTCTGAACCACCGTCATCAAAGCCTGCTTCGCCGAAGCAAATGCCAACATAGCACTTTCGGGATCCAAGAGTAACCAGTATAGGTATTTGAGTTGCAGAGGCTTCTAAGATGAATGTGTCCAAATGATCATTTTTAGCTATTTTCGCTATGTGTTTCAGTTTTTTGTCTGGGAATAAAGTGAAGTACAGTCTTGATAAAAGACCACAGATAAGCGCGATAGAAACCGATACAAAAGCAAAAGCAATAGTTCGAATATCGTCGAACTTAATGGATAGTTTTGAGACATCTTTAAGGTTGTAACCTAAATACTCTATAGTCAAAGCAACACAATTAAAGAAGTCAATTAACACACAGATGATTGCAGCAATGAAGCCCCATAGAGTTCCCCAAGCAACCACATAAAAATAAGAATCCCAGCCAGTTGTTCGCTTCTGCTTAAACCTTGCTGGGATATGTAAACTTGTAAAGACAAAACCTGATACAAGTATTAGTAGAATTAAAACTGCACTCATGCTTTAACAGCAATATCCTCAATTTTATCCACTTGCTCTCTGATGGCTTTGAGCGCATCTTTGGATGCAAGATCTATGGATATGAAACCATCACGATTAACTTTGAACTTACTTTTATTGTCTTTAAGCACTTGTTCAAGAGAGCTGTTTTTAGAGTTGTCTTTGGGTTTTGTGTTCCAGAACATAAACACCTCCATACTCCGCTTGTTTAGTGAGAGAAAAGCACACGCGGATAGCCGAATGTGCTTGGACTTTTACCAAAAGTTTAACTGCCTAGGTATAAAAGACAAGTTATTTGTTCGCAAATGCGACCAGCTTGTAACACAGCAATCAAAGGTTGCTCACAAAAGTTATAGAACAAAATGAGCAGTTGAACGATTCATTCACAACACAAAACAACTTCGAATTTCTATCTACTAAAAAGCGCCACCTAAATGGTGGCGCTCTCATCTTTTCGTAAAGAATAAGATTTAATTAGTGGGGCAGTTTGACACCAGCTGGGCGTTTTTTACGCTCCATCAAGCGGCCAAACAGTGGGCTGAGTAGCGTTACAATCGCCAATGCCGTAAAGGCTAAAGTGATTGGGCGTTCCCACAGGAAGCTGATTTCACCATCGGTAATGATCAACGCACGGCGTAAGTTTTCTTCCATCAAGCCGCCCAAAATAAAGCCGAGCAGTAGGGGAGCGAGTGGGAAGTTGGCCAGACGCAAAGCAATTGCGCCCATCGCGACCAAAATCATCACATACACATCCATCGTATTGAACGACACCAAATACACGCCGGTGATCGAGAAGAACAGAATCATCGGCAGCAATACAGTGCGTGGTACTGCTAACAGTTTGGAGATGTACGGAATCAACGGTAAGTTCAGGATCAACAGTACGATGTTACCGACGTACATAGAGATGATCACTGACCAGAAAATATCGGGATGCTCAACAAACAGACGTGGCCCTGGTTGAATACCGTAAGCGATCAGTGCACCCAACATAATGGCGGTGGTGCCAGAACCTGGAATGCCCAGCGTTAAGAGAGGGACGAATGAGCCGCTCGATGCTGCGTTGTTGGCCGACTCTGGCGCAACCAGACCACGAATAGAACCTTGGCCGAACTCTTCTTTCTTATCTTTTGGGGCGAGATTACGCTCCATGCCGTAAGCCAAGAAAGCCGCAATGGTTGCGCCTGCGCCGGGCAGAACGCCAGTGAAGAAACCAAGAATTGAGGAGCGCAGTGAAACTGGCGCGGCTTCTCTTACTTCTTCTCTGGTTAGCTTCATGCTGCCGATGTTTTTCATCTGCTCTTGTTCGTTGGCGCTGTTGTCGCCGTCCGGTTTTAAAATACCCATCAAGGTTTCGCCAAGGGCAAAAGTTGCCATGGCTAAGAGTAGGAAGCTAAAACCATCCATCAAATCGGTCAGGCCGAAGGTGAAGCGTTCGACACCAATGCCTTTATCAATTCCGACGGTGGAAAGCATTAAGCCGAGTACGGTCATCATCCATGCCTTGATTACTTGACCTTTACCAGCAAAGGCGGCCACGGCTGAAAGGCCGACCAGCATCAGTGCGAAATAGTCTGACGATTGAAAACTGAGTGATACTTTGGCCAGTGCTGGTGCGGCAAACAGCAACATAATGGCTGAGAGTGTACCGCCGGTGAAGGAAGCGTAAGCTGCTAGTGCCAGAGCTTTACCCGCTTGGCCTTTTTGCGCCATTGGGTAGCCGTCAAACGCAGTCACTACCGTTGAAGAACACCCCGGTGCGTTGATCAGAATGGAAGAGGTTGAACCGCCAAAAATAGCGCCGTAATAAACGCCGGCCATCAGAATCAGGCCAGAGGCGGGTTCCAAACCGTAAGTAATTGGGATCATCAGCGCAATGGCTGAAATTGGGCCTAAACCTGGGAGCATGCCGATGAAGGTGCCTACGAAGCAGCCGATCATCACCATCATCAGGTTGGTCGGCATTACTGCCGTTGCCAGCCCTTGTAAAATTCCGTCTAACATGATGATTTCCTATCCGAAAGTAAACAGATGACCTGGTTCAAGATACACATCAAGCCCTTTGGTCAGTAATAAGTAAAATGCGAGAACGAAGGGGAACGAAGCACCGAACAAAATGCTTTTACGTCGCTCGCCCAACAGGTAAAAACCCGCCATGAGGAACAGAGAAGTGGCAATCACAAAGCCGAGATAAGTCAAGCCAAGGCCGTACAACGCCATCAGCACCAAAAAGCCGATCAGCAATTTCCAGTTAAACTCGAGCACCGCACCACTTTTTTTATCCGGCTGACCGACCACGAGCAGCAACAAGGATAAACCGATACCGACATAAGTCAGAATCGTCGGCAAAGTTCGGGCGTTAAAAGGTTCCAGTTCATCGCCCGGAAACATGGTAATGAGCGAGGTTTGATAGCCATAACCAAGGCTGAACAGCAGGAATAGCATGGCTCCCACTCGGTCACGGCAGAGTAAGTTTTCTTTGGTGAAAATTTTGGTTGGCAGATCCGACATATCCAACTCCATTGGGTTTGTGAACGGTGTGCAAGAAAAGAGCCGAGTAAACACAAGTTAATAAATGGGGATTAACCAAACCTGTCACACTGCCAGCAAAAATGCAGGCAGCATTAAGGTATTTGGGTATTACTGCAAGTCAAAGGAGTTACCCATAACCTTTACCCATAAACAAAGGAGTGACGGTGTGTACGTTTACTCGGCAAACAGTGTGATAGAAGCGGATTGCTCCGCTTCTACTGTAATTACTTCAGGAAGCCGAGTTCACGCATTAGGTCGCCCATTTGCTTCTCTTGTTCTTCGAGGAAAGCGTAAAAATCTTTGTCGCCTTTGTAGCTGTCAATCCAGCCGTTACGATCACGAATTACTTTCCACTCTTCGCTGGCAAACATCTTCTTAAACACTTCGTTCCACTCTGCAACTTTTTCTGCGCTCACGCCTGGTGCTGCAAAATAGCCACGCCAGTTAACGAAGGTGGTTGGGTTGCCATAGTCTGCAAGTGTTGGGATATCGGGTGCGATGTCCAAACGTTTTGGAGAAGTAATCGCCAGAACGCGCACTTGACCGGATTTCGACATCTCGAGAACTTCACCCAGGCCTGTAGAAAGCACTTGAGTTTCGCCAGAGAGCAGGGCAGTCATGGCTGAGCCACCCGCATCATAAGCGACATAGCGAACTTCTTTCGGGTCTAAGCCTTGCCCTTTAAAGGCAGCCGCAGCCACTAAGTGGTCCATACTGCCGCGCGCAGAGCCGCCCGCGATTTTGATTTGCTTAGGGTTGGCTTTGAAATCTGCAACCACTTGTTCCCAAGAGGTATATTTTGAATCACCTGCCACCACAAACGCGCCGTAGTCAGAAACGATTTCCGCAACTGGCGTCATATCACGAAACGATTGAGGAAACACACCAGAGAGTGAACGGATCACAATCGGGGTAGAGTTAATCATCAGCGTATCTTGTTGGCGATCAGCGGTTTCAATCAGGTGTGCAATTGCTTTACCGCCACCGCCACCAGATAGATTTTGGTAGGAGGCATTTTCGATCAGTTTAGCTTTGATTAGCGCATCGCCAGTGGCGCGTGCAGTCATATCCCAGCCACCACCTGCACCACCGGGTACGATAAAGTGGATTTTTTCAATGTCAGCCGCGAGAGAAGAGAAAGAAAAAGTAGCGGCCAGCATGGCGGCGGTGAGTGAGGGTTTAAAAAACTTCAACATGTTTCACGTTCCTTATGTCGGCACATCATACAGCTCGTTGATGCTTATTGTTTTGTTTTATCCCTTGCTATTGTGATGTCAGCGTTTACAGCACCACAAAGCTTGGTGAAAAGTGGAAAGCACCATCGGCTTACCACGGCTACCAGTGATTTGGTATGGGTTAAGGTTAAAAAGCTGTTAATGAAATGTCTCCAATCCGTCAATAAAAACAATATTGAGCATTAAGTGGATTTTGTTCATAAAGTTCACATAAAGAATGTAGAAATATTTTTTAAAGATAGAGGTTATATGAAACACTGTAGATACTTTTTCTTTGCAATCCATGGATAAGTAGTCCCCTTCCTATTTTAAGGCGCACATATGTTGGCCGCCCCTAATAACGGCGTTTATTGGTGCTCAATGGAGTGAGTAGATTGATGAAGGGCTCATGACTTTCAATCGTTTGGATAGTGAAGTTTTATTGCTCAAATAAAGCAATATTCTGATTATGGCACTTGTCATGGGAGGACAAGTTATGAGTGTTAAACGCCAGATTAAAAAGATCTCTATAAAATATAAAGTCGGGTCACTGTTTTTGATTGCAACGACATTAACGGCGCTAGTGGCGATCTCTTTGCAGTTTTACTTTGGTAAACAAGAATCACAAGAGAAAGTCTTAAGTAAGCTGACTATGGCTTCGACGGTAATTGGCGAACATGTCAATGAGATTGCTCTGCGTGCGTCGAATAATGTGCGAATTCTAAATAACATTTCTATTGTCGATGGCCAGAAATTTTCGCAAAACCAAGTGCTTGAAATATTTGTAGAAATTCTACGCCATAATCCGCTCTTTTATAGCATCTACTATGGAAAGGAAAATGAAGATTTCTATCAAATCATTAATTTAGATTCATTCGCGAATATTCGCCAAAGTATGAATGCTTCAGAAGATGAACGTTGGGTTGTGGTCAATATTCATGGTTATGGCGATAAACGAACACGAATGACACATTATTTTAATGAGCAGTTGGTGTTGACACGTAGCATGTCCGAGCCAAGTGGATATTTTCCTACTCAGCGTCCTTGGTATGTGATGGCAAAAGCTAATGAAGTCAATAAAACTGAACCTTACTTATTTCAGCATCTCAAGGTTACCGGACAAACGTATTCAATGATGAGCAAAGATGCCGTGATTGGCATCGATATTGTACTTTCATCAATGGCTTCAAAATTGGGTGTAGAAGCGCTTGGCTTAGGACACAAAAAAGATATAGAAGCGTATTTGATCAACCGAGAGGGAGAAATTATCGCTTCTAACCGTCATCAGCTATTCAAAAATAGCGAATTACCTGAAGTTACTCCCTTACCTCTTTCTCCTGCTCAGCAACAGCTCGTGAATCAAGCCGGTTCACTCAAAGTTTCCAATCAAACCGATTGGTTTCCTTATGATTTTGCCAATGCTGGTGAGCCCCAAGGTTATACGATTGACCTTCTGAATATGGTTGCCCAAATGACAGGGTTGAAACTGGAATATATGAATGGTTTCAATATTGATGACCTTTCACAACGATTCCAGCAGGGTGACCTAGACATTCTCAATGGGGTGTCGGTAGAAAGTAATGAACATGTTTTATTTAGTGCTCCGTTAGTCTCTGATCGTCCGGCATTACTAAAAGAACAGAATAGGGCTGAGTGGCCAGAAATAGTGGGTGTGGTGCGTGGCCAGCAGTGGCATATTCAGGCGACCCCACAAGTGAAATGGGTGGAATTTGATGACATCAATCAAGCGGTAGAAGCTTTTCGTTCTGGGGTTGTCGATGGCATCTACAATACGTATTGGGTACTTAATAGTCTCAATTTGACTGGCGTTCAGCGCAAAACGGAAATTCAGATTTTAGATAACCTCCCCCAGATACCCATCGCATTAGCAATGAAGTCAGAAAATGTGGAATTGTTAAAGCTCATCAATCAAGCATTCGCCAGCATTACACCGGAACAACACACTTGGCTGCAAAATAAATGGTTCAGTAGACAATCGATAGTTTCTCGATGGGTTCCTTATTCGGTGTTGTATGAAGCAAGCCAACAGCCAGCATACCAAGGCCGCATGTTGCCAATTACCGTGTTGGATAAAAAACGCTATTTGTATGTAGTGCCTGTCAGTAATCAGCAAGAGTATTTTGCGGTTTTGATCCCGCAACAATTAGTGACTGAACAAGTGCTCACACAGCTTTGGAAATCTCTTTCTATCACAGTCGGGGTGATGCTGATTTTATTACCCATAGCATGGTGGTTCGGCACTCCGATTGTTAAGCCAATTATCCAACTCATTCACGAAACAAACAAAATCAAGCGTCGTGAGTTTGATGACGTTCAATGGGTGGATAGTCAGATTAAAGAAATTTCAGAACTTTCTACCGCAATGACCGACATGGTGAAAGAGATCATTCGTCATGAAAAAGCGCAAGAAGAGTTTGTTGAGGCCTTTATCCAACTGATTGCTGGAGCGATCGACGATAAATCTTCGTACACCGCAGGACATTGTAACCGAGTCCCTGAGTTAGGGATGATGCTTGCCAAAGCGGTGGAAGAAGCCGGTGATGGGAAGTTTAAAGATTTCCGCTTTGCCGATGCGAAAGAGTGGCGCGAGTTCCGCATCGCGGCTTGGTTGCATGATTGCGGGAAAATCACCACGCCAGAGCACATTGTCGATAAAGGCAGTAAATTGGAAGCCAACTACAATCGGATACATGAAATCCGAACTCGTTTTGAGGTGTTATGGCGTGATGCGCAAATCGAGGCTCTCCAAAGCCAGCTAAACGGGACTTCTAAAGTGCAAGCTGAAGAAGCATGCAAGCAGCGTCAGGAGAAATTACAAGAGGAGTTTGCCTTTATCGCCAATGCTAACGTAGGTTCAGAGTTTATGAGCGAAGAGTCACTATTGCGTATTCGAGAAATTGCCGCTCAAACATGGGTACGTCATTTCGATGATCGGCTTGGTTTGTCGCCAGTGGAGGAAATGAATAAACCTGCTAACACAGCAACGTTGCCAACGACTGAGCAACTCTTAATGGATCGACCAGAACACGTTATTCATCGTGAGCGAGCCGCAAATTTTGATCCTAAATTTGGTATAAAAATAGATGTGCCTGAGCATCTCTATAATTTGGGTGAGATCTATAACCTTTCTATCCGTGCAGGCACCTTAACTGCGGAAGATCGTTACAAGATTAATGAACATATGATTAGCGGAATCAAAATGCTGGAATCGCTACCATTCCCTAAAGAGTTAAGTCGAGTTCCTCGATATGCTTCCACACACCACGAGACACTGAAAGGTACCGGTTACCCGCGTAAACTGAGTGCCGAAGAGCTTTCCATCCCCGAGCGAATTTTAGTGATCGCCGATATTTTTGAAGCGTTAACGGCGGCGGATCGCCCGTACAAGAAAGCCAAACCGTTAAGTGTTGCTGTCGACATCATGTATAAAATGGCGTGTGATCAACACATCGATAAAGATCTTTTCTTGCTGTTTTTGAAACAGGGTGTACACCTTGAATATGCGCGTATATTTTTGCCAGAAAAACAGATAGATGAAGTCAATATTGAGCAGTACTTTCAGCAGGAAATAGTCGCGTAATTTCAATTTAGAATACCATTCATTCTTATCATACCTTAGTCTAAAGTGTCGACAATTCTCTTGATTGTCGACACTTTGTTGGGCTACTTTTTCATCAGACCGAATTGTTATTAATAAGTGCCTAGGTACATAGAGCTAGGTGCGAACATAAGAATTACGATTGATGAAAAGCAGTACCTTATCTCGTCAGCCGAGCACAGAAAAAGAGAGCACCAAATCAGAGAATCTCACTGAGTATCTGATTGACGCCATTGTTGAAGGTCAGCTCGCGCCGGGCAGTAAAATCTCTGAACCTGAGCTCGCCAAACAGTTTCAAGTCAGCCGTGGCCCACTGCGTGAAGCGTTAATGCGAGTGGAAGGGCTTGGGTTGATTGAACGTATTCCGCACATCGGTGCGCGAGTGATTCAGCTTTCACCCACCAAATTGGTCGAGTTGTATGCAGTGCGTGAAGCACTGGAAGGCATGGCTGCAAGGCTGGCGGCACGCAATATTACCGAAATCGAACTGGCAGGCTTAGAAAGCCTATTGTCGACACATTCCACTCATATCGATCAGGTCGAGGGCGCTTCTTACTTTCACCAGCAGGGCGATTTCGATTTCCACTACCGAATTATTCAAGCCAGCCGCAATCAGCAGCTGATTGGCTTGCTGTGTGATGAGCTTTACCACTTATTGCGCATGTATCGTTACCAATCGCCGCGCTCACATTCGCGTCCGGTAGAGGCTTTGGAAGAGCATAAATTTATTCTGCGTGCGATCCGCCAACGAGACGAAGAGTTGGCCGAAATGCTGATGCGTCGCCACATCTCGCGCAGTCGCCAATTGATCGAACAACAAATAATGCTGGATGCCCAACAACAAGGTTAAGGAGAATCCCATGAGCTTAAGCCCAGGAGCCAAATTCAGGCTGGCAGTGAAAACCCATCATCCACTGCAAATCGTCGGCACCATCAACCCTTACTGCGCCATGATGGCGAAAAGTATCGGCCATCAAGCGATTTATCTCTCTGGCGGTGGTATTGCCAATGCCTCGTACGGCTTGCCAGATTTGGGCATTACCACGCTCAATGATGTGTTGGTGGATGTGGAACGCATCACCAACGCCTGCGATTTGCCTTTGCTCGTAGATATTGATACCGGATTTGGCGGCGCATTTAACATTGCTCGCACCATCAAAGCGATGGAGAAAGCCGGAGCCGCGGCGGTGCACATGGAAGATCAGGTGGCGCAAAAACGCTGTGGCCATCGTCCGAATAAAGCGATTGTTAGCCAGCAAGAGATGGTGGATCGCGTCAAAGCGGCAGTGGATGCGCGCATCAATCCTGAGTTTGTGATCATGGCGCGCACCGATGCGCTAGCGGTAGAAGGCATGGACAGCGCGATTGAGCGTGCGATTGCTTGTGTGGAAGCGGGCGCGGACATGATTTTCCCCGAAGCCATGACCGAGCTGAAACAGTACGAGCAGTTCTCGACGGCACTGCGCAGTGCCACAGGTAAACCTGTGCCGATTTTAGCCAATATTACCGAGTTTGGTCAGACTCCCCTTTACAGCGGTGAGCAATTGGCGGCGGTGAATGTGGATATGGTGCTGTACCCCCTCAGCGCTTTCCGCGCCATGAATAAGGCGGCAGAAAATGTGTATCGCCACTTGCTGGAACACGGTAATCAGGAAGCGCTGCTCGATCAAATGCAAACGCGCAAAGAGCTTTACGCCTACCTGCATTACCACGAATACGAAGACAAGCTGGATCAGCTGTTTTCACAACCCTCTTAAGTCGAGGGAAGCCCAAGGAAAACAACCCTCTCTTAGGTTTGACAGCCAATGTGGCTGCGTGAGTAAGAGAACATTAAATCCAATAACGTGAAATTGCTCTTCTAAAACACCCGAAGGTGGACACTAAGAGGTCGGTGCGCTAGCACCAAAAGGAGAGCCAGAAAAGGAGTTCGACATGTCTGCTGCAAAAGAGTTAGGCGGAGCAGGGCTGCGCGGCCAAAGCGCGGGAAGCACCGCTTTGTGTACTGTGGGAAAAACGGGGACCGGGTTAACCTACCGTGGTTACGACATTACCGATTTGGCCCATCATGCTCAATTTGAAGAGGTCGCGCACCTGCTATTGGTGGGGCATCTACCAACGCAAGCGGAGCTGGATCAGTACAAAACTCGTTTGATTGGCCTGCGCGGTTTACCCGAAAAACTCAAACAAGCGCTGGAATTGATCCCTGCTGAGGCGCATCCGATGGATGTGATGCGCACGGGCTGCTCTATTCTTGGCAACCTTGAGCCTGAACATACCTTCGCTGAGCAACAAGCGGCGACCGAGCGTATGTTGGCGCTGTTTCCGGCGATCATCTGTTACTGGTATCGCTTCAGTCATGACGGGGTGCGTATTGATACCGCCGATCAAAGTGAAGATTCGATCGGCGGCTATTTCCTCAAAATGCTCACTGGCCAAGCGCCGATCGAGCTGTTCAAAAAAGTGATGCACTGCTCGCTCACTCTGTACGCTGAGCACGAATTCAATGCTTCTACCTTTGCGGCAAGAGTCTGCGCCTCAACCTTGTCGGATATTCACTCTTGTGTGACAGGCGCGATTGGTACGCTACGTGGGCCTTTACATGGCGGAGCGAATGAAGCCGCGATGGCGATGATTGAGCAGTGGCAAAGCGCTGATGAAGCGGAAGCGGGCATTATGCGCATGTTGGCGAACAAAGAGAAAATCATGGGCTTTGGCCACGCGATTTATCGTGAGAGTGACCCACGCAACGCCTTAATCAAAGAGTGGTCGAAGGCGCTTTCTGAAGCGGTGGGGGATACTCATCTCTACGCTGTTTCTGAGCGTGTGGAAGCAGTGATGAAGCGCGAGAAAGATCTGTTCTGTAATGCGGACTTCTTCCACGCCTCGGCCTATCACTTTATGGGCATTCCAACCAAATTGTTCACGCCAATCTTTGTGATGAGCCGTTTGAGCGGCTGGGCGGCGCATGTTTATGAGCAGCGTGCCAATAACCGAATTATTCGTCCAAGCGCCGATTATGTGGGGCCTGAGCATCAAACTTGGTTGCCGATTGAACAGCGTGGCTAACACTGAACAAGTACAACGAACCCTTCAGTGGAGGGTTCAGAGCCATTTGAATGGCCAGCAGCAATGGAAGCAAAAACATGAACAGTCTGTATCGTAAAGCCTTATCGCCAAGCCCTGCGCAATCTCAGGTCGATTTTTTTGATACGCGCGCGGCGGTTGAGGCGTTAAAACCGGGCGCGTACCAAACTTTGCCTTATACGGCGCGTATTTTGGCCGAAAACTTAGTGCGCCGCTGCCCACCGGAACAATTGAGCGACAGTCTGCTGCAAATTATCGAGCGTAAACGCGATCTTGATTTCCCTTGGTATCCCGCGCGCGTGGTGTGCCACGATATTCTCGGCCAAACCGCGCTGGTCGATTTAGCGGGCTTGCGTGATGCGATTGCCGATCAAGGTGGCGACCCAGCGCAAGTTAATCCTGTGGTGGAGACTCAGTTGATTGTTGATCATTCGCTGGCGGTGGAATATTCCGGCTGCGATCCTGATGCGTTTGAGAAAAATCGCGCAGTGGAAGACAGACGCAACGAAGATCGCTTCCATTTTATCGAGTGGTGTAAAACCGCGTTTAAAAACGTCAGCGTGATCCCCGCTGGTAACGGCATCATGCACCAGATCAACCTCGAAAAAATGTCGCCGGTGATACAAGTGAAAGAGGGGGTGGCTTTCCCTGATTCTTGCGTAGGCACGGATAGCCATACGCCGCACGTCGATGCACTCGGTGTGCTGGCAATTGGTGTGGGCGGTCTTGAAGCGGAAACTGTAATGCTTGGTCGTCCTTCCATGATGCGCTTGCCAGATATTGTCGGTGTGAAACTGACTGGAGCGCGTCAACCGGGCATTACCGCAACCGATATTGTGTTGGCTTTAACTGAATTTCTGCGCCGCGAGCGCGTGGTTTCGGCCTATCTGGAATTTTTTGGCGAAGGGGCGAAAGCGCTGACCATCGGCGATCGCGCAACCATCTCCAACATGACGCCGGAATACGGCGCGACCGCTGGCATGTTCTACATTGATGAACAGACCATTCAATATTTAAAACTGACTGGCCGCGAGCCAGAGCAAGTCGTCTTGGTCGAAAGCTATGCCAAAGCCGCAGGTTTATGGGCGGACAGCTTAGAGCACGCGGAATACGAACGTGTGCTGGAGTTTGATCTCTCTAGTGTTGAGCGCAATTTGGCGGGTCCTTCCAATCCACATCGCCGTTTACCGACCAAAGAACTGAGCGCGCGTGGTATTGCCATTCCTGCTCAGCAACGAGAAGCACAACAAGCAGAGGGCTTGATGCCCGATGGCGCGGTAATCATCGCCGCCATCACTTCCTGCACCAACACCAGTAACCCGCGTAACGTGGTTGCGGCAGGGCTACTCGCCAAAAAAGCCAATCAGTTAGGCCTTAAACGCCAGCCTTGGGTCAAAACCTCTTTCGCGCCCGGCTCGAAAGTCGCCAAATTGTACTTGGAAGAGGCTGGGCTGCTCTCTGAACTTGAACAACTTGGCTTTGGTATTGTGGCGTATGCCTGTACCACCTGTAACGGCATGAGTGGCGCGCTCGATCCCGCGATTCAACAAGAAATTATTGAACGCGATCTCTACGCTACGGCGGTGCTGTCTGGCAACCGCAACTTTGATGGCCGTATCCATCCGTATGCCAAGCAAGCGTTTTTGGCTTCGCCGCCACTGGTCGTGGCTTACGCGATAGCAGGCACGATGCGCTTTGATATTGAGCGTGACGCGCTGGGTCACGATGCGCAAGGCAAGCCGATTTATCTCAATGACTTATGGCCAAGTGATGAAGAGATTGATGCCGTCGTCGGCCGCGCGGTGAAACCGGAGCAGTTCAAGCAGATCTATATCCAGATGTTTAAACTCGATGAGACACAAAGCGCGAGCTCACCGCTGTATGACTGGCGGCCGATGAGCACGTATATTCGCCGCCCACCGTATTGGGAAGGAGCGCTCGCTGCACCGCGCACCTTGAAAGCGATGCGACCACTGGCGATTTTGGGTGACAACATCACCACGGATCATTTATCGCCCTCCAATGCCATCTTGGCGAGCAGTGCGGCTGGAGAATACCTGACCAAAATGGGTGTGCCGGAGGAAGATTTTAACTCTTATGCTACCCACCGCGGCGATCACCTGACTGCGCAGCGCGCCACGTTTGCCAACCCGAAACTGTTTAACGAAATGGTCAAAGAAAACGGGCAGATCAAACAAGGTTCTCTCGCGCGTATTGAGCCGGAAGGCAAAGTAACCCGCATGTGGGAAGCGATTGAAACCTACATGAACCGCAAACAACCGCTGATTGTGATCGCGGGAGCGGATTATGGGCAAGGTTCATCACGCGACTGGGCGGCCAAAGGTGTGCGTTTAGCCGGCGTTGAGGCGATCGTGGCCGAAGGCTTTGAGCGCATTCACCGCACCAACTTGGTTGGGATGGGCGTACTGCCGCTAGAGTTTAAGCCGGGCGTCAATCGCCACTCGCTAGCGCTCGATGGCACTGAGCTGTTTGATGTGGTGGGGGAGATCAGGCCCGGTGCAGATTTAGCCCTAGTCGTGACCAGACAAAACGGTGAGAAGATCGATGTGGCGGTGACGTGTCGTTTGGACACAGCCGATGAAGTACATGTATATCAAGCGGGTGGCGTGTTGCAACGCTTCGCGCAAGACTTTTTGGCGCAGTAGGAGGCAGCATGAACGAGACAGTGTCACAAATTCGCATTCCTGCCACCTACATGCGCGGCGGAACTAGCAAAGGGGTGTTTTTCCGTCTGAACGATTTGCCGGTTGAAGCGCAGCTTCCCGGTGCGGCTCGTGACGCCTTGTTGCTACGAGTGATTGGTAGCCCAGATCCTTACGGTAAACAGATTGATGGCATGGGCGGTGCGACATCAAGCACCAGCAAAACGGTGATTGTCAGTGCCAGTTCGCGCACTGATCACGATGTGGATTATCTGTTCGGGCAAGTGGCGATAGATAAACCGTTTGTCGATTGGAGCGGAAACTGCGGCAACCTTTCCGCTGCGGTGGGGCCGTTTGCGATCCATGCTGGGCTGATTCCTGCTGAGCGTATTCCGTACAATGGTGTGTTGGCGGTGAAAGTGTGGCAAGTCAATATCAGCAAAACCATTGTAGTGCATGTGCCGATAGTCAATGGCGCAGTGCAGGAGTGCGGTGAGTTTGAACTCGATGGCGTGACTTTTCCGGCGGCCGAAGTGCAGGTGGATTTTGTGGATCCTGCTGATGACAGCGGCGCTATGTTCCCAACTGGTAACGTGATGGATGATTTGCAAGTGCCGGGTATCGGCACGTTCAACGCGACTTTCATCAACTCGGGCATACCGACCATTTTTGTCGATGCCGAAGCGCTCGGCTATCAAGGCACTGAGTTGCAAGAGGCCATCAACAGTGATCCACAAGCCTTGGCGAAGTTTGAAACGCTACGCGCTTATGGCGCACTGAAAATGGGGCTGATTGAGCGCATTGAAGAAGCGCAAAACCGTCAGCACACTCCGAAAATTGCTTTTGTCAGTGGCGCGAAAAGTTACTTAGCTTCAAGCGGTAAGCCAGTAGAAGCGGATTCGGTGGATCTGCTGGTGCGCGCGCTCTCGATGGGCAAACTGCATCACGCCATGATGGGCACGGCCGCGGTGGCGATTGCTTCTGCCGCCGCCGTTCCGGGCACGTTGGTCAATTTGGCTGCGGGGGGCGGTGAGCGTACATCGGTCACCTTTGGTCATCCCTCCGGCACGTTAAAAGTCGGAGCGAAAGCCAAGCAAGGCGAGCAAGGGTGGCAAATTGAGCGCGCGATCATGAGTCGCAGCGCCAGAATTCTAATGGAAGGATGGGTACGCGTTCCCGCAAATTACGCTGCCCTCAGTGAGAGCAAGGAGTAATGCGATGTCTGCCTATCAAGAGCAATATCAATGGGCGAAAGAGCAGCCCGAGGCCTTCTGGCGTAAACAAGCGCAGCAGATCGACTGGTTTCAACCGCCGCAAACCATTTTGGCCAATGACGAGCACGGTATTGAGCGCTGGTTTCCTGATGGTGTACTCAATACCTGTTGGTTAGCGCTCGATTATCACTGCGAGCAAGGCCGTGGTGATCACACGGCGCTAATTTACGATTCGCCCGTGACGGGTAAAAAGCAGCGCTACAGTTACTCGGCATTGCGTGACAGTGTCGCGAAAATTGCTGGCATGCTGGCCGCACAAGGGGTGAGCAAGGGTGATCGCGTGATCATCTACATGCCGATGATCCCAGAAGCGGCGATGGCGATGCTGGCTTGTGCGCGCTTGGGCGCGATTCACTCGGTGGTGTTTGGCGGATTTGCCCCCAATGAACTGGCGGTGCGGATTGAAGATGCGGAGCCGAAAGTGATCATGACCGCCTCGTGTGGCGTGGAAATCAATAAGGTGATTCCCTACAAGCCCATGGTCGATAAAGCCATTATGGATAGTCGCTGGAAACCCGAAAAAGTCTTGGTTTATCAGCGTAGCGAATGCCGCGCCGAGCTCACTCATGCGCGTGATTTGTAATGGAACACGGTTGTGCAATCGGCCACGCCACACGGTTGCGTGCCTGTGCTCGCCACTGATCCGCTGTATATCCTTTACACCTCAGGCACTACAGGTAAACCGAAAGGCGTGGTGCGCGATAATGGCGGCCACGCGGTCGCGCTTAAGTATTCAATGCAGATCATCTACAACATGCCGCAAGATGGGGTGTTTTGGGCGGCTTCGGATGTGGGCTGGGTAGTCGGTCACTCCTACATTGTGTATGCGCCGCTCATTCACGGTTGCACCACTATTTTGTATGAAGGCAAGCCAGTACGCACACCCGATCCCGGCGCGTTTTGGCGAGTGTGTCAGGAGTATCAAGTGACCGCGCTGTTTTCTGCGCCGACCGCGTTTCGTGCCATCAAAAAAGAAGATCCAAATGGCGATTATTTAAAACAGTACGATTTGTCGGCGTTAACCACCATTTTTATGGCCGGAGAGCGGCTTGACCCGCCGACCTTGGAATGGGTACAAGCCAAAACCGGCAAGCCAGTGATAGATCACTGGTGGCAGACTGAAACGGGGTGGGCGATTGCTGGAAATCCCACCGGTCTTGAATCTATGCCCATCAAAGCGGGCTCGGCAACCAAACCGATCCCCGGTTATCAGGTGGAGATTCTTAATGAGCTTGGCGAAAACATGCCTGCCAATCAGCAAGGTTTTGTCGCACTGAAACGGCCACTGCCACCAAGCTGCCTGCCAACCGTGTGGCGCAACCATGACCGTTTTGAGTCGGGCTATTTGGCGCAATTCCCCGGTTACTACGTGTCCGGTGATGGAGGTTATCTCGATGAAGATGGATATCTTTTCATCATGGGGCGCATCGATGATGTGATCAACGTTGCGGGGCATCGACTATCGACAGGTGAGATGGAAGAGATCGTCGGTGCGCATCCGGCTGTCGCGGAATGCGCGGTGATTGGCATTCATGATGAGCTGAAAGGGCAGTTGCCACTGGGTTTAGTGGTGCTCAAAGATGGGGTGAAGATTGATGCTCAAACGCTGGAGCAAGAGTTGGTCGCCAGTGTGCGCAATCAAATTGGTGCGGTGGCTTGCTTTAAGCATGCCATAGTGGTCGAACGCTTACCCAAAACACGCTCCGGCAAAATTTTGCGGCGTATCATCCGCCAAATCGCCGATGGCGAGAGTTACACCATTCCGTCGACCATTGACGATCCCATGAGCCTCAATGAGCTGGAAAACCTGTTTCAGCACTGAAAATGGAATGAACGATACATAAAGTGCTCCTGCTGGAGCACTTTTTAATGACCCATCTCATCTCTGTGACACAGATAACAGCCTGATTGCACAAAATCCCTCCAGCGAAAGCTGATTTTTTTTCGCGCTTCCTATACAATTTCGCCCCACTATAAATTGATAAAAATCACAAAATGACCAATATCTCAATCTCACCGGCAAGTAGTGCAGATTTAGAACAACTCAATCAGTTGATGTTTGAGCTGCATGATGAACACCATCAGCAGTGCCCTGAACATTTCAAAGCTGCGGAAGAGATTGAGCAAGAGAAGAGTATTGCCCGTTATTTGGATGATCCGCAGTGTTTGGTGTATGTCGCCAAACAAGGTGAGCAGGTGGCGGGGTTTATTACCGGGCATTTTTGTGAGCTGGTTTCAACCGTCAGTCAGGCGGTTGCCATGGGAAGTGTCGATGAGTTGTATGTGCTTCCTGCATTTCGTGGCCAAGGGATTGCCAATCAGCTATGCCATAAATTAGAGCGGGTTTTCAAAGATTACGGGGTGAAACAGATGTTTGTTGAAGTTTGGGACTTTAATCAGTCGGCTCAAAGTTTTTATCAATGCGCTGGCTTTGTTCAGCACATCCACTGGTTACGTAAACCGCTGGTTTAGGTCTGTTCGTTTTTTAAAGGAAACAATCTTGTTGGCACATGTTCGCGCATTTTGGTTAGTGTTGGGTTTCACATTCTGCATAGGGCTTTCTTTTTCGGCGTTGTCTAGCCAAGAAGAAGAGGCGGCTTATCGCGGCGCTTTATGTTTGATTCGTGGCGATAATAAATTGGTGATGACCAAAGAAGTTCTCACCGGAAAACTCTCATTGCCCGGCGGTACGATTGAAGCCAGTGAAACACCCCAAATGACAGCTCAACGTGAAACATGGGAAGAGACGGGCATGGTGGTTTCTGTTGGACGCTTGATTGGCCAGACATCGACCGCGGTAGTCTATGAGTGTGTTAGTGAATCTCAGGTGATCGCTTACTCTTACCAAAATGCTCTAGGTGGATATGAATTGCCGATCTGGTTTGCGCCAGATTATGGAGTGGAAACCGTCTCTGCCATGTTGGTCAACCCAAGACACATCAAAGCTGAGCAATATCGTTATCCAGAGCAGTGGCCATTAATTACGGACTTGTTCAAAGTAAGCCAAGAGCAAGCCGTTGATTATGTTGCTGAACTGAGTAAGGCCGCTCCTCAATTTCAGCAAGTAGAATTAGAGTGGCTAGCGCAATTACAACATGGTGTCGCTCAGCTCAAAAAGAGTATGCCTTGGCTGCAAAATCTGATCTTAAGCGGGATGATTTTTAATCTTCCAGTGATGGGTTTAGTGCTATTTCCATTGCTCTATTGGCAGCTTGGCAAATCCTATTGTTACAAGATTCTGTTTGCTATGTCGGTCACGTCCTTGCTTTGCCTCGTCGCTCAGCAGGGGTTCGCGTTACCAAGGCCACATGTTTACCAACCCACATTAGAGCTGTTTCCAAGCTACGGCTTTGCCTTCCCGAATTTGCCTATCGCGCTTTGGAGCTGCTTGGGCGTTTTGCTGTGGCATGTACAGCAAGAGTTGACTCAGCGTTGGGTGATACGGGGTTGGGCTGGTTTGTTTGTATGGCTCTCGTTTGCTTCATTCTATTCAGGTAGCGCCTTCCTCAGTGATCTTGCTATTGGAGCACTGTTTGGAGCCTTAGTGGCTTGGCATATTATTCGTCTCGATTTAAAACCGGGTGTGAATGTAGATGGTTTACTCTGTTCGAAGCCGGTTTGGTGGGGACTGACATTGGCTTGCGTGCTTCTCTCTATCATCTGGCCGCAACCGATTTTTACTCAATGGCTCGCGTTATTAGTGACGATTTCTGGCTTAGTGACCTTGTTGAAACCAGTATCTTCGACTCTTTCACTGCGTGGCGTGTTGTTGATGATCGTACTGTTGCTATTAGCCGATCAGGGGATTTCGTTGTTGATTGAACCTGTCAACTACAGTTCACTCTATGTATTAATTGGTGAAGCCCTGCGCTATCCCGTGCTGATTTTACTGTTTGTGTTACTGGCTCGCCGCGGCTTAAAAGCGCCGATAGTAAGTTCCACATATTAAAATCAGTTTAAATAAAAACCGGAAGCCATTTGCTTCCGGTTTTTATTGATGACTCAAGTACTTGATTAGGCGGTAGTGTAAGCGCAGACGAATTCGGCAATTTTCACCATATCCGCAATCGCGATGTACTCTTCAGTGGTATGCACTTTAGCCATGCCCGTTGATAGGTTGACCGTAGTTAATCCTTTGGCATTGAAGTTATTGGCATCGCTGCCGCCGCCACTGAGCTTGGTTTTGGGCTCAATACCAATTGCCTCAAAGCTTGCTTTGATCGTTTGGATATGCGCGTTATCTTCTTCCAACTTAAAGGCGTTGTAAGCACGGGTCGATTCAATCTCAACGGTTGCGCCATGTTTTTCCGCGGTGCGTTCAAAAGTTTCAATCATGTGCCGAACTTGCGCTTCGAGTTTGGCATCGTTGAGTGAACGCGCTTCAGCGACAATTTTCAGCTCAGGCATCACAATGTTCGTCGCTTGACCGCCTTGCACGATACCGATGTTGGCTGTGGTTTCTTCATCAATACGCAGTAGTTTCATTTGGGTAATTGCATCTGCCGCAACAGAGATGGCGCTGATCCCATCTTCCGGAACCAAACCAGCATGAGCGGGTTTACCTTTGATCAGTGCAACGATTTTTTGCTGACCCGGCGCTGCGCGTACGATAGTGCCGATTGGGCCGCCCGTGTCGAGAACAATCGCTTTCTCTGCTTGCACCTTACTCATATCAAAATGCTCAGAACCTTTCAGGCCGCCTTCTTCATGTACAGTGAAAGCAATCTCAATGGTTTTGTGCGCTTGCTGGCTATCGCGCAGAACACGTACCGCTTCAAGGATCGCGGCAATGCCAGATTTGTCATCGCCACCCAAAATCGTGTTGCCTTTGGAGCGGATAATGCCATCTTCAATCACAGGCTCAATGCCGATACCCGGTTTAACCGTATCCATGTGGCAACTAAACAGAATACTGTCATTGAGTGTGCCTTCTAGGCGGGCATACAGGTTAAATCCGTTTGATACCTCTGCCGGAACAGGGAGTTTATGCACAGTGAATCCAAGTGCACCCAGTTGCTCCGCGAGCGTTTCAGCAATCTTTTTTTCATTGCCCGATTCGCTATCGATTTGAATCAGTTGTAGGAAGTGGTCAACAAGGCGTTGGGTATTAATCAGACTCATGGGAATACCTCATAGGGAACAGAAGTTGTTACCATGCCCGCAATTGACTTGACTGATGATGCGTTAAATCAAAAAAAGCCTGAAAACCAGAGGGAAATAGAAGCTAGAGCGCTGCAAGGCTTAATGGTGTCAATAGAGAGGCTCCAGCTACGTCTGGCATGAATCAAAAGTAACAATATCGTTACATTGTAAGCCTGGCTTTACTCCCCTTAGATGAGGGTAAACTCACGAATTGTAGACATGATTTTTTAACTATTGATTAATATTCAATGGGTTGTGTTTTATTTTTGTTGGATGAGGGCAAAGGTTTTTGTGGTGTTGCTCTTGGATGTTCTAAATGTAATAAAATTGTTACCGTTTGGTGGGTGTGCGTGAGCTAAACCATTTGCAAGACTGGGATTTTCTTTATAGAACAATTCAGCCATGGTTAGTTCAACGTAACACACCAAGGAAACGATGATGATGGAAAGCGTAAATCCACTCGGTACAGATGGCTTTGAATTTGTCGAATATACTGCCACTGATGAGCAGGGCATTGCCAGCCTCAAACAGCTCTTCACCTCTCTGGGCTTTGCCGAAGTTGCTAAACACCGTTCTAAGGAAGCTTGGCTGTATCGTCAAGGTGACATCAACTTTATTGTCAACGCGCAACCACGTAGCCAAGCTGAAGCGTTTGCTAAGCAGCATGGCCCTTCGGTGTGCGGGATGGCGTTTCGCGTGCAAGACGCGGCAATTGCTCTCAAGCATGCGCAGGCCAATGGTGCCGTCGAGTACAAAACCGAAATTGGGCCTATGGAGTTAAGCATTCCGGCGGTGATCGGGATTGGTGATAGCCTGCTCTATTTTGTGGATCGTTATGGCGATCGCAGCATCTATGATGTCGATTTTCATTTTTACCCTGACAGCAAAGAGCGCCTAGCCAAAGCGCAAGTGGGTTTGTATGAAATTGACCACCTCACCCACAACGTGAAACGCGGCAATATGAACCTGTGGGCCGGGTTTTATGAGCGGATTGGTAACTTCCGTGAAATTCGCTACTTTGATATCGAGGGCAAACTGACGGGTTTGGTGAGCCGAGCCATGACCGCGCCCTGTGGCAAAATCCGCATTCCGATCAACGAGTCCTCTGACGATAAATCGCAAATCGAAGAGTTTATTCGTGAGTACAAAGGCGAAGGTATCCAGCATATCGCGCTCAGTACCGAGGATATTTACCACACTGTGAAAACCTTGCGTGAACGTGGCATGGACTTTATGCCCACGCCGGACACCTATTACGACAAGGTGAATCAGCGAGTGGCTGGACATCAAGAAGATGTGCAAGCCCTGCGTGACTTACGTATTTTGATTGATGGTGCACCGATGAAAGATGGCATTTTGCTGCAAATTTTCACTCAAACTGTGATTGGGCCTGTGTTCTTTGAAATCATTCAGCGCAAAGGTAATCAAGGATTTGGTGAAGGTAACTTCAAAGCGCTGTTTGAATCGATTGAAGAAGATCAGATCCGCCGTGGAGTATTGACTGATGCATAAATGGATCACTTTTCCGCATCGTGAAGGCACTTGTTCAAGGCAGGCGCATGCGGATTTCCCTGAGCAGGCGATTTACGAACGTGAAGCGGGGCGCAGTGGCTTTTTTGGCCCCGCGGCGCATTTTCATCATCAACATGCACCGACAGGTTGGAGCGAGTGGGAAGGCGAATTGCGTCCACGCGCCTTCAACTTCAATCATGTGCAAGGGATCCATGCTTTGTCCCCTTGGCAAGTGCCCCTGTTACTGCACAACCATGAAGTGAAAGTGCGGGTGTGGAAGCTGGAACAAGCTATGCCAGCGTTGGCGCGCAATGCCGATGGTGATGAGTTGCTGTTTATCCATCAAGGTAAAGCGGATCTCTATTGTGACTATGGCCATATGGTCGTCAGTGATGGCGACTATGTGCTGATCCCGCGCTCGACCAACTGGCGTCTAGAGCCGATTGAGCCCTTGTTTATCTTGATGATTGAAAACACCGATGCCGCTTATGCGTTACCGGAAAAAGGTTTAGTCGGCAATCACGCGGTGTTTGATCCTGCGGTGTTGGACGTGCCTTCGATCAACGATCAATTCCGCGCACAATACTCTGAGCAGCAGACGCAAGTGCAGGTGAAACGTCATGGACAGCTAAGCACCATCACCTTCCCGTTTAATCCTTTGGATGCGGTGGGTTGGCATGGTGATCTCTCTGTCGTGCGCCTCAACTGGCGTGATATTCGCCCGCTGATGTCGCATCGCTACCATCTTCCGCCTTCGGCACATACCACCTTTGTCGGTCAAGGTTTTGTGGTGTGTACTTTTGTTCCTCGCCCGATTGAAAGTGATCCAGGCGCACTCAAAGTGCCGTTTTATCACAACAATGATGATTATGATGAAGTGCTGTTTTACCACGCTGGCGATTTTTTCAGCCGCGATAATATTGAAGCGGGCATGGTGACCTTCCACCCAGCCGGGTTTACTCACGGGCCGCATCCGAAAGCGTTTCAAGCAGGCTTGGAATATCGCAAAAAATTCACTGATGAAGTGGCGGTCATGATTGATACCCGCCATGCGCTACAGTTTAGTGAAGCGGCGCAGCAGGTGGAAAATCGCCAGTATGTGTACAGTTGGCAGAGCAAAAAGGAGTAGGGCGATATGAAGTTAGCGACCCTGAATAATGGCGCGCGAGATGGTCAGTTGGTGGTCGTCAGCCGTGACTTAACCCTGTGCGTTGCAGTACCTGAGATTGCCAGTACTTTACAGCAGGCGTTGGATAATTGGGACGCGGTGGTGGACTCGCTGCAAGATGTCTATTGCGCACTGAATGAGCGCACGATTACTGCGCGCTTATTTGATGCTGAACAGTGTCTATCGCCATTGCCTCGAGCCTATCACTGGGCGGATGGTTCGGCTTACGTTAACCATGTTGAGTTGGTGCGCAAAGCGCGTGGCGCAGAAATGCCCGCCAGTTTCTGGACCGATCCTCTGATGTATCAAGGTGGCTCAGATACGTTTTTAGCCCCGCGGGATCTGATCCTGATGGCGGATGAAGCGTGGGGGATCGATTTTGAAGCAGAAGTGGCGGTGGTAACTGCCGATGTGGCGATGGGAAGCTCAGTGCAAGAAGCGGCGCAGGCCATTCGGCTACTGATGCTGGTCAATGATGTATCACTGCGTGGTCTGATACCCAACGAGCTCGCTAAAGGGTTTGGTTTCTATCAATCTAAACCTTCTTCGGCCTTTTCACCTGTCGCGGTGACTCCGGATGAGCTTGGTGAAGCGTGGGATGGCGCGCGTCTTGCTCTCCCATTACGCACCACCTATAACCACGAGCTATTTGGCTGTCCCAATGCTGGCGTGGATATGACGTTTTCATTCCCAGAGTTAATCGCCCATGCAGCGAAAACACGAGCACTGTGTGCGGGCTCCATCATAGGTTCGGGCACCGTTTCCAATAAACAGGGAACCGATTATGGCAGCGCGATCCGTGAAGGTGGCGTAGGGTATTCATGCATTGCTGAGCTGCGGATGATAGAAACGCTGCGTGATGGTGAGCCCAAAACAGCCTTCATGCGCTTTGGTGATACGGTGCGAATTGAGATGCTCAATGCAGAGCAACAGAGTATTTTTGGTGCGATTGAGCAACGAGTGGTGCAGTACAACAAGGAAGTATGATGAGTTTAGTTCTCTATGGTTATTGGCGTTCGTCTGCCGCGTATCGGGTACGTATTGCCCTCAATATTAAACAGTTGGCTTATGAGTCACGCACCGTGCATTTGAATAAAAACGGGGGGCAGCAGCATCATGCTGATTTTCATCGCCTCAATCCTAGTGAGTTGATCCCAGTGCTCATCGATGGTGAGCTCTGCTTGAATCAGTCGCTGGCGATTATTGAGTATTTGGATGAAACTTATCCCGAACCCCGTTTGATTCCAGAGCGAGGTGCCGAGCGTTATCAAGTGAAAGCGTTAGCGTTAGACATCGCAGCGGATATCCATCCGATCAATAATTTGCGGATTTTGCAGTATCTTACCGCCAAGCTTGGGGTGGCCGATGAAGAAAAAAACCGTTGGTATCGTCACTGGATTGATAAAGGCTTTCAAGGCTTGGAAGAGAAATTGCGCTACACGGCAGGTGAATATTGTGTAGGCAATCGTTTGTCTCTAGTCGATGTCTGTTTAGTGCCTCAAGTCTATAATGCTGAGCGGTTTGATCTCGATATGAGTCGTTATCCCACCTTACAACATATCGCTGCAAGGTTACACGCTTTGCCTGCGTTTGCGCAGGCCGCTCCAGAAAATCAACCGGACGCTTGCTGAGCGAGTTGAGTGGGTAAATAAGCGGATTCTTCATCGGCAAACTGCTGTGCAATGTCGATGAAGTTCTGCTCTTCCTGTAAAAAAGCATCAATCACCATAGGATCAAAATGCGAACCTCGGCCTTGTAAAATGATCGCTTTGGCCTCTTCATGACTCATTGGTGCTTTATACACACGTCGGCAAATCAAAGCGTCATACACATCGGCGAGTGCCATTAAACGGGCGCTAAGTGGAATGGCTTCACCTCTCAAACCCATTGGATAACCAGAACCATCCCATTTCTCGTGATGACCAATCACGATCTCTTTGGCGGCATTGATGAGCGCTGTGCAGGCACCAGAAAGCTTCTCCGCTTTTTCCAGAGCAAGCTTACCCAACAAGGCGTGATTACGCATGATGGTGAACTCATCTTGGGTCAATTTCCCCGGTTTGAGCAGAATATTGTCGGGGATACCAACTTTACCTATGTCATGTAAGGGTGCCGCTTTAAAGTAAGTATCAATCACGGTCGGGCTCAATACATCACGGTATTTTTCCGTGGTGGCGAGGCGCTGTGCCAACACTTTCACGTAATGTTGAGTGCGCAGTAGGTGGTTACCTGTCTCCGGGTCGCGTGTTTCTGCAAGGCTTGCTAATGCAAACACCACCGCATCTTGCATGCGATCCAACTCTCCGGATCGGCGC